>JAZSFL010000019.1:0-45800 GCA_045532185.1 Ruminiclostridium sp.
TACGGTAACATTCTTTGTGCCATTATTTTCAAGCTGAATATTCTCATTACCTGTATAGGATACATCGTAACCTTCAACAGAAGATTCCGTGAGTGTATAAGTCACCTTCGTGTCTGTAACACCGTCGGCATCAACCTTATACACAGGAAGATTTGTGAAGCTTGCAGTTGTTGCGGGAGAGGTAATTGTTACTGTTCTGTCTGCCGCACCGTCATCGGAACTGAGAGTCAGAGTAATTTCGGGATGTGTAATATTTCCTGTATTGGCAGTATCATCCCATACCTTTGTTACTGCAACTGAACCGTATTCCTGCTGCTTGGCAGATGCTTCGTAGGTGTTGGTTACTGTTACTGTCTTTGTGGGCTGTTCAGACTCGGTTGTGGGAATATCATCTGCAGAAGCTATAACAATGTTGCTTTCACTGTATGTAACAGTATAATCAGGAACAGCTCCTCCTGCAACAGTAACTTCTGAAAGAGTATACTCATAAGGCGTTCTTACAAGCTTGTCTGATGCGTCACGGGAGTAAGCATACAGAGGAAGCTCATCAAAGGTAACGCTGGAAGCATTCCCGAGTGTCTTTTCCCATGTTTCATTTGTTGTAGTGTTTTTGAGAACAAACTTTACATCAGGACGGTTCGCGTTTCCGCCGTCATCCCAGACCTTATTTACTGTAATCTTACCGATTTCCATATCATCAGCAGTGAAAGTATTTGTAAAGTTGATTGTAAGCTCTTCGCCGTCATCGGTATCGGTAGTTCCTTCATTGCTGTATACAACTTTATAGCCACTGTCTTCAACGGTATCACCGCCGACCATTACTTCGACAATTTCGTAAGTATAACGGTTACCGACAGCATCCTTGGATGTGAGACCTTCAATTGTATATGTCCATGTGCCGTCTGTACTTGTTACTTCTAATTCCTGCTTGTTTTCGGTAACTGTTATTTCACCATCAGGAGCCATTTTTGTCTCCTTTAAGTTAATAATAACATTTCTGGGAATAAGAGTTGATGAGCCGACCCATGTCTTTTCACCTGAAAGCACAACAGTATACTGATATGTAGCGTTGGTCTTATAGGTGCTTTCCTGAAGAGCAACTTCCTGCCTGAGGTCAATCTCGTCCTCACCCTTGAGTTCAACAGTATTCGAGAACATTTCATCAGCATATGAAGAGTCGATACCGCTTTCATCACTGTTGAGCTGCTTGAACTTTGCACAGTCACCTACAACATCATAAGTGATTTCATATTCCGTTTCATCCACTAAATTAAAGGTGATGGTTCTTGTGCTCTTATCATAGGAATAGTCAGCCGCAGGTGTTACCCTGATAGTGTTTTCAACAAGCTCAAGCCAAGTACCGAGAGTATCGGTAAGCACAAGGTCTGAGGAATTCTCAAGAAGCTTCGCTCCACCTTCGTTTACAACGATTTTGTACGTAGCTTCAAAAGTATCTGTCAACTCATCTCTCGCTTCTGAAACTACACTCTTGGAGAGAATTCCATCAGGAAGAACAGGAGTAACCTGAGTTGTGCAGCTTACATCATAGTCCTTACTGCCAACTGTAACTGTTGCATTATTTGTAATATCAACAGGTGTGCCTGAGGTGTTGTTTAAATTGAAGTCTTCATAATACTCATCAGTCATTGACGCTTCAAAAACAATTGCCAGATAATTATTATCACCGGTCTTGCTTATTTTCGAAGCCATATCCGCTGTAAGCGTAAGAGTAAAGTCAAGCTTCTGACGACCCTCCGCTGTTGTAGAAGTAGTATAGGATACTCTATCGGGATATGTCCAATCGTCTTTTTCGCTTACTGCATAATTAGCAATAGCCATACCCTGAGTACCGTCTATTATTTCGTAGCCCTCAGGAAGAATATCAGAAACTGTTATAGTTTCGTTCTCCGAGAAGTCATATCTGATAGAGTTAAGACGGATAACCCATCTTATAGCATTTGGAGATGAGGTAAGGGGATAATTTGTAGTCTTAACTACATTGACTGAAGGAGAAACATATGCACTGGACTGTATTGTGCCACCGCCTTCAGTAAAACTATATGAAAGCTGAGCAGTATTCAGATAAGTAAGGCTCTTATAAGCATCAACAGATTTGTCCATTGTTGAACTGTAAGTAAGTGTTACCGTATTACCTGCATTATCATCTAAAAATTGTTCAGTAAAAGTAAGACTGCCGATATTGCTTTTATGAGTATTCCAGATATCGTATGTTGCAATTGTATCATCTATAGCAGTAAAATTAACACCGTCAGTACTGATCTTAACAGTGCTCATAACTGCTTCGGCCCTGGAACTATCATCGGTAAAACCCTTTTCATCAAAATAGCTGTTACCCTGTGTGCCGAGCGCACCATCCACATGACCGTTCAGCCAGTCACTGAGTTTATAGCTCTGAAGAGTATTTGTCTCAGAAATATCATTAGGAATAAAAAGGTCTACCTTCCAGTTTATAACACCTGTTGCATAATCATAGTCTTCAACAGACTTATTGACAAGAGCATTACCGCTCGCAGGAATATAGATATCGGATGTACTTGTATACTCATAAGTATTGTCAAATGTAACGGAAACCTCATTCTTTACATTCTTGTTTACAATCTGATTCTTGAATTCATCGGGAAGGTCAACTGTATATGTAAGTTTATAAACCCCGTTTGCATCGGGATCACCCATGGGGATACTTACATAGTCAGCACCGACAGGTACAGTAGCGCCCGGAATTTTTTCAGCAATCTTAGCGGGGTCAAGACCCTCAGGAGTATCGATAACTACAA
Organism: Ruminiclostridium sp.; assembly: GCA_045532185.1. Lineage (GTDB taxonomy): Bacteria > Bacillota > Clostridia > Oscillospirales > Ruminococcaceae > Ruminiclostridium_E. The sequence goes on from JAZSFL010000019.1 coordinate 2,796, forward strand.
AATTCTCATCATCTGCAACCATAGTACCGGGATCAACAGTAATTGTATATGTTATCTTATCCTTGGTATTCTGGTCAAGATAACCTGTCTTTGAAACAACAGGAATATCAGGGTTCGCTTTTGCATAACCCTGCGCAATCTTGAGGCTGTCGCCACTGCTGTATCCGACGGTTGCGACATTTTCGCCGTTCTTCTGGTTAAGAGCAGCCTCCTTATCAATCTTTACCTTATAGGAAACAGTAACATAATCCTTTGCCACTAATGCGGGAAGTTTGATGGTAGTACCGACAGTTACGCTTGAAGAAACATCATTGTCATTTGAATCCTTGACGGCAACAGGATTACCGCTGGAATCGGCAACTGTAAAGTCTTCAAGTGTTGTGCTGTTAAATAAGTTGTCTACCTGTACAAAATTATCTGTAAGAGTTGCGCCTGATACAGTATTTTCTGCAGAGTTATTGGTAATCTTTACCGTAAAATACTGATAATACTGTCCTGAACCGTCAGCTTCGCATCTTACCGCACTCTTTTCAACGCTTACACCCGTTACCTTGCTGGGTGCATATGCTTCTAAGACTTTATTGATGAATTTAATCTCAGTTATGCCGCCTTCATCTACCTGGGCATTATCCAGATCAATAGTACCTGAAAGCTGACAGGTACCGCTTCTTCCTGACTTACCCTTGGCAATATCGATATAAAGCATCTGTCCTTCAATACGGTATGTAGCATCCGCGGTGGAAATTATCTGATTATCGCCGAGACTGATGTTCTGAAGTGCATCACTAAGGTCATATACGAAAGTTAACGGAGGCTGTTCGTTACCCTTCGCTGTCCATTCAAAGTCCAGTGAAAGCTCATCTCCGTCCTGAACCTGAGTCCATCTGTTGATTTCAACATATCCGTCACCTCTTTTAAGAGCAACAGAAAGAGCATTGACAACAATGGCGTCATCGTACACAGGAATTGTTTCGACTTCAGCCGCCTGGATATTGGTAACATGTACTGTAGAGAAAATACACATTACAACAGAAAGAATACCACATACTATTCGTGAAAACTTATTATTCATAATATAATACACCTCTTGAAACAAAAGATTTTATTGCAGTTTTCTATCGAATTGTTCATAATTTCCTTTTATATGAATATATTTATAATTATTTTATCACAAAATCATCATACTGTCAATATGAAAACCCCTTTATTTCGCAGAAAAATAATAATTTTCAGACTTTTGTAACAAAAAACAGCTCCGATAATGTGCATTTAACTATCACATTATCGGAGAAATACTATTTTTCTGCTCTGTATTCAACAAAATAACAGCACGGAGAAGCCGCCGCATTTGTTATTTCAGCGTTATCTTCAAGACAGCAGTAGCCATCCTTCTGATACCGGCAGTTATGGCTGCACAATATTAAATTCATAACCTATCAATCCCTTTCAAAGGATATGATACACAAACATTCACGTTTTATTCGATATATGAACGTATTGCTTTTTCAGTCTCTTCAACTTCAGCTAAAAATTCGGTAGCACTGATTCTTATTGCACCGCTGCCGAGAATAATCAGCTGTTCAAGCCTGTCCGAGGTTGCAACTCTCACTCTGTGCTTTCCGCCCAGCTTTCTGGTTGCCTTTTCGATATACATGTCGGCGGTTTCCGCTTCCTTTGTGTATACGACGCTGATTCCACCCACCTGCTCGACCTCGCCTTTGTTACCCTTGACTTTATATGCATCAAAAACAACAATAAGCTCACATCGGCGGAAACCCTGAAAATTACATAGAATATTGATAAGCTCGGTACGAGCTAAATCAAGGCTTTCTTCTGCCATTTTCCTTAGCTTTTCCCATGCGAAAATTATATTGTAGCCGTCCACCAGCAGGTACTCGGGACCTGTAGGAAGAGGCGTACCTTTATATGGTTTAGGCTCTTTTTTACGCTCGGTACGCATAGCACTACGCTCGTCACGCTTGATTTTTCCGTAGGTGCGCTCAAAAATCGCCATAAGCTCCTTATCCGTAGCCTTCTGTGATTTAAATTCATTTATCGGCTTCTGCACATCGGTTTCAGGTTCTTTCGTCTCACCTGAAAGTCCTGTGTTTATATGGGCATAATCGGGTACGTCATACCATTTGACACCATAGCCTGCACCATGCGAGCAGAATACAGAATCGGGAGGATTGTCCATATCAGCTTCGGCATTATATCCGCATTTTTCTATAACCTCATCAGGATTGCGGCAAGGACGATAACCATCGGGAATACAGGTCATTCTGCCCTTTCCCTTTGTGTAAGCTGTCACCTCGCTCTGATAGCCCCTTACGGACGCTGCAGGAATACTACCCTCAATTATCGTTTCGCTCATATTCTGGTCAGGTGATGAAAATTCTGCATCCATCCGCTGTAAATCAGTCATCGCCCTGCCCGTACAATCCATCGGTACTTTAAGCTGAAACCTGTACCAGGGCTCGAGAATAACGCTTTCTGCACACATAAGGCCCTGCCTTACAGCACGGTAGGTTGCCTGCCGGAAATCGCCGCCCTCGGTGTGCTTAAGATGCGCTTTTCCTGCAATAAGAGTAATTTTCATATCGGTTATGGGCGAGCCTGTCAGCACACCCAGATGCTTCTTTTCTGCAAGATGAGTCAGAATAAGCCTCTGCCAGTTCCTGTCCAGCTTATCCTCGCGGCAATCCGTCGCAAATCGCAGACCACTGCCCTGTTCCAGTGGCTCCAAAAGCAGGTGAACCTCGGCATAATGACGCAGCGGTTCATAATGACCGATACCCTCCACTGGTGCGGCAATTGTCTCACGGTAGGAAATACTGCCCTCGCCGAATTCCACATCAAAGCCAAAACGGGTAGAAATAACACTTTTCAGGATTTCAAGCTGAATTTCACCCATAAGCTGCAGATATATTTCGCGCATACGCTCATTCCAGATAATTCTAAGCTGGGGGTCCTCCTCTTCCAGCTTACGGAGCGCCGCAAGACCCACATACACATCGACCTGAGGCGGCAGTATTATTTTATAGGAAAAAAGCGGTTCCAGAAGCGGTATTGGAGAATCGGACGCTGTTCCCAGGCCCTGTCCCGTATATGCGGAGGAGAGTCCCAGAACGGCGCAGACCGTTCCTGCCTGCGCTTCATCGGTAGTTGTGAATTTTGAACCTGAATATATACGTATTGAATTAATTTTTTCATCGCCGATAAGGCTTCTAACCTTAAGCGATCCGCCTGTTACCTTTATGTGAGTGAGGCGGTTACCCTGTTCGTCCTCGGTGATTTTAAATACGCTTGCGGAAAACTCCTCACCATAACCGGGCCGGGCAGTGTATGACGAAAGACAATGAAGAAACTTCTCCACACCGTCCATTTTCAGTGCAGAGCCGAAAAAGCATGGAAAAAGCCTGCGCTTTTTTATAGAAGTACATACCTTTTCCTTGGAAATAACACCGTTTTCAAGATATTCCTGCATCATTTCCTCATCACAGAGTGCCGCCGCTTCAATATTGACATCTCCACCGTCAGCTTCGGAGAAATCTATGCATGCACCATCAAGACGACGCTGCAATTCCGCAATCAGAAGCTCTTTTCCCGTCTGGGAAATGTCCATTTTATTGACAAAAACAAACACCGGAACATGATAGCTTTTAAGAAGATACCATAGGGTTTCGGTATGGCTCTGAACACCGTCAGTGCCGCTTATCAGCAATACCGCATAGTCAAGAACCTGCAACACACGCTCGGCTTCCGCGGAAAAATCCACGTGGCCCGGAGTGTCAAGCAGAGTGAACTGCGTATCGTCCGAATTGAAAACCGCCTGCTTTGAAAAAATGGTAATGCCGCGGCTTTTTTCCAGAGAATGAGTATCAAGAAACGCATCCTTGTGGTCAACTCTGCCCAGCTTGCGTGTTGCGCCGCTGATATAGAGCATAGATTCGGAAAGGGTAGTTTTTCCCGCATCAACATGCGCCAGTATTCCGAGAGATATTTTCTTCATAAAAAACCGTCCTTTCCGCATAAATAGAAATATAAAAAATTAACCCCTGTATTACAGGGGTTAACTTGTGTGTCTTAGGATCAGAAAAGAGCCTTATACTGCACGCTGTACCTTACCGGAACGTAAGCATCTTGTGCATACGTGAACTCTGCAAGGAGTTCCGTTTACAATAGCCTTTACCTTCTGAACGTTGGCCTTAAAGGTTCTGTTTGTACGTCTGTGTGAGTGAGAAACCTTAATACCGAAAGTGACACCCTTGCCGCAGATTTCGCATTTTGCCATGGGTCAGCACCTCCTTATAAAATCATTAATCAAAACTTTGAGAAACACTGATTAAATCAGACAGCCCGTATCTGGATTTAATCAGCGCTTCTCCGAATACCTTAATATTTTAACAAAAAACATACTAAATGTCAATAGGTTTTTAAAATTTTTTCATTATTGCCTAAAATACTTTTTCTTTATCGGAATATCGGGCAATTTTAGACAAAAAGCTGAAAAATATCGTTCCTATTGCAACTTACCTATGCACGGATCATGGATTCCAGTAGCGTTCCTTTTCATGAGTCTGAGGACGCTCCATAAGGGCAATCAGGCTTTCCATAGGCTTTCTTCCCTCGAAGCAAACCTTGTAGAGCTGGTCGATAATAGGTGTGCGTACACCAAGATTCTTAGCAATTCCGTAAGCAATCTTTCCGCAACCGTAGCCTTCAACGGTACCGACTCTTTCAACTGCTTCCGCCGCTGTCATTCCCTCACCGATAAGTATGCCTGCACGGTGGTTTCTGGAATGAACGGAGGTGCAGGTAACAATAAGGTCGCCCACGCCTGCAAGACCGGCAAAGGTCTCCCATTTCGCACCCATTGCAACCCCGAGTCTTGTAATTTCAGCAAGACCTCTTGTCATAAGTGCTGCCGTGGTATTGTCACCGAGCTTCATACCCTCGATAATTCCGCAGCAGAGGGCGATAGGATTCTTGAGCGCCGCCGCAATTTCACAGCCTGCAACATCATCATTCACATAAACTCTGAAAGTATCTGTCTGGAGCTGCTCCTGAACGAAGAATGCACATTCCTTATCCTCACTCGCCATAACTACTGTTGTGGGAATGCCTCTGCCTACCTCTTCCGCGTGACAGGGACCTGCCATAACCGCAATTTTATTGTCGGGGAGTGTTTCGCTGATTACCTGTGAAAGACGCTTGTCGGTTTCCTCTTCAAAGCCCTTGCCTACATTCAGGACAATTGTTTCGGGACGTATATGCTCCTTTACCTTTTCGGCAACCTCGCGCACAAATTTTGAAGGGATTGCAAAAACTACGATATCAGCACCAGCAACACAGGAAATATCAGTTGTAAAAGCAATTCTGTTAGAAACGGCAACACCGGGAAGCAGACGCTTATGCTCGCCGTAACGGCGAATATCGTTTATCTCTTCTTCATATTTTGTCCATGCTGTAATTTCATGCCCCGCCTTATTCCAGAGAACGGAAAGTGCTGTTCCGAAACCACAGCCGAGAATTGTTATCTTCATAAATGTCTGCCCTTCCTATATAAGTTGCTGTTCGTTGATAATCAGCTTGAAATCAAGACCCAGCTTTTCAGCTGCCTTTCTGCACATTATCATTCTGCCCATGAAAATTTCAAAGTAATCCATAACCGAACCCATGCGCGTATCAACGGAAAGCTTCAGCTTTATCAGAGTCTTTTCCTCGTTTATCTTGAGTTTCGATTTGATTACCGAGTAATTCACACGGTCGTGTATATCTGTTTTTGCATCTTCGGCATTACGCACACGGGAACGTCGTACATCAGACTTGTCCGCAAGAATCAACGCCGCCGATACCGCATTTACCGCAACACCTGTACCCTCGTCGTGATTGCCGATAGCGGTAACGATTGTGGCAATATCATCAGGAGGCATATTGAGATTATCAAGAATGCGGAATGCCATAACAGCGCCGCTCTGTGAATGGTCAACACGATTCACAAGATTGCCGAGGTCATGCATATATCCCGCAATTTTTGCAAGTTCAACCTCATGCTGACTGTAACCCATTGTTTCAAGAATATATCCTGCCGTTTCCGCAACTGCCGTAACATGTGCGAAGCTGTGCTCGGTATAGCCCAGGGCCGATAATGATTCGTCAGCGTGACGAATATAAGTGTTTATCGCTTCATTGTTTTTGATTTCTTCGTAGGTCATCCTTTATTCTGCCTCATATAATGTGCCTGAATCGGTTTCCCGACTCAGGCACCTGTTGTTTAATTATTTATCCCAGCTGCAAAGTTCTTCGTAAAGACCGATGTAAAGCTTAGCGGACTGCTTCCAGCTGAAGTCAGCCTTCAGGCCGCGCTTGACAAGTTTATCCCATTCCTTCTTGTCATAGAATACATCCTTTGCTCTGTTGATTGCGCCAAGCATATCGAGAGCATTATAGGACTGGAAGGTAAAGCCGAGACCTTCGCCGCTTTCATCGCCGTAGTCGAGGATAGAGTCCTTGAGACCACCTGTTGCACGTACAATCGGAACTGTACCATAGCGGAGGGCTATCATCTGTGCTAAGCCGCAAGGTTCACTCTTACTGGGCATAAGGAACATATCAGCACCTGCATAAATCTTCTTTGCGTAGGAAGGAATGTAGCCGCACTTGAAGCTTACAGCTTCGGGATACTTGCCCTGCATGTATGCGAAGAAGTCTTCATACTGCTGTTCACCTGAACCAAGAACAACAACCTTGATACCTGCCTGAACGATATCGTCAAGCACGCACTTGATAAGGTCGAAGCCCTTGTGTTCAACAAGTCTGGATATAATACCCATTACAGGTACATCGCACTGGGGAAGTCCTGCTTCCTTGAGCAATTCTTCACGGCACTTCTTCTTACCTGCCATCTTGGAGGGTGTGAAGTTAGCAGCAATACCCTTATCGGTAGCTGCGTCATACATTTCTGTATCAAGGCCGTTAAGGAAGCCGCAGGTCTTGTACTGCTTGCTGTTCAGGCAGCGGTCAAGTCCGTGTGAGAACCAGGGATTGAGGATTTCGGTAGCGTAGGTGGGAGAAACAGTAGTAATCTTATCTGCCATTTCAAGGGCACCCTTCATAAGGTTAGCATCGCCGTCATATTCGATAATGGATGTAAGATGACGGGGAATGGAGAAGATTTCTTCACCCAGTTCAAGGCCGTACTGACCCTGATAACCGATATTGTGAATTGTGAATACGTTTCTGATACCCCACATATTGTGGTGATACTTGTAGTAGATGTTGTAGTATACGGGTACGAGGGCTGTCTGCCAGTCGTTGGAGTTGATGATATCAGGCTTTATGTCGAGATGTTCAAGCATTTCGAGGATTGCTCTTGAGAAGAAAGCGTATCTTTCTGCATCATCATAGTAGCCGTAAAGACCGTAATCACGCTTGAAATAGTATTCGTTGTCGATAAAATAATATGTAACACCATTGAGTTCAGTCTTGAAAATTCCGCAGTACTGGGAACGCCAGCCTACAGGAACATAGAAGTTGGTGACATATTCAAAAGTATCGCGTACTTCCTGCTTGATAGTGTTTATATAGTACGGCATAACTACCATACATTCATGACCTTCTTCAACAAGCGCTCTGGGAAGAGAACCTGCTACATCGGCAAGACCGCCGGAAGCTGCAAAAGGCTGTGCCTCACTGGCTGCGTATAAAATCTTCATATCAATCATATCCTTTCCGTCTTGCGAGAGCATAAGCTCTCTTTTTGCAGAAATGTAACAAGGTATACCTCTGCTATCTTAATTTTAACATATTTTCAGAAAAATGCAATAGCTTTTATAAATATTTAACCGCCGTGCAATGATAATTGTTATATTTGCACAAAAGAAAGTGATTTTAATTGTAAACAGAAATTACCGTATATATTGACAACAATCAGTGCGCATGGTATAATTTTTATGTGATTTTTTCACAGAATATTCCATGTTGAAAAACGGAAAGGATTTACCCATATGTTTTTCAGAAAAAAGATTTTCAAGTCTCCCGAACAGAAAGCGGCGGAAGCACTTCCGCGCACCAAGAAGGTACAGTACTGCGCTGAAGATATAAAGGAAATTACCGAACGCCTTAATCAGAACCTTGAGTCAATACTCAGACTTGAACCTGTAAATTACTATGCTTCAAAAGATACATTCTTACAGTGCACATTTTTCTATAACGAAGATTACAGCACTGTTTATCTTGTAATGGAATATTTCGCAGGCGACAGAGCCGTTTGCGCAACACCATTCTATGAAGCTGACTATGAGCTTATGAAAAAAGCGCTCCGCTACTTCGGACAACAGATATGAGGCATACCGCCCCGGGCGGCTCCACATTTTTGAACATTGAACTTTTACGAAACACGAATAACGGCAGGTTTCTCAAAGCTGTTACGCCCCGACTGACTAAGGCGAACCGCTTCGGACGATTCCTGCCTGTTTATATTTAAAAATTATTTTCACAAACCCCTTGAAATCGTTTTCACAATATGTTATACTGAGTGTATGAACTTTAATCCCACGGGGAAATTTATAGAAAAGGACAGCATAATTATGGAAAACATGAAAAAAATTCTTATGGGCCCCGCAAAATGCGCCGTTGATTTAGGCGACGGAAGCGAAAGAGGCGAATATGTAAATCAGGACTATATTCTCCACAAGCTTGGCAGACCTCACAGAGCTATCAACCTTATGTACTGCTACTACCCTCTTGACAAGGAATGGCCCGGCAGAATCTCCGAAGTAATGAAGGACGCGCAGGTTTCCTTCCAGTGGGATTACCCTTACGATGACTACTTCCCCTACGGCGGCGGCATCGGCGGCAATACCGAGGGTGAACCCTTCAACTTCATGCGTGATATAAGAAAGCACGGTCAGGATGTTATCCTTACCCTTACAATCGACCCCAATGTTTCCGATGAACACCTCATTAAGATTGCGGAAGAACTGAAAACTTTCGGACGTATGCAGATGAGAATCAACCACGAAGCCACAGGCAACTGGTTCTCTTTTACAAAGCGTACTACATATCAGGGCGTTGCTGACTTCTATGTGCGTTTCCACAACATTATCAAGGAACACGCTCCCAATGTAAGCACTATCCTCTGTATCGGCGGTATTGAAGACCTGAACAAGACCGAAATCGAAATGGAAAAGGAATTCTCCGAAGCTGTAAAGGCTACCGATATCTGGTCCGTTGACAAATACATGGCTCTTCACTGGGGCTGGCCTTACGATGTAGCAGAAGAAGGCGGCACATCCTTCGGACGTTACGCAGTAAACGACATCTATGAAAAGACAAAGCGCAGCTACTTACGCTTCAGGGAAATCTGCGGCGGTAAGGAAAAGCCCATGGTTATGAGCGAATTCAATGCCGACGGTGACGTTACAGGCCCTTACGAGCAGGCTGACATGGTACAGCTTTTCTGTGACAAGCTCAAGGCCGACAGCGACTTATGGCTCAGCGGCTTTACATTCTATCAGTTCCGCGACAGAGGCCGTCTCGGTCTTGAAATCGAGGACCCAAACAACCCCGATGTAGGTATTGAACAGCCTGAAATGCAGACCTATAAGAATATTATTCATGATGAATTCTTCTATCCTTCCATGAAGGAAGAGGGCGAGGCTCAGTTCCCCGTAAAGCTCCGCTGGGGCGGTTCCGAGGACGCTGAGGGCATTGCTATTCCTCTTCACTTCGAAAAGAACCCTGTATTCTGCGAAGTTACATTTGACGAAGATGTAAACCTTATGATGGAAATCAACGGTAAGTGGTTCTACAAGTCTCCGGGGGCAAAGACAATCGACCTTATGAGTGCATTCTATGAAAAGCCTCTTGACGGTGCAACTGACCTTACATTAAAACTTTTCGCACCTCCCGCAACAGGCGAAAACGACCCCGCACAGGGCGATGACTGGCAGACAAACTACTATGCTACTATCAATAAGATGCCTGATATCAGAATCAGATTTGCACCCCCTGCTCTTTCAAAGGATTGATAAAGGCGAGCCACCCTTGGGCAATTCCCGCCTTTTATAAGAAACAGCTGACCCCGCAGTCAAATTGACTGCGGGGTTTAAGTTGCTATACCCTGAGCGTACTAATTGCACAGTGCGATTACTTTTTTCGCCACAAATTTAATGCAAAACGGTGAAAGATAGTTAAAAACTTGCAAATTCACTTGAAATATGATATAATACCGTAGTTAATGAAAACGAAAGGAGGCAGACCTTGGAAACTGAAAACACTGAATTAAAAGAAATAAACGACAAACCCAAAAAAGAAAAACTCAGCAAGAGGTTTGCCGACTTTATAGCTTTATATCTGTCAAACTTCGGACGGTATATCTGCTCCGTTATCATCATGCTGTTCATTCATCTGGGCAGACATATAATGAGGTTCTTCCGTTTCGTATGGGATAAGACTGTAACCCTCAGAAACGATGTACTTACAAGACTCAAGTATCTTCTGGTGATTATCGCCTCCCCTTTCCTGAAAATCTGGCATGCTCTCGTACGGGCAAAGGACGATATTGTAACAGGTAAAAAGGAAAAGGGCCTCTGGAATGGCATTAAAATTGCCGCAGGTCACCTGGGCGAATTCATCTTCGGTAAATCGGGTCTTGCTGTTACGATATTCAACGTTGCGGCACCGATTATATGCTTAACCTTCTTCTTCAATATCGTAGCTTACGCCAATTCTCTCAACTATGCCGTAAAGCTTACGGTAAACGGACGCTTCCTCGGATATATTGAAAACGAGCAGGTTTACTATGACGCGGAAGATATTTTAAAAGAACGTATAAACTATCTGGGAAGCAACGAGGATATTCTGGTTGAGCCCGAATACTCCATCGAACTTATCGAAAACAGGAACACACTTACAAAATATCAGGTTGCCGATAAAATGCTGGAATACTCCGATTTAAGCGTAGATTACGCCTACGGTTTCTATCTCAACGGTGTATTCATGGGCGCAATGTTCGACAACACTGAAGTAAAGGCAACCTTGCAAGGAATACTGGACAAATACCAGACTCTTTATCCCGACGCAGAAATCAGCTTTGCAGACAGAATAGAATGTGAAACGGCAGGTCTTTACCTTTCCGAAAGTATCATCGATACTGACTGGCTCATTTCACAGCTTACAAGCACCAAGACAGGCGCAGGATATTACATAGTTGTAGAAGGCGATACCCACGAGACCATCGGAAGTAAGCTTGCACTCACATCAGCTCAGCTTGAACTTATGAATCCCGGCTTCAAGGATATGCCCCTTAGAGCAGGAGACCGTATCAAGAGCCGCGAGGAGATTCCTTTCCTTTCGGTAAATGTAACGGTTGTGGAAAATTATGACACATATGTGGATTACAGCACCGAATATTACAGCGACAACTCCCTTTATACAGGCGTAACAAGAGTTACGACCGAAGGTGTCGACGGCATAAACAATGTCACTGCAAAGGTAACCTATGTAAACAGCTTCGAAACAAACAGACAGGTTATGACATCAAGAGTTGTTTCAATGCCTGTAACCGAGCGTATAGCACAGGGTACAAAGCCTACTCCCGAAAGCATCTATTCTCCCGAGGACGCAGGCTATGGCAAATACATCTGGCCTACCGAGGGTGGTCATATCAGTGAGCTTACTCACTGGGACGGCGGTTATGCAGGCCATGTAGGTATTGATATCGTTGCTTACTACGGCGCTCCGATTTTCGCAGGCGCAAGCGGCACAGTTACTTATGCAGGCTGGAACTCAGGCTACGGTAACTGCGTAATTATCGACCACGGCAACGGTTATTCAACCCTTTATGCACACAACAGCCAGATCTACGTAACAGTAGGTCAGGAAGTAACCCAGGGCGAGTTTATTGCGGCAATGGGTGAAACAGGCATTGTAACAGGTACTCACCTGCACTTTGAGGTGCGTTACGGTCTGGCAAAGCTTAATCCTATCGACTACCTCGAAACTATTTACTGGGGATAAAACGAAATCTGAGTAACCATATGTTATAAAGCGCTTATATCTGATTGAAAACATAAAAAAATCGCTCTTAACTAAGGCTAAGAGCGATTTTTTGTTGCATTTTATATTGTTTTATGGTAGAATAAGGAAGAAGAGAGGTGATTTTATGACCGAGCTGGAAAAAGCTGTAATGGGCGAAGAAAAAACAGAGGAAATCATACCTGCGGATGACGTTGATAATCCCGATGAAGCCGATAATACTTTTATCGACAACAATGAAGAATCCGTAGAGACTGCTCCCGAAAAAATAACAGTTCAGAAAACTGAAATTTCCATAACAGAATATGAAATTACAGCCGAAGATGACCCGGATGTAAAGGCTCTGAAAAAAAGCACCGATGAGGTTGAACGCCTCAAGGACGAAATCAAGCAGGAAAACGAACAGCTGGACATAAAATTCGCCGAAGTAAGAAACAGCAGAAATCCAAGACCTGTAACCAGAAGAAAATATTTCTACATAGGTACGTTTTCAGCAGCTGCATCGCTCATTTTCATGGGAATTGTAATGTACATTTCCCTGTCTTCTCCCGTGGGAGTCGTGCACGCGCTGAAATTTGCACCGATAATGCTGGTATTCTTAGGAATCGAAGTACTGCTTGCGGTTATTGCAAACCGCTCGGCACGTCTTAAATATAATGTGAAAAGTCTGATTCTTACAGTTCTGCTGGTTGGAGTTACCTGCGTGATGGCAATTATTTCGACCGCAAATTCCGCAACAGGCGGCGAACGCTACTATGCCGCGCAGCGTATTGAAAATATGCTGAGCCGCGAAATCAGCGAATCAATTCCTTCGGATATTATCAAGAACGTGTCCATCGAACTTCAGCTTCACGGAAGCGACCCTTATGCCTACGAAAATATAAGCGATCTTGAGGCGGGCGATGTCATAAATCTTGAAATCACTTATATCGACGCACAGGTAAGTATGTACGAATTTGCTTCAAACTGCCGTGAAGTTATGGACGGGCTGAAAACCATGCCATACAATTTCAGCACAATGAAATTTATAGCAGACGATGAAATCAACAGCTACCGTATGGAAATCAACTGGCTGTATCAGTCGGATTTTACAGCCACAGAGCTTATGTCGCTGATAAATTATTTCGGTAATGATATTGTGATTGATATTCCTGATCTGGTTGATGATGAATAAACTAAGCCGTGTGCAATGCACACGGCTTTATTTATATACTGTCCAATTCAAGAAATACTTTATCCAGAGTTTTGAAATCACTACGTTCTTTTAAAAACACACCCGCACAGTAGGCTGTATGAGTATTCCATTTATCGGTAACTTCGTACACCTCTGTCTTTATCCCCAGCTCCGTTGCCTTGTTATTGAAAGCAACCGCCTGGTCAAATCCCACAAGTCCGTCATGCCTGCTCTGTATTATAAGCATTTTGAGTTTTTCTGACGGGGATAATTTAGAATATGGTTCGCCTTTTTTCCATTCTGATAATTCCTTACTGTTAAAAAGCATTTTAAGCAATGTATTAAGCGCACCTGTATGAGGGCAATCAAAGTACAAAGGTCCTGCCATGGAGATAAAACCATCGAATTCATCTGCTGATATGCCATATTGTGTCTGCTTTTCCCTGTCAAAACAGAGTAAAGCACCGAGATGAGCACCTGCAGAAGAGCCCATGACAACAATTTTTGAATATGATAAACCTTTTTCCTTTATATAGGCTTTTATATTAATGTATCCGCCGAAAATATCCGCCGATATATCATCATAGCGATACTTTGGTGTTTTGCGATAGTCGGGCATGATACAATCATATCCGTTAAGTGCTATTTTCTGACCTATAAAGGAATGCTGCTTCGGGGTGTTGCTGTTCCAGCCGCCGCCATGAATGTAAATAACGAGAGTATCTTTCTTTTTACAGGGAGACGCAAAAAACAGAAAATACCGCTTTTTGTCCCCCCATCTGTATTCGTCGGGTACAACTTCCTTTTTTACTGTCAACAAAGGAATCAGAAATTTGCCATAGCTGAAATATTCACGTAAAGTGTCATTCATAAAATTTCCTCTCTTACTTCGTCGCACTCTCCATAAGCTTTTCAACTTCGCTTGTTTCAAAGGTGTACTTCCTATCGCAGAAATGGCAGCAAACCTCAACATTTTCCTGCTCATCTACCAGCTTACGAAGTTCTTTCTTGCCGAGACTCATCAGAATCTGCTCAGTACGCTCCCTGCTGCAACCGCAGTGGTACTTTACATCCCAGCTGTCAAGAATATCGCCGTTAAGACCTTCAAGACCTTTTAAAGCGATTTCCTCACTGGAAAGTCCCGACTCAATCAGTGCTGTTACACTCTGCATACTCTGAATATTGCGTTCGATTATTTCAATGGAAGCGTCGTCATTTGTAAAAGGCGGAATAAGCTGGATAATATATCCGCCTGCAGCCTTTATGCTCCAGTCACGGTCAACCAGTACTCCAAGTGCACACACCGTGGGAATCTGCTCGCTCACCGCATAATAGCTTGTGATATCCTCGGCAATTTCACCTGAAATAATGGGAGTCTGGGTTGCGTAAGGCTCTTTTAAGCCTAAATCCTTGATTACGCCTAAAAAGCCGTTATTGCCCACATAGCCCGAAACATCAAGCTTGCCGTTAGCTTTAAGCGGTAAATCGACCTGAGGATTCTCCGCATAACACTTGACATTTCCCCTGTAATCCGCCGCAACAACAATATTGCCGGAAGGACCGCCGCCGTTCAGCTTAAGAGTAAGCTTATCATCCTCACCTTTAAGCATAGCACCCATAATACAGCCTGCAGTTGCAAGCCTGCCCAGAGCCGCTGACGCTACGGGAGTTGTGTTATGAATTCTGAAAATTTCGTTTACTATATCTGTTGAATTGATTGCCGAGCAGAGAACGCTTCCGTCCGCCGACAATGCTCTTACTATCTTGCCCATTTTATTATTCCTTCTGCTCTATTTTTTCCTTGCCACAAAGGTAAGCTTTTCGCTTTCACCTGTCGGCTCATTTTCTGTAAGATATTCGTAGCACGCACATACCTCAAACCCTGCCTTTTCAAGCAGTTCAGCTATAATTTCCGCAGGATAGGCAATTTCAGAAAAATCATCGGAATACCGGTCGTACATTCCGCTTTCCTTATCTTCTGCAAAAAAGTCAAGATATATGTCTGTCCTGCCTTCACCCATGTATTCGTTCTGCCATACGCAGTAAACCTCGTCGGTATCGTATACAAAAGTGTTATCAGCAAGAATATGCTCATGCTTATAGGGAGTATTTACGTCAAACATGAAAAGAGCGCCCTTGTTGGAAAAGAGCGATACTTTTTCAAACGCCGTCCTGACTTCATCAATACCGCCGAGATGATTTATACTGTCAAGGGAACAGACCGCGCCATCGATTGTACCGAACATATCCAGTTCAGTCATACTCTGACACAGATACTCTATACCCTCATGCTCCTTGCTTACAGCAATGCTCAGCATCTCAGGAGAAATATCAACACCTATGACATCATATCCCATCCTGCTGAAAATCACAGAAAGACTGCCTGTGCCACAGGCAAGGTCGAGAAGTATGCCTTTATGTCCGTCGAATTTTTCATTGAGATGGTTATAGTAACGGGCAATTTCCTCGTAATCAATATTGGCGGTGAGTGCGTCGTAATACTCCGCAAAGGAAGTGTACGCCATATTACTTCTTGAAACGGTCAAAGATGATGCTGTAACCATCGTTGCCGTAATGGAGAGTTCTGTTTACACGGCTGATAGTAGCAGTACTTGCGCCTGTGCGCTCAACAATATCTGTATATACCTTATCCTCTGTAAGGAGCTTTGCAACTACAAGTCTCTGGGAAATGGATTCAAGCTCCTGCACGGTGCAGAGGTCTTCAAAGAAAGCCACGCATTCATCCATGCTTTCAAGCTTTAAAATCGCTTCATATAAAAACTGTCTGTTCTCGTTATTGATAACAAGCTTCTTCATAATTTTACCTGTCCTTTCACATATATGTGATTACAAAATTGTGTATATTTACAGTTTACCATACAAAAGCGAAAAAGTCAATACTTTAGCGCAAAAAAGCAACCTTTTATTTTTCTGCCTCGACAAACATGATATTTTACTTTTTGAAAAATTTATTTTATTTTTTGTAAAATATACTTGACAAAATGTAAATGATATGCTAATATAATGTCAGAAACCACGGAGGTGATGATGTGGCAAAGAATTTAAAGCTTAAATCCGCACGTGCGGCGGTGGATATGTCACAGCAGGCACTTGCTGAAGCAGTAGGTGTTTCAAGACAGACAATAAACGCCATTGAAAAGGGCGACTATAACCCCACAATAAATTTATGTATCGCAATCTGCAAGGTACTTGACAAAACCCTTGACGAACTGTTCTGGGAAAATTAAGGAGGAAACTATCATGAACGCTATACCTGAACACAGAGATTTAATAAACGACACAGGTCTTGACGAAATGCAAAAAACTTACGCTTATAAAATAGCTTTCAAATGTTTTAAGGCATTATACTGGACAATGTTTGTTATTTCACTCATTATGCTTATCCTTGCTGTCTCGGTTGAAGGTTCGGTTATTTTTGCAATATCAGCAATTGTAGTTGAACTTGCATCAAGCATAGTCTATATCATCTTTGGCGCTAAAGCCTCAAAGCTCGGAGCCATGAATCCCATATTTGCCCATAATATGTCGCAACCTGCAACTATTATCGGTTATTTCATTTTAGCTATAGTATATATAGCATGGTTCACCCGGGACTTTATACAAGACGGCGATATATACTATATTTTTGCAGGGTTGTTCTTATTAATTATTGTAGGAACATTTATCACCCTTGGCTTTATCGCCAAGAAAAACAATAAGGTTGCAGAAGAAACGGAGGAGGAAGAATAATGGATAACGAATTTGACAACAACAAGAAAGCCGATCTGCTTTCCGTGGACGGACTTGACGAAATGCAGAAATCACAGGCTTATAAAATCGCTTTCAGATGCTTTAAAAACTTTTACTGGGGAATTGTAATTATCGCAGCTGTTCTTATTGTTATTCCGAAATATTTTGATGATAATCCCACCTTTACCCATACCTGTTCCATTATCGCAATTACAATTGCGCTGTTCGCTTCCGTAATATACATAATTTTTGCTGCAAAAACCTCGCGTGTAGGGGCTATGCCCCCTCAGTTCATCGCTTCAATTTCCTCAACAAAAGGGATAACCACTTTATCGGTTATTGTTCTGGCATTTCTTGTTCTTTCAATAATCGGATACTTTAAAAGCGGTTCTGTTCGCATTTTATATTATCTGGCATTCGTTACAGTATTCTACATCTCCCATGTTATAACATATTTTCTTGCAAAGAAAAGCGCAAAGCTTATGAACGAAGAAATAGAAGAATAATAATATAATCAAATAATTGAACCCCGCCGTTAACAAAACAGCGGGGTTTTATCATGCATTGAAAAAGGCGGAATCGCCTGAGGCGGCTCGCCTCATAGGTTGATTCCGTTCCAGCCCCATTCGGGATGCTGTGAATACTTTACATATACCCTGTCGCTGACAATACCGAGATTGTTCGTTAATATACCTGTAATATTGCTTGTAAGGGTTGTAAGCGCATTGGATGAGGCAGTTCCTAAAATGCTGACCTCAACCATTGCACAGGGAGCATCAGAGCCTTTGAAATAAAGAACATAATCAGGCTCGATTCCTACCATGAGCCAATCTTCGGTTTTGCCGGGAATTGCAGTAATTGCCTGTCCCAGCTGCGCCTTGATTGCTGTTTCCTTATCCTTTGAAACTGAAGCGTTTGTCTTTACATTGATAAATGGCATTGTTTTCTCCTTTAAAAGCTACACCGTACAGAGCTTAACCCTGTACGGTGATTTTGTTTAATTATACAGCAGAATTCTTGTTTACAAATACAGGGTAATCAACTGTACCGCAGAGGCTTCTGTAATTGCCTACCTTAACATTCTTATCAGCAAGAACATAGTTAAGCTCGCACTTGTCGCCTACTTCTGTATCCTGCATTAAGATGCAGTTCTTGATAACTGCGCCCTTGCCTACCTTTACGCCGCGGAAAAGAACGGAGTTCTCAACTGTACCTTCGATAACGCAGCCGTCAGCAATAAGGCTGTTCTTTGCGGAAGCTTCAAGACCGTAAACTGCGGGAGCATCGTCGCGTACCTTTGTGTATATGGGGTCAGTAAGATTGAAGAGTTCAGTTCTTACTTCCTTATTCATAAGATCCATATTAGCCTGATAGTAAGCCTGAATACCATCAATCTGTGAATAATATCCGTCGAAGCGATAACCGCAAACCTTGAATTCACCGAGTCTGTGCTGAAGA
Source organism: Ruminiclostridium sp. (assembly GCA_045532185.1). GTDB lineage: Bacteria > Bacillota > Clostridia > Oscillospirales > Ruminococcaceae > Ruminiclostridium_E. Next base: position 21,220 of record JAZSFL010000019.1, read on the forward strand.
ATATCAACCTCAAAGCTGTAAAGGTTTCTGCTCATGGATTCGCCGATAATCTTCATAAGGAAGTCCTTGGACATTACGAAGATATTCATGCTTGCATCAAATTCGCCTGCCATATCGGGGCGGATAAGAACATCGCAAACTTCACCCTGATCGCTTACCTTGAGGATTGTTCTTGTCTTGGTCTGTTCGGGTGTGAATACGCTTCTGCCGTAAACTACAGTAATATCAGCACCCTTTTCTTCATGATAGTCAACAATCTTCTTATAGTCAACGTTAGCTACACAATCACAGTCTGTAAGAAGGACATAGTCAGCGTGAGCATTCTTGATAAAGCCTTCTACGCCTGCAAGCGCTTCAAGTCTTCCTCTGTAAAGACCGCCGTTTGTGTAGTTGTTGCTGTAAGGAGGTAAGAAATGGAGACCGCCTGTCTTTCTGGATAAATCCCATTCATCACCTGAACCGATGTGGTCAAGGAGAGACTGGTAATTGGACTTGGTAACAACGCCTACATTGGAAATACCGCTGTTTACCATGTTTGAGAGAGGGAAATCTATAAGTCTGTATCTTGCACCGAAAGGAATCGAAGCCATTGCGCGATTCTTTGTAAGGTCGGTAACAGTAAGCTCATGCATATTGGCAAAGATAAGACCGAGTACATTAGACATATTAGCCATTTTATTAAAGTTCCTTTCTGAAATTACTAAATTGTATTCATATATCCTGTGATATCATTGCCTTGGGAGCAACTACTGCCTTATCGGAAACTGTAACGCCGGGGCCGATAACTGCAACGCCCCATTCGTCTCTGTTTTCAACGTTTTCGGGCTTGTCACCTACATGTGCGCCTTCACCTACTACGCAATCCTCGCCTACGATAGCGTATTCAATAACTGCACCCTTCTTGATAGTGGTGTTGGGCATTACGATACTGTAACGTACAGTTGCGCCTTCTTCGATTGTAACACCTGAGAACAGAACGGAGAAATCTGTTTCACCGTCAATGTCACAGCCTTCAGCAACCATAGAATTTTCAATCTTGCTGTTGGGGCCTGCATAATGAGGAGGCATAACAGGGTTACGGGAGTAGATCTTCCACTGGGGATCATATAAATCAAGGGGAACATTGGGGTCGAGACAGTCCATGTTTGCTTCCCAGAGAGAATCAATTGTACCAACGTCCTTCCAGTATGCGTCGAAGTGGTAAGCAACAAGCTTGCTTCCTTCATTAAGCATAGCGGGGATGATATTCTTACCGAAGTCCTTTGTTGCGCCCTCGTCCATTTCGTTTGCGATAAGGTGACGCTTTAAGGTTGCCCATGTGAAGATGTAAACACCCATGGAAGCAAGGTTGGACTTGGGTTCAGCAGGCTTTTCAGCGAATTCTGTGATTACGCCGTTTTCGTCAGCTGTCATAATACCGAAACGGGATGCTTCTTCCCACGGAACTTCGAGAACTGCAATAGTAGCGTCTGCGTTGTTCTTCTTGTGGAAGTCAAGCATTGCGTTATAATCCATCTTATAGATATGGTCGCCCGAAAGAACTGCTACGTAATCAGGGTTGTAGCGGTCGATAAAGCTGATGTTCTGGTAGATAGCGTTAGCTGTACCTGTATACCAGGACTTGCCTGATGCTGTTTCATAAGGGGGGAGTACGTGTACGCCGCCGTGAACACGGTCAAGACCCCAGGGATGACCGTTGCCTATGTACTCGTTGAGCACAAGGGGCTGGTACTGTGTAAGTACGCCGACAGTATCAATGCCGGAATTTACACAGTTGGAGAGCGGAAAGTCGATAATTCTGTACTTACCGCCGTAGGGAACTGCAGGCTTTGCCATATTCTGGGTCAGAGCATATAATCTGCTTCCCTGTCCGCCTGCGAGGAGCATAGCCACGCATTCCTTTTTAACATGGTTCATAATCTTTAACCTCCGGTTTATATAATGTTTACTTTTTCACTGTTTTCTTAGCCTTGGAGACAGCTTCTGTCTTAGCTTTCGTTTCAGCCCTGGACTTCGTCGCTTTAGCCTTTGCCTCAGACTTGACCTTTTCAGCTTTAGCTTTTGTCTCTGCCTTTGTCTTTGCTGCTACCTTTTTCTTCTCGGCAGGCTTTTCCGCAGCCTTAGCCTTGGATTTTGCAGACTTCTTTGCCTTTTCGGAAGCCTTCTTCTCTGCTTCCTTCTTAGCCTTTGCAGCCTTCTTTTCTTCCTCGGCACGGACAATTGCATCATAGTCCTTTATATTCTTGGCTCTGAAGAACATAATCGACATAGGCGCAATCTTTACGGAAACTGCAAAGCGTTCGCCGTGCATATCCTCTCTGCGCGCGGAAACTGTGCCGTTTAAAGCGCCGCCACCGCCGAATGCAGTATCCTCGGAAGTGAAGATTTCTTCGTAATCGGCATAGTAAGGAACGCCGAAGCTGTATTCTTCGTGATATTTAGGCTGGAAGTTGCACACTGCGATTACCTCTTCACCCTTCTTGTTGAAGCGGCGGAAGATAAGCACGCTGTTGCGGTAATCGTCACTGCTTATCCATTTGAAACCTGTCCAGTCGTTGTCCACTTCCCAAAGCTCGCTGGTTTCCAGATAGAACTTGTTGAGTGCCTGCTGGTATTCCCACAGCTGCTTATGCTCGGGGAATTCAAGCACATCCCAGTCAAGACCTGTCTTGTAGTTCCATTCCTTGAACTGCGCGAATTCCTGTCCCATGAAGAGAAGCTTCTTACCTGGGTGAGCAACCATATAGCCGAGGAATGTTCTGTAAGACGCAAATCTCAGCTCCCTGGGTCCGCTCATCTTGTCCAGCATGGAGCATTTACCGTGAACAACCTCATCGTGTGAAATAGGAAGGATATAGTTTTCGGAGAAAGCATAGTAGAAGGAGAAGGTAACCTGATTGTGGTGGTCAGGTCTCCACTCGGGATTCATGGACATATACTGGAGCATATCGTTCATCCAGCCCATGTTCCACTTGTAGTTGAAGCCGAGGCCGCCGATATCCGCAGGCTTTGTAACCATAGGCCATGCGGTGGATTCCTCCGCAATCATAAGTATATTCGGGAACTGTCCGAATAATGACGCATTGAGTTTCTGTAAAAATGCAACCGCTTCAAGGTTTTCGTTGCCGCCGTAGCAGTTGGGACGCCATTCCTTGCGGTCGTAGTCCAGATAAAGCATGGAAGCAACCGCGTCAACACGGAGTCCGTCGATATGGTACTTGTCAAACCAGTAAGTAGCGTTGGAAATAAGGAAGCTCTGAACCTCAGGCTTGCCCCAGTCGAATACTCTTGTACCCCAATTGCGGTGTTCGTTCTTCAGGGGGTCTGTATATTCGTAGCAGCACTGACCGTCAAATTCGTAAAGACCGGCCGCGTCCTTGGGGAAATGTGCAGGCACCCAGTCAAGAATTACACCGATACCGTTCTGGTGGCAGTAGTCAATGAACTGCATAAAGTCGTGAGGTGTGCCAAAACGTGATGTAGGAGCATAGTAACCGATCTGCTGATAACCCCATGAACCGTCAAAGGGGAACTCCGCAATAGGCATCATTTCAATATGGGTATAACCCATTTTCTTTACGTAAGGAACAAGCTCCTTTGCACATTCCATGTAGTTGAACAACTCTTCCTCATAGTTCTTGTGCTGCCATGAGTTGAGATGCACCTCGTAGATATTCATAGGTGCAGAGTAAACATCCTTTGTAAGACGCTCCTTCTGCCACTTGTCATCGCCCCACTTGTAGCCTTCGATATCGTAAATCTTGGTAGCGGTAGCGGGTCTGGTTTCCATATGGAAGCCATAAGGGTCAGCCTTGAGTCTTATCTGACCGTATGCACTTTCTATGCTGTATTTATAGGAATCATAAACCTTCAGACCGGGAATGAAAAGCTCCCAGATACCGCCGTCACTGATTTTATTCATATAGTGACAGGTTCTGTCCCAATTATTGAAATCTCCAACTACGCTGACGCTTGCAGCCGAAGGCGCCCATACGCGGAAAATCGCGCCCTTCTGCCCGTCCTTTTCGATAAGATGCGAGCCGAAAAACTCATAACCCTTGGTAATATTGCCCTCGTGGAAAAGATGCAGCGGAACGCTGTATTCTTCGGGGACTTTTATTGCCATTGCAATCTCTCCTTCCTTATTGAAACCATAGAAATGGTAAATTTATACAAATGCATTTTTATACAAAACCATTGTACCATATTTAACTCAATAAATCAATAGTTTTGTAAAAAATTATGGTTATTACCGTATTTCAACAGTGTGAATTGTATAATTTTACCATAGTTTTGAAATCAATTTACACGTATGTTACACGATGTCGCAATATGCAAAAAATAAAAACCGGTATGTGCAAATTGCACAAACCGGTCTCGCATTTTACTCGTCCGCAGTTTTTTTCTGAGGCTTTACAGTTTTCTTTTTCTTTTCACCATGCACCAGTTGGGGCTGTTCGTTGCCTGCAACACAGCCTGCGGTAATGATTACCTTTGTAAGCTTTTCATCACTGGGAGCGTTGAACATTGTTTCGTTAAGTATATCCTCAAGAATTGTTCTGAGTCCTCGTGCACCTGTCTTTCTTTCAATTGACTTCTTGGCAATCTCACGGAGTGCCTCGGTTTCAATCTCAAGCTCAATTCCATCAAGGCTGAACAGGTAGCTGTACTGTTTTACAATTGCGTTCTTGGGTTCAACGAGAATCTTGATAAGTGCATCCTCGTCAAGCTCGTCAAGCACTGCGATAACAGGGAGTCGTCCCACAAGTTCAGGAATAATACCGTACTTTACAAGGTCATCGGGCTCTACCTTGTGGAATGCTTCTGTAAGGGAAATATCCTTCTTATCGCCGATTTCTGCACCGAAGCCGAGAGTTCCCGACTTTACGCGTGCGGAAATTGTCTTATCAAGTCCGTCAAATGCACCGCCGCAGATAAAGAGAATGTTCTTTGTATTAATCTGGATAAATTCCTGATTGGGATGCTTTCTGCCGCCCTGGGGAGGAACATTGGAAACAGTGCCTTCAACGATTTTCAGAAGTGCCTGCTGTACGCCTTCGCCGCTTACATCACGGGTGATTGATGTATTCTCGGAACGACGGGAAATCTTGTCGATTTCGTCGATATAGATAATACCGTGCTCAGCCGCTTCGATGTCATAATCTGCCGCCTGAATCAGACGGAGAAGTACGTTTTCAACGTCCTCACCTACATAACCTGCCTGTGTAAGGGTTGTAGCGTCGGCAATCGCAAAAGGCACGTGGAGTACCTTCGCAAGAGTCTGGGCAAGCATTGTCTTACCTACACCGGTGGGTCCGAGAAGAAGAACATTACTCTTCTGAAGCTCAATGGGGGTCTTCTTGTCGTCGTTGGCAAGAATACGCTTATAGTGATTGTAAACGGATACGCAGAGAGTCTTCTTAGCCTCCTCCTGACCGATAATATACTGGTCAAGGATTGCCTTTATATCAGCGGGCTTTACAACTGCTTCGCCGTTCTTTGTAAATTCCTCATGCTGCTCAGCTTCAAGCTTTGCCTGACGTCGGTTGCGGGATTCAATTTCAACCTCACCCTCCTCGAGCAGCATACGGTAGGATGCAAGCACGCACTCGTTGCAGATAGCAGCGTTGCTGGAATATAACATGCGGGCAACCTTATCGTCAGGCTTTCCGCAGAAATTGCATCTTAACATTTTTGCCTCTCCTTATCTTTTTTCGATAATCTTGTCAATAAGACCGTATTCAAGAGCCTGCTGAGGAGTCATGAAATTATCTCTGTCAGTGTCCTTCTCAATTGTTTCGAGGGGCTGACCTGTCATTTCGGAAAGAAGTGTGTTCATCTTGTTCTTGATACGGATAATGTGGTTTGCATGGATTTCAATATCGGAAGCCTGTGCTCTGCCTGTACCGCCTAAGGGCTGGTGAATCATGATTTCACTGTTGGGAAGGGCGAGACGCTTGCCTTTTGCACCTGCAGCAAGAAGGAACGAGCCCATGGAAGCTGCCATACCCATACATATTGTGGAAACATCACACTTGATATAGTTCATTGTGTCATAGATAGCCATACCGTCGGAGATAGAACCGCCGGGGCTGTTGATATAGAGGCAGATATCCTTTTCAGGGTCCTGTCCCTCAAGGAAAAGAAGCTGTGCCACAACAAGTCCTGCTGTCACATGATTTACCTCATCATTGAGCATGACAATTCTGTCATTAAGAAGACGCGAATAGATGTCATACGCACGTTCGCCTCTGCCTGTCTGTTCAATAACGGTTGGTACCAAACTCATAAAGTCCATAAATATGCCTTCCTTTCTGTTGTGTCGACATTATATCCCATATTTCATCTTTTTCCCATATAGAAATATTCAGAGCTTCCCTTTCAGAAGCTCTGAACATTGTATTCGGAAAAATTATTCAGCCTTAGCTTCAACTTCAGTGATGTCAGCGTTTGTCTTAACAAGTTCAAATGCCTTTTCAGCTGCAAGGTCTGCCTTTAAGCTTTCAGCAGGGATAATGCCCTTAACCTTTTCAACGTCCATCTTGTGTTCGTCAGCAAGGTTCTTGTACTGTTCTTCGAGAGCTGCATCATCAATTTCAATCTTTTCAAGCTCAGCAATCTTTTCGAGAGCAAGTCTGAGCTTAACCTGAATTTCAGCGGGAGCTCTGAAGTTCTCCTTGAACTGGTCAATTGTAAGACCTGTGTACTTGAGATAGTCAGCTAATGTGATGCCTGCGTATCTGTTTCTGTATTCCCATTCGCGGAGCATATCAGCAATTCTGTGTTCAAACATAGCTTCGGGAACTTCAGCAACGAGAATTTCAGCAAGCTTTTCGGAAATTGTGTTGTCAAGTGCGGAATCAGCCTGCTTCTTTACTGTTTCTTCAAGCTTAGCCTTGATGTCAGCCTTGTATTCAGCGATTGTATCAAATTCGCTTACATCCTTTGCAAATTCATCATCAAGTTCAGCAAGTTCCTTGCCCTTGATTTCGTGAAGCTTACACTTGAATACTGCGGGCTTGCCTGCAAGGTTTTCAGCGTTGTAGTCTTCAGGGAATGTAACGTTTACGTCGAATTCTTCGTCAATGTTCTTGCCTACGATCTGGTCTTCAAATCCGGGGATAAATCTGCCGCTGCCGATTTCAAGGCTGAACTTTTCTGCCTTGCCGCCTTCGAATGCTTCGCCGTCGCAGAAACCTTCAAAGTCGAATACTACTGTATCGCCGTTTTCAACTGCTCTGTCTGTAACGTCAATGATTCTTGCGTTCTGGTTTCTTACGCGTTCAACTTCAGCATCAACATCAGCGTCAGTAATAGTCTTGACTGTCTTTTCTACCTTTAATCCCTTGTAACCGTCAATTGTTACTTCAGGCTTAACTGTGAATGTTACCTTGAAGCTTACGCCTTCTTCCTTGGAAACAGCTGTTACTTCTGTTTCGGGAACGTCTACAACTTCAAGCTTCATTTCATCAATAGCGTCAGCAACTGTCTTCTGGTAGATGCTGTTTACAGCTTCTTCAAAGAATACATTTTCGCCATACTGAGCTTCAATCATCTTTCTTGTAGCCTTGCCTTTTCTGAAGCCGGGAATAGCAATGTTCTTTCTCTGCTTTAAGTATGTTGCCTGAAGAGCTGCTTCAAAATCAGCGGCATTTACCTTGATTTCTGCTTCGACAGTATTTGCGCCTGTCTTGTTGTTAGAAATAATTTCCATTTTCGTGTCCTCCGTTTTTTAGGTCGTAAAAATTATAACATAAATTTTAAATAATTACCAGTAGTTTTGCAAAATTTTTATCAATTTATCATAATCGGCATGAAGCCCAGATAATCAGCGGAAATCATCTTGTACTGCGTTCCCTCGTATTCGCCCTGAAAGGCGTATCTGTGACCAGGACCGTGAATGTGTCCGTAATAGCATTTCTTTATGCCGTATTCCCTGATAACCGATAAAATATATTCGTTTTTCTCACCGTTATAAATCGGCGGGTAATGTATGAAAGCAATCAGCTCTCCGCCAAGCTTTATTCCCTCACTGACAGACATTCGGAAGCGCCCCGCTTCACGGTTCAGCACCTTTGCGTCGCACTCGCTGCCGTCATCATTTATCCAGCCGCGGGTACCCACAACGCTGATTCCTTCAACGAGATAGGCGTTGTTGTTCAGGATTTTTATGCGGTCAAAGCCGTTTCCCGCAAGAAAGGCATTCATCTTTAAAGCGGTATTCCACCAGTAGTCGTGGTTACCCTTTAGAATGATTTTATCACCTTTCAGAGTATTGTTGATATACTCAAAATCCTGCTTTGTTCCTTCAAGGGTCATCGCCCAGGAGATGTCACCCGGGATAATCACAGTGTCCGTGTCGGACACAACCCTGTTCCAGTTTTCTGTAAGGCGGTCAATGTAGTTGTCCCAGCCTCTGAATATATCCATAGGCTTATCGCAGCCTAAGGACAGGTGAAGATCACCGATTGCAAATACACTCATCTGTTTTTAAGGAATTCAAGTACCACAGCAGGCATTTCCTGTTTTTCAACAGAGCCTGTGAAGCGTATCTCCTTGCCCTTTGTTGCTGCAAGAGGCTCGGGGATAACCGTACCTGTATGCTTTTCGAGATTTTCAACGATTGTAAATTCGTCGATACCTGCTGTTTCACCGCCGAGAGCGTCATAAACCGCAGCACCGAACTTGTAGGGGTTAGCTGTGGAAGCAATGATCGTCTTGGTTTCATCGCCTGTTTCAGCCTTATAATCCTGATATACCTTATAAGCAACAGCTGTATGTGTATCCATAAGGTAGGAGTAGGAATCAAACACTTCCTTGATTGCACCCTTTGTCTGTGCATCATCACAGCAGCCTGCCCAGAAGTCAGCCTTGATTTTGTCAAGAACTTCGGGAGTTACGCTGTACTTGCCTTCCTTGGAAAGCTTACCGAACCAATCGGAAATTGTAGCATCATTGCAGTCTGCAAGGTGATATAAGAGACGTTCAAGGTTGCTGGAAATAAGAATATCCATAGAGGGAGAAACAGTTGTAAAGAACTGTCTGTTTCTGTCGTAAACACCAGTATTGATAAAGTCTGTAAGAACATTATTGGCATTTGAAGCGCAGATAAGCTTATTTACGGGAATACCCATAAGCTTTGCGTAATAAGCAGCAAGAATGTTACCGAAGTTACCTGTGGGAACAACGATATTTACCTTTTCGCCGTACTCGATTTCGCCGTTCTTGATAAGAGAAGCATAGGCGGAAATGTAGTAAACAATCTGAGGAGAAAGTCTGCCCCAGTTGATAGAGTTTGCGCTGGAGAATACAACGTTCATCTTCTCAAGCTCAGCCTTTAAAGCTGCATCTGTGAAGATAGCCTTTACACCGTTCTGACAGTCGTCAAAATTGCCCTTTACTGCACATACATTGACATTGCTGCCTTCCTGTGTTGTCATCTGGCGCTTCTGCATATCGCTTACACCGTCTTCGGGATAGAAAACAGTGATGCTTGTACCGTCAACATCCTTGAAGCCTTCAAGCGCAGCCTTACCTGTATCGCCTGATGTAGCAACGAGGATTGCGATTTCCTTACCATCGATTGTCTTCTTTGCGGAAGTTGTAAGAAGATAGGGTAAAATCTGAAGAGCCATATCCTTGAATGCACAGGTAGGGCCGTGCCAGAGTTCAAGAATATATGTACCTGTTAAAAGATGGGAGATTTCGGATACGTTTTCGGTATCGAAATTCTTACCATAAGCGCTGTTTACGCAGTGTCTGATTTCATCATCTGTAAAATCCGTGAGAAACAGCTTGAAAACATCAAATGCACGCTCGGGATAGGACTTATCGCAGAGAGCGAGAATGTCTTCCTTGGTAAGCTTCGGGAGATTTTCGGGGACGAAAAGACCGCCCTCGTCAGAAAGTCCCTGTGCAATAGCCTTTGCGCTTGTAACGCTGACGTTGTTGTTTCTGGTACTTCTGTAATTCATAATGTGACCATTCCTTTCCTTTGAGGAAAATTTGTTCTGAACAGCTTTAAGCTGTATTTATCTAAAAATCTGCTGTGAATGCATCTTCATAGTAGCTGAAATCCAGCACCTGCGGATATTTTTCCGTGGTAAGCGTAAGTTCCGCCACATCGAAGCGCATTTCATCAAAATCCACATCCGTTTCGTCAATAAAACGTTGCGCTGTACGGATAATGTTGCGGCGCTTCTGATAGGTCATGGCATCAAGTCCGTCAGTAAGACTGCCGAATTTTCTCGCCTTTACCTCAACCACCACAAGCATTCTGCCGTCAAGGGCGATTATATCCAGTTCCCCGCCTTTTCTGCGGAAATTCCTGCATATAATTTCAAGCCCTTTATTTATAAGGTAATCCGCCGTATAATCCTCGCCGAATTTACCTCTTGTGTGCTTTTCATTCATATTTTATGTTTTTTGAAGAATGATTTTCTGTGCTCGGGGCACATGCCGTACTGCGCCAGCATTTCATAATGAAGCTTTGTACCGTAGCCCTTGTGCTTGCAGAACTGATACTGAGGATATCTCCCGTCCAGTTCCTTCATATATCTGTCTCTTGCAACCTTCGCCAGGATTGAAGCGGCGGCAATGCTTGCGGAAACGCTGTCACCCTTTACAACCGCTTCACAGGGAATGGATAAACCGGGTGTTCTGTTTCCGTCAACAAGCGCGTAGACAGGCTTTATTCCGAGTCCGTCACAGGCACGCTTCATAGCTAAGAATGTTGCACCTAAGATATTGTATTCGTCAATCTCTGCTGCCGAAGCCGTTGCAATGCAGTAAGCGTCAGCCTTTTCGATTATCTCGTCAAACAGCTGTTCACGCTTCTTTTCGGAAAGCTTTTTGCTGTCATTGAGCCCGTCGATAAACACGCCTTCGCCGAGAATTACCGCGGCGGCATAGACATCTCCTGCAAGAGGACCTCTGCCCGCCTCATCTATTCCGCAGAAAACGCCGTGTTCTGCACGGATACCGCTGTCAAAAGCGAACCGTTCATTCAGCAGGTCTTTCGAGAGTGATTTTTCCAATTTTTCCACCTCTGTATTCATCAAGAAGCGTAATCGCCGCACGCTCTGTATCAGGTTCGCCACCTGAAATCATCATGCCGCGCTTTCTCGCGATAAGCTCGGTGATGTATCCGTCAAGATTGTCCAGCTTATAGCGTTCTTTAAGTCTTTCGGGGTAGTTTTCCTTGAGATAAGCGCCAAGCTCTTCTGCAAGGGACTCAATATCCATTACATCATCCTTGATTGCGCCTGTGAATGCAAGTCTTACAGCCACCTGCTTGTCGTCGAACTTTGGCCAGAGTATACCGGGCATATCCAGAAGCTCTACTTCCTTATCAATGGAAACCCACTGCTTGCCTCTTGTAACGCCGGGCCTGTCCTCAACCTTTACCTTCTTTGAATTGGCCATACGATTGATAAATGAGGACTTTCCCACATTCGGAATGCCGACAACCATAATTCTGAGTGCCTTGCCTATCATGCCCTTTGCTCTTCTGCGTTCAAGCAGGTCAGCAAGCTTTGCTTTAAGCACAGGCAGAAAACGGTTTATGCCCTTTCCGCTGCGGCAGTCGCAGACAAGGACGGTATAGCCCTGATTTTCGTAGTGCTCACGCCAGAGTTTGGTTACTTCGTCGTCGGAATAATCACATTTATTGAGCATGATAATGCGGGGTTTGTTTCCGCAGAGCTCGGTTAAAAGCGGATTACGGCTGGATTCGGGAATACGGCTGTCCACTATTTCAACAACAGCGTCAACCAGCTTCAGGTTTTCTTCAATCATTCTCCGAGTCTTGGTCATATGACCTGGAAACCACTGAATATCTCCTTCGTATGCCATTAATAAATTCCTCCGAACCGCTCAAGCGGCGCTACCCTGAGGTATGCTTTTCCTATAATATAGTTCATATCCACGAAACCGACACGACCGTCGCGGCTGTCAACCGAGTTGTTACGGTTGTCACCCATTACGAATACATGACCTTCAGGAACGGTGATTTCCATACTGTAAGGTTCAGTAGTGTAATCCAGAATCATGTGTCCGTCTTCGTAGATAATTTCGTCAATTTCTTCCGTTTCCAGTTTTTCACCGTTACGGTAAACAGCACCTTCTGCTGTATCAACTCTTATTGTATCGCCGGGGAGACCGACAACACGCTTAACTATTGCCTTACCCCACTCCTGGGACACTTCGTTGAAAAGATTATCCGTCCACAGTACAACTATGTCATTGTATTCGGGAGAATAGCAAAGGTCTGTTATCAGAAGGCGTTCCTGATCATGAAGTGTAGGCTTCATTGAGCCTCCGTCCACAGTAGAAAGCCTTGTAACAAGTGCAAAAATTACAATAATCGCAACAATAGAGGTTATAACTGTATCAAACCAGTCGAGAACCTCAGCTGCTGCACGCTTTTTTGCAGGGGTTTTATCAGTATTATCCTCGGAAGCCTCCGTAATACCTGCGGAAGCGGATTCCTTATATTCTTCAAGGTTTTTCTCTTCCATAAGCTTCCTTTCGATAGAAAAAATGTGCCAAAAATGAAGAAAAAATAAGCCAAATTGAGTAATAACGGACATGAGTCCGTTATTACCAATCGTCTTATTTTCAGTGGTATAGAGGCATTAGTTGTACTTAGCCTTAACCTTAGCAGCCTTACCAACTCTGTCTCTGAGGTAGTAGAGCTTAGCTCTGCGAACAACACCTTCTCTGACAATTTCAACCTTGTCAACAGAGGGAGAGTGGAGAGGGAATACTCTCTCAATACCGCAGCCGTGTGCTACACGTCTTACTGTGAATGTTTCGTTGATACCGCCGTGCTTCTTAGCGATAACTGTACCTTCGAAAATCTGGATACGAGACTTGTCGCCTTCAGTAATCTTTACGTGTACCTTTACTACGTCACCTACGTTGAACTTGGGTGCGTCAGCCTTCATGCTGTCCTGAGCAATAATCTTGAGTGCGTCCATTTTTTAGTCCTCCTGAATTCTCGGCATTCATTCTACGTCACCAATGCGCCACGGCACACTCATTCTCCGTGGTGAAAACGGGCTTCCCGTTTTACGTACAGCGGAACACCTATTTAATGTATGAGCAATAGCTCTGCATTAACTCTCACTTCTTCTGAAGCGGTTACAAATGCTTTTATATTATAACACTTTTAAAATTAAAATGCAATAGTTTTTTGAAATAAATTGGGATTTTATCTGAAAATTTCGCCATTCTGACAATATACAGCTGTTCTTTTGATGTTCAGTGCATCAATTTCAATACCATATTGCTTCTCGAAGGCTTCAAAAACCAGATTCGCATTGATATTAGTCTGAGTTCCCGAGGGCAGCCTCATGCGGATAAAGCCGTCATTCATCCCGTCAATTTCAATCATCGGCTTCAGATCTATTTCGGAAATACCCTTCTTGGTTTTCTTTTCGGTAATTATCTTGTCCTGTGCAAAAAACTCGGAAAGCTTATCCCAATCGGTAGAAATGCGGATTTCATACTCTGATTTTTCAATATCAGTGTTCTTGTAAACAGGCTCAGCCGCAGACAACACCCTTATATCACGGGGGAGTGCGGAGTTGAGGCGGTCACAGATTTCTTCAAAGGAAATATCCTCTGTAAGCTTTGTGTCAAGACTTTCGCAGATACCTTCAGTACCAAGGGCAAGGGGTAGTGCAAAGGTGATATAGATGTGAGGATTGAAGCCCTGAGTCTCCCACACAGGAAGCTTGCAGCGTTTTACCGCACGCTGGAACACGCGGTAAAGGTCAAGATGGGAGATATAGATAGCTCGTCCTGTTTTTGAGAAGAAAATTCTTACATTATTCAAAGCACTTACCTCCTATGCACTTATTTACGCCGCAGCCTGAGCATTTTTCACGGCAATTGGGTGTTGCGGTTTCTTCGTGAGCCTTTTTATTTTCTTTTATAAAGAAATCGCGGGAAACGAGTATATCCATATGGCTCCAGGGCATGATTTCATCATATTCACGCTTGCGGTTTGCATAGAAAGCAACATCAATACCACATTCCTTAAAGGCTTCCTTCCATAAATCATAGCGGTAGTATTCGCTCCAGCCGTCAAGCTTACAGCCCTTTTTCCACGCGGTATAGATAGCGTTGCACAGCTTTCTGTCACCGCGGGCAAGGACCGCCTCAAGAATTGTGATGGGGTATCTAGACCAGCTGATATTGACCTTCTTGGAATTGATAATATCGAGAAGATATTTCTGCTTCTTGTCAATTTCGTCCTCAGTGGGCTGAGGCTCGAATTCAAATGGCGTAAAGGGCTTAGGTATAAAGGTGGAGAGAGAAACGGAAATCTGAACACCTCTGCCCTTGGGACGGTTGGGAATTGTATACCACAGGTCGATAATCTTATCGCATAAATCCTTGATTCCGTCCATATCCTCCATAGTTTCAGTGGGAAGACCCAGCATAAAATAAAGCTTTACCGATGTGTAACCGCCTTCAAAGGCAATACGGCAACCCTCAAGTATATTTTCTTCGGTAATATTCTTGTTGATGACATCTCTGAGACGCTGTGTGCCTGCTTCGGGCGCAAAGGTAAGACCACTCTTTCTTACGCTCTTGATTTTCTGCAGAAGTTCATCGCTGAAACGGTCAATTCGCATTGACGGCAGAGCGAGGTTGATACTTTCCTTATCAGTGTAGTCGGTGAGACGGTTGAGAATCTCTTCAATTCCGCTGTGGTCGCTGGTACTGAGCGAGGAAAGTGAAACCTCGTCATAGCCTGTTGTCTCACAAAGGGAGATAGTTTCCTTTTCAATTGTATCAATACTCTTTTCTCTGAAAGGACGGTATAAATATCCCGCCTGACAGAAGCGGCAACCTCTGATACAGCCTCGGAGCACTTCCACAACCGCACGGTCATGAACAATAGCCGAAAAAGGCACTACAAAATTCTCCGGGTAATAAACCTTGTCAAAATCCTTGATAATGCGTTTTTTTACTGTTGCAGGAGCATTTTCGAGAGGAGTGATTGCCGCTACGGTACCGTCATCGTTGTAACTGATATCGTAGAGTGAAGGCACATATATGCCCTCAATCTGCGCTGCGCGTATTAAAAATTCACGCTTGGTACAGCCCTCATCCTTGCACTGCTCTAACAGTCTCATAAGCTCAAGATTTACCTCTTCGCCCTCGCCTAAAATGCACAGGTCAACGAAATCCGCAATAGGCTCAGCGTTGCAGACGCAGGGGCCGCCTGCGCAGACTATGGGAGTAAGATCGTGTCTGTCCTTGGAGAACACAGGAAGGCCTGCAAGGTCAAGCATGGAGAGGATATTTGTAAAGCTCAGCTCGTACTGAAGGGTAAAACCGATAAAGTCGCTGTTCTTTATAGGCTCCAGGCTTTCAAGTCCGTAGAGAAGAATATCATTCTTTCTCATCTGCTCTTCCATATCGGGCAGAGGCATGAAAACGCGCTCGCACCAGTATTCAGGAATATCGTTAATGAGCGAATAGAGGATTTTCATGCCCAGATGGGACATTCCTATATCATATGTATCCGGGAAGCAGAAAGCAAATCTCATTTTTACATCTCCGGGATTCTTCTGAATGGAATTCAGCTCACCGCCGATGTAGCGGGAAGGCTTCTGCACCTTTAAAAGTATTTTATCAAGCTTTTCTTTATACATCTTTATTTTCCTTTCATATCGTTGTGTGCGATATTTTTAAAAATGTGCCGCAGGCACACCATAATTTCTCATTATTCACTTTTCATCATTCATTGCGGCAGCTTGCTGTCGCAGGCAACAAGCTGCCGCATATATTATACTACAAATTTTCGATAATATCAACTACAAAAAGATAAAATAAAAACACAACTGAGGAAAAATTCACTCCGCCGTTAAGAAAAAATATAACAATGAGAGGTGCGGCAGCTGCACAGGCTGCGACTTCCGTAATTTTAAGAACTGAGGCAATTTTTTCCGGCGGCAAAAACCTTATCAGGAGCTTTTCCAGCAAGTTATACCCGTCAAAGGGCTGAACAGGCATAAGATTGAAAAGCCCCGTAAGAAGATTCAGCACACCAAAAAGCCGCAGATTATAATCTGCGGCAAAATAATAAAAAGCGGCGAACAGCAGAAAATTAACCGCACAGCCGCTTATTATTACAGGTATGCTTTTCCCTCCGCCTGTGAGCTTCATACCTCCTCCGTAAAAGACAATTTTTTCAGGAAGTCTGCCATCAATGCACATTACAGCAATATGTCCGATTTCATGCAAAGCACAGGCCAGCAGGCACAGCAAAGCAGTGCCGCTTGTATCGGTACAAAGAATTACCGCAAGAACAGCAGGAAAGGAAAACCGTATCTCAATTCTCATTTCAGCCACCGATAATCCGTCTTATGATTTCTTCCGCCGCAACCTGCATTTTCCCTCCGCTGATCGTCATGTACCAAAGCACGCCTCCACAGACAGCCGACAAAGCAAGCTGAACCACAGGAACTGCGCCGAAACCGAGCTTTATGCGATGTACCGCCACAGGATTTGTGAAAAGTTCTACTTCCCTTGCAGGTTCTTCCGTAACATCAGGGGTTCTGTTTACCACTTTTCCTTCTAAAACTTCCATTTATCCTCCTATCTGCAGAATTGCGCAAAGAATTGCTCCGGGAACACCCAGTATCCCCGAAACTGCACCGTTGAAACTATTGACGCGTATTGTCCCGTTCAGGCAGAACTGAGCCAGAAGCATACAGCCCACTCCAGCAGCTGTATTAAGCAACGCATATAACTTCGGATGCTTTGTCCTTGTGTATATTTCGCCCATTATCAGGGCGAGAGCACATAAAATCACAGCTTCAACCATTCCTTATCCGCCCTTTCCGCTGTTATTCCCAGCTTTTTCGCTTCTCTCAGAACATACGAATACCGCAGCATTACCGCTTTCTCCTCATAGATAAGAGCTTCGGTCTCCTCAGGCGTTTCTGCCATATTGAAAAGCATATTGATTTTTTCAAGCCTGTCCTTCTGAATTCCGATTTCTTCCAGAATTTCATCTCTGTTCATATTATCACTTCCGATTTTGTAATTTTATAAATAATATGCGGACAGAAACAAAAAAATGCCCCGATGTACCGGACATCGGGGCATTTGATTATTTAAAATTTCTTTTCACCGTTAAGATTGTTGATTGTCTGGGTAAGACCCTTTAAATCCTTTGTTATGCTCTTGCTTACTACTGCAAGGTTATCAGCCAGCATCTTTACCTCGTCAGCTACAACTGCAAAGCCTTTTCCCATCTCACCTGAACGCGCTGCCTCAATGGACGCATTGAGAGAAAGGATTGTCTGACGCTTGCTTATCGCAACAATCTGCTTTGTACTGTCATTGGCGGACTCGATTATAGAAGCCGCTTCCTTAATGCCGGTCTGAAGTCCGGAAAGGAGAGACTGACTTGTTTTAGAAGCATAGGAAGAACGCACAAACATATTGATTACGTCACCCAGAAGTTCAGCAGAAGCCTGGATTTCATCAGGTGTCTTAACGCTTACTTTTCTGAGGGCGGCAATATATGTATCTTCATCAATTCCGAGTTCGCGTGCTGTTTCACGGAAAGCCTCCTCATCAGGATTTTCTGGAAGAACCTGTCCGCCGATAACACTGCCCAGTGCTGTACCGTCTTCAAGAGTAATCGGAATTGCAAAATCCACAAGTCCTGCATGACAATTATATACGCCTGTGCCGTTGCGGTCGCATTCTTCGCAGCGGCGCTTGCCTTCCATATTGCCTCTTGTAAGCTTTATACAGAAATCAGTGAAGTTATAGCACTTACTGATGTAATTGCCGTCACCGCCTACCGCAACAGTAGCAAGTCCTGTACTGCGTGCCCAGTTATCCATTATATTTTCAAATTTTTCCATATCGCAGAAATCTTCTATTTTAAGCATGATAACCTCCGTGTCGATAAAAATAAGATGCTTTTATTCATTATACAGGACTTTGAGCATTTTGTCAATATAAATATTAGCCTCTTTCGCCGTTTTGTGCAACCGTTACAAAATAAAACAGCTGTATCAAGTGAAAATCACTTGATACAGCCTTGTTTCAGCAATTATTACTTGATATCCTCGTCATTGAAGGGGTCTGCGCATTCGGGGCAGAACTTGGGAGGATTTGCAGGATCTTCAGGTTCCCATCCGCACTTGTCGCAGCGGTAGAGAGGTGTACCTGCAGGCTTGGACTTGCCACATTCTGTGCAGAACTTACCGCCGTTTACAGCGCCGCATGCACATGTCCAGCCGACAGGATTGTCAGCGGGCTTGGGCTTACCGCAGTCTGTGCAGAATTTACCTGTATTAACCTTACCGCAAGCACAGGTCCAGCCGTCAGCCGCTACGGGAGCAGGCTTACCCTTGCCGCATTCTGTGCAGAACTTACCTGTATTTGTTGCGCCGCATGCACATGTCCAGCTGTCAGCGGGTGCTGCCTGAGGTGCAGGTGCGGGAGCGGGAGCAGCAGCCTGCTGCTGTGCGCCCATCTGGAACAGGCTCTGAGCGTTCATACCGCCTGCCTGCTGTGCCATACCCATACCCATAAAGCCCATCATTGCGCCGTTTTCGTTATTAGCGGCAGCTTCCATAGCATTAGCCTGAGCTTCAACAAGTCTGCCTGCAGCCATTGTAGGATTGCTGAGGAATGCAGTCTGCTGAGCCTTCTGGATAATTTCATTGTCTTTGGGCGGAATTGTAATAGGATTGAAGGCAATGGAAACAACCTCGATACCTCTGAGGTTAGCCCACTGATCATCAAGCTCTGCGTTCATGCTCTTGGTGATGTCCTTCTGGTGAAGCGGAACATCACTGGGAAGAATACCGAGCTGAGAAACCTGTGCAATACAGGGTGCGAGAGCGCTTACGAATTCAGTCTTCAGCTGTGCATCAAGCTGGCTCTTGCGGTATGCTGTTTCAACGTTACCACATACGTTTGTATAGAAAAGAAGGGGGTTTGTGATCTTATAGGTGTAACGGCCGTTTATTCTTAAGGAAGTCTGTAAACGGAGGTTGATATCCTTTACGTATGTATTGAAAGGAATAGCTTCGGAAGTACCGAAGAGGTTATCAGTAATTTCCTTTGTATTGAAATAGTATACTCTCTGGTCTGTGCCTGTATCGCCGCCGTATGAAAAACGCTTACCGAATGTCTTGAAAGAATCGATAATGGATTTACCGAGACTGCCTGCAAAAACGCTGGGTTCAGTAGAACTGTCGAATGTGAAAAGTCCGGGTTCAGCGGAAACTTCAACAACCTTGCCGTTTTCAACGATAATCATACACTGACCATCAGCTACTGCGATTGTAGAGCCGTTGGAAATAACGTTATCGCTGCCCTTTGTGTTGGAAGTGCCTGCGGTTGTACGCTTCTGACCCTTTGTGCAAAGTACGTCTATCGGAAGTGCATCACAGTAGAAATACTCTTTCCACTGGTCAGCGAGTACAGTGCTTCCCGCGTTTAAAGCCGATTTAATAAGTCCCATTTTAATTAACTCCTCTCAGTTTGAAAATTTTTATCAACAAGCTTACGCTTTATTGCCTGAATTATTGTCCTTTCCCATAGGAAAGCTGTGTTTTGAATAAGGATTCTTGTTTTCCGCAGGCTCAGGAGGCTCGGAACAACTGCCTGCCCAGCTGAGAACAAGCGTGGTTATAAGAATTCCGCCTATCCATATTCCAAATGTCAGCCAGAACCAGAATATGGAAAGCTTCACGGTAAAATGAAGAATCAGAAGCAGAAACGCAGGGATCAGCCACTCCAGATTCAGTACCAGATTCAGAACAAGTGCCAGAAAGAAATTACCGCTGTTTGCTTTTCTCATAATCACTCCTGAAATAAAAACCAAAACTTATACAATGTTATTATATCATAATTGAATCGTCAAGTCAACAGTTTTTGGTATTTTGGCGCGAAGGCTCTTCACAAAAAAACATTTCTGCGTATTGAAAACAGCTATTATTTATGATATACTTACATAAAACAATTGTGCAATGAGGAATTTATATGAAAAATATATTCAATAAACTGCTGCCTCTGCTGGTTGCACTTGCCGTAGGCAGCTCCTGTACTTCCGTTCCTTACGAAACGGAAAACGGAACCGGACTGCAGGATACTGCTGCCGCATCCGCTGAAATGCCTGCACTTTACATTGATACTGCAAGCGGAAGCTCGGATTTTGCCACAAAGCCTGTTTCACGTCATGTTTCCGAGCAGATTGCAAGCTGGACACCCGATTATGTAATGCCGCCGGAACCTTATTACGAAACCTGCACCGTATCCCTGAAGGACGGCGAAGACGTGTCACTGCTTGAGTCTGCCGAAGCACAGGTAAAAGCCCGCGGTAACTGGACAACCACCTACGACAAGAAGGCACTGCGTATAAAATTCACGGAAAAGCAGAATCTTCTGGGGCTGAACGACGGCGCAACAGTGCGCAACTGGCTTCTCCTTGCGGAATATAAGGACGCATCCATGCTCAGAAACAAGACCGCCTTTGAAATTTCCCGCGAAATTCTTTCTGAGGATGGTCTTTACGCTTCGGACTGTGCCTTTACCGAGGTCTACATAAACGGAGAATACTGGGGCGTATACCTGATTGCGGAACTGCAGCAGATAAACAATGACAGAGTCGATATCACAAAGGCTGACGAGGGCTACACAGGCACGGATATCGGCTATCTTCTGGAATTTGACGGTTATTTCTACACCGAAGACCCTCTTCAGCAGTTCCATGTTGACTATGCAGATAACGCACCTTTAATCCCCTACGACGGAAAAGGCGGCAGCGGACGCACCATAACCTGCCTGCCCACTGACAGCTACGACCCATGCAAGGATGTGGGCTTCACGATCTCCAACGACATATATGCAAAAGAACAGCGCGATTTTATCGCCTCCTTTGTAAACAACACATACAGAATAATGTATGAAGCCGCATACAACGACAGGGCTTATGTATTCAACGATAATTACACCGCTATATCCGAGACTTCGGATATATCACCGAGAGAGGCGGTTGAAAGAGTTGTGGATGTGCAATCCCTTGTGGATATGTATATCATAAGCGAGCTTACCTGCGACGCTGATATTTACTGGTCCAGCTTTTTTATGAGCGCAGATTTCGGCGAGGACGGCAATAAAAAGCTCACCTTTACCGCACCCTGGGACTTCGACTCCGCGCTCGGCAACAAGAACCGCTGTGCAGACGGCACAGGCTTCTATGCTTCAAATATTGTTCCCGATGTAAACGGCGGACCAAGGGGCGGCGGACAATATGAAACCGTAAATCCCTGGCTTGTGGTACTTGCCTACGAGGACTGGTATCAGGAAATGATTGAAGCAAAATGGACAAGCGTATATGACAGCGGCGTATTCACAAGGGCATATGAAATGATTGAGACGGACAAGACTCAGTACAGCGAGGCGTTTGCACGCAATTACAACAAATGGAAAAACCTCAATCACGAATCCTTCGCTTCCGAACTTTCGTTAAAGGCTTCACGTTGCAAAACACATGCCGAAGCCGCAGATTATCTGAAAAAATGGCTTATAAGCAGAGTTGAATTCCTCAACAGCCAGTGGCATTTATAATTTCTGAGCATATTGAAAAATTTGTAAAACACTTTATTTCTACTGATTCTGAGAAGCAAAACCTGATATAATAAGGAGGTATTTATGAATCACGACGTTTACATGCACGGACAGGTATTAGGCACACATTCTTTCTGGCTGAAGGGAGAATTTTTGCAGCCCGATGAATATTCGGAGATTAAGGCAAAATATTTCCTGCCGGGCGGAGAAACAGGCACGGCAGCAACAGTGCTGTCTTCGCTGGGTGTTAATGTGAAGATTGACGGCACACATATCGGAACAGAAGTAGCTCCTCTCTTGAAGGAGTTCTATAAAGATAAAACCGTTGATTTGTCCTCTCTGTATTTTGACCCTGATTACGAGGGCTTGATGGACTACGTTGTTATAGCCGGACTTGTCCGTTCACCTATGGGTGTATTCCAATCACTCTACGAGCAGGGAGCAAAGAAACGTTGGAACATGCCAAAGGAAGAAGATATTGCAGGCTGTAAAGTTGCGGCAATCGACCCGTTCTTTTTGGAAGAAACACAGACTGCCGCAGAACTTTGTGTCAAGCACAATAAACCCTTTGTTACAATAGACAGCCACCACGATAGTTATCTTCATCAACATTGCGCTGTCAATGTGGTTTCCAAGGAATGCACCGATTCCGAACAGTATAAAAATAAAAGCCCGGAAGAAATTTATGAACTGTTGGTGGAAAACACTGACGGTCTTGTAATTATCACCCGCGGCGAAAAGGAAATGCTGTACGGCAGAAAAGGACAGCCAATGAAGAAGATGAAACCGTTCATGGTTGAGGTCAAAAGCACACTTGGCGCAGGCGATACATTCAAAGCAGGTTGTGTTTTCGGCTTACTGAATGGTATGACCGATGATGAACTGGTGCGTTTTGCAAGTGCTTGTTCCGCAATAGCGATTTCCAGATTTCCTCTGCCGCTGAATCCTCCGACTATGGAAGAGTTAAAGGCTCTGCTGAACAGATAATCTGGTCGGTCAACTCCGCCAGTTGCCGTTTTTAAAATAACGTCATAAAGCATTTTACTGAATAATACAAAAAATCCTGTATCTTTCGATACAGGATTTTCTGTCTATGCTGTGCAAAATAGATTTTTAAGGTGAAACAGACAAAAAATAAAAGCCCAGTGTAAAACTGAGCTTTTTGCCTGTCGGGGCTCCCGACTGGTGCGGAGGATGGGACTTGAACCCACACGAGCATACGCCCACTACCCCCTCAAAGTAGCGTGTCTGCCATTCCACCACCTCCGCAGGTGATGCGCGTCTTTCTGACGACTACTAGATTATAGCAGATAACGCACAATTTGTCAATACCTGTCGGAATTTTTGTCTGCGGATGGCGATTTTGTTTTGTTCTTTGCTTTTTTATTTATACTTCAAGACCATAAGATTTTAATATTTCTGTATTAATAGCTTTACGTTTTTCGAGTTCCTCTAAAGCTTTACCATGAATTTCTGGATCTTTAAAATACATATTTTTAACAGTTACTCTTTGTATTGTTTCTTCGTCAGCACCTGTTTCTCCATTGAGTATTTTTCTGAAATTTTCTTGAATTCTTTCGTTGTTTGTCTTAATATATAACATATACTCATTGTATTCAGTGCATATTTCGAAGTTGAATTTTTCTGTAAAAGGATTTGTATTTATTTCACCAGCATAATTTTTAAAAAAATTAATGCATTCATCAAGTGTGTCAACATTATCCAATATCGGCAAAACATATTTTAAAGTCATATCAAGAGAAAATCTAAGCTCTCTTAACATGTCGTCTTGATTTTCTTTAAAATATTGAAAGTGTTGAATTTTTTCTAATAATTCTTCATCTATATTTGGCTGCTGTGATCCTGTATAAAACTGGTCTAAAAATCTTATCCAATTTATATTTTCTGTCGGTGCAACATCAAGGTTTATTATTCTCCGATATACGGTAGCCGCTCCGATAAGTATATCAAAGCTTTTTTTCTTAAATCCATTTGTGCGCCATTTCTGATAGCAATAATATGAATAATTTCTCCTCCCGGAACAACCCTTACAAGGTAAGGATGTCTCCCCTTAATCTTTTTAAATCCTAACGGTTCTAAAGCCTCCCCGAAAACCTTCACAAAGGCGGCGTTAAGGGATAAGGGTTTTGTTCCCGCTTTTTTGAAATAAAGCGGGACTATGGCTTTATTATCCTCTGAAACACTTGAAAGGTCGTCATAATCCGCTATTATTAAATCGGGGCTGATACCCAAAAGCCCGGATATTTCAATCAATCCGTCCTCTGCAAAAGTAAAGTCACTGCTTTGTATTTCCGAAAACTTGTCCCATAAGCCTTCTTCAGTCATGAGCGGCTCCCACAGTTCACGCTTACCCTTTGCTTCCTCACGGCTTTCAAAACCGTAATCTCCGCCATACCCGATAATAACTCTGTCGGCACATTCTTCCTGTCCCACATACATATCAAGCACCGAAAAATCACTGTCCAGAACTGTATTGCTGATACAGAATGTTCTGAGATTTGCGGCGATTTTCTGAGCGTCAGTGTTTACCTTTTCAGCATTTGAAACATAATCCTCAGCACAGAGAGTTACCCATTGCTTGCTCGGCGAAAAAGCGGCAATGTACGAAAGCTCCGCTTCGTCCGCTTCAGTCTTTACATAACCCAGCTTCTTCATAGCAACTGTAAAAATCTTCAAAAAATCACTTTGCGTCTGATTAACGTTCTTTCTAATCTGCAAGTTTACAAAAAATCTTCCCATTTTTTGTCCTCTCCATATTTTTTGTAAAAATTATAGCATACGGTGATTATTTCAAGCAGAAATCAAAACCACGCGTTGAACGCGAGGTTTGCACCAGCCCTTCAAGGGCATAATACTTGCCGAGCCTGAAGGCTCACTGAATGATTTGGCAACCGCATCTTTTTCTCAAGCAGCCGCTAAAGCGGCTGTTTCTTTTTGCT
>JAZSFL010000046.1:0-70571 GCA_045532185.1 Ruminiclostridium sp.
GCCGCATTTTCCGCCAACGGCGGAAAATGCGAATTGCGGGGCGGCTCTGCCGCCCCGCAATTATCTGCACCCGGATTTTAAGCAAGAATAAAACAGTAAAAGGATAACAGCAAATAAAATTAAAACGGTAGAATCGCACTATCTGCGACTCCGCCGTTAATCTTTTTTTATAAATTTATCCAGCCTTGTAAAAGGCGGAACTGCCAGAGGTGGTTCACCTCAAAAGGCGGAATCTGCAGCGGCGCTTCGCCGCTCAGCGTCTGCGCTGGCCTTTTACGAATACACCGAGGAATTCTGTGCCGATATTTGAACCGACCGCACAGCCTACCCATTCGCTCATAGCAAGCTCAGAGCCTGTCTTTTTCTGATACTGCCTGATAAATTCCTCTTCTTCGGCAGTTCTGAGGGAACGTACAAGAACAAAGGGAGTCTTGGGAATCGCTCTGCCGGCGATGTAGTTTACAGCTTCTGCAATTGCCGCCTTTTCTCCGCGACTCTTCTTCAGAACTACGCTTTCACCGTCATTGAGAGCGATAAGGGGTTTTAAATTCATAAGCTCGCCTAGGAAAGCTGCCGCCGCCTTGATTCTGCCTGACTTCTTCATGTGGCGGAGATTGAATCCGGTGATATAGAGTTCAACACTTGAGAACCAGTCTTCGAGATAGTTTACAACCATATCCATATTCTGTCCTGCTTCAAGCTTCTTTGCAGCTTCAATGAGGGGATAACCATAGCCTAAAGAATATGTGTGGCTGTCAATGATATAAAACTTAGTGTTGCCCAGCTTTCCGCTCTCACGCATGTTCTTTTCAGCCTGAACAGCGTTGGAAAATGTCTGGCTGCCTGTGCCGTTTATAAGAACCACAAGTACCTCGTCATACCCTTCATTTACACATTCCTCGAATTTTTCTTCAAATCGGAACTGTGTAATCTGAGCCGTCTTGGGCATTTCGGGGGAATCGTTTATAAGGTGCAGGAATTCTTCACCGTATGCGCCCTGACGCTCCCAGAAGGAGTTATCGCCAAGAGTAATTTCAAAAGACATAAGGTCAATATTGTAGCGGACTTCGTTCTCTTTTGATATATCGCAGCCGCTGTCGCTTATAATCTTGTATTTTGCCATTTCTGTCATATTTCCTTTCTCAATTCCAGTCATATTGGGTTAGCTGCCCCTTATTTTTAAGCTTTGGGAAACCCCATTGCCGTAATACCTCATATGCGCCTATTGCAACGCTGTTTGAAAGATTAAGGCTTCTTGCTGCTTCATTGTCCAGCATAGGGATGCGGACGCAGTTATCTTTATTCCTGTGAAGCAGGTCTTCGGGAAGTCCCTTGTCCTCTCTGCCGAACAGCAGATAGGAGCGGTCGGAATAAACCGCTTCGCAATAGGTGTTCGGCGCTTTTGTGGTATAGTAGAAGAAGCTTCCGCCCTCATTTCTTGCG
The DNA here is from genome assembly GCA_045532185.1 of Ruminiclostridium sp. Taxonomy (GTDB): domain Bacteria; phylum Bacillota; class Clostridia; order Oscillospirales; family Ruminococcaceae; genus Ruminiclostridium_E. The sequence goes on from JAZSFL010000046.1 coordinate 1,444, forward strand.
AAAAAATCGTCAAGATTTTCGTAGTAGGTAATATCAAGCAGATGCCAGTAATCGAGACCTGCTCTTTTAAGCTGTCTGTCGTCAATTTCAAACCCCATCGGTTTTACTATATGGAGTCTTGCGCCTGTTAATGCACAGGTTCGTGCAATATTACCTGTATTCTGGGGGATTCTCGGTTCAACGAGAACAATGTTAAGTTCTATTTTTATCGCTTCCTCTGTTATTATTTATCTTCTTCTGCCTCTCTTGCGCTTGCCCTTCTTTACAAGAAGCACAGAACCGATTGCAGCTAAAGGAACAACTATTCCTGTGGCAATACCTGTGGAGGGGTTTACATTTCCTGCAGTGGGTGTATTTGAAGGTGTGATAAGAACAACGTCATCGCCGCTGGAATTGTAGGTTCCTGCTGCAACATAGACAACCTGCGCATCAGTACCGTCCTTACCATCCTTGCCGTCTTTACCGTCTTTTCCATCCTTACCGTCAACGCCGTCTCTGCCGTCTTCGCCGTCTTTGCCGTCGACGCCGTCCTTACCGTCGGCACCTCTCAACGATTCAAGCCACTGGAGAACTGTACCTGTGTAACCGTTCTGTACCGCAAGTTCGTAAGCGGAAAGGCCGTCATCACCCTGTAAGGATTCAAGCCACATTCCGAGAGTTCCTCTGTAGCCGTTTTCGACTGCAAGTTCATAAGCGGAAAGGCCTGTATCTCCTGTCATAGCCTTTACAAAATTATCGACAGAGCCGTAATTGCGCTTAGCCCAGCCTTCAAAGCTGATTGTGGAGATAAAGTTGTCGAGTGAACCGTATTTTCTTACTACCCATTCTTCAAAATCTTCTCCGTCCTGTCCGTCTTTGCCGTCCTTGCCGTCTTCGCCATCCTTTCCGTCTTCGCCGTCCTTACCATCTTCACCGTCCTTACCGTCTTTTCCGCGGAGGGATTCAACAAATTCGGCAACACTCTTGCCGTTGGTGATAGATGTTATGATGTCATCGCGCAGATCTTCCACAAAGTCCGGGATTCTTCCTAAAAGAAGGAAATGGATAGTCTTGAAGATATCTGTATCGATAGGTGTTTCATACTGGATAAGAAGCTTTATGATTTCTGCGATTATCTGCTCATAAACGTAGTCTTCAAGTTCCTTTTCGTCATCTTCCTCAACCTCGTCGCCCAGTATCTCGTCAAGTTCGTTGCGGATCTGCTTGGAAATGTCAATATCCGCAACCATTGCCTTCAGGAGTTCGGGCTTGTTTTCGAGATAATAGTCGGATACAAGCTTTTTAAGCTCGGATTCGGTGGAATAGGTGTTGAGATTCCGGCTGAGTTCTTCAGTAGCGTTGGCAATAAATTCCTTTGTGTATCTGAAGTCAGAATCAAGGCCTTCGATTTCACCGTTTTCAAGACCGATGTATTTGTTGAGAAGTTCATCAATATATTCGATGGCTTCGGATTTCTTGTATGTGTTTTCGCTTTCATCAAGCTTTGTGATATAAACGCCTCTGCGGTTCTGATCCCCGATATCAAAAAGAAGATTATTGGTGGGGTGGATATCTGACTTCAGAAGCTGGTCTGTGCCAAGACAGTACATTGCAAGAGTTCCGTCAGCATTTCCGAACGCGTTTACAAGTCCCGCCTGGGCAAGAAGGCTGTTATGGTCAGCATAGTTGAAATTGTAGCTGAATGTAAAACCTGTATTGTTGGAAGTTGTATCATAACCCTTGTAAATGACCTTGTTCTCGTCAAGAGCAATGCCGAGTGAATAATTGAGTCCGGCGGACTTGTTCCTGATTGCAAGAAGCTGTGCGTCAGTAAGCTTTGCCGCCTGGGCGGAAGATATTGTAACACAATATGTAATTCTTGACGCGGGGTCTGTTACATATACCTTGACAACAATACTGATTCCTACATCGTGATATTGTCTCAGAGTGAGTATGTTATTGTAAGAAAGACATACAGGGAAGCTTCCGTCTTCAGGATTATACACTGCATCACGGGTTACGGAAACGCCGCTGGATACATTATTGTAAAAAACATAATCGGCAATGAATGCGTCAAAACCGCTTATCTTTTCCGTTTCAAAAAGCCTGTCAAAGGCGTTGGGTCCGTAGCGGGATACAAATGCATCATCGTCAGCAGGAGCATCATCATCAGTGCCGCCTGTACCGGTGTTTCCACCGCCGGTATTGCTGTCGCCTGTACCTGTGTCTTCGTTATCTGTACCGGTATCGCTGCCGTCTTCCGAAGTACTGCCGACGGTGGAGCCGCTTTGAGCGTATACAGGTATTGCCGTCATCTGGGAAGCAAGCATAGCTGCCACTGTGAGTAACGCAATCAATTTTCTGAGTTTCATAGAAAACTTCCTTTCTTTTCGCAGGATTTTCCATTTCTTTTATACGGGCAATAAAACCGCCCTGAAAACATCTTATTCTTTTCCGTTGCTGAGCATATTGATTCTGATTTTACAGTACGCCCTTGAGGAACGTGCATTTTTTCTTATATAGAATCCGATCAGTACGCAGACTGCTGAAATTACCGCAATTGCTGCGGAAGCCGTGAATCCGTCGATTCCTATTCCGGAAAGGGGAGAAACCGCGGTTTCGGAAATAAGCTGCGTGCCGAATGCAAGTATTCTGTCTGATTCGGAGCCGCCCTTTTCCGCTTCGCTGATGAACAGATAGGGCAGAAGATTGAATACAGCGGTATAGGGAATGAAATAGAATCTTCTGAGAAAGCCGCTGAGCAGGCCGCTTAAAATCCATGAAAGAATCATGACGCACAAAGCGGCAATTGACATAGGGTGCTCTGCTCCGTTTTCGGAGCATATAAATCCGCAGGCAAGGGAAGCTGCTGCGGGAAATGCAAGGTTTTCCGCGGCGGATGTTCCGAAGAAAGCTTCGACACGAAGCTGCATAAAGCTTGCGGCATGTATATTCGATGTGACAAATTTATCCAGTGCGTTCATGCTGCCACCTCCGCGCCGAGCCAGGTTTCGTAAGAGGGAATTGCAAAAACCCCGCTGTTCAGGATATATCCGTAGACAAGCGCTGCAACTGCGAGCAGGATTACTCCCGCGCAAATCAGCACAGGGCGCTTCTTTTCCTTGAATACAAGTGAAATAAGTGCCTTTACAACCGAGATGAGTTCGGGAACAAGCGTAAGCGCCGCAGGGAAAAAGCATATAAGCGCATAGGTCATAAGTCTGCTGTCATTCATTGCGCCCACGGAGAGAACCGCAGCTACAAGAATAACAATTATTATATTAAGGTTATAGCTTCCTCTGCGTGCAATAATTTTCATTGCAAAAAAACAGGAAACACAAACCAGAATAATTATAAGCGGCAGAACAAAATCCGCACTTGCGGCGGAATTTTCTCCCAGGAATGAAAATTCTCTTGTGATATCAGTTACGAGAATAAGGAATGCCGCACCTGCCGCTACGGGTAAATGCCATACGGTAGGCTGTATGATAAAGAAAATATAAAGCGGGATAATAAAGATTGCTTCAGGGAGGAAGCAGGAAGCCAGCAGAAGAATTACGCCGAAGCGTACAAATCTCTTCTCAAAGGCATATCTCAGCGCAAATGCCGAAATTACAAAGCCCAGAAAACCTGCAGGGTCGGAGAGGCTCATGAACCATAAGCCTGTGACAACTGCGGTTACTGTCGAAGCAGCAGGGTAGTAGCAGTATTTTTTTATATAAAGCATCAGTCCCGCAGTGCTTATGAGTGAGAATACCACCGTAAAAACACGGTAATCGGGAGCAATCATCGAGAAAAACTTCGCTATGTAGAGAAATGGATACGGAAGCCCTGTAAAGGATAATGCCGGAATAGACAGTGAAGAAACGGCATTATATACTCCCGATACGGAAGTGTTGAAATAAAGGGCTGACATAACGAAAAGCACAAAACCGCACCACAGACAGCAGAGGCTCTTGTTTTTCATAAAAAATCCCGGAACAAGCAGCAGCGGAATAATAATATAGATTATCATTTTCCTTTTGTCCGTTTCTATTCTTCGTCATTATCGGCGTGAGCGGAAAGAATAGTGCGGTAGTCTGCCGCCTCGTCGCGCACGGAAGCGCAATGGGTCTTTACAGCGCCGATAAGGTCGGATTTTGCAAGTGAAATTGTAAGAAGTGCGTTCTTCAGGTCCTGATGAGTGGTCTTGTTTTCTCTTATGACAAGCACCACGCCTGCAGTGAAGCTTCCGAACATAAGTGCGTCGTTTGCCACGCACAGAGGGGGAGTATCAATTATGATACAATCGTAGAATTTATAGAGAATCCGTATGAGACGTTCCATATTTGCAGAGCCTAAAAGGTCAGCGGGATTATCCGGCACGGGTCCTGAGGGCATAACGTGAAAATCACGGAATACCTCGGGGCAGATTGCGCTGTAGATATCGCTGCTGCCTGTAAGGGCAGTGCTTAGTCCGAAGCGGTTCTTCAGTCTGAATATATCATGAAGGCTGGGGCGGCGCAAATCCGCGTCGATAAGCAGCGTACGCTTACCCAGCATACTCAGGGTTATTGCCAGATTTGAAGCGGTGGTGGATTTACCTTCGTTCTTGCACTGGCTGGTTACCGCAACGCAGTTATGACCGCATTCGCTCATAGCGGAAAGAATGTTGGTGCGGATTTTTTTATACGCATCGGAAATTACCGTCGGTGTATTCTCATTAAGCACGAACTGCCGTGTGACAATATCGCTGCTTATGCTATTGTTTACAGCCAAAACGACGCTCCCCTTTCCGCATAATTAACCCATCATACATTCTATATTATTATACCTCATTATAGCAGATTTGTCAATATTTTACGGATAGTATAACTGTGGAAAAGTATGGAAAACTAAGCCTTTTTCTTGTGGAAAATTTCACGCAGGGCAACAGGGATTATAAGCAGTGCGAACAGAGTCCGCAGCATATTGTCCGTAAGCGAAAATGAGAGCATACTGCCCAGTGCTGCACCTGCAATTCCTGCAAAAACAGCAAAAGGCACGATTTTCCACTCGATAAGATGATTTCTGGCATGAATTACTGCGGAGAACAAGGCTACAGGCAGGAAAAACAGCAGATTTACCCCCTGGGCGGCAGTCTGCCCCAGTCCGCTGAAAAGGGTAAGCCATATAATCAGTATAAAGCCGCCGCCAAGTCCCATTGAAGCGGCAAGTCCCGTCAGAAAACCGATTAAAATGTTCATTTCGTAAGCATCCTAACCGCTGAAATCAGCATTATTATTCCAAAGATACGCCTCAGCAGGCTGTTGTCGATTTTTTTCAGCACTACCGTACCTATTGCCGCGCCTGCAAGACCTGAGGGAATATATGAAAAGGCGGTGCCGAAATCCAGTCCGCCCCCCGCGTAATAGCCGATTGCGGCGGCGATACTGAGAAAAAATATTATAATTACCGAGGTGGCATGGCTTTTTTTCGGTTCAACCCCCAGCCTTTCAAGAAGAGGCACAGCGGCAATGCCGCCGCCCGAGCCGAAAAGACCGTTAAGTATGCCGCTTGTAAAGCCGATTGCTGCGGATTTAAACCTGTATTTTCCTTTGTTTTCCGTAATATCACCCTGCTTTCTGTTTTATTTTATCCCGGTCTGACGGAAATAACCGCGGAAATATCTGTGCTCAAGGGCAATAATAGGCAAAATTTCTAATATTTAACCGTTTTTTTCAGCAAAATTCTTGCTTTATTAACGTGGACAAAAAGTGGTTGCAGCGGTAAAATGTAGTATGTTGAATAATGAAAGAAAAAAGAAAGGCAAAATAAAATGAACATTGCAAAACGCTATGTGAACCGCCTGAAAACAGAATTTTCAGGCTATAACGGTAAAAAATTCGGCAAGGACCTTCTTGCAGGTATTACAGTTGCGGCGGTAGCTCTTCCTCTTGCGCTGGCATTCGGTGTATCCAGCGGTGCTGACGCAGCTTCGGGACTTGTCACAGCGCTTATGGCAGGTCTTATTATGGGTATCTTTTCAGGCGCATCCTATCAGATTTCGGGACCTACAGGTGCTATGTCGGCTATTCTCATTTCACTTGTGGCTCAGTACGGTCTTAACGGCGTATTCATCGCCTGCTTTATTTCAGGTGTAATCTTGCTTATCTGTGGTATTTTCAAGCTGGGCGGTATAGTATCCTTTATCCCCACACCTGTTATCACAGGTTTTACCTCGGGTATTGCCATTATCATTGCTTTCGGTCAGATAAACAACCTTACAGGTCTTGTAAGCGAGGGCGAATCCACTATTGACAAAATTGTAAGCTATTTCAGTCTCCCCCAGACCTTCAACCCCACCTCCTTCCTTATCGGTGCGGCGGTTATGGTGTTCATGTTTATCTATCCGAAAAAGCTTAACGGTATTGTTCCTTCGTCTCTGGTTGCAATTATTCTTGCGACAGTTGCAAATTTCATCTTCAGCTTTGATGTTGCAATTGTAGGTGAAATTCCGAAAACCCTTTTCCTTGAAAACCGTCTTGATATTACAGCAATCGACTGGTCTCAGATCAACAATCTTATCGTTCCTGCGGTAAGTATTGCGGCTCTCGGTCTTATCGAAAGTCTCCTTTGCGGTGCTTCGGCAGGCAGAATGAAGAACGAACCTATTGATTCCGATATTGAGCTGGTTGCACAGGGCCTCGGAAATATGGTGATTCCTTTCTTCGGCGGCGTTCCCGCTACTGCGGCAATCGCACGTACAAGCGTTGCCATAAAGGCAGGCGGACAGACCCGTCTTACAAGCATTATCCACTCGGTTGTGCTTATTCTCTCAATGTTCCTTCTCGGTGGTGTTATGTCCAAGATTCCGCTGGCGGCTCTGGCAGGCGTGCTTATTGTTACAGCCGTAAGAATGAACGAATTTGAAGTAATCAAGGATATTTTCGGCAGAAAAATCAAGACTGCCATGTTCCAGTTCCTTATCACAATGGTTGCTACCGTAATTTTCGACCTTACAATCGCAATCATTATCGGCGTTCTCTTTTCCGTAATCATGTTCGTGCTGAAAGTTTCGGAAATGACCGTAAACATCAGTGATGTGCGCACTGACAACATGGAAGTAAGCGAAGAAGCCATGAAGAAATTCAGAAAGACAAAGGTTGCCTACATAACAGGTCCTCTTTATTTCGGCACAGCAAACAAGCTGAGTCAGCGGCTTTCCGAGGTTGTTACCGATGATGAGGAATATGTGATTTTCTCGGTGAGAGGCGTGCCGATTGCTGATCTGTCAGGTGTTAATGCGTTCAGCGAGCTTTGTGACGAGCTTATGGCGCAGAACAAGAAGATTTATTTCTCCTGCGTAAATCCTGCGGTAGCGGAAATGTTCCAGCGCTGCGGTCTTGAGCAGAAAATCGGCGAAGAAAACTTCTTCTGGAGTACGGATAAGGTGCTTCATAAGATGGCTGAATGAGGCGAGTCGCTTTTTTTAAGGCAGTGAAAATTCTATAGCAAGGACGGCGGAACAGCAGATAGTGCTGCTTCGCCGTTATATGTTGCAGGGGAGTGGGGGATGAGAGCGCGCGCCAGCGGCGCGCGCGGCGCATTTTCCGCCATCGGCGGAAAATGCGAATTACGGGCACGGCGTAAGCAGTGCCCGTAATTATCTGCACCTGATTATGAAATTTTACAGATACATAAAAAGGAGCATATTGATTTTTGATTTATGTTGCGGTATAATAGAATAAACCAAGACAATGAAAGGAAAAAATCGATATGGAAATAAAGACTCTGGTACTTCCGCCTCTGGGAACAAACTGCTACCTTGTAAAGACAGGCGAAAACAGCGGCGTTGTAATCGACCCTGCCGATAAGGGTAAGGATGTAGTTGCGGCTGCGGCGGAATTCGGCATGAAGATTGAAAAAATCCTGCTCACGCACGGTCATTTTGACCACACGGGCGGAGTAAACGATATAAAGAAGCTTACGGGCGCAGCGGTTTTCATCCATAAGGATGATGAATGTATGCTGTCCGATGGAAACAAGGCGCTTGCATATTTCTGTCCCGCGAAGAAATTCGTAGAAAAAGAGGCTGATTTCACATTCGGTGACGGTGACGAAATTGTGCAGGACAGTGTGGTTTTCAAGGTAATGCACACCCCGGGCCATTCTGCAGGAAGCTCATGCTTTCTTGTTGAAACAGCCGAGGAAAACTATATGTTTGCAGGGGATACGATTTTCAAGGATTCAATTGGCAGAAGCGACGGATATTCGGGCGACTATATCGTGCAGAGGGAAACACTTGAAAAGCTGAAAGCGCTCACGAAGGATTACATTATTCTGAGCGGTCACGGTGGAGCTACAACTCTTGGGGAAGAGAAGAGGTATAATCCTTTTTTAGGGTGATAATGAAACAGTATATGTGCGCGCGCCGGCGGCGCGCGCAACGCATTTTCCGCCAGCGGCGGAAAATGCGAATTTCGGGGCGGACGCAAGTCCGCCCCGAAATTATCTGCACAAACTCTGAAAATAAATAAAAATCGAAAAAGGAAATAAACATATAAAACTACGGCGGAACCGCAACTTACGATTCCGCCGTTAATCTTTATTATAAGTTTAATCCTGCCTTGCAAAAGGCGGAAATGGGTTGAGCGTCACGCTCATTCTATGCGGCCTGCGCGGCCTGTTTCCTTGAGGATAACGTCGTGAGAGCCGCCCTCTACGATACTTGTGGAAGATACGAGAGTAAGCTTTGCATTCTTCTGGAAATCAGGAATGTTGAGGCATCCGCAGTTGCACATTGTGGAGCGTACCTTGGAAAGAGAAAGGTTAACATTATCCTTGAGGGAGCCTGCATAAGGAACATAGCTGTCAACGCCTTCCTCGAAGGAAAGCTTCTTGTCGCCGCCCATATCATAACGCTGCCAGTTTCTCGCTCTGTTGGAACCTTCGCCCCAGTATTCCTTGACATATGTGCCGTTGAGCATAAGCTTGTTTGTGGGGGATTCGTCAAATCTGGAGAAGTAACGGCCAAGCATAAGGAAATCAGCACCCATAGCGAGAGCAAGAGTCATATGATAATCGTGAACAATACCGCCGTCGGAGCATACAGGAATATAAATGCCTGTTTCTTCAAAATAACGGTCACGCTCTGCACATACATCAATAAGAGCAGTAGCCTGTCCACGGCCGATACCCTTCTGTTCTCTTGTGATACAGATAGAACCGCCGCCGATACCTACCTTGATAAAGTCTGCGCCGCAGTCAGCGAGGAAACGGAAGCCCTCTGCGTCAACAACGTTACCTGCGCCTACCTTGACAGTGTCGCCGTAGTTCTTTCTGATCCAGTCGATTGTAAGCTTCTGCCATTCGCTGTAGCCTTCAGAGCTGTCGATACAGAGAACGTCTGCGCCTGCTTCGATAAGTGCGGGAACACGTTCGGCATAGTCACGTGTGTTGATACCTGCACCTACGATGTAACGCTTGTGCTGGTCGAGAAGCTCGTTCTTGTTTTCCTTGTGGCTGTCGTAGTCCTTGCGGAATACGAAATAAAGAAGCTTGCCGTCCTTGTCGATAATGGGAAGAGAATTGAGTTTGTGGTCCCAGATAATGTCGTTAGCTTCCTTGAGTGTTGTTTCAGCGGGAGCCGTAATAAGCTTTTCAAAGGGAGTCATGAATGTAGAAACCTTTGTAGCAGGATCCATTCTGGAAACACGGTAGTCACGGCTTGTAACAATACCGAGAAGCCTGGAATCGGGTGTGCCGTCTTCTGTAACAGCCATTGTTGCATGACCTGTCTTTTCCTTTAAAGCAAGAACATCGGCAAGTGTCATATCAGGAGAGAGGTTGGAGTCGCTCTTTACATAGCCTGCCTTGTATGCCTTTACACGTGCTACCATTGCTGCTTCGTCAGCAACGGACTGGGAGCCGTAGATAAAGGAGATACCGCCCTCTTTTGCAAGAGCGATAGCCATCTTTTCGCCCGAAACGGACTGCATGATAGCGGAAACCATAGGGATATTCATAGAAATTGCGCTCTCTTCACCCTTCTTGAACTTTACAAGGGGAGTTCTGAGCGAAACATTAGCGGGAATACACTCGGCAGAAGAATAGCCGGGAACAAGAAGATATTCGCCAAAAGTATGTGACGGTTCGGAGTAAATAAATGCCATGTTAATATCCTTCTTTCTGTAAAATAATACTTGCTACAATTATACTAATATTTTACCTTAAAGTCAACCATTTTCAAAAATTTTCCGTTTTGCTTAAACTTTGTCGGAAAAGGGGGAAATTTTTTACATAAATTGAAGGTTGACAGGGTACAGCGGGGCGGAAAGCTGATACAAAGAAGAAAACCTGAGAGGGGTTCTCAGGTTTTTGTTTTGTTTATAAATTGGGATTTTCAGTTTTCTTAGGTTATAAATTTTTTAAGTTTTCAATTTCAATGCCATTACCATCAGGGTTTTCTCCCGCATGTGCCTCTATTAATTTTTGACATGGAAAATCACTGCATTTTCCGCAATGAGGAAGATCTTTACTTGCAGTACATGCATAAAGATCACATGTCCCCCAAAATGGCTGTCCTTTATGCACATGACATCCTGTACAATTTTGCTCTATTATGAATTTGCAAGAATCACAATCAATTCCACAACTACTATAGTTTGCCATATTATATTTCTCTCCACTAAATTCTGGGTTCCATTAGTTGATATATTCTCCGCTGTACTCGAGGAGAGTTACGTTAGCCACGCCGTTTATTTCCTGGAAGCGTGAAACGGAGGAGGTGTCGTTGTGCTTTACCTTGACTTCAATTGTAAGCTCGGTCATTTCGCCGTTTACAGTCTTGTTCTTTAAGCGGTATTTCATGCCGCCGAGAACTGCCTTTACGTTGCTTTCAGCTTCGCCGTTGTAGCGGACGATAAGGAGATAATTCTTCTTTTCCTTTTTTAAGAGGCTGAAGATTATGTAGATAACTGCGATTAAAACAGTGCCGAAAACCGCTACGAAGTAAAGACCTGCACCTGCGGTAAGACCTGCGGCGATTGCCCAGAACAGGAAGCCGATATCAAGAGGGTCTTTTATTGCCGTACGGAAACGTACAATCGACAGCGCACCCACCATACCGAGGGAGAGGACAACGTTTGAACTGATAGTCATGATAATGAATGCGGTAATTGCCGTAATCATTACCAGAAGCACGTTGAAATTGTCGCTGTATACGATTCCGCGGTAGCAGAAGCGGTAAACAAGATAAATCACAATTCCGCAGACAAGGGCGGAAACCATTGCCGCTATCATAGCGGAGGGGGAGAGTTCAGCGAAATTCAGATTGTCGCTGAAGAGCTGTATTGTATCGTCGATGATGCTTAAATTTTTCATTTTCTTTTTCCTTTTCCTGTAGGCGGATTACATTCCGCGCATTGACTGAGCTTTATCCTTGCATAAGATGAATTTTGAAACGGATTCCTGCATAAGGGGAAGTCCCGAAAGCAGTTCTTTTATATATGACGGCAGAAAACCGTCGTATTTTACTTCAAGTACCGCTTCACCCTTTTCAAAAACGGGGTAGTAAAGTGCGTTTTCATCAAACATGTTGAAAGTATTATAACAAACAGACAGCCTGCTGTCAAGAGTAACACGCACATTTCCCGCCTGACATATATACGGTTCTCTCATATAGTCTACAATTACCGAGGGTTTAAGTCCCGAAGCGCATACCGAAGTAAAGAAATCTTCCGCCGAGGTTTCAGAAAAGCGTTCCTCGGTCATAAAGCCGTAATCGCCGCTTAAAATCCTTTTGTACTCATCGTATGTAAGCCATGCGTTTTTCTTGTAGCCTACGTTATCGTCCTTGATCTTTTCTTCAAGGCGTATTTTTTCAGGATTCAGGTTATATGTCCTGATTCTGAATTTTTTGCGGTGCATTGCGCCGCCCAGCTTATCGCGCCAGGCAGTGCCGTATACGTTATCAAAATAAAGACTTGTAACACGGTATATGCCGTTTTCGGTGTTGGCATCCTTCTGAAGGACTGCGCCAAGCCTTCCCTTCAGGATAGCATACATGCCGCTGTTTATTTTATATTTCAGTTCGTGTCGGTACTGCATTCCTGTCCTTTCCCGCCTGTCACCGCATCAATTATTGCGGCGGCGTTATCCTCTATGCTTCCCGACAGACAGTTTATCCGAAAGTCGGCATGCTTTTCGTAGTAGGGACTGCGCTCGTTGAAAATGTCCTCAACGGTCATCCCTTTAGCGGCGGCAATGCCGCGTGTCTTAATGTTTTTCAGCCGTCTTACAAGCTCGTCACAGGGCACATCAAGATAAACGCAGATGCCGTTCTTTTTGAGATGCGTCATCCCCTGTTCACAGAAAACAGCGCTTCCGCCTGTGGCAACAACGGTGTTTTCCTTTGCTGTCACAGAGAGCAGTGCCTGTTCCTCAAACTGTCTGAAGCGGTCGGCTCCGAAACGGTCAAGAAGAGGCTGAAGCTTGTCCTTCTGCTGAACCTGTATTATAAGGTCGGTATCTATAAAATCCATACCCAGTGTTTTTGCAAGTATTACCCCTACGGTGCTTTTGCCGCAGCCGGGCATACCTGTTAAAATAATGTTTTCCATATTCCAAATGTTAATAATAAATAATTAGAATTATTGTGACCACGCCGTTAATCAGAGTTTGAAATCAGTAAAATTTCATAAAAGGCGTGAAACGCCCGAGGCGGCACGCCTCAGTACCAAGTGGGTACAAGTCCGCCGAAATTATCGTATTCTCTTGCAGTGCGTTCCGCATAGCGGACCGCTTCGTCAATGGCATTTCTGCTGATGGGATATGCTTCGCAGACAGAGATTATTATTTCTGCGGCGGTATAGAATCCCATAAGCGGGAAGAAATCACGGGGAATGCTTCCCCCGAAATAACCGTTTATCTGTCCCCTTGCAAAAGCAGTGCTGCAGGAACGGCGTATACACTGGAAATCCATATAGGGGTCACCCCAGCACCAGCGGTCAAAGTCAATTACGCCGTATTCGCCGTTGCGGTCGAAAATAAGATTACCTGAGCGGAAATCACCGTGGAGAGCAGTCTGGGGGCGGTCTTTGAGCAGGTGACGGTTATTGTTCAGGAACTCAACCGTTTCCGCACTGCCCCTGAAGGTTATACGGGTCTGGGCAAAGCGGTCCAGAATCGTATCGAGACGGGGGTTGTAGAACTCGTCCCAGGGGAGAATATCCGCAGGGGCGGTAACACCGTGTATTGTCTTCAGGAGTCTGCCGGCCTTTTCGCCGAATTTTACCTGTTCGGGCGTGTGGGCATTGAGGATTTTTCTGTCTGCATCAACACCTTCTACCCATGTGTAGATTGTATATGCCAGTTTATCCGAGTTGCAGGCGGCAACCTCAACGGGGATATTCATATTAAGCCCGAGAGTTTCGTGAATGAAGCCTGCGAATTTTGCGCTTTCGCAGTGTCTTTTATAATTCTTGCTGGAGCTTGTCCTGAGAATAAACTGAATGCCGTTATTACGGATAATATGATATTTATTCTCGCCTGAGCGTCCCAGCTCAATAGGCGTTATTTCAAGCCAGTTGGGGTAATCGGCTATATCCTGTAATTCTTCGTACATATCCTTCGCCTCTTAAAAAATTCTGTATTTCTTTTCCTTTACAAGCTGTGCAAAATGCTGCTCCGAGGTGACAATTTCATCAAAGTCAACCCCGTTCAGTTTTTCCTGTGCGGCGGAGTGGTTGTCGCTTCCCGCAAAGGGCATAAGTCCGTAGCTTTCGGCATAAAGTCTTGCCATGCTGTTTTCAAAATCAGTGCGGCAGGAGTTTATAATTTCGCAGGCATCGCATTTTCTGGGGAAAAGGCGTATCATTGCTATATAATCAGCCTCGCGGAAGGGGTGGGCATGGACTATAATTCCGCCCTGTTCCCGTACAAAGTCGCAGTAGCTGTTTACATCCATATCCATAACGACAGGATGTCTGAGGAGCCACTCCTTATCCAGTCCGTAGGTCAGCAGGTCTGCGCCGTGATAGGAATACTCCCATCCGAAAAATACATCAAGTCCGATTTTAGCACCCTGCTCCTTAGCGTTTTCATAGCCAAGGCAGAAGCGATTTACCTTTTCTTCCCATGAAAGCTCGTGGGGGATAGCGGTATTTCCGTTGAAGAAATGGTCTGTGACAACTATTCCTGTAAAGCCGCGGCTTTTGTAGAACATTGCCTGTGCTGCGCCGCTTGCGGAAGCGCAGGCGCTTCCTTCGCAGGTGTGAACGTGGGTTTCATATCTGTACATTTTATTATTCCTTTGTTTTTAATTTTCAACTGCAGCGGCAATATAATTTTCTGCAGCAATTACTTTCCCGTTCTTTATTGCAACGCGGGGAACTCTTGCCCCTACTGCGCAAAGAAGCTCATAGCCGATTGTATCTATCCTGTCCGCTATAGTGTCCACGGTGATTTCGGAGATTGTATCCGAGTAGAGAACGGCAGTGTCGCCTGTTTTCACCTCTGTACCTGTGACATCAACCATCATCTGGTCCATGCACACCCTGCCGAGAATAGGACAGCGCTTTCCGTTTATGTATACTGCGCCGATACCTGAGAGCCGTCTGGAATATCCGTCGGCATAGCCTACGGGAATTACCGCAATTTCTGTTTCCTTATCCGTTACATAGGTTCTTCCGTAGCCTACGCTTCTTCCTGCAGGGATAGTCTTTACCTGACATACCTGCGATTTAAGTGTCATTACCGGAATCAGGGGGAAGGGGAGCTTTTCAGCGGTGCTGGGCATACAGCCGTAGGTAATAATTCCGCTTCGCACGATTTCACCCTTGAAATCGGGGTGGTAGAGTATACCGCCGCTGTTCTGGGAGTATACGGAGATTCCCTTTCTGACCGCTTCAGCGGCAATTTCACGGAGCTTCTGCTCCTGTCCGTCCGTAAAGGCAGTGTCGCTTTCATCAAGGCTGTCGGAGCAGGCGAAATGAGTATAGACGCCTTCAACCGAAAGAGCAGGCAGGGACATTATTTTTTCCGCGTCTTCTGCTGTTTCAATGCCGATACGGCTCATACCTGTGTCGGCTTTTATGTGGACCCTGATTTTCCTGTTGTTTTCAACTGCCCAGTCTGAAAGCTCACGGGCAAATTCCATATCGCCCACAGTCTGTATAAGATTAAGGTCGGTGATGTAGCTGAACCATTCCGCTTCACATCCGCCGAACACAAGAATATCCGCTTTCGGGAGAAGCTCGCGGAGCTCTCTGGCTTCGCCGATATTTGAAACACTGAAGCAGGTTATTCCCAACCGGTAAAGCTCGGGAGCAACAAGTCCCACGCCATGGCCGTAAGCGTTGGCCTTTACAACAGCCATAATCCTTTTGCCGCCTGTATATTTTCTGATATTTGCAATATTCTGTTCCAGAGCGTCAAGGTTTATTTCTGCCCAGACGCGGTGAAGAAGCTTTTTCATAAGCTTTAAACGCCTCATTTATGTAAATTTTGAACCGAAATACGGGTTAATTTGAAAATTCCTGTTGTTTTTTTCGGAAAACTGTGTTATTATGTTATTGTTATATGATAATCGGTAAACGAATACATAATATATTATATATTATTTTTATAATAATTTCAACTGTTTTTTAAAATAAAATATCGACAATTACAAACAAAATGAAAGGTTAAGATAATGAAGATAAAAAGAAAAAGTAACTGGTATATCTATGTGATTACCCTTATCATTTCCTTCGCATTGCTGGGCTTTTTTGTAAGCAGTATCTGGGATTCCCTTTTCCCTACCGAAAAGGATGCACAGAATGCATACAGCGTCAACGACGCAGACTTCCGTCCCAGTGCGGATATTAAGATGAATTTCCTTATCATGCTTGCGGAAATGAAGGCGGGTACGCCCGATTACTATATGATTGCCAGCTATACTCCCAGAAGCGAATCCGTTGTGTTCATCCCTCTTCCGGAAAACACACGCGTTTCCTACAAGGGAAATACAGGCAGTCTTTATGAAATGTACAGCAACCTGGGAGCTGAAGCGGTTGTGGGCGGTATCAAGGAAACTCTCGATTTTGAATGCTCCAATTACATCAAGTTTGACAGACTCTCCCTTATTGATTTTGTGGATCTTACGGGTAACGTCTATGTGAATATCCCTGTTGACATTACCGAAACACGTATCGAAACCTATCTGGAAACCGAATTTATGGAGGTTGACGGAGAGATGCAGGAGATTTCCAAAACGATAAAAAAGGAAGTCAAGGATATTATCTTCCCGTCAGGCGCACAGTATTTCGACGGCGAAACCCTTTACAGCTACATTACCTACGATTTCGGTAAGGGTATTGATTACACAATGGCGGTTCAGGGCGCGGCGGCAATGAATATGATAAACCATAATTTCCGCGACCTTTCCTCTACTGAGCTTCAGGGCTATGCGGAGAAAATCATCAACAGCACCGAAACAAATTTTATGTTCAGCGATTATGTTGAATATCAGCCTGTACTTCAGTACACCACCGAAAACAGCATCAATCCCTGTGAATATTATATTCCTTACGGCGAAAGCGATGGCGGTTATTTTGTTATAAATGCCAACTGCATACAGACAATCAAGGACAGATGCGGTATTGCTGACGAGGAAGAAGATAAGTAATTATTTTATCGTTGACATTTCGGAAAATATATGTTATAATACAAGAAACTCTATGGGTTAACACCCTTATTAAACGAAAGGAACTGATTACTATGAAGCACATTCAGACAGTAAACAAGGCTAACTTAAAGGAAACAGCAGCTAAGGGCGGCTGCGGCAAGTGCCAGACATCCTGCCAGTCTGCTTGCAAGACATCCTGCACAATCGCTAACCAGCAGTGCGAAGCTTCCAAGTAAGCTGATTTAACGAAAAGAAGGGCGGCAAGAGCTTGCCGCCTTTTTGTTGTCATAAAAAACGGAGATACAGAAATGAACAATTCAATACATAGATTCAAACAGGGCGATATGTATATCGTCCTTGATGTAAACAGCGGCGGCGTACACGTTGTGGATAAAATGGTGTACGATATGCTGGGGCTTTTAAATCCCCCTCTTTCCGAAGAAATGCCTGCTGAGATAACAAAAATTCTTACAGATTACGAAGAAGCTGACCTGAAAGAATGCTATGAGGAAATCTATTCCCTCTACTGCGACAAGATTCTTTTCAGTACTGACGAATACCGCCAGTATGCGGAAATGTCCATCAAGGCACCCATCAAGGCTATGTGTCTTCACGTTTCACACGACTGTAACCTGCGCTGCAAGTACTGCTTCGCGGAAACCGGCGATTTCGGCACAGGCAGAAAGATTATGACTCCCGAAACAGGACGCAAGGCTATCGACTTTCTGATCGAAAAGAGTGCGGGCAGACAGAATCTTGAGCTTGATTTCTTTGGCGGCGAGCCTCTTATGGCATGGGATACGGTAAAGGCTACTGTTGACTACGCAAGAAGCGTTGAAAAGCAGCATGGAAAGAATTTCCGATTTACAATCACCACAAACGGTATGCTCCTTGATGATGAAAAGATTGAATATATCAACCGCGAGATGTCCAACTGCGTTCTTTCCCTTGACGGACGCAAGGAGGTAAACGACAATATCCGCCTTACTCCCAATAACAAGGGCTGTTACGATATTATCATGCCCAAGTACAAGAAGCTTGTGGCAGGCAGAACACAGGAAGGCAGAACCGATTACTATGTCCGCGGCACATTCACAAAGTTCAATCTTGATTTCGTGGAGGACGTGCTTCATATTGCAGGGGAAGGCTTTGACCAGCTTTCAGTTGAGCCTGTAACAGCTCCCGAGGATATGGATTACGCAATTACCGAAAAGGATTTACCCGTAATCTACAAGGGTTATGACAGACTTTATGATATTATGGCTGAGTCCGTTGAAAATACAGGCAAGAAGCCTTTCAACTTCTTCCATTATATGATTGATTTACAGCAGGGTCCCTGTGCTATCAAGCGTCTTCGCGGCTGCGGCTGCGGCAACGAGTATGTTGCTGTAACTCCTGACGGCGATATTTATCCCTGTCACCAGTTTGTGGGTATTGACGAATGGAAGATGGGAACTATCTATGACGGTAAGGTCAACGAAGAAATTGCAAACTACTTTGCAAAGACCCATATTTACAGCAAGGAAGGCTGTTCCGACTGCTGGGCAAGATTCTACTGCTCGGGAGGTTGTAACGCAACCTCTTTCATTTACGACGGCGACGTAAGAAAGCCAAATAAGCTTCAGTGTGAGCTTATGAAAAAGCGTATCGAGTGCGGTATTGCGCTGGGCGTTAAGATGAGAGATTCAGAAGAATAAAACAAAAGGGTATGAACGAAAGTTCATACCCTTTTTTACTATTTATCATGTTATAGATACATGCGGGAATTTTTTCAGCCGAATAATTCCTTGTTCACATCACCGACAATTACAGGCTTATCTACGACAACTCCCGACTTGCCGCCCTTTCTGCCGCTGATAAGTACCAGATAGGGCTTATCCATAGGTTTATTGTGGGCGAACTGTATAACCTTCGGCTCGATACCGTACTGCCGCATAAGACAGATTATATCTGTAAGCCGTTCGGGAATGTGGCACATTTTAAGATATCCGCCGTATTTCAGCAGACTTGTACCAGCGGCGATGACTTGTTCAAGATTGCATAGAATTTCGTGTCTTGCCATAGCCTGAGCGGGAGAAAGGCGCTCAGCACCGCATTCTGTCTTGAAATACGGGGGATTTACTGTTACCATATCCACGCTTTCGCGGGGAATCTGAAACAGCTCCTCCTTTTTTGTAAGGTCTGCCTTTACGGGAATTACGCGGTCACCGAGATTATTTTCAGTTACGGTTTCTCGAAACAGCTCCACTGCCTCGTCCTGGATTTCAACGCCGTAGCTCTTTTTCGGGCAGTTTCCCCAGGCTTCAAAAAGCATAGGTACGATTCCGCAGCCTGTGCAGAGGTCGCAGACAATGTCCTTTTTCAGTGGTTTTGCAAAGCGGGCCAGAAGTATTGCATCAGTGCCGAAGCGGTGGTCGGCGCTGACATTGATAGAAAGACCGAAAAGGTCGAATTTTTCTTTTTCCATTTTTAACCTACCATGATTTCGCCCTGAGGGAGAATTTCGCTCTTTTCTCCGCCTGTTCTGCCTGCAAAGCTGAGCATAAGCGAAACGGGACCGATTCTGCCTACATACATTATGAACGAAAGTATAAGCTTTGTGGCAATGCCCGAATTTTCGGAAATACCTGCGGAAAAGCCTGTTGTCGAGAAGGATGAAACCACTTCAAAAAGGATATCCAGAGAATCGTTGCCTGGATTCATAAGTGAAACTATAAAGGTTCCCGAAATTGCAAACGCGAGCGAAAGACAGAGGACGGTAAGAGTTTTATATACTGCCTGCTTGGGCACTATATGCTTTAATATCTGTGTGTCGCCTCTGCCCTTGATGACTGACCAGGCGGTAGCGGCGATAATGGCGAAGGTTGTAACCTTGAAACCACCGCCTGTTGAACCGGGTGCAGCGCCTATGAACATAAGTATTATTGTAAACATCTTTGAGAAGCTGTTGACAGTAGGGAGAGGTGCGGCGGAAAAACCAGCAGTACGTGCTGAAACAGATGCGAAAAATGATGTAAAAATCCGTTGTGTTACACCATATTCTCCGAAAACATCAGGCTCGGTAAGCTCGATTATAAAATAGATTACAGCGCCGCCGATTATCAGGGCGGCTGTTGTTATCAGGACTACCCGTGAATGGAGGGAAAGGGTCTTTGACTTTCGGTAAGCGAGAAGCTCCTCCCATACTACAAAGCCGAGTCCGCCTATAATTATTATCAGCATGACAACGGTAAGAATGTAAGGGTCGTTTGCATATATAGCCATGCCGGCACCCGGAGCTTCAATTCCGAACAAGTCGAAGCCTGCATTACAGAAAGCCGAAACAGCTGTAAAGAATGACATAAACACCCCGTATCCGCCGTAAGCGGGCACAAGTCTAACCATAAGCAGGCAGGCACCCACGGCTTCGATAACAAAGGAAAGGGTGACAACTCTTATAAAAATAGTTTTTGTGGCAGAAAGGCCTGTCATTGTAAGGTCGCCGCTGGCAGCTGTTGCTTTCAGGAAGCCGAGTTTTTTTCCTATTGCGATATTGAAGAAGGTGACCAGGGTTATAAAGCCAAGGCCGCCTGTCTGTATCAGCAGCATAATGACGGCCTGGCCGAAGATGCTCCAGTGGGTAAAGGTTTCAACGACGCTTATACCTGTTACACAGGTGGCTGAAGCGGCAGTGAATATGCAGTCTTCGAGTGCAGTAAAGCTGCTGCTTTTTGAGGATACTGGCAGGAACAGCAGCAATGCACCAACGGCGATTATTATGATAAAACCCAGTGCAAGAGTTCTTGCGGGAGAAACAGGCTTTGCTTTTTTCTTGAAGGTCGGCATTTTTTATTCCTTTCGGGCTGTGTGCAGGGCGCGGAGCGCAGCTTCTGCCGCAGGCAGAAGCGGAAGCGGAGCGCGGCGGCGGGCGTGCTTCTCCGCGGTTTTCCGAAGGAAAACAAAGGAGAGGCTAAGCGTGGCGCCTTTTACCCGATCTCAGCCCATTCTGCTTCCTCGCCGAATTCATCAGCGTGGGATGTTACCACTTCGGGAGGAATATATGTTGAGATAACAGGTGTTCTTTCTGTGGTGAACGAGGTGCGCGAAGGGGAGGTTGCGGTCGTTTCTGCAGGCGTCGTAGTGGTTTCGGCGGTTGTGATGAGAGGGGTGTTTTCTGCTTCCTGCTCACTTTCATCCACATTCTGTGAACGCATGTATGCAACCGCACGGTCGCCGTAAGCATATAATCTGAGCGATTCGTTTTCATCAATCAGAAGGAAGGGCATTCTTCCGCCCAGGAGTGCCGAAACGTCCTCATCTACCTTTACTGCTACAAAGCAGTTTTCGGGGATGGATTCGATGTCATATGTAATACGCACATTTACATTTGTATTCAGGAACTGGAGCATGAGCGCGTCGTGACGATTCAGATTATATAACGTCAGTGGAGGAGCGCCATTCTGATTGTAAACACTGTCGGAAATATCAGCAACTGCCTGATTCTTTATTACAGATTCCTGTCTGCACATGGGAAGATATGTTCCTGAAATGAATATCAGCGAATATATTGTCAGAACGCAGAGAATCACGGAAATTATAGCGGAGCGGTATTTTTTTGTGCAGCTTATAACGACTATAAATACGGAAAGCACACAGAATACCATTGAAACCGTGAGAAGCAGCGTATTAAGGTCAAGAAGCTCTGTATCCGCGCCTACTCGGAGGGGATATAATGACAGGATGGGAGCAATTCTTGTGGCGTTGCATCCGAGAATGACAGGAACGGTAATTGTGAAGAATACAAGGAATATGGTAGCTGTTATGGCGGCAGCGCCTACAATTTTATTGATTTTTACAGAAGTGGTGAACAATACAGCCAGCACGAAAAGAAAAGCAAAGGGTATTATGCTGTCGAGGAAACGTCCGAAAATGACATTATCCTGATATGTGTAGAAGCCGTCTGTTCCGAATCGGTAAAGCGTCGATGCCACAACGGTGAATATTGCCGAAAAGAATGAGAAAAATCCTATTGTGCATATGCTGTGCGAATAGGTCTGGTTTTCATTTTCTCGCTTTCTTTTTATAAGATGGGAAAGCATTGCACCGAAAAGACAGAACGCAACAGCACCGAAGCCCCAGGTTGAAGTGATGAAATAATAAAGCTGACCGAAAATCGTCTGTATGAAACGGGCGCTGCTGTTTTCGATTTCTCCGCCGAGAACAGAGAAAAGATTTGAAAGAGTATTGTTCAGCTGTGATGGGTCGCTGCAGCGCCAAAGCTGTGTTATCAGGATATGGGTAACTGCAAGTACACCGACGGTTCCTGTAAGAAACGCAGGTATGAAAGTTCCCAGATAAACTGTTTTTTTGTTGTAGAAGACACGTTCTGCAACTATTACTGCAACAACGGTAAGTATAACCGATATAAGACGCACATGGGCAGCAAGACAGAGAGCGCACAAGAGACCCAGTGCAACGGAAAGAGCATGGGTTTTAGCTTTGTTTTTTAGCTCTCCCATAATAAGCATAAGCCTGAGGATCAGCCAGGGCAGTATAATGGTGACTGTTTCGGTCCATGCAAATTTCGAGTGGGCAAAATAACAGCAGTATCCGCCTGTGACAAAGGCTACTGTAAGGAGCTTCCACAGCTTTTCAATCCCCAGTCGTCTGGCTATACTGAAGGAAAGAACCGGAACAAAGCTTATAATAAGCGCATTCACTACGCCTATTGCGGTATACTGCAGCTCGGGATTCCTGAAAATCAGCATTACAGGAGTGTAGATAATTCCCTGAAGAAAGCCGTAGAAATAATCTACCGAACACATAACGCCTGCCCAGTTTTTGCCTGTAAAGAACTGAGAAACAGCAATGACGCACAGCTCATTGGGGTCGGTAGCGGGATAGGTCATGCCCAGGGATGACAGGAAATTAGTCAGAAAGAACATGACATATATAACAGGATATACGGATTTTACGCCGTATTTCTCATAAATATCCCTCAGTTTGCCGCCGAGCATATTTCTCCCTCCTTTTTTATAACTGATAAGGTATGATAATTAACCGAATATGACTTTAATAGTGATATATGAAAATACAAATGCTATTCCGATACCGATAAGGGTATATGACCACCTGGGTGCGCCTGCTTTTGCAAGCGCCTCATGGTACTGAGATTCAGGCAGGCCTTTGTATTTTTCGCGCAGCTCCATAATTTTTCCTACAGACCAGCGCATATAGAAATAGTCGTTGAAAAGTGCAACCAGTATCTGAATTGCAATACTTACAACCGAGAGTATGGTGATTATGTCGCCCATACCCGACGCTTCCATTGCAGTGGCAGAAGTATTATTCATCATGGCATTAAGCTGATAGATGGAGGCGGGAAGGCTGAGAATAAAATTGATAATAAGCAGAATTGTTGCAGGACCCACCATTTTCTGATAGAACTGATAATAAGGCATAAGAAGCCCTGCAAAGAAGTTAAGGGACACTCTTTTTCTTGAATTTGCCATACGCAGGAAAAGCAGAAGATAACGAGGTGTGCTCAGATGATGCTCGCCGAGAAATGAAATCAGTTCAGACTGAGTTGCACCGTGACAGGTCATTTCCTCGCCCGTGGCCTGGTCGGTAATAGGCTGCTTTTTAATACCGTTTATTATATCGGAGAATGAACTGATTCTGATTATTTCCTCCGGCTGGAATCCGTCGTCACGGAAAAATTCATGGTCTGATATATTTTTGTTATGGTTTTCTTTGTTGGGGCAGCCGCCTTCGGCATGATAACACTCCACGTGCATTGCTGCACCGCAGTCGGGACAATATACCATATCGGAATCGGCTTCTTCTCCGCAGACAGCACATTTGCTTCTGTCGGGGCTTCCTGCTTTCGCTATTTTCTTATATGCGTCAGCAGCTTCCGCCTTGTTCCAGTCAAAGCCATCACTGTGTTTAGCTTCGTTTGGACAATGTCCTTTCCAGCAGTTCTTGTGTATAGGGGTGCCGCAGTCAGGGCAGACAGCTATTTCATCGGTTTCATTGAATTTTTCGCCGCATTGTCCGCAGCGTTTCTGGTAATCCTGCATAGTTTTCCTTTCAGTTGCGATTGTTTATAGATATACAGCATATATTATACCACAATTTTTATTTTTTTGCAAGATGTATGGGAAAATGTGCGGGAGGGCGGCGGCGGAGCCGCCGTCCGTTGAACCTGTATTCTGAAAAATAACACATATAAAAAGGAGTTGTTATAGCAAACAACAGCGGAAAGCACCTGTTAAGTTTCTGCCGTTATGATTGACAGTAAATAAATATGCATTGAAAAAAGGCAGGTGTGCAGACTGTCATTTTTTCTACATTATTTTTTTACTGTGAAATTTTATAATGTTAATCATTTTTTCACGTTGTTATCACATTCATATTTTAGAATAAAGATACAGAAGAAAAGAAAGAATAAATACGAGAAAGGAAATGCAGTATGGAACAGAATTACAATTACAATAATCAGTACCCCGAAAAGCCGAGAGCAAGAAAAGGAAAAATCGGAACTGTTATTGCTCTTGTTGCTGCTGTAGCAATTATCGGCGGTGGCACAGGTTTCGGCGGTGCATATCTTGCCTCAAATTCAATCGGTATAATCGGCGGCGCAGACGGCCCTACAACAATTATTACTGATGATAAAACCACCTCAGATTCCTCCGATGGAGGACAGGCTGCTGAAGGAGAGAATTCAGGCACCAAGAACGGAGCGGAAGGCGATATCGCAGGTGCGTTGAATGCTATAAACAGCACAGAGACTGTTGTTGCTGATAAAATTCATCCGAGCGATGTAGTTGCAACTGGCGTAAACGGTCAGTACACCACAACTGAACTTTATGAAGCGGTAAATGATACTATAGTTCTTATCAAGGTCTATACCCGCAACACATATGACAACTACTACAGCTACTATGACTATTATTTCGGTTATTCCGACCCTGATGAATACAGGAAGGAAGAGGACAGCGAGCCTGTTTATTCGGGTTATGGCAGTGGCATCGTATTTACACAGGACGGATATATTCTTACCAATGCGCATGTTGTTGACGGTGCTGAAAAGCTTGTCGTCGAGGTGAACGACTATAACGAAGCCGGTGTTACCTATGAATATGAAGCTACTGTTGTGGGTTCGGACTCTTCCACCGATATTGCCGTTGTAAAAATTGCACGTGATGAACCTTTTGTTGCCGCTAAAATCGGCGACAGCGACAGCCTTAAGGTAGGTCAGGATGTATGCGCTATCGGTAATCCCGGTGTTACAGGCGATGTAATGTTTGAGCATACAATGACAAAGGGTATTATTTCGGGTCTTAACCGTGTGAGCCTTTCCGAAGGCTACAGCCTGAGTCTTATCCAGACTGATACCGCAATCAACAGCGGTAACTCCGGCGGCGGTCTTTTCGATATGTATGGTAATGTTATCGGTGTTGTAAATTCCAAGATTGTAACAGACACCTACGAGGGAATCGGTTTTGCACTCACAATCAACGAAGCAAAGCCTATCATGAAGGACCTGCTTAATTACGGTTATGTAAAGAGCAGACCTGTACTCGGAATTATTACCGTTGAACTGAATGAATACCGTGCAGAGCTTTATGGCGTGAGAATTTCCAAGGGACTCCTGGTTTCCGATATCCGCGAGGATGCGGCGGCATCAAAGAGTGACCTGCGGATTTCCGATGTAATTACCAGAATAAACGGTATCAATGTTGAAACCGTTGCAGATGTCCAGACGATTATTTCGAAATTCAAGGCGGGCGACACAATTACGGCTACTGTTGCAAGAGCAGATGTCAACGGTGAACTTAAAAGCATTGATGTTGAAATCATTCTTTCAGAAAGCAGTCAGTAATTTAAATTTGCTTACGAGATTTCCCCTATAATACACAAAGCAAGGGCGGCAGGTTCTTTTGAATCTGCTGCTCTTGCTTTTTTTCGGGCGGCGACACAGCCGCCGCCGTAAGGCGCGCGCCAGCGGCGCGCGCGGCATTTTCCGCCGGAGGCGGAAAATGCCAATTGCGGACGCTGCGCAAGCAGCGTCCGCAATTATCTGAACCTGATTTTTATAATTTATTCATTTCCGCCACAAGCAGCTCCTGAAGAGATGCATAGTAAAGAGGGAATAACGCCTCGACACATCCCAGTACGAACATATTCCTGTTGTTTATAGCAGCAAGCTCGTGCCCATAGGTGTAAATCCAGCGTCTGAACCATTCCGTGTCAAAGGCTGGCTCAGTCTTTTTTGTGCGCACAAGCCATGACATTGATTTGAAGCTGTCCTCAACTATTCCGTCGGGGTTGTGGAATCCGTAGGATTCCAGCATGTCATAAATCTGTTTTATATGGCCGTCCTTAAGAGTGCTGTTTTCTGCGTACTTTCTTATAAACGGAAGTCTTATGGCGAAGCTGTACCTCAGTACATCAAGCACTTCGCGGAAATGCTCCGTGCCCATTTCACCTATATGGGAATCTTCAAGAATAATACCGAGATTTCTGAAACATTCAGGGTCGGTTATGTCGTTCAGACCGATTCTGAATATATCCTTTACATTTATATTGTAAAAATCATTTTCAGCAACAAGGTAACAGTAACGCACAGCGTTGAAAAGCGATTCGGACGCCATATCAACTATTGAGGCAATCCGCCTCAGCGATTCATCAACTGCCAACTATTTCACCTCATTCTATTCCGTAAACTATTTTTTCATAATCCTTTACAGGCATCGGCCTTGCAAAGTAGAAGCCCTGAGCCATGTTGCAGCCCAGCTTTGACAGGAGCGAAGCCTGTTCCTTGGTTTCGATACCTTCGCAGATAGTGGAAATATCCAGCGAGGAGGCAAGAGAAACCACACATCCGATAATCTTGCTTGCATTTTCCTCTTCATTTGCATCCTCAGTAAGGAAGGAGCGGTCAATTTTGAGAACATCAACAGGTAAATCCTTCAGCATGTTGAGGGAAGAATAGCCTGTTCCGAAGTCGTCGATTGAAACGTGGAAGCCTGCAGCCTTGATTTTTGAAAATACATTCATAAGAATGTTGATGTTTTCATATGCCGCACTTTCTGTGATTTCAATTTCAAAATATTTTGTCTCGATATCGTATTCCTCGCAGCATTTTCTGAGGGTATCAACGAAATCAGGGTTTGTAAAATGAAGTCTGGACATATTGACGGAAATTACTCTGGGAGTGAAACCCTTGTTCTTCCATGCCTTCTGAAGCTTGCATACCTCTCTGAACATGTAGAAATCCAGTCTTGTAACAAATCCGTTCTTTTCAAAAACAGGTATGAATTTACCGGGAGAGATAATTTCACCGTTATGATACCAGCGGACCAGTGCTTCCGCACCGATAACCTCATCAGAGCTTCCGTCGAGAGCATACTTCGGCTGAAGATAAACAATAAATTCACCCTTTTCAAGGGCTTCTTCCATTGCATCTTCAATGTACTTCTCTTCTCTCAGGTCGTTGAGCATTGACTTGTCAAAGAAGCAGTAGTAGCTTTCATTGGAATTCTTGATGGAGGCGCGGGCGATATTTGCGCGGTCGTAAACCGCACGTATCTTCATATTCGGGTCGGTAATCAGATATATACCCATTGAAACGGAAATCTTGATATCCGTAATCTGGTATTCAATATCAGAAATAATATTCTTTACAAGCTCGATAACGTCGTCTTCCTTTTCGTATTCCGCAAGAATGTTGAAATGGTCGCCGCCGTTACGGGCAAAAAGGTCGTTACTGCCTATATCACGGGCAATAATCTGTGCAACCTGCTTTAAAACTTTATTTCCGCCGTCGTATCCAAGAGTGTCGTTTACAGTCTTGAATTTATCAATATCAAGGCAGATGAAAGCGAGATTAAGGCTTGTATCAAGAAGCTTCTTGTCATAATTCTCCATAAAGCTCTTCCACGACGCATAGCCTGTAAGGTCGTCGATATAGTTGATTTTATTGTTCTCGTCAACAATCTCGTTTGCCTTTTTGCGGATACGGTATGTATAATAGAGAAGATATGCCGCAATAATAAGGAATACAGCCGCAATGATAACTACCAGGTAATTCAGCGGCATTATTACATTTGCAGAGGAGTCTCTTACTGCACTGCAGGGCACAAAGGAAACCATAGTCCAGTTGTTTGTGTCCATGGAGCATACGGTCATAAAATATCTTACACCGTCAAAGGTTACGATTTCGGAAATGCCGGTATTTTTCTGGCTGAGTGCGGTTTTGAAGAAATTGGAATCATTTTCCTTTTCAAGAACCACAGGAAGGTTATCATCTATCTGGATCGGAATAACAGGCTCCTGTGCGCCATTCATGACAACGCCGTTTGAATCTACTACAAAACAGTTCTGGGTAACACCGTACATGTTAAAGGTGGTCGCATTGTAGTTAGTGGGGTCACTCTTGCCTACAAGGGCGCCGATAACAACATTATTTTGGTAAACAGGAACTGTGTAAAGGCTTTGGGAAGTGAGGATAACCTCTTCTCCGTTCAGGGAATCGGTAACCACGGAACGGGCATTTATGCTCATTTCGCCGTATGATTCACCATCAATGGACACATAGGCTATTTCGGTGAATTTCTCGTCCATAAGACAGTGATCAATGTAATCGAGGATTACCTCTTCGGTCATTTCATCGGCATGCGAAAAGCTTACTGCATAACCGCTCAGGGTGTTGAGCGAAGACTGAAGACGCATATCTGTATAATCGCTTATATTTCTTGTGGAAGAAATCAGAATGCTTTTTGCATTCTCTTCCAGTTTTGTGTTTGCGCTGCTGCTGTAAATTGCACCTGCACCCAGAGAAATGAAGGTAATTGCCACAACAACTACCGCAAGCATAATTATAATAAAGAAGCCTTGCTTTTTATTTGCCTTTTTGTCCGAGGACATGCAGACGCCTCCTTTGATGTCATATGTGATTAAGATGTAATTTTTTAACGTATATATGCTATTATAACACTTTTAGCACAGTAATTCAATAGAAATTCCCCTGTTTTGTATATATGGAAAGAAAAAAACAGGTTTTTTAGGGCAGGTTGCACAAGGGTTGCAATTTAAGAAAACGATTACCTGCAATGCGTGCAAAAAAATAAAACCTCGTCAATGACGAGGTTTTATATGGGGTGGGTAGAGGGAGTCGAACCCTCGATCTTCGGGACCACAATCCGACGCTTTAACCAACTAAGCCATACCCACCATATCTGTTGGCACGCCACACAGGATTCGAACCTGTGACCTACCGCTTAGAAGGCGGTTGCTCTATCCAGCTGAGCTAGTGGCGCACGAAAACAGATAAGCGGCTTTATGTAGCCGATGGAGCGGGTGATGGGAATCGAACCCACGTGTTCAGCTTGGAAGGCTGACATTCTACCATTGAACTACACCCGCAAATTAGTGCTTTATTATTATATCACTTGCTTTTGCTTTTGTCAAGCATTTTTTAATTTTTTCATTCAAAAATTTTCTTTTAATATTTATCACAATGCTGAAAATAATATTAAAGGGTCGGAAAACGACTCTTTATTGCGGGCTTAAAAGGCAGTTTTATCCCGCAGTTCTGCTCTCTTCAGAAAATCAGGGCAGCAAAGGAAGAAACTGCCTCAGGCGGTCCGCTCTACGGAAGGAGAACGGATATGAAAAGGAAAATCAGATTTTTAGGTTTCATTCCTGCCTTTGCACTTGCCGGAATGCTCACATTCGGTGCAGGCGCTCAGGGTGTTGTTGACGATGTTATTGACGGTGCAGAAAATATTGTCACCGATACTATCGACACGGCGGATGAAATTCTCACAGGAGATGGTACAACAATCGGCAATACTGCTGATGATGACAGCATTGTAGACAGTACTCAGGATGAGGACATCCCCGACCAGATGGAGGATGACGCGACAGACAATCCCAATGGCAGCAAGGACGAGAGTGACGTGGGAAACGCACAGACAGGCGAAGACCCTAACCCCGGAACAGGTATAGGAATCCCGTTCATGACGGCAGGCCTTGTAGCAGTCAGTGCGGCAGGTGTGGCATACCTCACAAGAAAGCGTCGCGAAGAATCAGGAACTGAATAAGACAAAAGGCAGGGCAAACGCCCTGCCTTTATTTTATGTAATTTTACATTTCATTGCGGATTTTTGTAACCATTTCATTCAGCTGTACGAATACAGGTCCGAACATATCGTCCGAATCACGCCTGATAACAATTGTGTCATCGGGGTCGATGCCCAGCTTTTCCATATTGATTGTATAATCGGTAGCAAGAATGAACTTCCACTTGTATACATCACGCTGAAGGGCAATCATTTCTCTCAGACGGTCGTGGGTGCACTTCTTGCTGGAGTTGTCTCTGCCGAATATAGTAATAACCACAATAACCTGTGAGGGCCTTTCTTCTTCGGGAGTGTTGCTGAGACGTTCGCCTACATTATCCATAAGCATGGAAACCGCGTCAAGCATACAGCATTCGCCTCTTCCGTCGCTCATATCGAATCTGTAATCCTTGGCGGTAATTTTCTTAACAGGCTTGTTGTCAAAAACAGTTTTGATCGCATTGTTATAAGAAATACCTGTCAGATTTGCTTCGCCGTCAAGTTTTTTCTGTGCAGTGACGAATGATTTGAACGCTTTTATTGAGCCTTCGCTCTGTGTTTCTGCAACTGAGCCGCAGTCAAATCCGAATAATAATTCACAATACTTTTCTTTCATATCTTTTACCGCCTTTCCAGCTCCAAAACGTTGTTAAAAAAATCACAAGCGTTTATAAAGCACTAAAATTCTACATTCATTATACCATTTATATATAAAAAAAGCAAGTGCTTTTATGTAGAATAATGTAACAGTTTTCAGGTAATGTTGCACAATCATTTTTTGTAAAGATGTCCTTGTTTGTCAACTGTATGGCGTTGTATGTCCATAAGAAGGGTGGTATGATGTAAACTGTAAGAATGGCATGAGGCAGGTCGGCGACCTGTCAGCGGGCGGATGTCAGGCTTATATTCTCCATAAAAAAATAAAGAAAGGAAAACAGTATGGCAGAGAAAACAACAGAAGCCGTGAATGCGGCTGAACAGGAACAGGTTTTCACAAAGGCTCAGGTTGATGAGCTTGTGGAAAAGGAGAGAGAAGGCTTCGAGATGAAGCTTCGTGAAATGGAAAAGGTTTCACAGATGAACGCCGAGCAGAAGGAGGATTACCTCAGAAGGCAGGCAGAATCCGCTCTTTCTGAAAGAGAGGCGGCAGTTGCAAAGCGTGAGCTTGCGGCAGACGCGGCGGAAAAGCTCAGCGAGTACAAGCTCCCCAAGAGTCTTTTAAGCTGTGTGAATTTTTCCAGCGCAGAGGACTGCGCCAAGAGCATCGAAGGACTCCGTCAGGCGTTCAGTACAGCAGTAAGCGAAGCGGTAAGCCAGCGTATCGGCAGTGCTGCTCCCAAATTCTCCTCAGGAAATGCAAAGGACGCATTTCTTGACGGACTTTTCGATTAATTAAAACACAAAGGGAAAGGAAATTAAAATTATGGCAATCAATTTAGCAGAAAAGTACTCAAATCAGGTAGACGAAGTAATCAGAAAGGGCCTCTTATCCACAGCAGGCGTAAACAATGACGTCTGCTTCGGCAACGCCCAGACAGTAACCGTATTCTCCATGGATACAGCACCCCTCAATGACTACAACCCCGAGGGCGGTATGCAGAGATACGGTGCTCCCGTTGAGCTTCAGGACACAACTCAGGAAATGAAGATGACACAGCAGAAGGCGTTCACCTTCACAATCGACAAGACCTTTGAAGCAGACTCCCCTGAAGGCGTGAGAAATGCGGGCAAGGCTCTCCAGCGTCAGATTGAACAGGTAATTATTCCTGAAATTGACCGTTACCGTTTCGCAAAGCTTTCCGAAAATGCAGGCACAAAGAATTACGGTGCTCTTACAGCGGAAAACGCATACACAGCTTTCGTTGCGGCAAACACAGCAATCACAGACGAGGAATTCCCCGTTGAAAACCGTGTTGCTTTCTGTGCAAACTCCTTTATCGAGCTTTTAAAGCAGGATACAGTACACTTTACAAAGGCTACTGAAATTGCACAGGACAGAATTATTTTCAAGGGCATGGTAGGTGACTGCGACGGTGTAGCTATCATCGCGGTTCCCAAGAGAAGAATGCCTGCGGGTGTATCCTTCATTATCACACATCCTATGTGCGCTCCCGCTCCCGTAAAGCTTCAGGAATACAAGATTCACCGTGATCCTCCCGGTATTGCAGGTCACCTCGTGGAAGGTCTTTTATATCACGATATTTTCGTATTTGACAAGAAGAAGTCTGCTGTCTCTGTTCAGTACGGCGTACTCGGCTCTCTTACAGCTTCCATGTCAGCAGGCGAAGCAGGTACAGGTATCGTTTCCGTAACAGGTGACACAAACGGCGGTATACTTGTTTACAAGACAAACGGTTCCGTTACAGCACCCAAGCTTGGTGATGACATCTCCTCCTGGACAGAGCTTCCTGCTGACGGTATTGTTACAGCGACAAGCGGCAACAAGCTTTGTGCAGCAATCAGGAACTTCGACGGCAAGTGTGTTGCAGCTTCCTCTGCAATCACAGTTGTTGTGGGCTGATATTGAACTGAACGGTGCGTGGGGCGGCGGGCAGCGCCCGCCGCAGCGCATTTCTGCCAGCGGCAGAAATGCGGGCGGTGAGAGTGGCGGACAGGCAGTCCGCTTAACGAGCCGCCGATGGCAGATGTGAGAGCTGCCGCCGTCGGAAGCAGTAACAGAAAAATAAACATTGTGAAAGGCGGCGGTACATATATACAGACAGAAAAAGAGAGGAAAATATGATTTATACGGCAGAAGAACTTTTTAAGCTTCGCCTGCCTGCTGACGCCGACCTTGACGAAGACAGGGTCGGCGCCCTTCTTTTAAGGGCAGGAAACACTATTCTTGACATTACGGGCAGAAAGAAAGTTCCCGAACAACTTCTTGATGTTCAGGCGGAGCTTGCGCTTATTTATTATAACCGAAGCGGAACAGAAGGAGAGAACCGCAGATCTGAAGGGGAAATAACAATGGAATTCACAAAGGGAATCCCCGAAGATATAATGCTTCGCCTGAAAAATTATCCCAGAAAGGTGGGCGTGCTCAGTGCAGATGATCAGTAACCGTCTTGAACGGGTTGACATCTATTCCCTCGACAGGGAGCAGGACTCCTACATAGGTACAAAATCGGCTCCTAAGCTTCTGGGATTTGTTTATGCGGATATCCAGCCTCTTACTGATGAGATTTCCGAAGGAGAAAGCGGAAAAATCATCAGAAAACGTGTAAAGCTGATTCTGAGACCTGACGCAGGTGTGCAGTGCGGAGATCTTGTGGCGGTATACGGCGATTCTCCTGTGTGGGAAATAACTGAAATCAGACGGTTTTCGGAACATATTTCAGTGACGGCGGTGCATTTATGATTGAATTTTCCGAAAAAGCCATAGCTTCGGCTATCGCATATACCGCAGATATTGCCCTTGAAGAGGCAAAGGAACAGTGTCCCGTAAGAACAGGCAGACTGAAGAACAGCATCGCCTGTTCAAAGGATAAAAACAAGGCGGTTATTTTCACCAATGTAGATTATGCGGCGGCGGTTGAACTTGGAACAAGCCGTCATAAGCCTCAGCCGTATCTTTCTAGAGGTATTGATAAGGCGGCAAAAATGGCAGGAATCATTTTCAGAGAGGAGATTTTCGGCAATGATTGACATCAAACCCTATGCGGCGGAGAAACTGAAGGATATTGCGTCAGTGGAGCTGTCATTCCACGACGGACTCAGAACGCTTCCCGTAATCGTTATGAGCGAAACAGGCGGCAGTGCTGTCGAGACAATCGGAAACTCTGAGCGTGTCAGCAGTTATATCATGCAGCTTGACGTATATGCGGAAACCATGAGTCAGGCTGAAGAGCTTGCAGCGCAGGTTGCTTCCGCAATGACAGCGGCAGGGTTCAGGCGTACATTTTCCGAAAGCCTTTACGATGAATACGCCATGAGGAAATGCATGCGGTTTTCCTGTGGCGTTGACGAGGTTTCGGGAAGAATTCTATCAGTCTGAAAGGAGGAAAAGCAATGGAACTTATAACAAGCGGAACAAAATTCTATCTTAACGGTCAGAGCCTGTACGGGCTCAAATCCACCCCTGATATGGGCGGCAACCGCGAAAAGAAGCAGGTGACAAATCTTCTTGATACAGCTCACCGATATATTGCGGGGCTTTACAAGTATGACGAACTTACCTTCGGTTTCTATTATAACAGCGACGCTGACAATCCCAACGTCACATCGGGACAGGTCGCGGCGGCTTACAGCATGGCAAGAGCAATTGAATGCGCAGGTACATCGGTATCACAGAAGCTGGAGTTTCCTGACGGAACATATTTCACGTGGACAGGGCAGATTTCCACCAGAATCAAGAGTATGAATCCCGACGGAATCATGGAATTCAGTATTGTATCAATACCTGATACAAAGCTTACCCACAGCCTTGACAGCTAAGGAGGAACTATGGAAGAAAAAAACAACATTCCCTTTACCCTGCTTACGGCGGGAGGAAAGGACTATATGCTCCGTCTTACGGCAGGCGCGGCTGTACGGCTTGAGCAGAAGCTGGGCGGTTCAGTTTACACAGGTATGAAAAGGCTGGACGAGGTAACAGTGGTAATTGATTTTCTGTATGCTCTTGCAGAAAGCTTTTCCCCTGACTTCAGCCGTAGTTCGGCTGAATTGCTTTTTGATGATTTTGTAAATGAGGGCGGAACGCTCAGAAAGATGAACGGAATTATCTGTGAGGCAATGGAGCGTTCAGGTTTTTTCGATTGCGGGGAAGCAGCGAAACAGCAGCAGAGCTCATAAACAGGTTAAGACTGAAGGCTCTGGGATTTATTGCTGATCCCCGTATTCTTTGGGAGCTTACAGCGGCTGAGATATGGGAGCTGATACAGGTGAGAAGTGCTTGTGACAGGAAATGCCTTGAAGATTCCTGCCGCAGGAATGAATTGCTGGCATTCAACATAGGAGCACTTTGCAGAACTGCGGTAAATGCGCCGGAGCAGTTTCCGAAATCTCCCGCTGAAGCTTTCAGCTGAGAGTAAGGAGAGAAAATGACAACAGAACAGCTTAATGTAATAATTACTGCCCAGACAGAGGATTTCCACACAAAGATTGCGGCGGTGAACTCGTCAATCCTTGAAACAATTGCTCTGGCAGAGCAGTCGGCTTTGGCGGTAGCGTCAATGTCTGTGCAACAGTCGGACGGCAATGGCAGAACGGCTCAGGTAAGCGACGTTTCAGCTGATAGGATAGGCGGGGCGGCGGCAACCGTACTGAATCTCAGAAGCGGGCAGACCCTTATCGGGGCAGTAACAGGAAACAACTCCGACGCGGGCTTTTCAAAACCGGTTGAAATTCATACAACTGTGGAGCTTGACGGAGAAAAAGTGGGCGAATCGGTTTCTCGTTATAATAATATGAAAACAAGAATAAGAAACGGATTCTGATGCAGGAGAGCGCGGAGCGCGGGCAGGTGCCGCCGCAGGCGGCACCGCGGACCGTGCGGAGCGCATGCGGAGCAAGGCTTCTCCCCAGAGTGGGAGAGGTTGCGGCTCCGCATTCTGCTCTTTGCACCACATCGGACAAGGAGAGAAAGATGTATTTTTTATCAGTAAACGGCAAGGCACTGCCTGTACCGTCATATTACCGTGTGGATAATGATGACATAGACAGTGCAGACAGCAAGCGTTCCGATGAAACAGGGACAATGCACCGCAGAAGGCTCAGAAAAGGCGTGTATACCTGTGAAGTGAAATGGATACTTAACGGCGCAGCGGCAGAGGGACTTCACACAGACCTGTCCGAACCTGTACTTGCGGTGTCGCTGCTTGATCCCGCATCGGCAGGCTATGCGGAATGCGAAATGTATGCAAAGAATCTGACCAGTGTCTTCTATCAGCAGCAGAATTCCAGTGAATCAAAAAGCTGGTGGGAGCTGAGCTGCACTCTGGTTGAATATTAAGGAGGATATATGTATTCCGTAAGTGAAAGTTATAAGAAGGCTCTGCTTGAAAAGCATATAACGGATACGGTTGTGGGAACGGCGGAGCTTAAGGACGGAACAGTATTGACTCTTGACGACAGCACAATTGTAACAGGCTCTCTGAGAATCACCCATGAGCTTTGTGATGACTTTAAGGTCGGCACTTTCAATCTGGGTAGCATGAATATCGGATTTTTTGACGATAATGCTCTCGGCCGTGATTTTTCGGGAGCTAAGATTATACTCACCTACAGAATTGAGACGGAAGAAGGCTGGGAAAGCGTTCCGCTGGGGATTTTCATAGCGGACGGACAGTCTGTTATCCGCCGCAGGAACACCGTAACCCTTACTGCTTATGACTACGGCATTCTTTTCGATTGTACCCTGGGTGTGACAATAAGAAACATGACAGGAACCGTGGAGCAGATAATTACTGCGGTATGCGAAAGATGCGGAGTGGAATTTGCAGGAATTGCCGACGGACTTCCCAACACCTCGGTTTATGTAACGCCTGCGTCAGAGCAGATACAGTCCTGCCGTGACCTTGTGGGCTGGTGTGCGGCTATGATCGGCGGATACGCTGTGATTGACAGAACGGGAAGACTCGGAATAATTCCTGCAAGATACAATGTAGAAAGCGATGATCCCTCGGTAATAGTCATTGACAAGTATGTTACTTCTGCAGAACGCGACAGTATATATTCCACCGATACCCGTGCGTGGATAGCCCAGATGAGCGCATACAGCGACGGAAAGGTAAAGATATACAAGTCAAATATCACACGTGATGATCCTCAGGCGGCGAGAGCAATCTATTATCTGGAAAAGAATCCGCTTATGGAAAATATGAGTGAAAGCCTCTGCGATGAGATAAACTGTCAGTGGCTCAGATATATGGACGGCTTTATGCAGCGTGGAATAACAGCTGAGCTTTACGGCGATCCCGCGCTGGACGCGGGCGACGTTATCCGCTGTTCCGGGGGCGATGTGGACCAGAGAAGCAGTGTCGTGGGACTTGTCACAAAGCAGGAGTGGCGTTACAGGAATTTACATACCGTAATCTGTGCGTCTGCTCAGCTTTCGGACGGCTTTTCAGACAACAGCGAAGAAGCTGAGGGAGAATCCTCAGAGACAGAAGCGGAGAGCACAACCGATAATATTTATCCTGTCAGGGTAGTTGTTCAGTCGGAGAAAAAAACTGGTGGCGGAAGTGGTGGTTCTTATTACGCAGGTCAGGGTCTCACTCTTACCTCCGATAATGCGTTCAGACTAAATGTAGCCAATCAGGCAGATATAGGCGGTCTGCGTATTGCGGGAGCGGAATCGGTCTCTGAAAGTGACGCCACAGCCGATCTTGGTATCTATAAGACCTCCGAGGCATTTCCGGCACTGAGAACCGCGCTTCGCCATCAGAAGGGCGGATTCTTTCTGGGAGACGGCTTTGTTCCTGTGCTGGAGGAATATGAGGATAACGGGGAAACAAGGTACAGAGTAACCGATTATGTTCAGCTGAGACTGGGGGATGGTCTTTGCTTCACTGACAATGATTCAGAAACAACAGATGTGAAGGAACTGAGGGAGAATAGTCTCGGCGGAAGACGTTTGTCAGCTGTGAAAGCCACAAAGGAACTGTTCGGAACGGTAAGACCCGGTTACGGGCTTCTGATTGATGCCAATGGTAATCTCAGCACCTTCTATACTTCCGGAAACGGCATTGATATTTCAGAAACAGGCGAAATTTCAGTAAATTATGATAATAACACCATCAAGCTCAACGAAAGCGGCCAGCTTGAAGCAAGCGGTGGTCTTACAGTTGAGAACGGCATCATAATTCAGGAAGCCGATGCAAAGCTTCTTCTGCACGAATATACCGAGGTGGAGTATATCGCGGGCAATAAAATCGGCTACGGCGGTCTGGGGAATCCCATCATCGCAAGCGGACTTGTCTGCTGGCGATACGGCAAGGCAGCACCGAACGGAGTTGTTGCGAGCGGCGCAATAACAGTTTCGTCCACTGACAAGCTTCCCGACATTCCTGTTTATCAGAGCGTGAATTTTCCCGTTCCCGCTTATGTATACGGAAGCACGGCAGCAAGCAATGTGGATAGAATCACGGT
Source organism: Ruminiclostridium sp. (assembly GCA_045532185.1). Taxonomy (GTDB): domain Bacteria; phylum Bacillota; class Clostridia; order Oscillospirales; family Ruminococcaceae; genus Ruminiclostridium_E. Next base: position 39,250 of record JAZSFL010000046.1, read on the forward strand.
AGAGCGGACTGAATATTTCGATCAGTATGCTACGTTCAGAACATATGCTTGGTCGGGCGGAACGAAAACACAGATTTCCACCGACACGATCTGGAACGGTGCGGAACTGGGTATCTGCTTCCTTTTTACAAGCATAGTTGCTCCCGGGACGTACCAGGGCATGGAGTTTCCTTACGGTGCTGCAAAGGCGAACACCTACTGGAAATATGCAAGAGGCGCAAACCAGTTCAACTTTTCAGGGTATTCCTATGTGAGTTACATTCCTTTTGCTTCCGAGGCGGAATATAATGCTGCGACAGGTCTTACCTATGAGCAGAGCAGCCTGATACAGGTAAATGAAACGGTTACGGAGGTGTAAAATGGACAGCTCGGTAATCGTTGCGGTTATAAGTCTTATCGGAACTCTGGGAGGATCCCTGGGCGGAATACTTGTCAGTTCAAAGCTTACCGCTTATCGTATTGAACAGCTTGAAAAACGGGTTGCAGAACACAACAATTTTGCAATCCGTATGCCTGTTATGGAAGAACAGATAAAAGAACTGATGAGAAGACTTGACGAAAGTCAATAAAAATTTATGGGCGGAATTTCATCGCGGAAGCGGAAATTCCGCCCTTGTTTTTTTACAATGACATTGACATTTGACCCCTTTACATATATAATTAAGGTAGTAAATTAATCTGCGGAGGTCATTATGGGATATCTCAGCCGTCTGAAAAAAATGATTCTCATCGTTTTCCTTATGTTCGGGACACTTCCCCTTACAGGTGCGGGGATTTATATGATATACCTTGGCTCAAGAGCTTATTATAATGCGCTTATTGTTGCAGGAATTGCGGCGGTGGTATTTGCAGTCGGTGCGCTTACAGCTGCCTGTGTAATTGTCCTGAGTCGTATAAATCGGATTGAAGATGCCGCAGACAGGCTTCTTGACACCTTCGGCGAGGAGGAAAAGGAGATAATCCGCCTTTCTTCGGGCAAAAGCCCGTCCCGCTTCATCGGAGGGACCATAGACTATCTTGCAGGTGAACGTATGGCTACAGAAGGACATGCGGCAAAAAAAGAACTTTTTGAAACTGCTTCTCTCTGTACGGGTGAGATTATATGGCTTCGCGAAAAGAAAGGCGACAGTTTTATTATTCCTGCTGTCTGGAAAGAGCGCTATAAGGGGCTTGAACTCGAAAACGGCGTTTCATTGGAAGAATATATTCACCCCGATGACAGGGGCGGATTTATTTCGGCAATGCAGGTGGTTTCCGCCGCTTCAGGCAGACGCATTTCCGTTAATTTCAGACTGGGATATGACAACAGCAATTATATTCCCGTGTGTGCGGAGGTCCGTTCTGCGGAAACTGACGGAATTGTCTGCACGGCAGGCTCTATAAGCGATATACAGAAACGTGATGAACTCGAAACGGCCGTAAGGGAAAAATACCTTATGTATGATTTTGCAGTGCGTGCGGTAACTGATATAATTTATGAAATGGATACCACACAGGACAGCTTCACGATTTTAAGCAAGGAACGCTGGAACGACATGTTTGATCTGCCGATGAACGGCTCTTTTTCGGTTCATCGTTCCGGCTATGCCGGGCTTATTCATCCCGATTATTTCAAGGGCTTTACCGAAAGATTCTCGGATTATGATCACCTGCTGTTCATGCCTGAAAAGACCATGAGTTATGATTACCTTATAAAGAAAAGAGACGGAAGCTGGTGTCCTGTAAGACATACTGTCGTAAGTGTAAACGAGCAGGACGGTCATGTACGTAAGATAGTCGGACTTATCACCGACCTCAGCAAGAGAAAAAATACCGATCTTCAGGAGGACCAGAAATGAACTGTACGGCGATAATCCTTGCGGCAGGTGCTTCAAGCCGTATGCAGGGAACGGACAAGCAGCTCCTGGCTGTAAACGGCATTCCCGTAATTGTCAGAAGCGCGCTGAGTTTTCAGAATGTCCCCCAGGTAAGTGAAATAATTATTGCGGCAAAGGCTGAGCTTTGCGGTGAAATTGCCGTACTCTGCGAAAAGGCAGGGGTTACAAAGCTTAAAACTGTGTGTGCGGGAGGAGATACCCGTGGGAAATCCGCTGAGGCGGCATTCCGCCATGCAGGCGAAACGGATGTCACCCTTGTACATGATGGGGCAAGACCTTTTGCTTCGGCGGCTCTCATATCTGCCGTTGCACAGGCGGCACAGGAAAACGGCGGAGCAATTGCCGCAGTGCCTGTTACGGATACAATCAAATGCGTAAAGGACGGCTTTATTGCCTCTACTCCTGACAGGAGCACCCTTTACGGCGCACAGACACCTCAGGGCTTCAGAACGGAGCTTTACAGGAAAATGCTGGCGGAGGGCGGAGATTTCACCGATGATTCACAGCTTGCAGAAGCTATGGGGATAAAGGTGAAAATTGTTACAGGCAATTATGACAACATAAAAATAACCACCCCCGAGGATATAGCGAGGGCGGAGATTATTGCAGAGAAAGAGGATTTATAATATGCTGAGAATAGGTCACGGCTATGATGTGCACAGGCTTGTATCTGAGAGAAAGCTGATACTGGGCGGAGTTGAGATTCCTTATGAACTGGGACTTTTAGGACATTCCGACGCTGATGTGCTGGTTCATGCCATAATGGATTCAATGCTGGGTGCGCTTGCCCTCGGGGATATAGGAAAGCATTTTCCCGATAACGACCAGAGCTTCAAGGATATTGACAGTATGTTGCTTCTGGAAAAGGTAGTCTCCCTTATAGAGGAAAAGGGCTACCGTCTTTCGAATCTCGACGCTACGATTTCCGCAGAAAAGCCGAAGCTTGCAAAATATATCCCTCTTATGCGTGAGCGCATTGCTGAGGTCTGCAGAACCGATGTCGCCAATATAAGCGTAAAGGCAACCACCGAGGAGGGTCTCGGACTCAAAGGTGAGGGTATCGGTGCTACCTGTGTGTGTCTGCTGATGAAGATATGATAAAAACCGCTGAGAACGCAGCTCTCAGCGGCTTTTTTTATTTCTGTGCTTCAATCAGGACAAGCATAACTGCCCGTGAATCAAAATACTCTGCGTGGTCATAGGCGGTCTGACCGAAATTATCCACTGCGTTTATATCTGCACCGTGTTCAATTAGCAGCTCTGTCATTCCGTTGCAGTCCTCCTGACCAGCATACATCAGAACCGTCTTTCCGCAGTAGTCTGCGGCATTGACATCTGCACCATTTTCAATAAGAATACGGGCAGTTTCAACATTTCCGCTGCGGGCGGCAGCCATAAGGGGAGTCATGCCGCACCTGTCGCCCCATTGATAGCCGTATTCTGCGCTTCCGCTGTGGTTTTCGTGGTCAGGTTCATGCGTGTATTCTCTGCGGTTTACATCGGCACCGTTCTTTATAAGAAATTCCACTGCATCTGCGAATGTATCAGCCTTTCCACCGCTTTGCCTGTAACTGAAATGGATAAGGAGAGTTTCCTCTCCGTCCTTTACAGGTTCATTCGTCTTGTTGTTGGTGCTTGGTTCGGTTTCTACATTCGCGCCGTTTTTAATAAGCTTTTCTGCATAGTAAATTTCCTCATTTACAAGACAGCTGAACAGACTTTGCCTGCGTTCTGCCTTCCGGGAAGAATCGAAAATATTTATTGCGATTACTCCGATGCCCAGAATCAGCAGAATTACAACAGCGACCGAAACACATACAACAGGATAAGCCCTGCGTCTGCAGGGCTGTCCGTTATTATATTTCTTTTGCCTTATAAAGCCCGTGATTCCCACGGCAAGCAGAATCAGGGCGGTTATCAATGCGCAGACCGCAATAATTTCAACAATGACAATAATGATGCTTACAACAGCGACACCTATAAATGCCATAGTTTTTCTCTCCCGTTATTATGATATATATTTATTCGGAAATGTTTAGTCTTCAAGACCCTTGAGTGCCGCGATTTCATCACGGTTTACGCGGATTTTTGCATCCTTCAGTACCTTTACCTCGTCACGCTTTACGGTAATGGGCGGAGCGTCCTGCTTCTTGTCCAGTCTTACCTTAATAACGCCTGTGAGAATGTTTGTTTCGACAACGACACCTCTGCCTTCGGCAGTCTCAACGTATGCGTCGATTTTGGGAGTGATCTTGAGTAATTCCTCATAGCAGTCCTGCTCATACTTGAGACAGCACATAAGTCTGCCGCAGGTGCCTGAAATCTTTGTGGGGTTAAGGGACAGGGACTGTTCCTTTGCCATTTTGATTGAAACAGGCTGGAACTCGCCCAAAAAGCTGGAACAGCAGAAGGGTCTGCCGCAGATTCCGAGGCCGCCCAGCATCTTTGCCTCGTCTCTTACGCCTATCTGGCGAAGCTCGATACGTGTGCGGTAAATGCTTGCAAGATCCTTTACGATTTCACGGAAATCAACACGGCTTTCCGCTGTAAAGTAGAACAGAATCTTGCTTCCGTCGAAGGTGTATTCAACATCTATCGCCTTCATGCTGAGCTTATGCTCTTCAATCTTCTTCACGAAGACCTTCATGATTTCCTGTTCCTTTATCTTGTTTTCTTCAAGGGTTTTCAGGTCGGCATCGGTAACGGTGCGCATGATTGTCTTGAGAGGCTGGACAACTCGGTCGTCCTCCACCATACGGTTGGAGATTACAACCTCGCCGCATTCAACACCTCTTGCGGTTTCTACGATTACCTTATCGCCTGCATTCAGCTTTTTCTTTCCTGGGGAAAAGAAATATACCTTTCCCACCTCTTTGAAGCGTATTCCGATTATTTCAGTCATTTATCTGACTCTCCTTTCGATGTATCTATTCCTTTTCTACGGCTTCAAATATTCTGGCGCAGCAGACAGTTGAAATCAGCTGCTGATTGGGATTGAAATCCAGTGTGCGCAGAAGCCCGAGGATTGTATCATATATTAAATTCAGTTTTTTCACGGAGTATGACAATGCAACCTTCTGTGAAACCGACGGTGCAAAGCCGTAAGGCTTTCCGCCTGCGGCAATGGCAAGTGCATTGCCGAAAATGTCCGACAGGTTGCTGAGCACTGCGGCAAGCTCGCTGCGGTTCTTTGCCTTTTTAACAGCTACGAGGCAGTCATATTCCTTGCCTGCGCAGATATTTTCCGCAAGCTCTTCCGTCAGCTCCAGCAGTTCGGTTTCCCTGTTGCCTTCCGCCGCCGCGAGACAGCGTCCGATATTTCCGCCGAAGGTCTGTGCAAGGGATGACGCCTGCTCCGCAGAAATGCCGTGTTCCGCAAGGGCGAGTACGCATTCCTCTGCAGAGGGCAGGTCAGCCTGTATTTCAACCACACGTGATATGATTGTTTCAAGTACCGCGTTCTTGTCAGAAGCAAGGAAAATATACCTGTTGAAACTCAGGGGTTCTTCTATGATTTTGAGCAGTGCATTCTGACAATGCTCATTCATGGTCTCCGCCTGCTCGAAAATATAAATCCGTATTTCCGAATCGTTGGGTATCTTATGACAGCCCAGCAGAAATTCTCTGAGAGCGGGTGCGGTATATTTTTTTACAGGCGCATCCTTGCTGTCCTTTTTCTGCGTCTGAGGCATTTCCTGCAGTGCATACACCACATCGGGGTGGATATGCTCCTTTACGCGCATACACTCGTTGCAGGAAAGACAGGGTGTGCCCGTTTTATGTCCGCACATCATAAGCATTGCGATATAATCTGCAAGAGTGCGTTTTCCCGAGCCGTCGGCACCTGTAATCAGCAGAGCATGAGGAATTCTTTCCGAAGCGGTGAACTGACCCAGTTTTTCAAGGGCGTTCTTTTTTCCGTACAGCTTCATTACAGCTTTTCAAACCTTTCAATATCGGTAACGAAAATTGTAGCACCGCCCACACTTACCTCAGTGGGGTAGTTGAGGGGCATTGCGTCGCCGCTGAAAGAAGCGGCACTGGGTATATACTGGGTGCGCTTTCTGGAGTGCTTTCTGATTATTTCTATAACGGGGTCAACTGCGTCGTTTTCGCAGCATATCATGAAAGTTGTGTTTCCTGCCATAAGGAAGCCGCCTGTGGAAGCAAGCTTGGTGGAAAAATAACCGTTCTTGGTAAGATTTGTGGATACTGCGTGTGAGTCGTCGTTGTTTACAATAGCATATATAAGTTTCATAATTTTTTCTCCTGCAAATAGGGTTTGTTGCATACATAAATATTATATCACATTTTTTTAAAATTGTAAAGAAAAAGTTAACTTGCAGGTTGGTTGTGCAGAACAAGGATAATCTTAAAAACGCGATGAATAATAAGGGCGCATATCTGAGACTGTTTCAAAAAGGTTTATATCGAAAAACACCTTTGCTACCGCCAGAGCATACCCGCCTGCTTTATGCGAATCCTGACAGGTTGAAATAAAAGTGGCAGTCACATTTGGTACGGCATTATAAGTCTTACACGGTACGCATAGTAAGTTTAAATAAAAATTTTTTCCGCTATCGACGAACGGAACACGAATGTGTTCCCGAGGAGGCCGCGGAAAATGCCCTTTTTTGTTACTTTTTTGGGCACGCAAAAAAGTAAATACACCGCCGTAAGGCGGAATTAAAGGAGAGAAGTCTGCCTATTATTGGGAGTTTCCTCAATGATTATCTTGATTTTTGGCGGATTATGTGCTACAATAAAATATTGAACAAAAACAACATTATCGGAGGTGACGGAATGAAGCTTGCTGTTACGAATGCCCAGATGAAAAAAGCGGAAATAAATGCAGACGCAAACGGCGTACCCTTTCTTCAGCTTATGAAGAATGCGGGGGAGGCCTGCTTCAACCGTATCTGTCAGCTTTCGGGCGGAGTGAAGGACAAGAATATAGTAGTCCTTGCAGGCAGAGGCAATAACGGCGGGGACGGCATAGTGCTGACGGATTTTCTTCTGGAAGCAGGAGCAAATGCAATTCTTATCTTCGTTACCGATTTACCCAATACAGAGTGCGCAAGACTCTGCTATTCCATATACGAAACAGGGCTTAATACAAGCATTTATGCACATCAGAAGGAAAATGTGAAGAAGGTTCTGGAAAACAGCGAAATTGTCATTGACTGTGTTTTCGGCACAGGCTTCCATGGGGAGCTTGAGGACAGTCTTTCGGATTTGTTTAAATTCGTAAACGAGCGTTGTCCCGCCGTAAAGTTTTCCATAGATGTACCCAGCGGCTGCAACAGCGACACGGGTGAGATTGCGGAAAACGCCTTTAAACCCGATTTCACAATTACCCTGGGTGCAATGAAAAAGGGGCTTTATTCCCATCCCTGTTTTGAGCACTGCGGTGTTATGGTGCTGGCGGATATAGGTATACCCCAGAACTGTTACGAAAGCTGTGAAGCGATACTTACCGAGGATATGATACGCGAGTTCATACCCGAACGTACAGCTGTTTCAAACAAGGGAAGCTACGGCAGACTGCTCAATATTGCAGGCAGTGCAAGATATACGGGTGCGGCGCTTCTTTCTACTGACGCGGCACTTAAAATGGGCGTGGGACTGTGTACTCTTGCAACTCCAACCAGAGTTATAAATGCAATTGCCGCCGCTGTTCCCGAAACAACATATGTACCCCTTTCGGGAAATTCAGAAGGCTTTATTGACGAAGCGGGTGCAGGAGAAGCAAGACGGCTTATCCACGATTCAAAATATACGGCGATTTCTGTCGGATGCGGGCTGGGAAATCTGGAAGCAGTGGGGAAACTGACGGAATATGTCATAAAAAATGCAGATTGTCCCGTTATTATTGACGCTGATGGTCTTAATTCCATTTCGGGGAATATAAATATTCTGAGGGAAAACAGGAAGGGCGTTGTCATAACACCTCATCCTATGGAATTCAGCCGCCTTACAGGTATGAGCGTGGACGAAATACAGAGGGACCGCATATCGGCGGCAAAGAATTTTGCCATTGATTATAATGTCACGGTTGTGCTTAAAGGTGTCAACACCGTTATTGCCGCACCTACGGGCGAATGCTTTATCAACACCACGGGCAATCCCGGTCTCGCCAAGGGCGGAAGCGGCGATGTGCTTACAGGAATGATTGCTTCATTCATAGCCCAGGGCGTCGAAAGATTCTATGCCGCAGTGCTGGCGGTTTATCTTCACGGTCTTGCCGCAGACAGGCTTGCCGCGGACAGGAATCTGTTCGGTATAATGCCCAGGGATATTGCTGACGAAGTAATCCGTACAGGTATGCGCAATACGGGTGCGGAGGGTTAAATCCGTTTCTTCCTTTTCCTGAAATATTTACAGGAAAGGTGATATGATGAAAAAATTATTTACAGGTGCGCTGATTGCGGCGTTAATGACTTTGTCCGCCTGTTCGTCAGGTGTTATGGGCGGAGCTCCCGATATTGACAAGGTATTTTCTGCGGAGGCAAGAATTGCTGTGGGAGGCGAAACTGTTTCGGGACAGCTCAGCCGTACTGCGGATAACTGCTGGACTTTTTCCGTAAGCGAGCCTTATGCCCTTGAAGGACTTTCGGTGAAGTTTGAGAACGGTGAAACAATTTTCTCAATGCTTGGATTTGAATGCACTGCCGATTTTTCGGACAGTGCCGTGTCTGCGCTGAAGCTTCTGGCTGAAGCCTATGAAACCGCGGTGGACAATGCAGGGGGCTTTGAAAACGGAATACTTGAATATACAAATGAAAACGGCTCTTTTTCCCTTACTCTTGATGAAAACGGCAAGCCTGCCGTTTTAACAGCCGGGGGTATTTCGGTACAGCTTTCGGGCTGGTCGGAAAATATTGTGACGGAAAACGAAAGTGACGAGCTGATTCTGATAGAATAAAAAGAAACAAAGGAAGATTAAAATGAAAGTACTGCTTTTTTCGGAAGGAATGAACCTTATAAAAATTTCAGGTCTCGGCCGTGCAATAATGCACCAGCAGAAGGCACTGAAAATGAACGGAATTGAATACACGCTTGACCCGAAGGACGACTATGATGTTGTTCATATAAATACCCTTGGCCCCAAGTCAAAGGCGCTTGCAAAAAAAGCCAGGAAAAAGGGAAAAAGAGTGGTTTATCATGCCCATTCAACAGAGGAGGATTTCCGCAATTCCTTTATCGGTTCAAACCTTGTGGCAGGACTTTTCAGAAGATGGATATGCTCCTGTTATAAACAGGGTGATGTCATCGCAACACCTACCGAGTATTCAAAAGGGCTTATTCAGAATTACGGCATAAAGAATCCTGTTTACCACATTTCCAACGGTATCGACCTTGAAATGTATAAGCCGAAGGAAGGTGACAGGGAAGCGTTCCGTAAGAAATTCGGACTTTCCGACACGGATAAGGTCGTTATTTCCGTAGGTCTCTACATAGAAAGAAAGGGTATTCTTGACTTTGTTCAGATGGCGAAGGAGATGCCTGATTATAAATTTATCTGGTTCGGAAAAACTCCTTTGTGGAGCGTTCCTCACAAGATAAGAAAAGCAGTGAAGACAAAGCTTCCCAACCTTACTTTTGCAGGCTATGTCCAGCCTGAGGAACTGAAACAGGCGTATGTGGGCTGTGACGTGTATATTTTCCCTACTTATGAGGAGACTGAAGGAATTGTTCTCCTTGAAGCCCTTGCGGCAGGAGCAGATGTTATCATCCGCGATATTCCCGTTTTCGGCTGGCTTGAAAAGAATCAGGACTGCTACATGGCGGCGGACAAGGACGATTTCATAAAGAAAATCCGTCAGCTTGAAAGCGGTGAACTGCCCTCTCTTTCGGAAAACGGAAGAAAGGCTGTTGAGGGAATGGACCTAAAGAAGGTCGGCGAAAGACTTATACGTTTTTACGACGGAACTATTGAATGATTACAGGACGGGACTGAGAAATCGGTCCCGTCTTGCGTAAAAACCTGCTTTTCCCTGTAATAAACGGCGTTTTATGCCTAAATTTGCACGTTTTTTCAATTATTTGAATAATATTTTTAATCAAATTGCACTAACTTGTTTTAAACCGCTTGAAATGGGGAAAAGTTTGTGATATAATACTCGCGGAGTAAAAAAATAGTACAAAGCATTTTAATATGCTACGGAAAGAAAGGTAGGAAACTATGACATACGAAAAGATTTTTGCTGATTTAAAGAAGACAATTCTCAAGGCTGACGCTTCCAAGCTCGAAGGCAAGTTTGCTTTCCAGTGCGTTATCGAAGGCGAAGGCGCTGGTACATTCTATATTGCATTTGAAAACGGCGTATTAAACGTTGAACCTTATGACTATGCTGACAACACAGCTACATTCAAGGCAACAGGCGCAGCTTACAAGAACATTCTTGCAGGCAAGGTTACAGTTGATGAAGCTTTAGCTTCCGGCGATCTTGTTGTTGACGGTGCTGACGGCTGTGCTGATATCCTCACATTCTTCGCAGCAAAGCCCGCAAAGAAGGTTGCTGCAAAGAAGCCCGCAGCCAAGAAGGCTCCTGCTAAGAAGGCAGAAGCTAAGCCCGCTGCAAAGAAGGAAGCTCCCAAGGCTGCCGCTAAGGCTCCCGCAAAGAAGGCTGAAGCTCCCAAGGCTGCTAAGCCCGCTGCAAAGAAGGCTGAAGTTCCTAAGGCTGCTGCAAAGACAGACGCTAAGGACAAGAAGTAATTGATTAAAAATCCCACTGCACAGCAGTGGGATTTTTTGATGAAGTATGAAGGTATCTGCTTCGCAGATAAATCTGATTTCCGCCCGGAAGGGCGCTCTTCAATCTTTCATTTTTCATCTTTCGTCATTCGTCCGCATATAATATCCCAAATCATTTTCAGGAGGGATATGTATGATATGTCGTTTTGAGGACCTGAAATGCAAAGAAATTATAAATATAAAATGCGGACGTAAAATGGGATATGCGGACGATATTGAATTCGATACCTGTACCGCAAAGATATGTAAGCTGATTATCTACGGCAGAAACCGGTTCTTCGGGCTTTTCGGCAGGGAAGATGACTTTGTCATATGCTGGAGCGACATTGAAATTATCGGCGAGGATACCATACTGGTCAGCTGTGATTTTCCTAATGCACAAAAAAGCCCTCGTGCAGGCTTTAAAAGTTTGTTGAAATAGACGAAAAGAAAAATGTTGTAAAAACAGAGTCTTTATGTTATAATAATAAGGCTGACCTAATAAAGGCGGCAATCCACACGCAGGTATAAACCCCGTTGGTGCCATTACGGCTTGGGGCGGCGAGCCTTGCGGAGGAAATATCAAAAAACCAGAAAACAGGAGGACACTACCATGGCAGTAGTATCAATGAAGCAGCTTCTTGAAGCAGGTGTTCACTTTGGTCACCAGACAAGACGCTGGAACCCGAAAATGGCTCCCTACATTTTCACAGAAAGAAACAGCATCTACATTATCGACCTTCAGAAGACAGTTAAGAAGCTCGACGAAGCTTACAACTTCATCTTCAACGTAGCAGCTGAAGGTGGCGAAGTTCTCTTCGTAGGTACAAAGAAGCAGGCTGCTGATTCCGTTAAGGAAGAAGCTGAAAGAGCTAATGCACACTTTGTAAACGCAAGATGGCTCGGCGGTATGATGACAAACTTCAAGACAATCCAGGGCAGAATCAAGAGACTCGAACAGCTCAGAGCTATGGAAGCTGACGGCACATTCGACCTTCTCCCCAAGAAGGAAGTAAGCCAGCTTACTCTCGAAATCGAAAAGCTCGAAAAGTTCCTCGGCGGTATCAAGAACATGAAGAAGCTCCCCGGCGCTCTCTTCGTAGTTGACCCTCGCAAGGAAAAGATTGCAGTTGCAGAAGCTAAGAAGCTCGGTATCCCCGTAGTAGCTATCGTAGACACAAACTGCGATCCTGATGAAATCGACTATGTAATCCCCGGCAACGACGACGCTATCCGCGCTGTAAAGCTTATCGCAGGCGCTATGGCTGACGCTATCATCGCTGCTCGTCAGGGTACAGCTCAGACAGAAGCTGCAGCTGAGGAAGCTGAAGCAGCAGACGCTGAATAATCGTAAAAACAAAACTTATAATATAAAGGAGAAATTACAATGGCTATTACAGCACAGGACGTAAAGCAGTTAAAGGAACTTACAAACTGCGGTATGATGGACTGCAAGAGAGCACTTGAAGAAACAAACGGCGACGTAGACGCTGCTATCAAGTACCTCAGAGAAAAGGGTCTCGCTAAGGCAGCTAAGAAGTCCGGCAGAATTGCTGCAGAAGGACTTGTATACACCAAGATCGACGAAGCTAAGAAGGTCGGCGTTGTTGTTGAAATCAACGTTGAAACTGACTTCGCAGCTAAGACAGAAAGATTCATCGAATTCGTTGAACTCGTAGCTCAGACAATCATCGACAACGATGTTGCTGATGTTGACGCTCTTAAGGAAGTTGTTCCCGCAGGCGAAACAGAAAAGATTGCTGACATTCTTACAGAAAGAATCGCTACAATCGGTGAAAACATCCAGATCCGTCGTTTCGCAAGAATGACAGGCGACCTTTACGACTACATCCACAACGGCGGCGGTTCCATCATCGGTTCTATGATCAAGCTCGAATCCGCTGATGCTAACAGCGACGCTGTAAAGGCAGTAGCTAAGGATCTTCTTCTCCAGATCACAGCTTCCGCTCCTCAGTTCGTTCAGCAGTCCGATGTTCCTGCTGAAGTTATCGCTGCTGAAAAGGAAGTTCAGCTCAACCTCGTTAAGAAGGAAAATGCTGAATCCGCTAAGCCCAAGCCTGAAAACGTTCTTGAAAAGATCGTAGAAGGCAGAATGAGAAAGTTCGCAGAAGAAATCTGCTTACTTGACCAGCCTTTCGTTAAGGATCCCAGCCTCACAGTTGCTAAGTACATTGCAGCTGCAGGCAACGATATCAAGGTTGTATCCTTTGTTCGTTTCGAAAAGGGTGAAGGTATCGAAAAGAAGGCTGACGACTTCGCAGCAGAAGTTGAAGCTATGGCTAAGGGTGAATAATTTATCCCTTTATTGCAGAATTATGACAGCGGAAAGCATAAGCTTTCCGCTGTTTTTATGTTCGGGCCAAGGGTTAGAAAAGACTAACTAAAAATATTGCAATTTCCAGCAAAAAATTATTCAAAAACACTTGATTTTTATGCGGCTGTCTGTTATAATGACAGTAAGGTCAATGACCAATATTACATAGGAGGACTACTGAAATGGCTTATAAAATTTCTGATGAATGTATCGCTTGCGGTGCTTGCGCTGACGGTTGCCCCGTAGACGCAATCAAGGACGGCGACATCTATACAATCGACGCTGATGCTTGCATCGACTGCGGCGCTTGTGCTGATGCTTGCCCTGTTGGCGCTCCCAAGGCTGAATAATCAGACAAAAAGACAGTATTTATACTGCTTATAAAAACAACAGACGTATGCTTTCGCATACGTCTGTTGTTTTTATTTGTAGGAAAATTTATAGGGACATAACTTTATGGTTATGTACTGCCCGTTTAAAGAATTTATTTCCAGATAATATCACCCATCATAAGTTCTTTTTCAAGAGAATGAAAATCGGTATTCTTATTGATGGAAACAAATTCGATGCCCATGATTCTTGCAAAGTCACGGAGTACATCCGTTGTTGCGTTGAAGGAAAGGGTTGTATGGTGCGCACCGCCAGCCAGAATCCAGCATTCAATTCCTGTGATGAAATCGGGAGCAGGCTTCCACATTACTCTTGCGACAGGAAGATTGGGCATATCCTGGAAGGGCTTCACGCATTCAAGCTCCTGAACGATAAGACGGAGTCTCCCGCCCATATCTACAAGAGAAGCCGCAACTGCGTCACCCTCTCTGCCTTCGAATACAATTCTTGCAGGAGGTTCCTTGCCGCCGATACCGAGATGATGAACCTCAATACGGGGTTTATCCGACGCAACAGTGGGGCAGACCTCAAGCATGTGTGCGCCGAGAATAAGCTGGTGCTTGTAATCGTAGGTGTAGTCTTCCATAAAGGAAGTTGCACCGTCGGGATACATTGCCTTTACAATAGCGGTCATACCTGCTGTTTTCCAGTCACCTTCGCCGCCATAGCCGTAGCCCTTGGACATAAGATGCTGCGTAGCAAGACCGGGAAGCTGACGCATACCGTGTAAATCCTCGAAAGTGTTTGTGAAAGCGTGTGCGCCTTCTCTTACGAGTATACGTTCAATTGCAATTTCTTCACGTGCCTGGTAGCGGATTGTGTCAATATCTTTTCCGTCGTAATCGTAAAGTGAAGCATATTCCTTTACAAGTGCGTCAATGTCAGCGTCGGTAACTTTGTTCATTTCTTCCACAAGGTCGCCTACCGGCCATGTATTTACCTGCCAGCCCATTACAATCTGTGTTTCAACCTTATCGCCTTCGGTAACGGCAACTTCACGCATATTATCGCCGAAGCGTACAATCTTCAGATTTCTGCTGAACATTGCGCCTACTGCCGCACGCTGCCATTCTGCGATTTTTTCCTGAACCATTGCATCCTGCCAGTGACCTGCAACGATACGGCGGGGTGTACGCATACGTGCGCCGATAAAACCGTGCTCGCGGTCGCCGTGAGCGGACTGATGAAGGTTCATATAGTCCATGTCTATTTCTTCATTGGGAATCGACTCGTTGAACTGTGTGTGGAAGTGAAGCCAGGGTTTCTGCAGCTTTGCAAGGCCGTTAATCCACATCTTTGAGGGTGAGAAGGTGTGACAGAAAGTGATGATACCTGCACATTCATCATCAAAGTTTGCTTCCTTGATAATTCTTTCAACTTCAGCTGCGGTTTTTATAGTAAGCTTGTATTCAACGGGGAAGGGAAGCTTCAGCCCGTCAACGATTATTTTTGAATCCTCTTCCACCTGTCTGAGCGTTTCTTCGCCGTACAGGAACTGGGAACCGGTTACAAACCAGAATTTCATTTTCAATCTCCTTTATTCAGCAGTTTTTACAGCAGCTTCTTCTACTGCGAGCGCTGCTCTGTAATGTTTCATATAGGTTTCAAAGCCTGCTGCATCGTTTTCATCGGGATTCATGCTGCTGCCTGTTTTGCCTGCGAAAACTCTGTCTGCAAGATAGTCAGCAAGTGTTTCGCTGCGGTCAGCTCTCGCCTGATATGCTGCAAGAAGCGCAATACCCCATGCTCCGCCTTCGCTTGCGGAATCCATAAGCGTTACAGGAACACCCAGAGCGGATGCAAGGAAACGTTGACCTGTAACGGGGGATTTGAAAAGTCCGCCGTGAGCATAAATCTTATCCAGCGAAATCTTTTCTTCGTCAAGAAGAATATCCATGCCGATTTTCAGAGTCGCCATACAGGAATAGATAAGGCTTCTCATAACGTTTGCAACATTGAATGCCGATTCAGGTGAACGCATAAGCATAGGTCTGCCGCTTGTAAAGCCGGTAACGTGCTCGCCTGAATGATAGTTGAAGCTGATGATATTGCTGCAGTCTGCATCTCCTTCGAGAGCAGCAGCATAAAGCTTGTCATAAAGTTCGCCCTTGCTGATTTCACAGCCACAGCTTCTGATAAGCTCGCCGAACAGCTTCACCCAGGAGTCAAGGTCGGTTGTACAGTTGTTGCAGTGTACCATTGCCACAGGGTCGCCGCAGGGAGTTGTGACAATATCAATCTGTCTGTATAATTTTGACAGGTCACGCTCAAGAACGACCATAGCAAATATGGAGGTTCCTGCGGAAACATTACCTGTACGGGGAGCAATACTGTTGGTGGCAACCATACCTGTCTGTGCGTCGCCTTCTGCGGGACAGAAAGGCACGCCTGCGCCGAATGTGCCAGTAGGGTCAAGAAGCAGTGCGCCCTTTTCGGTGAGTCTGCCTGCGCATTCGCCTACCGGAACGATTGTGGGGAGTATATCTGCAAGCTTCTGCGTAAATGCGGTATCCTTTGTAAGTGTACCGAATTTTTCCAGAAGCCTTTCGTTGTAGGAACCTGTTTCGGGGTCGATAGGGAACATACCCGAAGCATCACCGATACCGATGTTCTTTTCGCCTGTAAGAAGCCAGTGCACATAGCCTGCAAGAGTTGTAAAGAAGCTGACCTTATGTATATGCTCTTCCTTGTTCAGGATTGCCTGATAAAGATGGGCAATGCTCCAGCGCTGGGGAATGTTGCAACCGAAAGCTTCGGAAAGCACATCCGCAGCCTCTTCCGTCATGGTGTTTCTCCAGGTACGGAAGGGTACGAGGAGATTGTCTTCTGCATCAAAGGCAAGATAACCGTGCATCATTGCGGAAAAGCCGATAGAAGCGGCGGTTGTAAGCTCAACATCATATTTAGCCTTTACATCTGCCATAAGGTTTGCAAAACAGGTCTGAAGTCCCTTGTGTATATCGTCAAGAGAGTATGTCCATACTCCGTCAACAAGGCTGTTCTGCCAGTCATATGAGCCTGACGCCGCAACGGCAAGATCTTCGCCTACAAGAATCGCTTTGATTCTTGTAGAGCCAAATTCAATGCCGATGGAGGTCTTGCCTTCTTTAATCTGATTTTTTATCTCCATTTTCTTTATCCTCCGTTGCAGTGGGTGCAGAAGCTTCCATAGCATCTTCTGCCTTCTGATTCTTCTTTCTGGAAATTACAATACTCTGGATTACAAGGAACAGGCAGAGCATTGCTGCTATGGTGATACCTGTCCACCATGCCTCGTCGAGACCTACGGATGAAACGATGTTCTGGATAAGTGCAAGAGACATTACACCAAATAATGTACCGATAATGTTACCTACACCACCTGTAAGCATTGTGCCGCCGATAATTGATGAAGCGATAGCGTTCATTTCTGCACCTGATGCGTGTGAAGCAGCACCTGATCCTACGTGCATAAAGTATACGAAGCCACCGATACCTGCAAGCAGACCACAGATAACATGAGAAACGAACTTGGTTCTTTTTACGTTTACGCCGAGCATAAGAGCACTTTGCCGGTTACCGCCGACTGCATAGAAATTACGGCCGCTTTTTGTCCATTTAAGTGCAAAGAACATTATAGCTACTACTACAAGGGCGACGATAACACCGATTTCAATATAGGCATCTACATATTTTCCTGCTTTATTGTACCAGCCCATGCCGGGAATGACAATACGTGTGTCCTTGAGAGCTACGAATTCTTCGTTTGCGACGTTGAAGGGGTTGGTGTTTACAATAGTAGTCATACCACGTGCAAAGAACATACCTGCAAGTGTTACGATAAAGGGCTGGATGTCGAGATATGCAACAAGATAGCCCTGTACAATACCGAATGCGAGGCCGATTCCCAGAGCGATAAGTATTGAACCGAATACATTACCGCCGTGATGATCAAGGAATACCGCACAGCACATACTTACAAGAGCTGTAACGCCGCCTACGGAAATATCAATACCGCCTGTAATCATAACAAGGCTCATACCGCAGGAAAGAATTATAAGTGCTGCATTTGCATTCAGCATATTAAAGAAGGTCTGAGCCTTCAGGAAGCCTTCTCCGAGGAATATCACAGCGCACAGATACATTACCACGAATACAACTATTGTAATAGATGTAAGCAGGTTTGTATCCGTTATTCCCCGGAATTTATTTCGTGTTTTGCTTAAAAAAGACATATTTATTCCTCCATTCGTTATTATAAGAGAATCGTCAGCCTGCCTGTTTTGCAGTGGCTTTTTTGTTTACAAGCTTCTTCCAGATAGCAGAAGCTTTTTCTCTTACAACAGGAGCACTTATTACTACAAGAATGATTACTACGATTGCCTTGTAAGCAGAAAGTGCAGCAGACTGAACTTCAAACTTATAGAGGGTTGTAGTAAGGAATTGAATAACATAAGCGCCCAGAATAGACGATGTGATACTGAATTTACCGCCGCTGAGCACGTTTCCGCCAAGCGCTACGGCAAGAATTGCGTCCATTTCGATATCCTTGGCAATAACGGAATAGTTAATTGTTGAAAGACGGCTTACCTTGATAAGACCGGCAACTGCAACGCATATACCAAGAATAACAAAGGTAATGAATTTAATGAACTTAGGGTTAAGACCGTTAAGGCGGGATGACTGCTCGTTGATACCTACGGACTGTACGTAAAGACCGAGGTTTGTGAATTTAAGTACAAGAGCAGTTACGATTATGCACGCAATAGCGATGAAGAAGGGGGTAGGAATCGGAATTCCGGGAATGAATCCGCCGAAGTATGTAAAGGTTTCATCATTTACGATAGGAAGCTGGTTGTTGTTTATCCATGCGGCGATTGAACGGCCTGCAGTAAACAGGATAAGTGTCGCAACCATGGGCTGTATTCTGAAATATGCTACCAGAACACCGTTGAATGCACCGAATGCCATTGCAACAAGAACACTTACAAGAAAAGCAACTATGATGGGTGCCTGAATTGTTTCTGGGCTTGTTTCAGTACCGCAGAGAACACGAAGAATAACGCTTCCTGCGATTGCGATTGCAGCGCCGACACTGATGTCCTGACCGCCTGAAGCGGCAGTTACAAGAGTCATACCTATTGCAAGAATAGCAAGCTCGGAGCCGTAGTCGATAATTGTCATGAGGTAACCCGAGAGAACAGGGTTGCCGTCGCTGGAGTAGCCCAGTGAAATTTCAAAGAATGACGGGTCGACGATAAGATTTACAATTGTAAGTATAAGCAGCGCAGAAATCGGAATAAAAATCTGGTTGCTGAGTATTTTTTTCAGAATATCAAGGGCAGAGTTTTTTTGCACCTTATTGCTCATTATTCCTCACCTCCTGCAATAGTGTTCATAATCTTGTTTTGTGTAAGGTCTTCGCCCGAAAGCTCGCCTACAACCTTTCCGTCACGCATAACTACAAGTCGTGAACAGGTGCGGAGCATTTCATCTGTTTCGGAAGAAATGAAGGTAACGCTCATACCTTCGGAAGCAAGCTTCAGAACAAGCTTCTGAATATCAATTTTTGTACCTACGTCGATACCTCTTGTAGGTTCGTCAAGAATAAGATATTCAGGGTGTGTAAGCAGCCAGCGTGCAATAAGCACCTTCTGCTGGTTACCACCTGAAAGTGATTTGATAGGTGTGTTTGCGGAAGCAGTCTTGATGTCAAGAAGCTTTATATATTCTTCGGCAAACTTATTCGCCTGAGCTTTTGTAAAGGGTTTGAAGAAGCCTTTCTTTACCTGAAGGGCAAGAATTATGTTTTCTCTGACGGAAAGGTCACCTACGATACCGTCACGCTTACGGTCTTCGGAAAGATAAGCAATACCGTTTTTCATAGCGTCAATAGGCTTTGTGATTTTAACGGATTTGCCGTTCATCTTCACTTTACCGCCCAGAATTCTATCGGCACCGAAAATGGTACGCACGCATTCGCTTCGTCCTGAACCGAGAAGACCTGTAAATCCGTTTACTTCGCCCTTTCTTATAAGGAAATCAAAAGGCTTGATGCCCTGATCACTGACAAGACCTTCGCCCTCGAATACGGGAGCGCTTTCCATGTCGATATTGGCAGAGCTGTCACCCTTTATGTCGGACATATCGTCAAGCTCCTTGCCCAGCATCTTGGATACCAGCTGAACACGGGGAAGCTCGCTGATTTCATATTCGCCTACAAGTGTGCCGTCACGAAGAACTGTGATTTTATCGCAGATTTCGTAAACCTGGTCAAGGAAGTGTGTAACGAATATGATGCCTACGCCTCTTGCCTTAAGCTGACGCATAAGAGTAAACAACTTTGCAACTTCGCTTTCGTCAAGGGAAGATGTAGGCTCGTCAAGGATGAGAACCTTACATTCCATATCAACGGCACGGGCAATAGCAACCATCTGCTGCACGGCAATGGAGCAACTTGCAAGCTGCTGTGTGGGTTTTACATTTATACCGAGGGAAGAGAGAACCTTCTCTGCTTCGGCATTTCTCTTTTTCCAGTTGAGAAGCATACCTTTTTCGCGACCGATATAGATATTTTCTGCAACAGTAAGATTGGGGCAGAGTGTTATTTCCTGATAAACAGTGCTTATACCGCTTTTCTGTGCATCCTGCGGTGATTTGATGTTTACAGCCTTATCACTGCCCTTGATATAGACCTGGCCAGAGTCCTTTGTATAAACACCGGTCAGAACTTTTATGAGTGTTGATTTACCTGCACCGTTTTCACCCATAAGCGCATGAACTTCGCCTTCGCAAAGAGTAAAATCAACGTTCTGCAAAGCCTTTACACCTGGGAATGACTTGCAGATATTACGCATTTCAAGTACTGCATTTTCACGCATTGCAGTTCACCTCCGAATGGACTATAAAAAACTTCGGCTCAGCACGCGGGTAGACCGCCGTGCTGAGCCGCGCATCTTTTTAATTACGATTAACTATGTAGGTTAATTATCAGATACCGTAGTTGTCGACGTCAGCCTGAGTGATTGTTGTAGCGTCAAAGCCCTTTTCATCCATGATTACAACCTTTTCAGCGATTGTGCCGCCGCTTTCGAGTGTATCAATGATATCCTTGATGTAGGAAGCCTGGAAGGGGTTGCACTGACCATCGTAGTTCCAGTTCTGAGCAAGTAATTCTTCGAGAGCCCACTTGTTGCAGTCAAAGCCCATTACTACTACGTCCTTGCCAACGCCGTGGGAGATGTTAGCTTTGTCAAGAGCAGCAACAGCACCCTTGGCCATATCGTCGTTTTCAGCGTAGATAACGTTGAAGGACTTGCCGGAGTCGATTACGGACTGAACGATCTGCTGAGCCTTTTCAGCGTTCCATTCAGCTGTCTGCTGTGTTACCATTGTCCAGCCGAGTTCGGAAACTGCTGTGTCGAGAGCGCCGGAACGGCCCTTCTGAGCTGCAGAACCCATAACACCCTGGATGTGGATGATTTCATACTTAGGAAGGTTCTGACCCTTTAACCAGTCAACTGCTGTCTGGCCTTCCTTATCCATATCGGAAACGATGGAAGCTTCATAAAGGCTGGGGTCAGCATCGATTGTACGGTCGAAAAGGATAACCTTTACGCCTGCATCCTGAGCATCCTTGAGAACAGAGTCCCAACCAGCTGTATCAGCAGCGGAAAGGAGAAGGTAATCAACTTCGTCCTGAATGAACTTCTGTGCGAAACCGATCTGTTCGTCGTTCTTGAGGCTGTATGCAAAAGAAGCGTCAAATCCGTTTTCCTTTGTGAAGGTGTACTTCATATCCTTATCGTTAGCTGTACGGTAGCCGGATTCGTTAGGGTCGTTGTTGATGATACCAACCTTGATAAGGCCGCCGTCATCCTTAGCTCCGGCATCGCCTGATGCAGGCTTGCTTTCGCCGCAGGATGCCATAGAAAGACAGATAGCAGCTGTTGCGATAACAGATACAAGTTTCTTTAATTTAAACATAATAATCTTCCTCCAAAATCATATTGCTTTTTTCACCTGTCGGTGAACTTGTACATACATTATAGCATGATTGTGCGTACATTTATATATAAAATATTAAGCAAAATGTTTAAAATATTACTAACTTTTGATTTTTTTACTAATCTTGTACGATTAACCTGGCTGCTTCCTTCATATTTCTTGTGTGATATTCTCTGGGAGTTTCCCCCTTGAATTTTTTGAATATCTGGCTGAAATAGCGATAATCACTGAAGCCTACCTCAAAGGCAATTTCGCTGATAGTCTTGGATGTCCGCTTCAGAAGCTCGGTCGATTTATCTATTCTTACCTTTGAAAGATAATCCGAAAAATTCATACCGGTTTCCTTTTTGAACAGCGAACAGAAATATGTGGGACTGAGATTGACGTGGGCGGCTACCGATTTCAGTGATATATCCTCGTTTGTATAGTTTTCCCTGATGTACTCTATTGCTTTCAGAACGGTGTTGTTTCCGTTGTTGCAGGAATATTTCACACGCCGGTCTATACAGTCTTCAAGCATTGAAGTGAAGAAGTCCATAGAATGCTCAAGATTGAGCAGCTTGTATTCTATATCGTCAACACTGCCGTATTCGGATACGAATTCTTCGTTTGAAACGCCTATTTCCTTAGAAAAGGACCGTATGACGATATATAGTTCCATTGCTACATAGAGTCGTAAAAGTAGGGATTTTGTCTTGAAATATCCTGCTTCCTCCAGAAACGAATCAAGTGCCTGACGGCAGATATCCCTGCTTCCGTTTCTCAGAAACTGCTCTATTTTGAATGTGTTTATCTTTTGTACGTCACAATAACGTTCAGAAGATGCTGTATTCATAGATTTCACTCTCCTTTATCAGCGTGCGGCTCTGCCGATGTGTCGTACTGAATCACGTGTTATAAGCTGAGGTGTAAAAATGACATCTTCGAATTTGCAGGACGAATCACGTATGATTGATACAAGTTTTTCCGCAGCAGCTTTTCCCAGCTCCTGGTGAGGATGCTGAACGGTTGTAAGAGGGATGTCGCATATAGTGGAGAGCTTTGAATTGTCGATGCCGACAACGGAAATATCATCGGGAACAGACAGGCCTTTCTGCCTGCAGAAGCCCAGAAGATCCACAGCAAGCTTATCGTTGTAGCAAACGACAGCAGTGGAATTGTCAAGCATAGACTGTATTCTTTTTTCATTAACGGTAAACAGATCATTTCTTTCTGCCGTAGAATACCATATTACATTCTGTTCAGCTGTTTTAAGCCCGTGTTCTTCGCAGCTGTTCATGAATCCCCGGTATCGGTTGTGTCCCTGCATATCGTCAAGGGAAAAGATAGCGGATATATTGCGGTGGCCGTTCTGGAAAAGATGGTCGGTAACGATTTTTCCTGCCAGTACGTCATCCATAGCAATACAGGGGGCGTCGGACCAGGGATATTTGGCGTTGAAAAATACAATCGGTATATTACGTGCCTTTATTTCCTCGTAAAGCTTTATATTAGGGTTGGGAAGCGCACTTTTTGACGGCTCTATAATCAGGCCGCAGATACCTTGTGCAAGCATATCTTCGATTGCCTGTGTTTCTTCAAAAACACGATTGTGTGTAATCGCAAGCTGAATTCCTATGTTGTTCTGCTTCAGCACGCCTTCTATGCCTGTGATTATGCTCGGGAATATGTAATCGCTGAAATATGTGGAAATAATTCCTACGTTCTGTCTTGAAGAGGGTTCGGTTTTCGGTTCGGCTGCCTTTACAAAGGTTCCGCTTCCTCTCATTCTGACAATAACGCCTTCGCCTTCAAGAACTCTCAGCGCTTGCCTTACTGTCTGTCTGCTCACATTGTGGATAGCGCACAGATCATTTTCAGATAAAAAACGGGATTCAGCTTTAAGATTGTTTTCCAAGATGTATTTTTTTGCCCAGTCTACAATTGCAGAATATTTGTAATCATCCATAATTTATCCTCATTTCGAAATAAATTTGTAACTTATAAACAAATAATAACACAAAAAATCGAATTTGTAAATACAAGTTAAGGAATTTTTTTAAAATTGTACATACATGTCAAAGGGTGTGCAAAATAATGTCACAAATGACAAGATGGTACAACTATAATACAACTTTCGAGCTTTTCCTATTATCAAAATCAACAAATCAAAGGTTTTCAAATTATGTTATTATACAAAAAAACTTATTATCCTCCAATCATCTTGACTTATTGTTTTCGATAGGATATACTTTTATTAAGTAATAAAGTAACATCCGTTGTGTTATCGGTTTACTGTAAAGCACTGTAAGGAGCGTCAATTATGAAAAATCTGAAAGTCAGAATGAAACTTATATTATCCTTTGGCATTATTATTGCTATGGTGCTACTCATATTCGGATCGGTGCTTTTTTCAGTAATGAGCATTGATAACAAGACCCGTAACTTCCATGATGAGGCTTTTGTGGGCGTGCAGCTTGCGGATGATCTTGACCTTCTTATAAATAAGTGTGCAAGAGATACGCTTTATGCTGCAAACGACCCTAATTCAAACAGGGCTAAGAGCAAGATAAGCAATGCAAAATCCTCCCTTAATAATATGCTGGATACTTCAGCACAGCTTCGTGAGCTATACATAGGTGATGTTTCGGCAATTGACGAGCTTGACCTTAAGGTTAATTCGCTTCTGAACATACTTTCTTCGGAAATTGATGTTCTTTCAGGCGCGGATGTATCTGCTTCCTTTGATATGTATGAAGCAAAAATTCTTCCTCTGCGTACCGAAATTTCTGAACTTGCTATGGAAATTGCCGATGCAGAGAATCTGTATGCGGATACACTTTATAATGAAACCACAGGCTTTATAACACTTATTATCATTGTGGTTACCGTAATCAGCCTTGCGGCTGTGGCGGTAGCTGTATTCTTTGCGGTTTATATCACAAGAATGTTCCTTCAGGGTATCGGCGACGTTCATCAGGCTGCTCTCAAGATGTCACTCGGCGATTTTGATGTTTCTGTTTCCTATAAGTCCGCGGATGAACTGGGTCAGATGGGAGAATCAATTGAAAAGCTTGCGGAAACAACAAAGGCGGTTATCACCGACACCGGAATGTTGCTTAAAAGTATTTCCGACGGAAATCTGAATGCTAAGACAGAAAACAGCGAGCTTTATATAGGTATTTATAAAAACCTTCTTGACGCTGTGGAGGAATTCTCGCTTAAATTCAGCGGAACCCTCAACAACATCGATAATGCTTCAAGACAGGTGGCTGCAAGCTCTGCGAAGGTAGCTGACGGAGCTATCACTTTCTCACATGGTGTAACGGAGCAGGCCTCCTCGGTAGAACAACTTTCTGCGGCTGTTTCCCTTATTTCCGAAATAATAAATGTTACTGCTACCGATGCAGAGGTTGCAAACAACAAGACAGCTTATGCCGGCGAGCAGATAAAGAGTGCAAATATCAGAATGGAAGAGCTGGTATCTGCTATGGATGAAATCAAGCTTTCCTCAAAGAAAATCCAGCAGATTGTACTGGCTATCGAAGAAATTGCTTTCCAGACAAATATTCTGGCGCTCAATGCAGCTGTTGAGGCTGCGAGAGCAGGCGATGCGGGCAAGGGCTTTGCTGTTGTTGCCGACGAAGTAAGAAACCTTGCTGAAAAATCTTCTGAAGCCGCACAGGATACGCATGTTCTTATTGAAGCAACAGTAAAGGCAATCAATAAGGGTACAGGCCTTGTGGAAGCAGTTGCAGACGATATGGAGGTTGTTTTCGTATCATCCGAAGAAGCAATGGGTATAAATAAGAAAATCAGTGTTGCCGCAAAGGATGCGTCTGAGTCAATTACACAGGTGCTTGCGGGTATTGATCGGATTTTCAATGTTGTCCAGACAAACTCGGAAACCTCTGAGCAGTCTGTTGCGGCCAGCGAACACCTTGCAAACCAGGCTAAGCTTCTCAAGGAAATGATGGATGAATTTGTTTTCCGTGATTAATAAATAGGCAGACCGTTTATGAGCAGTGCTCATACAGAAGCTTTATATGTATTTATCAGGGGATAACCTTTCTGCAGAAAGGTTTTCCCCTGTACTTTCTTCCAAAGACTTTTAATATTAATTACAGCCTAACAGGATGTACCCTGTCAGGCTGTAGCTGATATCTGAAATTTCAGGAAAGAAGCCTTCGGAACAACCCTTTTTCAAAAGGGTTTTCCTCAATAATATGTAATAAAGCTTCTATATGAGCTCCGCTGTATGACGGTGCGTTTATTACTGCTCTTCTGCCATTCTTTCACGGTATTCGTCGAGAATTGCTTCAATCATGTTGTAGTTTTCTTCTCTGAGCTGTGTGAAGGATATATTGTAATAGAGAGGGCCGTCAAGAAGAGACTGTTCACCCGTACCTTCGAAGATATTGGAAAGGTCGGTGTTGAAGCCCTTGCAGTTATCAAAGAGGAATGTAAACTTGCCTCTTTCGGGAGTTGTGATATCCATGAGGATTTCATACTGCTCTTCGGTATACCATGCATTGAATCTTACTCTTCTTGCTGTGCTGCATTCAGGGCAGACTGTAAGGTCTTCTGTTTCATTTTCTACATAGCTGTACTTACATTCGGGGCACTTGGGGTAATACTTTGTGGTAGAATCTGTTGCGGTAGCCTTTGCTTCTGCAATATTCTCTTCATCTGTCACTTCAACACGGTTGAGAGTAATCCAGTCAATAGCACCCTTTACATTCTTGGCACCCGAGGGAACCATGTATCCGAAAGAGTCATATGCAAGATAGTATGTATCGGAATTATCGTCTCTGGGGAAGGGAACGAATGCCATTTCGTAGTCAATACTTGCCTTGAAGAGGTTTTCGGAAGAAGAAGAGTAAGCCCATGTAGGCTCCATGCCAAGGAACAGGAGAGAACCGTCCTTGAAAGCTTCACCGGGATCAATGTAGCCTTCGCCTGTGAGGCCCTGACGGCAGAGGTCTTCTACAAATTCCATTGCTCTCTGCACATTCTGATCCTTTAAGTTGTTGATAATTTCGTTGTCCCTGACGTCTATAAGCTTGGTGCCTGTTGTGGCAACAAAGCTCATCGCACTTACGCCTGTATAGCCCACATGTGTATCGTCAGCATTGCACCACTGTGTGATGATATCCTTGAATGCGGACCATGTCCATTCACCGTTGTGGTATAATTCCATAGGATCCTGAATGCCGTATTCCTGAAGGGAAAGCTTGTTGTAGTTGAGGGCAAAGTTGGACGTTACCTTATAGGGAACATAATAGTGCTGTCCGTTGTATACGAACTGCTCAGCGATTTCCTTCATGCCGACCCAAAGGTCACTGTCAAGGTCGATATAGCTGTCAAGAGGGGTATACATGTTTCTGGACATTCCGTGTGGGAATGACATCCACTCGTAACGTACGATATCAGGAGAAAGATCGGAAGCTACAAGAGTGCCGAGCTTCTCGAAGTAAGCCGGACCGCTGGCGCAGGTCTCCTGTTCGATGGAACCGTTGTATCTGGTTTCAAAAAGGTCAACAAGGTCAGCATCCTGATTGATAAGGTCATAATAAATAAGAACCTTGATTGTGCCTGTTTCCTGATTTTCGTCGATTTCGACTACTTCTGCTTCTTCAAAATCAATATTTGCAGCATTTTCGGTTGTAGTTGTTGCAGCAGCTTCGGTAGTTGTAATAACCTCGCCGTCACGGCCTGTAGTCTGACCGCAGGCAGAAAGACCGAAAACCATGCTTGCAGCAAGAACCGCGGCTGCAATTCGTCTTGTCTTCATCATACATCATATCCTTTCTAATAATGACGGGTCTTTTCGGACTCATCATATCGGGTAATCCGATAATTGATTAATATGCTGTGAAAACGATTACGTTTTCCATACGATTAATTATAGCACAACAAAATACAATTATCAATTGTTTAAATGTAAATAAAACCGCCGCATATTTTGTGCAATATAAACAATCGCAAGTTCGTTATTCGGCACATGATTCTGTTTCCCCATAAGTCCGGAAAGTACTTTTTTATAAAAACAGGCAGACCGTTTATAACGGTGCATTTTATTTGTATAGCATAATCGCCGGCGGGCTGTCAAAAATATTTTTGAAAAACTATTGACATTTAAGATGATATGTGATAAATTATATTTAGCACTCAAACTCAAAGAGTGCTAACACTCTGAAAGAGGGACTGCTAAATTACGGAAGGATATGGTAAAAGAGATGGAAAGCAGAGCGCTTAAAATACTCGACCTTATTGTTGACGAATATATCAGAACCGGCGAGCCTATCGGTTCAAAGGCTGTGCAGCAGCTTCTTGACATTCAGGTTTCCTCGGCGACTATACGAAATGAGATGGCTTCACTGGAACAGCAGGGTTATCTCGAACATCCTCATACATCCGCAGGCAGAGTTCCAACTTACAAGGGTTTAAGGCTCTATATTGAGAGACTTTCGGGAGTAAATCCCCTTTCTGAAGATGAAAAAAACTCAATTGATGAGATTTTCAGTAATTCCTCAAATGAAACAGATGACGTAATTATCGAAAACGCGGCAAGAGCGCTGGCGGATTTAACCAAGTGTGCTATAGTTTCCACAAATGAATCCAACAAATTTTCGGTTATCACAAAGGTAGAGGTTATCCCTACGGGAAGAAGGATGTATGTTCTGCTGATGATTACCTCGGCAGGAAATATCAAAAACCGTGTATGCCGTCTGTCCTTTGACCTGACTGACGAGCAGATGAGTATTTTCCAGCAGTTCGCTGAGGAAAATCTCAAGGGAGTGAATCTTGAAGATGTTTCTGAAGAATATATAAAGGGCCTTTCCGCTGCACTGGGCAGTTACGTTATGTCACTCTCTCCTTTATTAAAAGGTATCGCTGATTTATCGGCAGAGATGATGAACGAAAAGGTGAAGATTGAGGGTGAAGAAAACCTTATCGCCTGTCCCGAACTGAAGGGCACGGAGATTGCCACCGTTTTAAGACAGCGCAACGATTTCTCCAAATTCCTTGACAATACATTCTCGGGCATAAGCGTAATGTTCGGTAAGGAAGATGACACATTCGTTATTTCCAACTCCAGCATGATTACCGGCTCTTTCTTAAAGGGCGGAGAGAAAGCGGGAAGCTTCGGTGTAATCGGACCGCTGAGAGTTGATTATAAAAAGATAATACCATATATAGAATACTTTGCGAGCAAGGTTTCCGACCTGCTGACCCAGGAACAGGAAGCTATGCCGCTTGCAATAGACAAGGAGGCAAAGAAAGATGAGTGAGAAAGAAATAGAAACAGAAGAACTTGAACCAAAGACTGAGGAAGAAGCGCAGGTTGAGCCTGCAGCAGATCCCAGGGATGAAGAAATTGCAAAGCTCAAGGATCAGCTGATGCGCAATATGGCGGAGTATGACAACTACCGCAAGCGTACAGCTAAGGAACGCACAGAGCTTACCCCTGAAATCACGGCAAGAGTGGTTGGTGAGTTCTTAACCGTTCTTGACAATCTTGAAAGAGCGCTTCAGGCAGAAACTGCTGATGAAAAGTATAAGGAAGGCGTAAAGCTCATATATGATTCCTTTATGGGAACACTTGAAAAGCTCGGCGTTGAAAAGGTTCAGACAGAGGATTTCGACCCCGCGGTGCATCAGGCTGTTCAGCAGGTTGAAAGCGACCTTGAAAGCGGAAAGGTTGTTACAGTATTCCAGCAGGGCTACAGAATCGGCAACAAGGTACTGAGATTTGCAATGGTAACAGTTGCACAGTAAAAAAGATAACAAATAAAACCTATATAAAATAAGGAGGCAAATTATTATGGCAAAAATTATCGGTATTGACTTAGGTACAACAAACTCTTGCGTATCCGTTATCGAAGGCGGCGAAGCAACAGTAATCACAAACAGCGAAGGTAGCAGAACAACTCCTTCCGTTGTTGCATTCACAAAGGACGGCGAACGTCTCGTGGGTCAGCTTGCAAAGAACCAGGCTGTAACAAACCCCGACAGAACAATCATCTCCATCAAGCGTCACATGGGTTCCGACTACAAGGTTGACATCGACGGAAAGAAGTACACTCCTCAGGAAATTTCCGCAATGATCCTTCAGAAGCTTAAGTCTGAAGCCGAAGCTTACCTCGGCGAAACTGTAACAGACGCAGTTATCACAGTTCCTGCTTACTTTACAGACTCCCAGCGTCAGGCTACAAAGGACGCAGGTCAGATTGCAGGCTTAAAGGTTCACAGAATCATCAACGAGCCTACTGCTGCTGCTCTTGCTTACGGCATTGACAAGGAAAACGAACAGAAAATCGTAGTATATGACCTCGGCGGCGGTACATTCGACGTATCCGTTATCGAAATCGGTGACGGTGTTCAGGAAGTTCTTGCAACAGCAGGTAACAACCACCTCGGCGGTGACGACTTCGACCAGAGAATCATCGACTTCTTGGTTGCTGAATTCAAGAGAACAGACGGAACAGACCTCTCTGCTGACAAGTTCGCAATGCAGAGACTCAAGGATGAAGCTGAAAAGGCTAAGATTGCCCTTTCCAACTCCACATCCGTAAACGTAAATATCCCCTATATCACAGCTGATGCAACAGGTCCTAAGCACATGAACACAACTATCACAAGAGCTAAGTTCAATGAGCTTACAGCTGACCTTGTTGAAGCTACAATGGTTCCCTTGAAGCAGGCTGTAAAGGACAGCGGTCTCTCCCTTAACGAAATCGACAAGATTCTTCTCGTAGGCGGTTCCACAAGAATTCCCGCAGTTCAGGACGCAGTAAAGGGCTACCTCGGCAAGGATCCCTTCAAGGGTATCAACCCTGATGAATGTGTATCCATGGGTGCTGCTATCCAGGGCGGTGTATTAAATAAGGAAGTAACAGGTCTTCTCCTTCTTGACGTAACTCCCCTTTCTCTCGGTATCGAGACAGCAGGCGGCGTCTGCACAAAGATGATCGAAAGAAACACAACAATTCCTACAAAGAAGTCCCAGATTTTCTCCACATACAGCGACAACCAGCCCAGCGTTGAAATCAACGTATTACAGGGTGAACGTGAATTCGCCAAGGACAACAAGTCCCTCGGTATGTTCCGTCTCGACGGTATTGCTCCCGCTCCCCGCGGTATACCCCAGATTGAGGTTACATTCGATATTGACGCAAATGGTATCGTAAATGTATCCGCTAAGGATCTCGGCACAGGCAAGGAACAGCACATTTCCATCACTGCTTCCACAAATATGAGCAAGGAAGATATCGACAAGGCTGTCAAGGAAGCTGAGGCTTATGCGGCAGAAGACGCCAAGCGCAAGGAAGAAGTAGATACAAGAAACGAAGCTGACCAGATGGTTTACCAGATTGAAAAGTCCATGAATGAGTTCGGCGATAAGGTTACAGACGCTGACAAGGCTGCTGTTACACCTAAGCTTGACGCACTCAAGGAAGCTCTCAAGGGTACAGATATCGAAGCTATCAAGGCTGCAAAGGAAGAACTCCAGAAGGCATTCTATGATATTGCAGGCAGAATCTACCAGGAACAGGGCGCAGCAGCACAGCAGGCTGACGTTCAGGGAGAAGGTACAAACGCAGGCAGTGCAAACCCCGACGACAACGTTGTAGATGTAGACTACACAGACGCTAACTAATTGAATAACAAGCTCCGCCGCATAACGCACAGTTGTGCGGCGGAAAATCGGTTATTATTAAAGGAATGATTTTATGGCAGAAAAACGTGATTACTATGAAGTCCTCGGTATCTCCAAGGGTGCTTCAGACGATGAAATAAAGAAAGCTTACCGTAAAATGGCGAAGCAGTATCACCCCGACCTGCATCCCGACGACCCCGAGGCGGCTGAAAAGTTCAAGGAGGTCAATGAAGCCAACGACATTCTCTCTGACCCTCAGAAGCGTCAGCGTTATGACCAGTTCGGTCACGCAGGCGTTGATCCCTCCTACGGTGCAGGAGCAGGCGGTATGGGCGGCTTCGGCGGATTTTCGGG
>JAZSFL010000002.1:0-87106 GCA_045532185.1 Ruminiclostridium sp.
TCATTCATTTGACTGTCCTCCTTTTCATAGTGATGTGGTTGCCAAACCCACTTTCATTATATCACAGGAGGACTTTCTTGTATCTGAAGATTTTTACTCTCACCGCTTCAAGCGGTGGTTAACTTGCGCTTAAGCGAACAATGCAAAAAGCCTGTATCTTACGATACAGGCTTTCTGGTGCGGAGGATGGGACTTGAACCCACACGAGCATACGCCCACTACCCCCTCAAAGTAGCGTGTCTGCCATTCCACCACCTCCGCAGGTGATGTGCGTCTCACTGACGACTATTAGATTATATCAGATAACGCACAATTTGTCAATACCTTTTTTGAATTTTTTTCAAATTATTTCAAAAACTGAAATCCGATAACACCCAGAATGGATATCAAAGCTCCGATTAAATTGAGTTTTGTACAGCATTCTTTCCTTAAAACTCCGATAAGAAACAATGCTATAAGTATAATCGGCTGAATCAGCGCGTAACCGGCAAGACTTACTGTCAGCGCTGCATTTTCAGCAAACAGGCCCACAGCATTCGGCAGTTTTGTTACTGCTGTGACGGCAACACCCTTTTTCTTTTCTCTGAACAGTCTCCACGGATGGACAATCGGAACAAGTACAATTGCCAGCAGAATAAGCGCAAAATAAAGAATATATGAACTTTCACCGTAAGACTGCGCATATCTCATTATAATGCCATATCCGAATTTTACAAGTATATAAAAAGCCAGAGGTATCATTATTTTCTTATAATTAACCGCTTTGCCGTTGCTTTTTGCAATCAGGAAAAGTCCTGAGGCAGTAATACCGATAAAAATCAGCCCCGATATACTGAAACGACCTCCGTAAGCGAAAACGTCAGTAAAATATGAAATGAACAACGATACACCAAGCCACGCTTTAAGCTCAAAAGCACTCATCTCAGTCAGAACCTTTGCACTCAGCACAAATTCAAGCATTTTATCAGCGGCAATAAGCAGGACAAACAACAGTAACTGCCACGAAAAAGCAGGAAAAGCCATCCCCGTAAAGGGCAGAATTATTGTCATGAACACAGCTGTTGCCGCCGCCATTATAAATGTAATTGCCGTACCGCTGAGCTTTGCGGTGCTTACTGCGTATTTATCGGCAAGAGAACAGATTGTATAACATCCTGCCGCAAGTAAAATCATTTCCACATATAACACTCCTTTCGGTGCCCTTACATTATATATAGTACACCAGCAATATGTCAAGTGTCTTTTTTTAGCATATAACACCAATTTATAAGATGAGAATTGTGCACTTTTACTCTTGAAACTGTTGTGCCACTGATGTATAATTATTGTAGAAGTATTATAATTATTTACGGAGGTGATTTCATGGGCGGACTTACAGCATATATCGCTAACTTATCCATGAATATGGCTCAGTACAATGTCCAGAATCAGGCATCTTTAAGTATGCTCAAGAATACTATGGAATCTCAGGAAGCTTCAAGTAATATTTTAATTGAAAGTCTCGCAAATATGCCTGTTCCCTCAGCCGATGGCAGAGGCACAGTGCTGGACGTAAGAGCATAAACAAAATCAACCCGCTGCATAGCAGCGGGTTTTTTTATTGCAGAAACCTTCTATCCTGCCGTTCCGCCCGCTTCGACAAAAACAAGTCTTAAGAAGGCAGGAACCTGCAACGGCGCTCCGCCGTATGTTGCCAGGCACAACAGTTTGCGTACCCTGCCGTTCCACACATTCGACAAAGCATAACATCGAAAAAGGCAGGAACCTGCAACGGCGCTTCGCCGCTCATTCCTTGACAGAGCCTGTTACAAGGTTGCTGTAAATGAATTTCTGGAGAGCCAGGAAAATAATCAGAGACGGAATTATACAGATAATAATGCCTGCAAAGATTATCTCCCACTGCGCACCGTAAGGACCGATAAATCTGTAAAGTGCTGTGGATACAACTGCAAGATCGTCGCTGGGCATATAGAGATTTGCAGTGTAGAAGTCATTGTAAATGCTCACGAACTTGATTACAAGCACGGTAGCAATTGCCGGCCTCAGCATCGGCAGTATGATGCTCCAGTAAACCCTCAGGTATGAAGCACCGTCGAGAATTGCACTTTCATCGAGGGATACCGAAATATTGTCCAGGAACTGGATGAAAATGTAAATTGAGACAATATCTGTACCTATATAAAGTATGCAGGGTGCAAAAAGACTGTCGTACAGCCCAAGCTTGCTGACAATCTGGAATACAGTTACCTGCATGGAAATGTTCGGGAGAAGCGCCGCAAACAGGAAAACAGCCTTTACAAGCTTTGTGAACACCATGCTGAAGCGCTGGAGAACAAACGCTGTCATAGTACCTGTGACAATTGTTCCGAAGCAGGATACAGCAAGGATTATTGCCGTATTCCTGAGACCCAGCAGAACATCGCCCTCAAAAAAAGCTGTAACGAAATTTCCGAACTGCGGCACTTCCGGGAGAGTGAATACATTGGTGCCGATATATTCTTCGTGAGTCTTGAAAGCGCCGATAAGCACAACAAGAAGGGGAATTATTACCATAAGACAGCAGATAACAAGGAACAGGTATTTTAATATAGAAACAATTACCCTCACCCAATGCGGAGTTTCACGGAACTTATAATTCTTTAAATTTATTCTTTCGTTGTTTTCCAAGTTCCGTCACTTCCTTTCCTTGAAGAAAATCTTCTGAATTGCGGTAATTATAAGTATAATCGCAAGCAGCACAATCGCCATTGCCGAAGCAAGACCGATTTTCTGATACTGGAACGCCGTTTCTATTGTCTTGATGACAAAGGTACTTGTTCCGCCTCGTCCGCCTGTGATGATATAAGGAATTTCAAATACAGATGCAGAACCCTTGATGGCAAGGATAAGCTGTAATGCAACAATAGGTCTGATGCTGGGGAAAATTATGTAGCGGAAACGCTGCCACGCATTTGCGCCGTCAAGGTCGGCCGCTTCATATATATCGGGAGAAATAGACTGGATTGCACCGATAAACATGATAATATCAAAACCGATATAACGCCAGATAGATACAAACACCAGACAGAAATTTACAATATCGGCATTGGAAAGCCATTTTACAGGGTCACCGCCGAACATTTCTATAATGCTGTTGAGAGTACCCTCCGTATTTGTTATACCGTCGCCCTTCTGGAAAAAGCGGCGGAAAATAAGAGAAACAGCTACGCCGTTCATCATATACGGAAAAAACATTACACCCTTGAAAACATTGGCAAACCTTATCTTTGAACAAAGCAGAGTCGCAATGAACAGTGCAAGGGAGAGCTGCACAAAGGAACCGAAGAAATAATAGATACTGTTTGCGAATGTTTTAAGATAGCTTTCATCCGTGAATAATCGCTCATAGTTTTCAAAGCCTACCCACTCGGGATTTACGCCCAGCTGGTCACGCTCCTGAAAACTGTAAATTCCCATATTCACAGCAGGTATAAGAGTGAAAAGCACAAGCAGAACAATAGGTATAAGCAGGAAAACCACAGTCGTCATATACTTCTGACCCGTGTAACCCTTCAGCCATTCTATAAGCGTGCGCTTTTTTCTTGTTTGAGCTGCCATTCTGCGTCATTCCTTTCTGAATTTTCAGATTTTAAAAAAATTAGTTGATTCGAAAAGCGGAGGCTTTTCGAATCAACCCCAGGGAGAAAGATATGAAAAAATGAATTTGGCTTGGTTAAATTACCATGCACAAACATCATAGCATGGATTATGCATACAGTTCTGCGAATCCTGCCGTTCCGCCTGTTCTGACAAAACAGAATTATGTTAAAGGCAGGAACTGCCCAAAGGGGCTCCCTTTAGTTAGCGGACTTGTATGCCTGGAAATCAGCGTTTGCATCTCTTTCAGCATTCCACTTTTCGTTTGCTGCAGCATAGATTTCCTTTACCTTGTCAATGCTTTCGCCTGCAAATGCAGCTTCAGCAATCTGAATCTTGAAGTTAGCGGCGTCACCCTGCCATGTACCAACTTCAGAGTCGTTATTGATAGCATCCCATACACCTATAAGGCCTTCGGGAGCAGCTTCTGTTACAAATAATTCGCAATCAGCAAATGCATCGAGGTATGCGGGTAATTCAGAACCCTTGAGTGTGCCGATAGAACCTTCCTGCTTAGCAAAGCCGGATTCTTCAACGAACCATGTGATATACTTCTTGCCGAGTTCCTTGATTGCTGCATCTCTGTTCTTGTTTACGCCCATACAGTAGTCAGGAGCAGATTCAGCATACTGCTTGCCATTTACATTGAAAGGAGCGGGCATATAACCGATATCATCAGGGTTAGGACCTGCTGCCTGGAACTGGGAAACAGCCCATGAACCCATTACCATTGTACCGATCTTACCTTCGTTGATAGCTGCCTTACAGCCTTCCCAGTCAGTTGTCATGGGATCTTCCTCACGAAGTGTGGGATCAACGAATGCATTATACATAAGTTCGTATACTTCCCAGTAAGCATCACCGTCAACGAACAGGTCTCTTTCAGAAACGAGGATATTATTTTCGTATGTAGCACTGCCGGAAGCAGAGTTTACAAGAGAAGCCCACTGAACGAGTGTCCAGCTTGCGTCAGCGTAGTTTGTGTAAATCGGAATAGCATCTGTGTTGTCTCTGATCTTCTGGAGAGCTGTGATGAAATCTTCGGGAGTCTTGGGAAGTTCAGTAACACCTGCTTCAGACCAGATTCTCTTGTTGTAACAGATACCGCCGGCAACAGAACCAAGGTGAGGAATACCGTAAACCTGACCATCGTACATCTTCTTGTCGATCCAGTTGTACTTATCCTTGAGTTCATCATATGAACCGAGGGGTTCAAAGAAATTTGCAAGATCTTCAACCTTTACTGTGTCAGGAATCATAAGTACATCGCCGTATTCGGTTGTATTCATCATTGTAGGAATATCTGTGGAGTAATCTGTAAAGCCCTGATATTCAACAATACAGTTGTTGGCTTCTTCGAAAGCATCTGTCATTGCATCGAGAGAACCGTCTTCAATTCTGTCTGTACGATGTGTGAGCACCTTTAATGTAAGCTTTTCTCCGCTTGCTGCACCTGTGTCTGCAGCTGCTGTGGTTGTTGTTTCGGAATTTGTGTTACTGTCGCAGGCAGACATTGTAATCACTGTGCTCGCTGCAAGTAAGCCTGCCATAATTCTGCGCTTCATCATTGAAAATTACCTCCGTTTTAATTAAATGTAAACAAATTTTAGCTTTAATTTTACCTAAAACTTACTTTACCCCAATTATAGCGATTATAAACAATTTTGTCAACACTTTTTTAAAACTTTTACATAAATCATAAAACAATAATCGCTTTTTTATACAAATAAACCGTTCACTTAAATTGTTACTAAAAAATCAATTTGCTTAACAAAGCAGTTTTCTTTTAATGTAACCGTTTTCAGACTTTTACTCTGAGTTAATTTAAGTAAATCAATACACTTATAGTCAATTACTTATTTAAGTTATAAAGTAAAACGCAGAAGCAGGCATTATTGCCTGCTTCTGCGTGTGTTTATTCAAAAAATGCCGCAAGGGAGCCTTCACTGAACACGGATTCCGTATATGACATATCAAAAATGGTTTCAAGGTTTTCCTCGCTGTATTCCGTCTCCTTGGAATAGTTTTTTGCAAGCTCTGCACAACGCTTCACGTCCGCGCCACCTTCAGCACTGAACATAACACTTATCATCGCCATGCTCACTACTGCCAGCTTTACCTTTGACAGAATCTCCCAATCGAATACGCCCTTCATAAAATACCGCCATATAAAGTATATACCTATATTTCTTATATACTGTTTCTGCGAATTATCAAGACTGACAGAGGGTACTGCTGCTTTAAGCTTATCTATATAAGGCTTCCACTTTTCGTCAATGGGCTCAAGTCCTGCGAAGAAATCCAGCATAGCCATAACATCAGGCTGATCGCAGGAGTATGTATATTCTTCAATCTCAGGCACTTCTTCCGTCATTTCGTTATCCATGAGATTCTGCAGCACCCGGGCATATCGGAGAACCGACGAAACAGCAGTCGGAAGAGTCTTACTTGTATCGCAGAGATATGCTGTGACTCTTTCACGTGCCGAAAGCATGAAGCTGTAAAGTTCATCATCGTAAGCATCACATTCCTCGTCAGGAATTTCCCTGTCCCACCAGCCGCCATCAGCTCCTTTTTCAAGTATAAGCATTGCCGCTTCTTCACAGCAGAGTCCCACACCACCCTCTCTGATTCCGTCGAACCATTCATAATAACGGGGATGGTTATCACAGATATGGCACAATTTATCTTCACCGATATTAAGAATTATATCGCAGAGATTGCGCTCATTAAGGAAAGGACAGCGCTCGTCCTTCAGAATAAAACTGCAGGGACTACCCTTCTGTATGTTTTCGCTCAGCCTTTTTCCGAATTCACCGCCGACACTCATATAATAATCCGCTGTTTTATCGTCAATATCAATTTCCCAGCCTATACAGCAGCTGTCACTGCATTTATCAGCCGAACATTTAAAATCACTGCAATACGCAGGCATACGTAAAATCATAATACCCCCCTGATATACTCAGCCGCACAGGGAATAACCCTGTGCGGCATTTTTTTATTCAATCCTTGCGGTTTTTCTTGCGTGCAATCTTATTTACATACATAGCATCATCCGCAATTTTAATAATCTGCTCAATCTTTACACTCTCATCAACCGGGCAGACGTGATATCCTATACTTACGCTCAGCTCATAACCCTTTGTAGAACTGCGATTCTTTTCGTTTATGTAATATTCAACAAGCCCCACTTTACTCTTTACCTTCATCTCGTCATACTTACCGACGCCGATTATATAGAATTCATCGCCGCCTGCACGTACAGCAATTTCATTTTTGCCAAGTACAGAACGCACAACCGAGGAAACCTGAATTATGGCGGAATCCCCCTCACCGTGTCCGAACTTGTCGTTTATCAGCTTAAGGCCATCCATATCAACAAGCATAACAAAGCAGGAATCACCCTCATCTGCATTACGGAACATTTCATTTACCCTCAGATTCATACCTCTGCGGTTGTAAAGACCCGTCATACTTTCGGAAATCGAAATGGAAAGAAGCTTATTCCTGATACGTATCATTTCAAGCCCCGTATTTACATAACGCATCCAGTTTCTGAACATGCAGGTAGGCTTTACACGTAGTGACAAATCACACTGAAGCACCGCATATCCCAGTGTATTTTCCTGGAAATGTACAGGAACAAAATAGAAGACACAGGGCTTTTCACGCTCCTCGTGAAGCTGGGGAAGCATAAGTTCTGTGCGGAACTTGTATCTTCCGTCATCCATATAGTGAAGACTCACTTCATCTCGGCCCTCATAATCTTCGGGAGTAGCATGAATGACACAGCTCATGATTTCGGGATATCCGTTGCCCATAAGCACATTCATATCAAGCCAGTTTTCACGCAGGCAGAGATAAAAATAATTATAAGGACGCAAAAGATAGGTACGGTCGTTGATTTTCTTAAGGCACTCATCAACCGTTTCACTTTTTGCAACATCTTCCATCATATAGCTGTCCATAAGCAGACTTACATTATTGTTATCCATAATAAAACCCTGAGAAAAATCAAGATTCTGCTTATACACGGAATTTTCAAGAGACTGCTTCAGATATTCTACGCTTGTGCCGCATCCGCAGCTGGAAGCAAGGCGGATATCATCCGCGAAAACAGCGTGAGGCTTCAAAGGACTGCCCGGTTCGAGAATTTCATGGATACGGTCAACAGCAGAAGCCGCCATATCGCTGACACAGGGAACATAGGACGTAACGCTTACCTTATTCATCATACCTTCTTCGGTAGCGTCATAGCCTGTTACAATAACATCCTCAGGAACTCTTATACCATTATCGGTAAGGCGATTTATAACACCCATAGCCATATGGTCGCTATGAACAATAACAGCTTCGGGCACAGGAAGCTCGCCGCTTATAATCCTGTCAGCAAGTGCATAGCCTGAGGTATACCAGAAATCACCGTAAAAAATCCTGTCCTGATTTATTTCAAAATTATGCTTTTTAAAGGACCTTGAACAACCCGCCATTCTTTTTATGGAGGAGACATGCCCCTCGGAGCCTGTGAGAAAATAGATCTTATCCGGGTTGCACCCATGAACATCAAAAATATGGTCGGTAATTTTCTCCATAGCGGAAGCATCATCGGTTTCAATGACCTCATAATCTCCAACGGGCGAATCCATCATTATTACGGGCTTTCTGCAATTCCTTGAAAGAAGCTTTTTCACTTTTTCGATAGCTTCCAAGCCGCCGTCATATGCCATAAGCGGAGTTGAAGCAACCACAACTGCATCAACGTAATCAAAATTCATGAGGTGAAGGATATTCTGGTCACCGTTCAGATAATCCTTAAAATGATGAGTAACATCAACCAGAGGTGAGATCACGACCATATCATAATCATAGGCTTCACACTGGGAAATAAGACCGTCAAGAGCCCTTGACTGATACTGGGCTTCGGGATTATTAACAATACAACCGACAACTTTTCTCTTTTTCATTTCCCCATCTCCTCACGGTTACATAAAAGTTACATTTAACACTTTTGTACTATATTACAAGTTAATTTTATCACAAAACAATGTATAAGTCAATAGCAATCAGGCTTATGCAAAAAACTTTTTTGCCTATTTAATCAAAAATTATTGACTCGTTTAAAAAAATATGGTATTATCTTATAAAACATCAATAAAGAAAGGCTTTACCATTATGAAAATCTACTCTGTACTTGATAAAGAATTTGCTCCCTACGGCAAGGTTCTGGGAGGATACGACACAGCTTGTCTCTTAAAGGCTCTTGATACCGAAACTCCCCTTCCCGACGGTGTAGGCTATGTTCCCAGTGAGGCGGCACTTGAAAGCACCTGTCTTTTCGGTCTTTTACAAAACAACGCCTACGGCGGTATGCCTATCCAGATCGGCTGGTGCAACGGTCATAACACAAAGCTCAACTGCCTCGAATACCACCGCGACAGCGAACTCAACATCGGTCTTTACGACTTTGTTCTCCTGGTTGCAAAGGAAGATGATATAATCGACGGTAAGCTTGACACCTCCAGGGTTATGGCTTTCAGAGCAGAGGCAGGTCAGGTTGTGGAAGTTTATGCGACAACTCTCCACTATGCTCCCTGCAACGCTGAAAAGGACGGAAAATTCAAGGTTGCTATCGTTCTGCCCAAGGGCACAAACTATGATATGCCCAATATCAAGGCTCTCAACGACGAGGACAAGACCTTACGTGCCTGCAACAAGTGGCTTCTCGCACACAAGGACGCAGCCGAAGCTTCCGAAGGCGCTTACATAGGACTTACAGGCGAAAACATTGATATTGCAGACTCATTATAAACCGCAGACCCGCATACTGACAGTATGCGGGTTTCGTTATTCTGCACATACAGGTTAAAAAAAATAGTGTATTTTGTAAAAAAATAACTGTTGGGTATTTCCAAAAAATATATTATATGGTATAATAATATATTATTAAAAAATAAGTAAAAGGAATGGTTTAAAAATGGCTAAATTAATGCTTGGCAACCAGGCTGTTGCCAGAGGCTTATACGAAGCCGGCGTAACGGTAGTTTCCAGCTACCCCGGCACTCCCAGTACCGAAATAACCGAATTTGCTTCCATGTATCCCGAGGAAGTAATGCACACAGAATGGGCTCCCAACGAAAAGGTTGCCTGTGAAACAGCAGTAGGCGCTTGTATTGCAGGTGCACGCTCCTTCACAGCTATGAAGCATGTTGGTCTCAACGTTGCTGCTGACCCCCTCTTTACAGCCTCCTATACAGGCGTAAACGGCGGTCTTGTTATCGCGGTTGCTGACGACCCCGGCATGCACTCCTCCCAGAACGAACAGGATTCCCGTCATTATGCGATTGCATCAAAGGTTCCTATGCTTGAACCCGCAGACAGCGCAGAATGCAAGGAATTCACAAAGCTCGCTTTCGACATCAGTGAAGAATTCGATACTCCCGTAATCCTCCGCCTCTCCACACGAGTTTCCCACTCCCAGAGCCAGGTTGAAGAATGCGAAAGAGTTGAAAAGACTCTTCCCGAATACTCCCGCAATATCGCAAAGTACGTTATGACTCCCGGCAACGCTATCCCCAAGCACGCTGTTGTTGAAGCTCGTACAGAAAAGCTCATTGCTTACGCTGAAACCGCCGCAATCAACACAGTTGAGATGAACGATACCAAAATCGGTATCATTACAGCAGGTATTGCTTACCAGTATGCAAAGGAAGCCCTCGGCGACAAGGCAAGCTACTTAAAGCTTGGTATGATTAACCCTATGCCTGTTCAGCTCATCAAGGATTTTGCCGCTAAGGTTGACAAGCTTTACGTTGTTGAAGAACTTGACGATGTAATCGAAACACATTGCCGCAAGATCGGCC
Organism: Ruminiclostridium sp.; assembly: GCA_045532185.1. Lineage (GTDB taxonomy): Bacteria > Bacillota > Clostridia > Oscillospirales > Ruminococcaceae > Ruminiclostridium_E. The sequence goes on from JAZSFL010000002.1 coordinate 10,500, forward strand.
TTGACCCCATCGGCAAGAGCTTATTCAAGCTCCTCGGCGAATACTCCCAGACATATCTCAAGGAAAAGATTCTCGGTGAAACAGCTGAATTTGATACATTCGACGAGACAGTTCCCGTAAGACCTCCCGTAATGTGCGCAGGCTGCCCTCACAGAGGCGTATTCTACACATTAAAGAAGCTGGGCGTTATGGTAAGCGGCGATATCGGCTGCTACACTCTCGGCGCTGCCGCTCCTCTCAACGCTATGGATACAACAGTATGTATGGGCGCTTCCATCAGTGGTCTCCACGGCTTCAACAAGGCTCGCAAGGGCGAATATGAAAACAAGGCTGTTGCTGTTATCGGTGACTCCACTTTTATGCACTCCGGTATCACAGGCTTAATCAATATCGCATACAACTCCAGCAACTCCACAGTTATCGTTCTCGATAACTCCATTACAGGTATGACCGGTCATCAGAACAACCCTGCCAACGGCAAGAACATTCACGGCGACCCTGCTTCCGCAGTTGACCTTGAAGCTGTTGTAAAGGCTGTGGGCATTGACAGAGTCACAGTTGTTGACCCCGGCAATTTAGCCCAGCTTGAAAGCGTAATCAAGGCTGAACTTGAAGCGGACGCTCCCAGCGTTATCATTACAAGAAAGCCCTGCGCGCTCCTCAAGACAGTAAAGCACAATCCTCCCTTTAAAATCAATGCCGACAAGTGCAAATCCTGCAAGGCTTGTATGAAAATCGGCTGTCCCGCTATTTCCATGGCTGAGGGCAAGGCAAAAATCGACCCCACACTCTGCGTAGGCTGCAAGCTCTGCGAACAGATGTGCAAGTTCGATGCAATTGAAGAATAATCGGAGGTATTAAGATGGCTACAAAATCAATTATGCTCGTTGGCGTAGGTGGTCAGGGTACTCTCCTTGCCAGCAGAATTTTAGGAAACACACTTCTCTCCCAGGGTTATGACGTCAAAGTTTCCGAAGTACACGGAATGTCCCAGAGAGGCGGCTCGGTTGTTACATACATCAAGTACGGTGAAGAAGTTTACTCCCCTGTTATTGAAAAGGGCGAAGCGGATATAATCATCTCCTTTGAGGAGCTGGAAGCTGCAAGATGGCTCTCCTATCTCAGGAAGGGCGGCAAAATCATTACAAACACACAGCATATGTCCCCCATGCCCGTTATCACAGGCGCAATGGAATATCCCGCTGACATCACAGAAAAAATCAAGGCAAAGGGCGTTGACATCACTGCTCTCGATGCACTTTCCCTTGCAAACGAAGCTGGTTCTTCAAGAGCCGTAAACGTTGTTCTTATGGGTGTTCTTTCAAAGACAATGGATATTCCCGCAGAAGCGTGGAAGAAGGCGCTTGAAGAATGCGTACCCCAGAAGGCTCTGGAAATCAACAGAAAAGCTTTCGCTTTAGGCGAAAACGTATAAATGGCAGCGACCGTAAAACCGTAATCTATCACAAGAAAGGTGAAAACCCCAATGAAGTACTATAAAAAAGAAATTGAATGTGCTCCCCGTCACGAGCTGGAAGCACTCCAGTCCTACCGTCTTTCACAGCAAATAAGACGCGTTTACGAAAACGTAAAGCCTTATCGTGAAAAGATGGACGCGGCAGGTGTAAAGCCCGAGGATATCAAGTCAATCGCTGACCTTCATAAGCTTCCCTTTACAACAAAACAGGACTTACGCGACAATTATCCTTACGGAATGTTCGCTACTCCTACAAGTGAGATTGTACGTATTCACGCTTCCTCCGGCACAACAGGCAAGCAGACAGTTGTAGGCTACACTCAGAACGATATCGACGTCTGGGCTGAATGTGCAGCGAGAGCTCTCGCTTCCTGCGGCGGCGACAACAACGATTTCGTACACGTAGCTTACGGTTACGGTCTTTTCACAGGCGGCCTCGGCATGCACTACGGCGCTGAAAAGCTGGGTGCAACCGCAATCCCCGCTTCCGCAGGCAACAGCCAGCGTCAGCTGGAAATGTTCCGCGACTTCGGTTCTACAATCGTTTGTATGACTCCCTCCTATGCTATCAGCCTTATCGAACTTATGAATGAAATCGGCATGAGCAAGGACGACCTCAAACTCAAGGCAGGTGTATTCGGTGCAGAACCCTGGACCGATGAAATGAGAAAGGAAATCGAAGCAGGGCTGGGCATCAAGGCTTACGATATCTACGGTCTTTCTGAAATTATGGGACCCTCCGTTTCCTGCGAATGTGAATACCAGTGCGGTATGCATATCTGCGAGGACCACTTCATTCCCGAAATTATCGACCCCGATACACTCGAAGTTCTTCCCGCAGGTGAACAGGGCGAGCTTGTATTCACCTGTATCACAAAGGAAGCTCTTCCCCTTATCCGTTACAGAACACGTGATATTGCTACTCTCATTTATGACAAGTGCGAATGCGGCAGAACTCTTGTACGTATGCTCAAGCCTCAGGGCAGAACAGACGACATGCTTATTATCCGTGGCGTAAACGTATTCCCCTCTCAGATTGAATCCGCACTCCTGAGTGTTGACAACAAGGCTACAAACTACCTTTTAGTTGTTGACAGAGTGAATAACCTTGATACACTTGAAGTTCAGCTTGAAATCAGAGACGATATGTTCGGCGATAACGTCAAGGACGTTGAAGCTTACAAGAAAAAGCTCAAGTCCGCTATTGACTCCGCTATCGGCGTAGGCGTTACAATCAAGCTTCTCGAACCCAAGTCCCTCGCACGTTCCATGGGTAAGGCCACACGATGCATCGATAACCGTAAGATCAAGAATAAGTTTACAAAGTAATGGAGGTAACACTATGTTAGAACAGATTTCCGTTTTTATCGAAAATAAAAAAGGCAGACTTGCTTCCGTTATGGGAATTCTCAAGGATAACAACATTGATATCCGCGCTATGACAATCGCCGATACAACCGATTTCGGCATCATCAGAATCGTTGTAAAGGATGCTGACGGCGCTCTGGCAATTCTCAGAGAAAGCGGCTGTACAGCTACCAAGACAAAGGTTATCGCTTTCAGCGTTCCCGACCAGCCCGGCGGAATGCACTCAGTTATCGACGCATTTGAAAGCGCAGGCATCAACATTGAGTACTGCTACTCTCTCGTTACCAACAAGGAAGGCCGCGCAAGCGTTGCTATCCGTGTTGACGACAACGACAAGGCTACCGAAGTTCTTACAGAAAAGGGAATCGGTCTTATTACAGCCGATGATATTGTGTAAGACGAACAAATAAAACATTTTAACCCGGGAAGATTTTCTTCCCGGGTTATTTTATGCATATGCACTTCTGTATCTTATTTCTCCATAAACTCCTTCGGTATATTTTCTTCAATCAGCCTTTCAAAATACCTGTAACTTACGCCCTTGCACCCGTGCTTTGAAGCAAGTGCCTCGGTATATTCCGAAAAAGGGTAAATTCTCACATTCTGATAGTTGTAGTCATAGTGATTTATAAGCGGCACCGCATTGGCATCCGAGAGGGTTATCTCCCCCGTTTTCATATTTTTTGTAACGGTAATCCGACCCAGCATCTCCACCATTGACGAGGCTCTGTCCATGGCAGAAATGAAATTTCCGAGACAGTAGAACACGAAGCTCTGGCCGCCGTCCTCTCGGGCAAGATATTCCATAGTCTGTATTGTATGGGGCTGTGTTCCGATTATTATATCGGCACCCCAGTCAGCAAGCATCTGAGAGAAAACATACTGCTGATGTGTTACAGTATTGCTCACTTCCACGCCGAAATGCACGCTTACAATAACACAGTCGGCAATTTCACCTGCCCTTTTAACCTGCTGCTCTATAAGCTCCTCCTCAGCCATGTATGTAAGCTCACATTCCGAGTCTGCAGAAAGATACAGACCGTTGGTATGCTCCATATAACCGAGAAAGGCAAAGGTAATTCCGTTTATTTCTTTTACGCGGATATTATTCATATCCTCTTCATTCAGATATGCTCCGTATACGGGAATATCAGGATATGCACTGCGCCAGAAATCAAGGGTTGAAACAAGTCCTCCCTCCCCTTTGTCAAGACAGTGGTTGTTCGAAATAGAAACCGCGTCAAAACCAAGTTCAATCATATCATGGGCAAGGGCAGTAGGCGAACAGAAGTAAGGGAAGTTGGACGGCTCATAATCGTCAGAAATTATAGTCTCCTGATTCAGAATCGCAAGATCAGCTTCGCTTATAAGCTCTGCCACATTCTCATAAGCAGGCATAAAATCATAGCTTCCGTCATCAGTACGCCGCTTTGCCTGATTATATATAGGCGAATGTATCAGGTTATCACCTGCGCACACAATTTTTACCGAGGTAAACTCAGGCTCAGGCAGTGTTGTTTCTGTCACAGTGTATTCCGAAGATACTTCAGTTTCAGTTACAGTGGTAGCAGTTGTATGCAAAGAGGTTGTTTGCTCCGTTTCCGCTGTAACAGCTGCCACTTCAGGCTCAACGTTACAGGAACAAAACAGAAATATAACAGAAATAAGCAATGTCAGTTTTTTCATCGTAATCCCTTATCTGAAAAAGCAGTAGTAGGCTTCCGTAACGACCTCATAAAGAGCACTGTAAAAGCCATTTTCCTCAGTTGTCGGCAGGCAGTGATTCGTAAGGAAGACAACACCTGTCCCGTCTGCGGGGTCATAGTAAAGCCCGTCAATACATCCGAGGGCATTGCCGGGGTGGCCGTAAATAGTGCGACCTTCTACAATATCGTCATGTATGCGCACATTAAGTCCCATATCAAAATCCTCAGCGCTTATGTAATTCTTGTTTATAGCGGCTACGGATTCGGGAGAAAGAATTGCTTTTCCGCCTGCGGCTCCGTCGCCTGCAAGCGCAATGCCGAACTGTGCCAGATCCGATGGAGTTATAATCAGCTCGCACTGAGCGGTATAATATGAGTTGCCCAGCCCGAAGGACTCATAATATTCCGAATCCCTGCCCCATTCCTTTGGTTTCAGTATCTCTCCGTCATGGTCATAAAGATTCGCCGTACTTTCCTTATCATCAATAAGGTCGATTACATACCCCGCGTCCATTCCGAGAGGTGTGAAAAGCACTTCGTCCATATAATCGTGGAAATATTTACCCGTAATACGCTCAACTATCGCGCCGATTGAGCCTGAACCGAAGTTGCTGTAATTAAAGGTCGTTCCCGGCTCTGCGCCGCTGTGGGAATTTGCCATGAGGCGGTTGATATCATACCGCATATTCGGCTCATATTCAAAGCTCCATGTATCAAAAAGCCCGGCTGTATGGGTAAGCAGATGCCACAGTTCAACAGTACCGCTGCTGTACGCCCAGTCATATTTTATCCCCGTCGCATCAGCAAGCTTTGTATCAAGGGAAATATCACCGTTCTCCACCATTTTCATAAGCCCCATTGTAGAGATAAGCTTTGAAACGCTGGCAATACGGTAGCGTGTGTTGTCATCACAGAGGATTTTCTGCTCTCTGTCGGCATAACCCATGTTTTCAGCATAGATTATTTCGCCGTCCTCGAAAAGCACAACGCTCATTCCGATTATTTCATATTTCTCATAAATTTCTGCAAGCTTTGCCGAAAACCGTTCTTCGTCACGCTGAATCTGGGGCGGAGTTGTTTCCTGCGTTTCCGAAACAGTTGTTGTTACAGTTTCCGCAACTGATGTATCGGACGGAGTCGTAACAGCGTTTTCTGTTGGCACAGAAATGCTTTCCGCCGGCATGGGTGCGGCCTGTGTGGTAAGCAATGCGCCACTGTACTGCGTCTGCATAACAGGCACTGACTCGGACGCACATGAGGAAATCAGCATCACCGACATCAGCAGAGCAGTAATTTTTCTATATATTTTCTTCAACTTTCATACCTTTCCTGAAAACGTATATTCTATATTTAAATAATAGCTTCAATTCCGATAAAAGTCAACAATTTTGCGTTTTTTGTAATAAAATTGTAACATTTTCCGGCAGATTCCTCATAAAAATAATCCCGCAGTCAGACTGCGGGATTATGATTCAATATATACTTTTTATTGATATTTAGGTTCACAGGTGAGGTTCACACCAAGGCGCTTGAAGGTTATTTCATCAACAGAGGAAAGGATAACCGTTGAATGAACCTCGCAGCCCTTGAGTTTTGAGAGCTGTTCCATTGCACACTTTGCTTCGGCAGAAGTATTTGCGCAGATAGAAAGAGCAATCAGAGTTTCGTCCGTATGGAGTCTTGGGTTGATATTTCCCAGATGACCGACCTTCAGATTCTGTATAGGTTCGATTACCTCAGGGGACATAAGAAGCATGTCCTCATCAATCCCGCCGAAATGCTTGAGGGCATTCAGTAACAGTGCAGAGGATGCACCTAAAAGATTGGAAGTCTTACCTGTGATGATTGTACCATCGGGAAGTTCCATAGCAGCAGCAGGTGCGCCTGTTTTCTCTTCCTTTTCAAGCGCAGCAGCTACAACCTCACGGTCAGCAGTTGTAATTCCCGCCTGATTCATAAGAAGCTCAAGCTTGTAAACCTCTTCTTCTGCTACCTTACCTGTCTTGAGTCCGCACTGTGCAGCATAATAACGACGGAGTATCTCCTGCTTTGAAGCTTCGCATACCACTTCATCATCTATAATGCAGTTACCCGCCATATTAACACCCATATCCGTAGGTGATTTATAAGGGGATTCACCTATAATCTTCTCAAACATTGCGTTAAGAACGGGGAAAATTTCCACATCGCGGTTGTAGTTTACGGTAGTTTCACCATAAGCCTCAAGATGGAAAGGGTCAATCATATTAACATCATTGAGGTCGGCAGTTGCCGCTTCATAGGCGATATTCACAGGATGACGGAGCGGAATATTCCAGATAGGGAAGGTTTCAAACTTTGCATAACCTGCGTTTATACCGCGCTGATAATCGTGATAAAGCTGGGAAAGGCAGGTAGCCATTTTTCCGCTTCCGGGGCCGGGAGCAGTTATTACCACAAGCTTGCGGCTTGTCTCGATATAATCGTTCTTTCCGTAACCCTCATCACTCATAATGAGCTTTAAGTTCGAGGGATATCCCTGAATATGATAGTGGTGATACACCTTTACACCCAGCGCTTCAAGTCTCTGCTGGAATGCGTCAACAAGCGGATTGTTGTTGTACTGAGTGAGAACAACACTGCTCACATAGAGACCGATGCTTGAAAAAATATTATAAAGGCGGATAACGTATGTGTCGTAGGTGATTCCGATATTGCCGTTCACCTTGTTCTTTTCGATATCCTCCGAATTGATTACCATTACAATTTCAGCTTCATTCTTCAGCTGAAGAAGCATCTGAAGCTTACTGTCCGGTTTAAAACCGGGAAGAACTCTTGAAGCGTGATAATCGTCAAAAAGCTTTCCGCCGAATTCAAGATAAAGCTTGTCACCGAACTGGGCAATACGCTTTCTGATATGCTCCGACTGCATTTTCAGGTATTTATCATTGTCGAAGCCGATTTTTCCGTTCATTGTTACATCCCCTTTCGTTGTGAACACATAATACTTTATAATTATATAACAAATGAGCAGAAATTTCAAGTGTTATTTTTAAAAAAAAGTAAATTTTAAATTGTATCTGACGATATAACATTTGAGTAAATATATTTCGTTAGAAAGGAATGATATATATGACAGACCCTATCAATATGGGTAAAATGTTCAGTCCTGTTTTCAATTCCGCACAGAAAAACGAAAAGCCGAAAACCGAAGAAGAGCTTGCTTTGCTTGAAGCACAGAAAAAGCAGCAGGAAGAAGCACAGAAGAAACAACAGGAAGAAGCCAGACAAAAGCAGCTGGAAAATGAAAAAGCAATGCTTCAGCAGCAGCTGGAAAGCGCAAAGGAGCAGAGCGAAGCCATTGAGGACAGCTTTTCCGCCTTCAGCAAGTGCATGACCATCGCTCACCGCATTACAAAGGGTGATAAAGTACCGCTTAAAGATATGAAATATCTTATGGAACATGAGCCTGATTTATATAAACAGGCAATACTCATGCGACAGCCCAACCCGAAACCCAAGGAGCATAAATCAGTTCTGGAAGAGGACGATGAACAGGTAAGCTCTGAAGAATACTCGCAAGGCGGCGAAACAGCGCCTGTATCTGAATTACCTGCGGTGCAGTCGATTTCTGAAAGTGCCGCTGTGCCCTCAGAGGGAGCAACACAGACAAGCGAATAAAGGAAAAGCCTGAGAAATTCTCAGGCTTTCTTATTTTGATTTTAAACTGTCTTATTGGCAGGTGCTTTCTTTGCAGGAGCCTTTTTAGCTGTTTCCTTTGCTGTCTTTGCAGCAGCCTTCTTTTCAGCCTTTTCCTGCTTCTTTACAGAATCAACAATGTTCTTGAATTCAAGAGCCTTGTCAACGCTTCCTTCAATTCTGAGTCTGCCATCGAAGAATGCAGCAACGGGGTCAAGCTTACCGTCAGCCATTTTCAGGAAGTTTTCACCTGTCATAATGAACTTGCAGTCATTGTCGTAGTATTCATAGGGTTCGACATGAAGCTCGTGATCCTTGAGTTCAATGTAGAATGCACCTTCACCCTCGCCTGTGATATCTACCTGTACTGCGAGATGACCGTCAATCTTGCTGACGTCGCTCTTCATAATGATTTTCTTGGACTTTTCAAAAATCTGTTCGTATGTCATTTTTTCATACCTTTCTTTTTTACACATTTATTTTAAACGGCAATGCCGTTTGTGTCAGATGATTTCGCCCTGTTCCGTCTGGTTGCGGCGGATTTTCTTTGATGTAGTCTTATCAAATTCCTTGTTACGGAGTCTGATACGACGGATTGTCTTGGAAGATGTAACAGTTGTGTTGATCTGCTTGATGAGTTCGTTGATTTCAGTCACAATATCTTCCCTGCTCTTATCCTTGAAATATTCGGGATGAGGAAGAATTTCAGCTGTAACAAATCCCTCTTCGGCATATACCAGAACCTCGGCAACCATATCCTTGCCTGCAAACTTGTTTTCAAGTTCTTCAGGAGAAATGTTCTCACCGTTGCTTAAAATGATAAGGTTCTTCTTTCTGCCTGTGATGAAAACGCGGTTGTTTTCAACATAGCCTAAGTCGCCTGTATGTAACCAGCCGTCGATAATTGTCTTGGCTGTTTCTTCGGGATCCTTATAGTAGCCCTGCATTACAGAGGGGCTCTTTACACAGATTTCACCATCTTCAATCTTAACTTCACAGCGATTTACAATAGTACCAACATCACCGTAATTTTCTTCGCCTAAAATAGAGTTTGAAATTCGGGGAGCACATTCGGTCATACCGTAACCCTGAGTCATGGGAATACCAAGCTTTGCGTACTCCTCTGCGATTTCGGGAGCAAGATATGCGCCGCCGCTGTAAATACCTTTGAGTCTGCCGCCGAAAACCGCCTGTGCAATCATGGGCGCAGGAATTTCAGGTTTAGCCGCAGCTGCTGCCTTGATCTGCTTTAAAATTGTTTCTGCAATCATAGGTACAAGAAGAATTACAGTAGGCTGGAACAGCTTTAAATTCATTGCAATTCTCATCATAGAATCATTTACACACATGGTTGAGCCGTATCTGAAAGTGAGCAGTATATCGCAGGTAAAGCAATATACATGATGAATAGGCAGAACGGTAAGTGTTGTATCCTCGGGTGTACATTCATTGTCACGGGCAAAGGTATTATCAGCAAAATTGCCGTGGGAAAGCATAACACCCTTGCTCTTTCCGGTTGTGCCCGACGTATAAAGAATTGCACAAAGGTCATCGGAAGAAATTGCAGGAAGCTCTGTTGCAGGCTCGTACTTGCCGAGGATTTCAGGAACAGAAAGCTCGCCTTCCGTTTCCTGAAGACAGATATATGTCTTTACTTCGGGGCAGGCTGCCTTGATTGCGGGGAGCATGGGTGTGTATCTTGCGTCATAGAAGAACACGCTTACATCCGCGCGCTGTAAAAGCTCGCATAAATCAGGACAGGGAAGCTGTGCGTCAAGGGGAACAATAACATTTCCTGCGGAAACTGTGCCGAAATATGCTACTAAATAGGCATAGCTTGTAGGACCGATAACTGCGGCGTGAAGCTTCCCACCCTTTTCTGCAAGAAGAAAATTGCTTACCTTTCTTGTGTCACGGAGCATGTCATTGAAGGACTTTTCAACAATTTCCTTTCCTGCTTTTTCCTTTAAAAAGGTCTTGTCACCGTATTCAGCAGCTGCCTGCTCAACCAGGTCACGGAGATTATTTATACTACTTTTTTCCATTTACCTCTCCTCTTCCGCTTACTTGGAAAGCTTTTCCATATAAGCAACAGCGTCACCTACTGTATGAAGACCGATTACTTCCTGTTCGTCAACAGTTACGTCAAACTCCTGTTCAAGTTCACCGAGAAGGCTCATGAAATCATAGGAATTGAAGCCTAAATCTTCAATAAAACGGGATTCGGGTGTGATTGCATCCGCGTCAACGTCAACATAATTGCAGATGAGTTCCTTTAACTTTTCAAACATAATACTTTCTCCTTATATAAAAATTATTATAAACTTAAATCATTGCGAGGATTTCGCCTACTGTGCGGTCCTTATCCTCAATTCCTCTGAAAAGAACACGGCAGAGATAATAATAAAGATATTCCATCTCATATTCGGTAACAGCATCTTTTCTGTATTCAAAACAGAAGTTGAGACCGTTGTCCTCAGCCCTGTGCATTACCGTAAGGTAAAGGGGCTGACCTGCAACGCCGTTTGTATACCACTTTGTCTTGTAGTTGATGTCGGGCATATCGTTCTGAGTACGGGCAATAGTCATAGGCTGGTAGGTAAGACTAAGGCTCTCATAGCTGGAGCCGGGAGCAAGCTTACGGTACTTTGCACGGCGCATTGTATAATCAATGGGGTCAAAGTTTGCATGGCGGAAGAGCTTGTTCTGTTCTGCCTGAATAATGTGAAGCGCCTCATAGAAGGAGGTTTCGGGTTCAATCTTTGTTCTTACGGGGAAGAAATGGATTCTTGTACCGCCTGAACGCTTTTCAAGGAGTGTTCCTCGTCTTGCAACACAGCTCTTTACGGATACGTCCTTTTCTTCGTTGTTGAACTTGGAAAGAACGGTACGAAGGCCCATAAGCAGGAGAGTTGCCATAGGCACCTGATTGTCAAGACAGAACTGCATAAGCCTGTCGGAGGGTTCTTTTTCAAGTTCGTATACGGAAATTGCCGCTTCGGGATTTCTCGAAACAACAACCGCACTTCTCTGCTCGGGATTGTTATTTTCACGGCGCTGGGTAATAAGTCTGCCCATACCGTTGAAATCTGTATACATAGGCTCGTCAGCTTCAATCTGCTCCATCCAGTAAGCCTCGTCTTTCTTGTATGCTGCAGAGCCTGCTTCATATTCAAGGTCCTTTTCAAGAGCCTTGATATAGGACATCATAGGCTTGGGCATTTCTGTGCCGTAGGCTAAGTGACAATAAATCTGAAGCACATCTGTATCAAATGCAATAAGCGAGCTTGAGTCCATAGTCATGTGGTCTACCTTCAGGTAAGTACCGTTATAACCACCGGGAAGCTTTATCATTGCGATATAGTTCATAGGGGAATTGTAGCGTTCAAAAGGAATTTTTGTCCAGTTTTCCATTTCCTTGTGAGCATCTTCCTCATTCCAGTCTGAAAAGTCGAAAAGCGGAATGTCGCGGTCGTCATTCGGAACAATGTACTGATAAACCGTGTCATCTTCATCCTTTACGAAGCGAAGACGCATTGAATCAAAACGCTGATATGACATTCTGATTGCCTTTTTCAGAATTTCAAAGTCAATATCATGCTGGATATAAAAGCCTGTACCGATATTGAGTACCTGATGTGCGGAAAACTTGATTGTGTAATTGTGGATACGCTGTGCCGCGGTCAGGGGATAACATTTAAGCTCTGCGCCGTTTACAACAAATTCCTTCATACTGTTTTTCCTTCCTGTTTTAATTAAAATGTTTATTTAAAAATTCTGTTGATACTGTTTCATAAAGCTCTGTATTCTCGTAATAGCTTGCACCGTGTCCCGCATCCGGAACAAGCACAATCATCTTATCGGAACCGCAGATTCCGTAATTCTTTTCACTCATCCATACAGGAACAAAATTATCCTCCTTACCGTGAACGAAAAGAATGGGACAATCTGTATTTTTAAGCGTCTCAAGAGTTGTGCAGTCCTTGAAACCGTAGCCGGCGCGCTTTTTGCAAAGCTTGTCGTTGATTCCCATTACAGGGAATTCGGGAATCTTATAGTCGCGTCTTAAGACATGACAGAAAACGTCATAGGGAGAGGTGAAAGCACAGTCTGCGATAATGCCTTTTACGTTTTTCGGGAAGTCGGGTAAGCCTGCCGCCATTAAAATAGTAGAGCCTCCCATTGAAACACCGTAAAGAAGAATTTCCGTATCCTCTCCGAAGCGTTCATTGATATAATTTATCCACGAAATACAATCGAAACGGTCAAGAACACCAAAGCCTATATATTTGCCCTCACTCTGACCGTGAGCACGGTTATCAACTAAAAGACAGCTGATACCCTGCTTGTGGAGGAATGAAGCGAAGCTTGCGTTTGCCATATTTGCGCTGGTGTAACCGTGAAAGCAGATTGCTATTTTCTTACTGCCCTCTGCGGGGAAATAATCACCGTGAAGTGTTATGCCGTCCTTTGCCTTTATTGTCATATGCTCGGAAAGATAGGACATAAGGTATTCCTTGCGGGGAGCGATACCCTTTTTGTATTCCTCCCACTTGTCAGCGTCAGCCATTTCCTTCATATTGACCTTTACGCCGTCCTGACGGGGGATAATTTTATTGAAAAGTATATTTGCAACTCCAAATGAACCTAAAACGCCGAGAGCTACAACACCGCCTGCAACACCTGCTACGGCAAGAATGGAATCCAACATTGATTTTCGCCTTTCTATATAAAAATCTACACTCAATTTTATACAATTTTACCATATTTTATTTTTAAGGTCAAGGGTTTACCCACTGATTTTAGGCAGTTCTTTACTTTTTTGTAAAATATTTGCATAAAAAAGCAAATCGGTGTTTGCTGTACGGTAATTTTTACATAACAAGGCGGCGCACCTTCCGGTGCCCCGCAAAATAATTATTCAAGATTATATATTGTACCGTTAATGGAGATTGCGGAAATTTCGGATAAATCTACCGCTGTCTGACCGCCGCCGTGATGATATTCAAATTCATAATCACATTTCATAATACCTGTTTCAAAATTTGAGCCTACCGAACCGCTGGTTACTATAACCATGACATCAGATTTTGTGCCGTCATTCTTAATAAATTTTATATCAAGAACACCATTAGAGTGCAGAGGACTCACATTAATATCCTGAGCCGCATATTCGCCAAGGTCCGCCTTAGCTGAAAATGTACCACCGATACTGTTTACTGTGATTTTATCAAATTTAACCTCAAAGCGTTCATTCTCCGCTATAAGCTCAATTTCGCCTGCGTTCGCTTCAAGTTCACCGTCGCCGTCCTTATCGTTCCATTGTTCAACATCACATACAAAATATGAGGGCTGACTTAAATCTGTTACGATATAGGTTTTTGCAGAGGTTTCAGATGGAACGTAATCAAATTCCATTGACCAGTCAAGGTTCAGCACCGATAATTCTTCAAGTCTTTGTCTGATTTCTTCGGAGGGCTCACCCACATTACCGCCGAACATATTATAACCGCCGATAGAAATACTTCCGTCAAATGTACTTGCGGGGTAAAAACCGATACCCTCCATGATTATTCTTTCGCCGTTAAGAGAGGTTATACCGCAGGTGTCATAAGTACCTAAATAGACCTGATAGCTTATTTCGATATTTCCAACTTCATTCACATATGTATAGATGCTCTTGCCTAAATTCACATCGGGATCTGAAAGTCCCATATATTTTGAGCCGCCCAGAAGAATTGTTTCTTCAAGAATATCCTTATTCTTTAAATAATTCTCCACAGGCGTACCGTCCGCACGGGCGATTTCAACAACCGCCATTACACGTTCATTTGTACCTGTAACACCCTTTAAATTTACAACATAATCCTCGTCGGAAACAGTCCACTTTACGTTTTCTGCGTTGCCGATAAGGGCTTCACCCAGCTCCGCGTTATCGGTTCTGATTGTATTGCCAAAAATTTCATTGAAATTGATTATTCCTGCCGCTGCCGCGCCCACTGTACCCAGTGTTAAAGCCGCCGCTGCCGCACAGATTGCTATAACAGGCTTCTTAATGTTTATTCTTTTCTTGCTTTCCATATTGTTTTTCCTTTCTGCTACGCTTTTTGCAAAGCTTTCATCGCTTGTCTGCAAGGAAACGGCAGAAAAGGCGTCTTTGAAAATTCTATGATAGTTCATCTTTATCCTCCTTTGTAAGAAGCACTTTCAGCTTCTGTCTGCCGCGGCTGAGACGGGTGGTTATGGTAGTTTCCTTTTCCCCCAGCAGCTCTGCGATTTCCTTTACGGAATATTCTTCATAGTAATACATATATAAAGGGGTGCGCAGCTTCGGCTTCAGCGTCATTACAACCTTTAAAAGCTCGTTTTCTTCCGTGGAAGCCGCCTTGTCCGCCGCTTCATCCAGAGGAACACTGAATCTACGGAATGCAGACTTTATGAGATTGCGGCATTTATTAATTGTTACACGGAGCAGCCATGCCTTTATGTGGCTGTCATCATTGAAACCGCCCGGATATGTATACAGAGCCAGGAAAACCTCCTGTGTGATATCCTCCGCTTCGGCATAGCTTTTAAGACAGCAGTACGCTGCTCGGAAAACTGTCTGTCGATACAGCTGTATCAGCCGCATAAATTCACTTTCAAGCATAACGCACCTCCTTTACAGTTTTCAGGAAAATCGATTTACCTTTCACTTATAACACAACTGTGAAAGCAGAAATGTCACATCTGACGGACGATTTATGCAAAAATTTAACCCCGACATTCTGTCGGGGTTAAAGATTAATTATAAAGTCTTACGCTTACGTTTTTCATTTTTGGGTCTTACCGCAAATGCGCTTACACCCAGGATTCCTACAAGGACGTGACCGAAACCTAAGCCTGTAGAGGGGTTCTTGTCGCCGCCTGTGTAGTAATCATCACCATTGTCATAAAGATCATCGTCAATGGTTACATCCTCGCTGCCCTCATAATCGTCATCATCGTCATCCTCAGCACCGTCATACTCGATACCTGCGCGGTTGCTGTGATCCTTTTCGTCAATAACGATAATATATTCGGAAGCGTGGTCGAAGGTAAGCTCGGCATAGCCTTCATCATCAATCTTATCAGAAGTTACAAAGGTTGCAACCTTCTTGGTAGGATTGTAATAATAAAGGTTAGCGTAATAATCAGTGTCTCCTGCATAATAACGGAGAACTGCTGTAAAGCCGAACTCGCCGTTGTGAGTAAGAGTCAGAGTTGTTGAGTATGCATCACCTGTTACCTGGTCTATTATTTCAACCGAGATATTCTCAGAATCTTCAACTACTTCCATATTGATGCTCTTGGCAGATTCAATATTAAGACCATTGATTACCCAGCTGAAATCTCCGTCCATATGAAGCACAAGATCTACATTCTTGCCCTTGAGTGCGCTCAGCGCCTTTGAGGGAAGCTCGGTAGTATAGTTCATATCCACCTCAACCTTACTGCCTGATTTCGCCTTGTTGATTTCCTTTATGATATCGTTCCAGCCATACTTTTCATCATCATCATAAATGTAAGGTGCGTCCTCATCATACTTTGAATCATCGTCATCCTCTTCGGGAGCAGTTGTGGTAGTGGTCTTTTTGGTTGTGGTTGTAGCCTTGGTAGTTGTTGTGGTTGCCTTTGTGGTCGTAGCCTTGGTGGTGGTTGTTGTTATATCATTCCATACAGGAGAGGTTGTGGAAGCTGCTGTTGTGCCATTGGAGCCTGAAGCAGGAATTATCTTGCCCTTCTCAATTATCACACCGCAGTCAGAACAACATACATCACCCGAATAGCCTGCCGCTGTTGCAGTAGGCGCAATGGCATTTCTTATTACCTTTGTTCCCGAATGTCTTTCCTTGTCGTACTCACCGTAGGTTTTCTTACAGGAACCGCAGACTGCAAGAGAAGTACAGGTTGCCTTACCGCCGCTATGGTCGGTAACCGCTACATCCTTACCGCTTACTGTGATTGTGTCACAGTCTGAGCAGTATGTATCACCTGAATAACCCTTTTCGGTACAAGTTGCCTTCTTTTCGTTTATTGTCTTTGTATTCTTGTGACTGCACTTGGAACGTGTTATTGTAACAACAATGCTTTCGTGTTCGTAATTGCCCTTGTCGAATCCGTTATATACTGCTGTTGCTGTTACTCCGGAACCTACCTTGAGTCCCTTCTGGGAATCAGCAGAATCCCAGCTCCAGTATTCAGGCAGTTCAACTCCGCCGACTGTTTCAATATCATAAGAAGCGCTGATTTTGGAAGAAGGCATATCAGGTGCTGTCTTAGCCTTATTTACAGTTACAGAAACCATTCCTGTCGTACCTGTGTAGTTGACGGTATCGGAAGGAGTGAAGACAAATTCCTCTTCGTATGTTCCTGCATTGTGAACAGCACTTCCGTCTGCCCACGCAAATTTACCTGATGTATTTGCGGAACCGTTCTTGAGAGTGGAATCGGATACCTTCTGACCATATGTAATTGCTGATGCCACAGGCATTTTTATTATCTCAGCCTGCGCCTTTGTAACGGATATGATAACCTTTACATCAACGCTTTCATAATTAGCACTGTCATCTGGTTTGAATACAGCGGCATATTCTGGGGTCTTGCAGTTGGGTACAGTAGTAGGCTTTGACCAGCTCCATGTGCCGGGAACCGCTGTCTGGGTGCCGTTCACAGTTGCCTTTCCGTCTTCGCCGTTGATAGCTACATCGGATAATTTTCTGTCAGCATCATAAACCATTGTATCCACAACAGGAGTTGTAACGGTGGGAACGGCCTTCTTTACAGAAATCGCAGCTGTTCCTGTGCATCCTACGTAAATATCTTCATTCTCGGGAGTGAATACCCAATTTGCAACCTTTTCAGAAACTGCAGGAACCGCATCAGGAGTTTCCCACGTAATTGTACCATTTACTGTAACACCTTCATCTGTAACAAATACTGCATCCTTGAAGGTAATATCAGAAAGAGGCTGGCCGTATACAAGGTTGTTTGCAGCTGTAACCTTACCCTTGACCTTAGTGGGAATCTTGTCAGTAAGCTCTGCAATTACCTTGATTGTGGTTTCTTCGTAATTCTGGGAACGGATCGTGGTAACAACTGTTCCCTTATCACCTACATCACCCGCTGCGACATCAAAAGTGAGTATACCTTCATCGGTAATGGTAACATCACTTATGAGGGCTGAGTTTTCGTATGCTGAGAAGGTGTCAAGCATACCGCATTTTCCGTCATATGCTTCGAGCATAATCTCGGAAATGTCAATTTCAGCCTTGTTCTTTATTGTGTGCACGAACTGTATGGTTACAGGTGTAACCTCTATTGCCTTGGCGGGGAGAATAGTTATGAATGCAGATACACCTGAAGTATTTGCATTATAGTTTTTGGTTTCATCCTGGGAAACAGTCACCATTGTAACACCTGCGCCCTTTATGGTAACTACACCCTTTTCGGTAACCTCAACCACATCTGTATTCGTTACCTTGATATTGAAAGGAGTTTCCGAGTTGTTTGTGATAATATCAAGGACAAAGCTTTTTTCGCCGAAGTTCTTTACTATATCATCGGAAGCCAGTGAAATAGAAGTATCAATTTTGAGTATATCAAATGTTACAGACGCAGAACCTGTATAATTTCCCTTACCGTTTACGGTTACCGTTCCTACATCATCACCGCAGTTTATGTTATTCTTTCCGTATTCGACAACATAATCCGTATCCGGCGAGAGAAGTTCTCCGTTCAGGGTTACTGTAATATTTCCGGGGTCAGGCTTGATGATATCGCCTGTGTAGCTGTATTCCGCGCCTACGCCGCTGATAACTGCGCCTTCCAGTGAACGTGGCGAAACTACAGGTACAACCGACTGGGAAACAGATTCATAAACTGACGAAGAAGGAGTGAATGTAAGCTTGTACGAGTTCTCTGTGCCTACTTCGGGAATATCAGAAGAATTATCATCAGTAACTGCCCATGTACCCTCTACAACTGCAGTGCCGTACTTTACGCTTCCGCCGCTGATTTCCATATCTTTTACAGCTGTTCCGAAAACGCCTGAAAGCGTCGGAGCGGAAATGTTGTTGGGAGTACCTGTCTTTGTCTGTATTTCAGCAGTTCCCTCAGCTGTATTACCTGCCTTATCGGTTACTGTAATCATGATTGTGTACTTTGTTACAGGTTCAAGGTTTGTAAAGGTGAAATCTGCTGAATATCTGCCTGATGTACTTGTTGTGCTGCCGCCGAGTTTTCCTACATATGTCATGGTCAGTCCGTCGTCAAGGCTTTCGTCGGAAGCTGAAACTGTCATATCAATCTCAGAAGCTGTAAGGTCGGTAATTGTAATATCACCGCTGAGCACAGGAGGATTGAAGTCAACCTTTACATCAATTGTCTGGGCAGGAAGAATATAACCTGTAGAAGTTTCGCAAAGATAATATGTAACTGTCTCGTTTGTATAGGAGTTATAGGAAATGGAATCAGCAAAAGAACTGTTGCTCTCTGTGCTTATCTGATAACCTGCGGGAGCAACCAGCTGGGCCTTTGAAACAATCCAGCCGTTATTGCCCTTTGTTCCCTCAAGTGTTGCCTTTGCACTGCCTGTATACTGCTCTACAACTACAGTTATTTCCGCCTCGGATTCGCTTACCTGAGAGGTTGCACCACTGTTTACAGTAAGAGTGTATGTGCCGGGTTCCACAGGAATATCACCGTCTTTGGTATTCCAGCCGAATATAGGTTCAGCACCGTAGAAAATGAAATTTTCCTTTGCGGGAGCTGTTATTGCAGAGCCGTTGTAAATATATCTGGTTTCATAATCCTTGTTTGTAATAACGCCTGTTGCCTTACCTGCAGCAACTGTCACATTTCCTGAAAGAGAAGTATTTGAAAGCTTGTCTGCTGTAATAACACTGCCGTCAACATAATACATCTGTCCTTCGGCAAGAAGCGAACGGATATCGGTTGAAGAAGAAACACCGCTCATGTCAGAGTCAGAAACTGCCGCAGTACCACCCACAACAGAAAGAACACCTATGGTGCTGTTCTTCATGGTGAAGCTGCCGTCTGAAACATATACATCACCGAGAGTAATATCAGATACATCGCCGCCGTCTGTCAGTATTATATTGCCTGTTACTGAGCCTGTGTCCTCAGAATCGGTAAGCTTGACGGACTTTTCAAAAGTGATTGTATATCCGTCCATGCTTATACTCTTGCCGTTAAGGTCAATTTCAGCTTCTGTTGACACAGTGATATTACTGTCACGTGTTATGTTTTCAAGGAGCTTTATTATTTCGCCTGCAGAAGCAGCCGCAGCTGCTTCTTCAAGAGTTTCATACTTTTCGTCATCAATAATGGCTTCATATTCCTTTTCCGCTTCGGAAGGAACATATGCTTCACTGCTTATGGCAGGAGCATTGATGAAAGAAGTACCGTTGAGAGAAACTGTATTGCTTACAGGATGAGATGTTCCGAAAGCCTCTGCACCAACAACCGTATCAGCACCTACAAGAAGATAATCTTCGCTGTCAGC
The DNA here is from genome assembly GCA_045532185.1 of Ruminiclostridium sp. GTDB lineage: Bacteria > Bacillota > Clostridia > Oscillospirales > Ruminococcaceae > Ruminiclostridium_E. The sequence continues at coordinate 30,274 of JAZSFL010000002.1, forward strand.
TGCTGTGGTGTCATTCAGGGTTACATCAACCGCATACCATGAATTGTCAATTTTTACGCAGTTCCACATATGAGCGCTGCCGCTTACTTCGCCGTCTGTAAGCACACAGGAAATTCCTGCTTCATCGCAAAGCACCTTGAATGCTCTGGAATAACCTTCGCATACCGGACCTTCATCGCCTGTACCGCCGCAAATTGCGCTGAGTGCTTCGTCTGCGCCCTTAGGTACACTGCTTCCTGAAGCAGATGTGTTATACTCATTGTTTTCTGTGAGATAGTTATTGAAATACTTTACTTTTTCGTAATCAGTACCGCTTGCGCCTGCGAGAATCTGATCAACCGCATCGCCCATATTGCCGATTTCTCTTTCCAGCACTGCAGTATCCTGATATTCTTCGCGACGCATATCCCAGTTGTCGACATAATCCTTCAGAACAAGATATGTCTTCAGAGTGTATGTAGTAACATCATCCACTGTTTCAAAAGTAACCAGAGATTTGAAATTCGTTTCGCCTGTAAGCCAGAAAATATCGGGATTATCACGGTCAAATGCGTCAAATGCCGCACGGCAGTCCGAACGGATCTGTGCCTTTTCTTCCTCGGTATAGTCATACTCACGTGATTCGCTTTCCAGCGCCATCAGGCCGTTGAACTTATCGGAAGCACCGTTTCCGTAATCCGCTTCAACAATATTCGCACCATTTTCCGCAAAATTATCGGGATTTGTCCAGAATGATGCGTCGGAAATCGTATTATACATCCGAACCGCATAATCAGGAACATCAATACGTTCAATCCAGTTTACAAAAACGCCGTCCTTCAGATCGACCCCGCTGCTGCCGATGGTATCAAATGAAATATCGGGTGCGGAAGTAAAACTGCCCTGCACACCGCTTTCGCCTGCGGAATGATAATTACTGCCGTCATCGGCAGAAATGCTCAGAACCGTGTTCAGTATTATTGCCGAAGCCAGAAGCCCGGCAGACAAGCGTTTAGAAGTCTCTTTTCTCAAAATTTCTTCCTCCTTGAAATGCACCGTATATGTAAAAGAAATTACTCGTTGTATTATACAATAATAATTATACACCATACAGGGGCGTTTGTCAAGATTTTTTCCTTATTTTATCGCAAAAATCGGGTTTTTTTTCTCTTATTTTCCATATTTTTCCTGACATGCTCAGACAGATATATTCTGATGAAATTATTTTTTGTTTGACAATCCCACTTCAATGGTTTATAATCTAATCAGAAAGGATTGATACTAATATGAAAAAATTACTCAGCTTATTATTGACAGCATTTATGCTCTTTAGCTTCGCAGGCTGTTCCGCAGAGTTTACAGACGAAGATTATCAGGTGATCTACGATGTGCTTGAGGATGTGATTGCCGAAGATTCCGAAAACTGGGATTCCGAAGAAAACTACGACGACGCAGAAGATATTTTCTCGGAAGATTCCGACGACACGGCTTATGAAGAAGCCGATGTATCCGAAGTTCCCGAAGAAGTCATAGATGATGTTGACACAGGCGAAGAAATAGCAGAGGATATCGAAGAAGAAACCGAAGAGATTACAACCTCCACTGTAACTACTACCGAACCTGTCGCAACAACCACAGAATCCGAACCCGCAATCGATTACGACGGCACTTATACCTCAAAGGACGACGTTGCACTTTATATTTACACTTACGGCTGTCTGCCGCAGAATTTCATAACAAAAAAGGAAGCACAGGCTTTAGGCTGGGAAGGCGGCTCTCTTGAGCCCTACGCCCCGGGAATGTGCATAGGCGGCAGCTATTTCGGCAACTACGAAGGTCTGCTCCCCGAAAAGAAGGGCAGAGAATATACCGAGTGTGACATTGACACCCTCGGTAAGAAATCCAGAGGTGCAAAGCGAATAGTTTTCTCAAATGACGGTCTTATCTACTACACCGATGACCATTACGAAAGCTTTGAACTGCTTTACGGGGAGGAATAACATGAAGAAAATCACTATTGATTTAGCGCCTGTCTGTGACAAGGAGGAACTTCACACCCTGCTTTTTCAGTGTCTTGATTTTCCTGAATGGTACGGAGGAAATCTCGATGCACTGTACGACTGCCTGACAGGAGTTTTTGAAGAAATCCACATAACAATCGAAAATTTTGACCTGTTGGAAGAACGTCTGGGGCATTATGCACTTTCTTTCCGAAAGGTTATGCTGAAGGCTGATGAGGACAACGAAAGGATCAACGTAAAATTTGAATGAGCAAAGCCGCCGTATAACACGGCGGCTTTATTTTTCACATTCCCCTTATCTCTCCGCAGGCAATTTTCATGCCCGGATTTCCCGCAGGCTGAGTCGTGAAATCGTCAGGCTCTGAATGAATGATAATAGTCTTTCCGATAATTTCTTCGGGGGTGAAATTATCTGTAAAAAACGACATTGCCGCATTCCCTTTTACCGATATAAGGGGAGGCAGATCACCCGGGTGTGCAGGATGAGGACAATTGTCCGGATTGTAATGTGTTCCCGCGTCTGCAAATGAGTCATTGGCGTTGCCCGAACATGAGCCGCCGCCGTGGATATGAAGGGCAAAAAACGGAACTTCGCATTTTTCACCTGAGTACGGCAGACCGCTTACCGCAATTGTTACAAGCGTGCCCTTTTCCGTGGCAGTAAATTTAGCATAGCCCTTTATTTTCGGATAAGCTTTTGAACCATATATTTCCGCCTGTGCGGAATTTCCGTAAAAATTCATTGGTGAATCTCCTTTTCTGTAAATTTATCTTCTATACATACTATGCATAAAAAAATATTTTGCCAGAAACGGGACAAAAACGACTTTCGGATTGTCTTATATGTGAAAGCGCTTTTAATAAAAACAGGAGGTGATAGATTGACAGCAAAGATGCTTGAAAAATACATAGCCCTTTATCACGGAGCAGTATTCAGACTGGCATACAGTTACCTCAAAAACCGTGCTGACGCGGAGGATATCTGCGAAGAAGCATTCATAAGACTTTACGGCTACAACGGCAGTTTTGAAACAGATGAGAACTGCAAAGCGTGGCTTATGAAGGTGACTGTCAATCTGTCGAAGAATATGCTTAAATCCTGCTGGTTTTCAAGGCGCACGGAGCTTGACGAAAGCATTCCTGCCAAGGCTCACGAGGATTATGAGCTGACAGAGCAGCTTAAAAGACTGCCTCCAAAATACCGCCTTGTGATTCATCTGTACTACTACGAGGGGTATTCCGCAAGAGATATTTCTGAAATTACAGGAACGCCCGTTTCAACGGTTACGACACAGCTTTCCCGTGCAAGAGAAAAACTTAAGTCAATTATCAAAGAGGAGAATTTATCATGAAAGAACGATACAGCAGATTTATGGAAAATATAACTCCTGAAAGAAGCGACGAGGAACTGTTCAATGCAGTTCTCACAAAAGCAGACAAAAAGGAGAAAATAAAAATGGCAGAAAAGAAAAGTCTTAAAAAAGCAATCATTATCCCTGTTGCGGCAGCAACGGCGATTGTTTTCTCAATTGCAGGGGGAGCCGCAATCTACAACGGCTCCGCACACCTCAGAAACAGCGAGATTGCACAGTCGCCCAAGGTAGCGGAAAGTATTCAGACAGGAGTTTTCAGTGACAGCACCGATCATATAAGAATGACGGTTGAGGAATATGTTTCCGACGGTATTTCAGCATATGCCACGGTAAAATATGAAGCACTCGATGATTACGGAAAAAAATGGCTTTCAGTAAGCAAATTCGAGCATACCGACCTGTGTCTGGTGCCCTGTACTCTTGAATACGGCAGCGATTTCGGCGGTGTATCCCACAGCTACGGAAATTTTGAAACAGAAGAGCTCAGAACGGAAACCGAAAGGTATTTCTATGTTGAAATGATCTGCAGCGCCGACGATTATGACGGCGGAATTGCACTCAAATACACTATGGGCATAGGCGGCGGATTATTTGAAACGCCTATGGAAAAGCAGACAGTGGAAATGAAAAGCTACGCTCTTTCAGGAGATGAACAGGCGAGTGAATATTTTACACCCACGCACCTGAAAATTTCGGACCTTTCCTTCGCTATTTACGGAATCAATCTGGGAACTTATGTAAAGGTTGAACGCCCCGGATATTACGGCATTCATTCCACAATTCCCGAAGAAGAGCAAGCAGAAGTTTTTGAAAGTCTTAATCCCACGCTTATAATGGCGGACGGAGAAAGAATCGAGCTGAAAGCAGGAGGGGGACTGGGCTCGCAGGATCCTGCCGAAGAAAATTTCTACTCTGACCTTCTGATCTGCTCAGGCAATTACATGAGGGTTGACTACGAACAGAACAAGTGGATAAACTATTCCATGGATATAGGCGAAATCGCAGGCATTGAAATGAACGGCGTATACTTTGAAGCGACCGAAATTGAATAATACTGCGGCTTTCTGCACCGTTTATGGTGCAGAAAGCCTTTTTTGTGTTGCATTGGAATCAAATCCGTGATATAATTATTACAATTACTTTTACGGAGGACGAGCCATGAAATTCCTGCACCTTTCCGATCTGCATATCGGCAAACGACTGAGAGAGCAGTCCCTCACAGACGACCAGCGGTATATACTTGACGAAATAGTGAAAATTGCCGCAGACGAAAAGCCTGACGGAGTCATTATCGCGGGCGATATATATGATAAATCCGTCCCCTCTGCCGAGGCGGTTGCCCTTTTTGACAGTTTTATAACACGACTTTCGGAAATGAAGCTTAAAGTCTACGCCATAAGCGGCAATCACGACAGCGCAGAAAGAATCGCCTTCGGCTCAAGCCTTATGAAGCACAGCGGAGTCTATTTTTCCCCTGTCTATAACGGTAAGATTGAAAAAATCGCTGAGCAGGATGAATACGGCGATATCAACATATATCTTCTCCCATTTGTAAAGCCGTCACAGGTGCGTGAATTCTTCCCTGAAACGGAAATAAACGACTACACCGACGCAGTGCATGCCACCCTTTCAAACATGGAAATAAACGAGTCCGAGAGAAACATAATCATCGCTCATCAGAATGTCACAGGGGCGTCAAAAAGCGGCTCGGAAGAAACAGTCATAGGCGGTCTTGACAATGTGGACAGCTCGGTTTTTGAATGCTTCGATTATGTTGCTCTCGGCCATATCCACGGAGCTCAGAACATAGACGGCGACAGAATCCGCTACTGCGGAACACCCCTGAAATATTCATTCTCGGAAGCTAAGCACCGAAAGTCCGTGACAGCTGTCACACTCCGCGAAAAAGGCAGCACAGAAATCCGTGAAATACCCCTGAAACCCATACGTGACCTGCGTGATGTATGCGGAAGCTTCGACGAAATCGTGAGCGGCACCGAAAAAAGTGAGGATTATATCCGCGTTATCCTGTCCGACAGCAGTGATGTGATAAATGCTGCAGCAAGGCTCAGGCACCTTTATCCCAACGTCCTCGAAATCTGCTACAGCAACAGGACAAGAACCGATTATGCCGTTTCAGGAACAGATGACGACGACATACGCAACAATCCCGAAGAAATCTTCGCAGCCTTCTATACCGCCCAGAAGCAGGAAGCGCCCGACGCTGAAAAAATGGCGATTATGTCAGAGATAATAGCACAGGCAAAGGAGGAAATGAAATGAGACCGTTAAAACTTGAAATTTCCGCTTTCTGCTCATATTCAGGCAAAACTGTAATTGATCTGGAGAAGCTTGGAGACAGGGGAATCTACCTTATCACAGGTGATACAGGCGCAGGAAAAACTACAATCTTTGACGCAATCACCTATGCTCTCTACGGCTCACCCAGCGGAAGCAACCGCGATTCCTCCATGCTCCGCTCAATGTACGCACCCGTTCATATCAAAACTTACATAAAGCTCACATTTTCCCACAATGGCGACACCTATATCATCGAGCGCAACCCTACCCACGAACGTGCTAAAAAAGAAGGCGGAAAGCCTGCAAAGCTGAACGCAAATGCGGAAATGTACGAAATTTCAGACGGAGAAGTAAAGAATATTGCCTCGGGAACAACAAAAGTAACCGATAAGGTTATTGATATCCTCGGCATTGATCACAAGCAGTTCTGTCATATAGCTATGATTGCACAGGGGGATTTCATAAAGCTTCTTACGGCAAAGAGCGATGAACGTCAGAAGATATTCAGAAAGCTTTTTGATACCGGATTATACAACAATATCCAGACCATTCTCAGCAAAAGAGAAAAGGCGGTCAGAGACGAATACAACCAGATAAATGCAAGAATAAAGCAGTATATTTCAGGCGCGGAATGTGACGAAAATCAACCATGCTACGAAGAATTCCTGACTCTGCGCGAGGACTGTGACGCACCTCAGGTGATGATAAAACTTATAGAAGATGTTATCACTGCGGATAGAGCGGCTTCCTCGGGAATCGAAAAGAAAATAAAGGATATCTCCGATGAAATTGACAGTCTCAATAAAATCTACGGAAATGTAAAATACATCATTTCCGCTAAAAATAATCTGAAAAAATCAGAAGACCGTCTTGCGCAGCTTGAAATGCTTACAGAACAATACAGGACTGCTCTAGCCGAAAATGAAAAACTACGTCCGCAGCTTCAGCAGCTGGCACAGGAAATAGCAGTAATTACCGCAGTTATGCCCGATTATTCCACTCGTGAGCAGGAACGGAAAATGCTTTCACAGTTAAGTGCAAAACTTGAAAAAGATTGCAAGCTGCTTGAACAGTGCGGAGAAAAGCTTGAGGAAATATGCCGTAACGAAGAAGCAATTTCCGAAGAGCTTTCATCTCTCGGAAAAACAGGAGAACAGCGTGAAAAGCTGAAAGCAGAAAAGGCAGAAATCATGAACCGCATCGACAAGCTTACCGACCTGCTTGCAACTGTTTCACAGTACCGTAAACTTGTATCGGAATGCACAAAAACTCAGGAAAAATATCTGCTGACAAAGCAGAACGCAATTGAAAAAGAGAACGTATACAATACCGCGCGAACCGCTTTTCTTGACGCTCAGGCCGGCATTCTTGCAGAAACACTGGAAGAAAATACACCTTGTCGCGTGTGCGGTTCACTGCACCACCCCTTCCCTGCCGCAAAGCCTGAAAATGCCCCTACACAGGAGCAGCTGGACAAGCTTGATTCAGAACTGAAATCGGCAATAAAACAACAGGAAGAAGCAAGCACGGAGGCAGCAGAAATCAGGGTCACCAGAGACAGTCTGCGTGCCCGAGCCGAAGAACAGCTTGCCGCACTGGAAATTGAAAGCAACCCCGATTCCTGCACAGACGATGTCAACGAAAAGCTCAGTGCCGCCAGAACCGCTGCAAAGGATATTGAAAACAGAATTGCAGAGGAAGACAAAAAGGAAAAGAGAAGAGATGAACTGACCGGACTTTCTGAGTCGATAAAGGGACAGAAAGAAACAATGAAGGACAGGATTTCAGAACTGGAGAAGGACATTGCTTCAGAAAAAACACAGCAGACTGCCCATATTTCAGCCATAGAACGTCTTTCGGAAAAGCTTGTCCACAGCACTCTGTCAGAAGCTGAAAAGGCTGTTTCTGACAAGAATGCACAGATAGAAAAAACAGAAGCGGAAATCAGAAAAGTGCAGGACGATTACAACCGCTGTAATGAAGACGTTGCAGCGGAAAAAGGAAGAATCGAAGAACTCAGGGGCGTTATAGAAAGCAACAAGGACGCAGATACAGAGAAGGATTACGAAGTCATGCTTTCACAGCTGGAAAATCAGCGGAATGTCCTTATGGATCAGAAAGAAAAAATATCCACCCGCATAACCGTAAATGGAAACATATCCGAAAAGACAGCCTCCCTGCTCAGGGAAACGGAAGCAATCAGCAAAAAATGCAGGCATCTTTCGGACCTCAACGAGGCAGTCGGCGGAAATATCACGGGACAGAACAGACTCACCCTCGAAGCATATGTGCAGGCTGTGTATTTTGAACGCATCATCACTCACGCAAATATGCGGCTTGATATAATGACGGGAGGTCAGTACTCGCTGAAGCGAAAGCAGACAGGCTCATCCATGGCAGCAAAATGCGGACTTGACCTTGAAATACACGACCATTTCAACGGAACCTGCAGAGATGTAGGCTCGCTTTCGGGCGGTGAATCCTTCAAGGCTTCACTCGCTCTTGCACTAGGCCTTGCCGACGAGATACAGTCACGCACAGGCGGTGTAAGACTCGACACAATGTTCATCGATGAGGGCTTCGGCTCGCTGGACGGAACATCACTTGACCAGGCTATGGAGGCGTTGTCTGAGCTCAGCGGAAGCAACAGGCTTGTAGGCATAATCTCCCACGTTGAGGAGCTTAAACGCAGGATCGACAAGAAGATTATCGTTACAAAAACAAAGCCCGCAGGAGAAAACGACTCCTACGGAACTGAAGTGAGGATTGAAGTGTAAAAATAAAACGGAGAAGATTGATTTCTTCTCCGTTTTTGTGTGAAACCGACCATACTTTCTTCACCGTGTTATTATAAGGCAATAAAATGATGGTCTGTCAGGATACCTTTTGTCAGGCGTATTCCAGATATCCGCACTGTTGATTTCTTTGATATGCTCAGCACTGAGTTCGCTGAAGGAAACTGTTTTTCTGTGAATGAACGGCCTGCACTCGTATTCGTCATAAATTGTCAGCCATGCGCGCCACAGCTCCACGGTTTCTGTACCCTGCAAGGCATTTTTTATATAATCAATAATCTGCTTCGCTCTGCCGTCGGTGTACCGCCATTCAAGGCTGACTCCGTATTTCTTATCTGTATAGTCTACAACATCGGGAAAAGGAAAGAGAAAATAGTTGTCATCCGCTCCGCCGTCATCTATCGTGCCGTTATCAACATTTATATAAATCGGATAATCCCGTGGCGGTGCATACTCTTTCAAAGGAAAATCAGAAGCTATAAAAACACAGGTACTCATACAAACACACTCCTTCGTCGGTTTCTAATTTATCCTCTATCACTTCGCATAATGAAACTCAATCACCGCATAGATATTATCAAAAATAAACTGCTGGGCTTCGGGAGAATACATATTCACAAAATGCTCACCCTTCTGTATGCTCTGGCGAAGCTGGCTGATTATGCCGATGGATTCTCCTGCTTCAGACGCACACCTGCCCTTTTCGGTCTGCTCCAGCATCCCCACTGAAACAAGCCACTCCGTTATCCACATACCCTGGAATTTTGCCGTGTTGTTTTCCGCTGTCACCGCTTTTATATCATCAGCAATATCGTTGGCATAGCAGGCATTATCACGGGGCTGCAGCCTCTCCAGCTGTTCATCTGTGATGAAGAAGAAATTACGGTTTCCGCCAGTGCTTTTCACAATCTGCGTAACCTCGCCGCCGTTGGCAATTACCTTTTCCAGGATTTCCGAAACATAGGAAAGACAGCGCGATATGCGGTCATTGTTTATGGTGTCGTTTCCGGATGCATATTCGTTGGTTACAGGGTTTATTCCCTCGGACATCTTATCAATATACATTTTCGCCCGTTCCATTTTTTCAAGCTCGGTTATCATATTTTTTCCTTTCACACTATAAGACCTGTTATAAGCGCCGCCGCAGAAGCCGCAAGGGCAACCACAATCAGCGGCATATTGAAATACGCAAGAGCCACAGCAACTATTGTACCCACAACCGATGTGACCATGTTGCCTGTGGAATAAAAAATCGCAGGAATTGTCATTGCGCTGAGCACTGCATAGGGTATGTAATGCAGAAAGCTTCTGAAAAACTGCGACTTTATCTTTTTTCTGAATACTGTAAAGGGTATCATTCTTACAAGATATGTAACCACCGCCATTACGGCAATATAAATTGCTATACTCATTCTTCAGCCTCCTTTACAGGGAAAAGAAGCGCACCCAAAGCCGCAGCAGCACAGGCACTTATAATTACGGCAAAGCCACCGCTTATACCTGTGAAGACATACCTGAATAGCATGCTGATAACCGCTGCAATCACAACCACAAGGAGAATGCTCTTTTCTTTTCTTGAAGGAGGAATGATAATTGCAATAAACATTCCGTAAAGCACGATTCCCATAGCCTCTGTTATCATAGTCGGTAAGATTTCACCTGCCGCCGCACCGAGGAATGTACCACTGCCCCAGCCGAGGAATGAAATCAGTATAAGGCCGTACATATAGGCGGGAGTTACAGGGTGAATCTGTGCGGAGGATACCGCAAAAATCTCATCGGTTATACCGAAGGAAGCCGCAAGTCTGTGAGGAGTTGTAAAGGATTTGTCCAGTTTCTGGGACAGAGAAATCCCCATAAGAGAATAACGTATATTTATGATAAGCTGGGTAAGCACCATTTCAAGAAGCGTACCTGCGGCAGCTATAATTTCAACACCTGCCGCCTGTCCTGCGGAGGTAAGATTTGTAACAGAAACCATAACTGCTTCAAAAACCGATAATCCTTTCTGTACCGCCATAATTCCGAAGCCGAATGATACAGAAAGATATCCGAGAGCAATAGGTATCCCGTGAAGCAGTCCTTTTCTGAACTGTGAATTCATATATTTTTTGTCCTTTCAATGTTCTGTCAGAAAGTATACCACACACAGACGGATTTTTCAAGATGTTGTTTGTCTTCTGCGCATTTTTCTCCAGTTGTAAAAACCGTAAAGGTCATTGAACAAAAACATTACAAAGCACATAACCATTGACAGACAGGAAATATCGGAAACCGCCGCACTAATCCACAGAACTATCAGCACTATGTCATTTACTGCATATCCGAGGGCGCAGAATTCACTTCTCAGGAAGGTAAGATACGCGGCAATAAAGCTGGTGGCAACGGAAAATGTGCTTATTATGAGATTGGCATTTCCGAGGACCTTCAGTATAAAATAGAATATTACCGTAACAACCACTGCAAGCAAAATCATTACCGCAATCTGGTTCTTTTTAACCTTCGCTATTTCGACCTCTTTTGTCTTTTTGTATGGGTGCCTTATCCAGGAAATCATAGACATTACCGCCATGGGCGCAGTCATACCGAGATAGGTTATCATCTCGCCGTAGTAGCTGAAAAGAAATGAAATTATCCCATAGAAAACAGAGAATATAACCATCAGCACCTGTCCGATAATGTAGCCTTTAGCTATAAAAATCAGCGATGTGACACCTATAAGTGAGGCAGTCAGTGACAGAAAATCACCACCGCCCGAAATCAGGAACGAGGCTGTTATTATAAACACCGAAACCAGCCATAATCCCTTTTCAAACCTTGTAAGACTTGTCACATAATCTGAAATCTTCATAGAACCTCCAAAAAAATAAACACCCGAAAACACATCTTCAAAGGCCTAACGATGTGTAAACGGATGCCTCGCATCTACTGCCCGGCGGCAGTCTTATTTCTACGATATATTAGCATATTTTCATTTTAATGTCAAGTGTTGACATTACAGAAAATTATGTTATACTCAAAGAAAAGGAGCTGATAAAATGACGGATTATGAAATTTTCAGAGATGTTTTTCCCCAGCTGAATGTCACGGAAAAACAGTTTATAAATATCACCGACAAGAATAAATGTACCGTTTTCAGGGAAGAAAACGGCATCGCATACATAAAGGAAAACCGCATTGTTTTTATCGGCGTTGCCGAAAAAGCAAGAGGTCAGGGTATAGGAAAAAGACTACTGTCACAATGCGAAAATCACGCAAAGAAACAGGGCTCTGACCGTATCGGTGCTAGCGGATTTATCGCAGGAATCCCACATTCAGGCATTGATTTTTTCAAAGTAATGGGTTACGAAATCGGGGATCCGGGAGTTGAAATGGGCATGGATTTAAACGGTTTTAAGCCTGTTCTTCCCGAAACGGATATTACCTATGGTTTTCTCAGCGGCAGACATGATGTGCTGAAAAAGGCGGTTGCTTCCGTTGACGAAGAATGGGTTCAGTACTTCAGTGAGGACAGCAACATTTACTGCGGTTTTAAGGATAACGAAATCGCTTGTTTCTGCCTTGTAGATTCTGATGCAGAGTGTATTATTTCCGATGAAAACTCAAAGGTTGCAAGTATAGGCTGTGTGGGTACAGTCCCGAAGTTCAGACGCAATGGTTACGGGCTTAAAATGGTGGAAAATGCAACGCTTATTTCAAAAGAAAAAGGCTGCACCAAGGGATTTATCCACCAGACGCATTTAGAAAACTGGTACGGAAAACTGGGATATAAAACCGTAATAAAATTCTCACCTGTGAGGAAGATTTTTTGATAACAATGCGCCCCCCCATAGGGGGGACCACAGATTTTATTTGTACAGCACAATAACTGCAAAAGTATCGGACAAATCCTCATTCTTCACTGTTACGGTATAAGCGTTTTCCTCATCCGTAAATAAGCATTTCACCGTCTCCCCGTAGGCAATCGCCTTACGGTACATAATTTCAAACTCACTGCACTCGCCCTTTTCGTAAACCTCTTCAGGAAGCACAAGGTTTGCAAGATCTAGATAGAACACGTTGTTCATGTGATTGTTTGCGTCGATGAAATTGCGGTCGATATAGTAGCTTTTTTCAAGACTGTGGCTTTCAGGCTCCTTAAGTTTTTCAATCCACGGTTCGCCGAAATTTGTGCGATCGGCTTCACTTTCATAACAGCTGAATTTTTCGGGAACAATGCGTTCAGGGCGCATGGTTTCCGTGTTTACTCTTGCCCAGTTGGAAATCGCGGTAACGAGAAGCCCGCCGCTTTCATCGAGAATTTCAAATTCTCTTGAAGCCGAGGAAGCTTTTGTTGTGCGGCTCCATGTACGCGCAACAACACGCTCCTCGTGCTCTGCACGCTTGTGAATTTTTACGTGATAAGAACGGAGAAACCACCTTGCGGTGCTGTTTCTCATACCGTCGCCCACCTTGTCACTGTGCATGCAGGAAACATTCTCGAAAATTTTGAGAAGCGCCGTATTTGACACGCCGAAATCCCTGTTTACATCACTGTATCCTATGTAGAATTTTTCCGAAAATACCATTGCATTTCCTTTCCCGTAAGCTTATGCAAGCTCGCTCATTACTATATTCTTTATCTTTCGCAGAAGCGTTCCCGCTCTGCCTATTCCTACCTGCTGAACACCCATCAGAAGCGTAATTCCATGCTTCGGCTCATTGGAAAAGAATGAGCCCAGCCAGCCGTCCCAGCCGTATTCTCCCTCGGAAGAAAACAGGGATGTTATTTTTTCATTTTCGCAGATACGCATGAAATTTCCGTAGGTGTAGCCTGTCATCCAGTCCCAGCCTTCCTGAAGCTGATGCGAAAGTCTCGGACTGATACCGCCGCTTGTAAGGAAACGTACCGCCGATTCGGGCATAATACGCTTACCGTTATATTCCCCGCCGTTCATAAGCATAACGGCAAAACGTGAATAGTCGTCAAGGGTGGAACACAGACCCGCACCGCCCGACTGGAAAGCAGGTATAATATCACGTTCATATTTAAGACCGAGATGATTTGTTTTACACTCGTAAAGACCGTTTTCACCGTAATTATAGATTTTTGCAAGACGACTCTGCTTTTGTGCAGGCACATAGAAATCCGTATCCTTCATCTGTAGCGGCCCGAAAAACCTGTCGGAAAGATAGTCCCTGAAAGACATTCCCGAAGCTCTTTCAATAAGCGCACCCATAACATCCGCAGATGTGCCGTACATGAATTTTTCACCTGGGATATTGCAAAGGTCAGTCTTTGCCATCATATGTGAAAACTCCGCGGTAGTAACAGGATTGTCTGAGCATAACCGCTGGTCAATCTGCCAGAAAACGCTGCCCGACTGCTCGCCGCCTGCAGTACCCTCGTGAGGATATGCAAGTCCCGAGGTCATATTCAGTAAATCACGGACAGTTATCTGTCTCGGAGAACGGAAACGCTCACCGTTATTCACATAGATTTCCGAAAATTCAGGGAGATAGTCAGCTATATCCGCCGCTATGTCGATTATACCCTCCGATGCCGCCAGAACAGCCGCAGCCGCAGTTACAGGCTTAGTCTGGGAATAAAGACGGAATATCGTATCCCTGCATATGGGAAGATTGTTTTCAATATCACGCATTCCGCTTTCAGCATATGCCTTTTCTTCGCCGTTTTTTATTACAAGTATATTGGCACCCGAAATATCGCCGTTTTTTACAGCAGTTTCCAGAAGTATATTTATTTTTTCAGAAAGATTCATATTGCACCTCGCATTTAAAATCACAAGTGAATTATATCACTTATGAAAAAATAAGTCAATGACTGTACTCATACATATTAAGCGCAAAACAGACGAAAATAATATCACTACATTCAGAAAGGAATGAAAAAATGGCAAAAAAAGGCATGAAACGTCCTCAGGAAACACATGTAAGACCCCATAATGAAGTACCGCCCGTTCCCGAAATTCAGGGAGCAGCAAAACACGGCAAAAAAGCTAACCCCATAATTTCTGGAACAACGTCGCCTTCTCAGAAAGTCTTTCACGCAGTTCCGCACAACAAAAGAGAAAGACCTGTATCAGAAGTTTATCCTGTCATAGACAATGACCTTGCACGGGATAATACAGAAAACGACCTTACCGCAGCGGATTTGCAGGATATTTGAAAAAGAGCGATGTGCAATGCACATCGCTCTGATTTTTAATCTCTGAAAAGCACTATCCCCTCGTCAGTCATATCAAGCATATGAGGTAGGATTTCAGGGACGAAGCGTATACCGCTGCAGGTTTTAAGCTCTTCATAAACAACTTCGTCCGCAAGAGTCTTTCTGTAACACAGGAATCCTTCGCATCAATGGTTTTTGCAAAGGTATGCAGTGACTGCTGTTCATTGAATCCCGGATTCTTCCCTCCGAGTCAACAGCAATGGAATAAACGGTGTTTCCCGAAACTTATTCCGCAGAAAAAGGCACCTTTTTTATATCTTTCACCATTTATATGTCATAAAGCTGTATTCAGCATACATTGTCAATAATTTCAAGCAACATTTGCAGGATAAAATAGTTAAAAAGTGATGTTGAAATCCGGGCTTTCTTATGTTATAATATCAGCATATAACCTCAAATGAAAAAAGGAATGATAAGAATGACACAGCAGCATTGGGCAAGCGTATGGGGCAATGCCATCTCCATAGGCGAAAACCGCCCCGAAAGCTACAACAAGAATCTTACCATAAGATACCCCGTTTATACGCAGTTCGGCGGCTCTGCCCTACGTCTCACGTATGACAATTACTGCGGAACAGATGATGTTACTCTCACAAAAACCACAGTGCAGATAAACGGCGTGTTCTATCCCGTTACCTTCGGCGGCAGAAGAGAGGCTTTCATAAAGGCAGGCGAAAGCATTGTATCGGATGAACTTCAGTGCGAAATCATCCCGCAGACGCTTATTGTTGTAAGCTTCTATTTTGAAGACTTCACCCAGCTTCGTTCCGCTGTATATACAAGCGGCCCACTCACCGAGGGTATTTATGCAATCGGTGATATGACCGAAACGGATATTATCCCTCAGGATATTGCCCGCAGCACAAATATAATCTACTTTTTAAGCAATATCTCCGTGCTTACATCATCCGAAAACCGTACTATCGTATGTTACGGTGACTCTATCACCGCACAGGACTGGCCCGAATACCTGACCCTCAGATGCAACCGCGAGGAAAAGCTGAATACAGCAGTTATCAGAAGAGCCGCCAGCGGCACAAGAATGCTCCGCGAGTACAATTGTATCACATATGAATCCTACGGTCTCATGGGAAGCAAGCGTTTTGACCACGAGGTTCCCACCGACGGCGCGGACACGGTAATTATCCAGCACGGAATCAACGATATTATCCACCCCGTAGGAAAAGAGGTAAACCCCTTCCGCCCCATGAGCGATATGCCTACTTTAGAAGAGCTTATCGAATGTATGAAATTCTACATTGAAAAATCCCGTGCATACGGCTACAAAGTATATGTGGGAACGCTTCTTCCTATTGAAGGATGGCGCACATATGCACCTTTCAGAGAAGAGATACGCCACGCATTCAATGAATGGATACGTACAACGGATCTGATCGACGGCTGTATTGATTTCGACAAGGCGGTACGCGACCCCGAAAGACCCACCCGCTTCCTGCCCGAATATGACAGCGGCGACCACCTCCACCCCAGCAAGGCAGGATATAAGAGAATGGCAGATATTGTGCCCGACGAGTTGCTTAAATAAAAATATTATGCCTCTGAAATCAAAACTTTCGGAGGCATTTGAATATTCAACCACCTCACGTCATATAGTGAAAGGACTGATTATATGAGAGATATGAATTATTTCAGCGCTCTTGACATTATAAAAAGAGTTATCGACGAAACGGTGTGCGAGGGCGACATCTGCGTTGATGCAACAGCGGGTCGCGGAAACGATACCCTGCATCTGTGCAGACTTGTGGGCGACAGCGGTCACGTTACCGCATTCGATATACAGGCTGACGCCGTGGAAAGCACAAAGGCACTGCTTTCGGAAAACGGCATGGCTCACAGGGCGGATGTACTGCTGAAAAGCCACAGCGAAATGGATGAAATTCTTACCGAAGAAACCGTTTCCCTGATTACCTTCAATTTCGGCTGGCTCCCGGGAGGCGACCACAATATTTTCACCCATAAAAAAACCAGTATCGAAGCCATTGAAAAGGGTCTGAAGCTTCTTAAAAAAGGCGGAATAATGACCCTTATCATCTACTATGGCAGAGAAACGGGATACGAAGAAAGAGACGCACTTTTAGAGTATCTCCCCACCCTCGACAGCAAAAAATATACTGTTGTTGAAATGCCCTTTGTGAACCGCCCCAACTGTCCGCCTATACCAATTGTTATTTTCAAAAACTGAGGCGTGCACCTTTTTGAAAAAACAGTTAACCCCGCAGTCAGCCTGACAGCGGGGTTAAAAACTTATTTATCCTATTTTTTCCTGCATGAGATTGCCTGCTTTTTCAACCTCAGCATACTGGGGAACTCCGTCTCCGTGGAGAAGGTCACGGTCTGTCCAGGCAAGAACACCGTTCCAGCCGTTATCGTATGCCCATTCGTAACACTCATCAATCGCCTTGATGTAACGCTCGGAACCGACGCGCACCTTGATACCCTCATGCGAGCATTCGCCTACTACAACAGGCTTGGACATATCAATTCCGAACTCCTCGGGAGTTGTCACAAAGGGAGTGCTGAACCACTGCACCTGCCAGTCATAATAATGGGTTGACCAAAAATCAAGATATGCATTTTCGTTGTTGTAACGGCCCTGTAAAAACTTATCGGAGCCGTAGTTGCCCTCGTATTTATCGCTGTTGTACTTGATGATACCGAAGCCTACCGTTACAAGCATATCGTCGGTATTTTCATGGATTGCCGCTGCGGCTCTTGCAAAATAATCACCGAGACAATCCCATGAAATCTGACCGCATTCCTCGTTTTCATAAACCCAGTCAGGCTCATTCATAAGGTCAACGCTCCATACATAGTCGTTGTCGTCATAGCGCTGACAGAACGGAACAACATAGTTGTCTATGTAGCTGTCGATATTTTCGGTACTCTGAAGCCACGCACGCCATCTTTCATAGGTGCGGTAGCTGTCCTTGAAATGGTCAAAGGACATAAGGGTGGCCATTATGTAGATTTCATTTTCAGCAGCAAGAGAAAAAAGTGAATCGAGATCCTCCCAGTGCTGGTCTGTAGCACCCGATACATAACCGTTTTCGTCAATATTTATGCCTACTTCACCGCTGCAGGTAATCCAGATACGGCAGGAATTGAAGCCGTCCTCATGCATCATGCTGAAAACCTCGCTCCAGTATTCCTCGTTGTATCTGCCGCCAAAATCGTTCCATGACTGCCAGGGAGCATTCATGCCCGTAAGCCAGATTTCTTCGTCTGCAAGCTTGAAAGTACCGTCCTCGATATATATGTTGACATCAGCTGTTGCAGGAGCAGTCACTTCTTCGGATACCGGTGTATCCTCTGTAACGTTATCGCCTGCAGTTGTGTCTGCAGGAGCTGTATTTCCTGTGCAGGCTGTAAGCATTGTGCAGGCAGCCAGCAGCATTGCTGTCATTTTCTTTAAATTCTTCATGGCGAATTCCTTTCTTTGAGTTGTTTCATTCATTATAACCACAATATATGCATTTGTCAACAAAAACAGATAATCTGCCACTTGAAAAAAACTGCTGTCAGTGCTATAATATTTCTTTGAAAGGACTGATTCAGATGAAAAGCAAAACCGGAAATCTCAGAAGATTTCTTCCCTATTATAAAAAATACGTTCCGCTTATAATCCTCGACCTTCTGTGTGCGGGAATCACCTCTGTCTGTGAAATCGTACTGCCTCTTATTGTGCGTTTCCTCACGGATATGGGCATAAATTCTCCCCAGAGTCTTACGGTTGAAATAATACTGAAAGTGGCACTCCTCTATACTGTGCTGCGACTTATCGACTGTGGCGCATATTACTTTATGAGCAGCGTGGGACATATCACAGGCGCAAAAATTGAAACAGATATGCGTTCGGATTTATTCGCGCACCTGCAGAAGCTGTCCTTCTCCTATTACAGCAATACAAAAATCGGTCAGATTATGGCGCGTATCACCTCCGACCTTTTTGATGTAACGGAATTTTCGCACCACTGCCCTGAAGAATTCTTTATTGCAGGTCTGAAAATCGTTTTCTCCTTTGCAATTCTCTGCACAATGAATGTTCCGCTGACAATTATAATGTTCGCTTCAATTCCGCTTATGGTGCTGATTTCCGCGAAGTTCAACCACCGTATGCGTGAGGTTTTCCGCAGACAGCGCTCCCAGTTGGGTGAAATCAATGCAAGAACAGAGGATTGCCTCCTCGGTATCCGTGTGGTAAAATCCTTTGCAAGAGAAAACAAGGAAATCGAAAAGTTCGAGGAAAGCAACCGCGAGTTCCTGTCCATAAAAAAGCAGAGTTACCGTTATATGGGACAGTTCCATTGCCTCACACGTGCCTTTGACGGGCTTATGTATATACTGGTTGTCGCCCTCGGCAGTTATTTTATGATGAAAGGCGACATCACCCCTGCCGACCTTACGGCGTATCTCCTTTACGTATCCACTCTTATTGCATCCGTCCGCAGGATCGTTGAATTTACCGAACAGTTCCAGCGCGGTATGACAGGTATTGACCGCTTCTTTGAAATTATGGATGAGGACCCTGACATCAAGGATAAGGAAAACGCGCCTGACCTTGAAAATGTAAAGGGTGACATTAAATTCGAAAATGTGGCATTCCATTATTCTGACGACAACGCAATGGTGCTGTCGGATATAAATCTGGATATAAAAGCAGGCTTTCATGTAGCTCTCGCAGGACATTCAGGCGGCGGCAAAACTACCCTTTGCAACCTTATCCCCCGTTTCTATGATGTAACAAAGGGAAAAATCACTATTGACGGCATGGATATCCGTGATGTAACAGCAAAATCTCTCCGTGAAAATATCGGCGTAGTACAGCAGGACGTTTACCTTTTCAGCGGTACGGTACTCGAAAACATTTCTTACGGCTGTGAAAGTGCCGCAAGGGAACAGATTGAAGAAGCGGCAAGACTTGCAGGCGCAGATGAGTTCATACGTTCCCTCCCCGACGGCTACGACACCTATGTAGGCGAGCGTGGTATAAAGCTTTCAGGTGGTCAGAAGCAGAGAATCTCTATTGCGAGAGTATTCCTGAAAAATCCTCCCGTGCTGATTCTTGACGAAGCAACCTCAGCACTGGACAACGAGCGCGAACACATTGTCCAGCAGTCCCTTGAACGGCTTGCAAAGGGCAGAACCACCTTTACCGTAGCCCACAGACTCAGCACAATCAGAAATGCCGACCTTATCCTCGTCCTTACCGACAACGGAATCGAGGAGCAGGGCACACACGAGGAATTACTGGCAAAGGACGGAATCTATACCAGGCTTTACAGCACCGCATACGGTGGGTAATGTTGACTTAAACGGTTAAAAGTGATATAATATTAGTGGTTTTTAAAAAAATAATTCAGGATGGTTTAAATATGGATTTTTCAAAGCTTAATTTCGGCGTTGACGGCGACAGTATCACCGCAAAAAAACAGTGGTCATGGCAGGTTTTCAATGAACTGGGACTTGCTTCTCATTATAATGTTGCAATCGGCAGTGCAGTATGGTATAAAAGAACCCTGACCTGCGAGAAGGGCTCGGTAACAACCCAGAGCTACAATGACCCTGATTTTGCAGGATTCAGCGACGGTTGGCTGGAAACAGATGACCTTGAGGAACTTCAGAAGCGTGCGAACAACTGTGCAATCTGCCACACCGAAAAGTACATATCCGATGTAAAGAACGGACTTGCACCTGTACCCGATATTTTTGCATTTGCCATGGGCACAAACGATGACATAAACTGCCTCGGTGATGCTGAAACTGCACTTATAGGCAAAACTCTCGAAAATGTGAATGTTTTCAATGAGGCGGGTGCAATACGCTGGTGCTTGCAGAGAATTATGGAGGAGTTTCCCCTCGCAAGAGTGTTCGTTTTAACTCCTATCCAGACCGCAACTCCCGAGCATAATGAAAAAATCAGAAAGCAGATTGAAACAGTTATGAAGCCTGTTGCAAAAGCTATGGGCGCACAGATTATCGACTGCTTCAGCGAGTGCGGCATCTGCGAAAAATTTGAAGTTATCGGCGGTGCAGGAAGATATCTGATGGACGGTCTCCACCCGGATGTACCCGGACAGATTTTAGAGGGCAGATATGCGGCAAAGGAGATAAGAAACAATATGTTCTGATAAAAAAGCTGACAGTAAAAACTGTCAGCTTTTTCCTTATTTAAGTTTAATTTCAACCTGCGAATCTATCTCAATGGACTCCGCCGTTACGTTGCAGTCCATGGCGATAATTTTCACACCTGCCTTCTCCGCTTCCCGGAGCGCTTTTCCGAACTCGGGATGGGTTTCATAATTGGGCATAAAAAGGGAAATCTCCTTCATCTGTACCACAAACAGGATGTACGCTTCATAGCCGTCAGCCAGACACTTCACCAGCTCGTTTATATGCTTTATTCCACGTTCGGTAGGTGCATCGGGAAACTTTGCAACACCATCATTTTCAAGGGTAACTCCCTTTACTTCCAGAAATGCCTTTCGGGTCCCATCCTCAATATAAAAATCAAAGCGTGAATCCCCGTATTTTACCTCGCGGCGGATAACTGCATTTTCTGAAAAGATATTGCCCTTTTTTAACCATTCTTCGATGACGGCATTGGGTATCTGAGAATCCATATTTACCATCAGATCCGGTTTTCCGCCCCTTTGCTTTTCGACAACCACAAGGTCATACTTTGTCCTGCGCTCAGGATTACCGGATTTCTCCAGATATACGGTACACCCGTCTGTTAAAAGCTCCCTGCATCTTCCTGTATTCTTAACATGTACCGTTTCAGTTACGCCGTTTATTTCCACTTTCGCTATAAAACGGTTCGGGCGTTCAATAAAACGCCCTTTTATAATATTTTTATATCTCATAATTAAAATCTCATTTTCTTTTTAAATACCAGAATTGAAACTGTAACTACTACAACCGCCCAGATAAGCACAATGCCCGATTCTATAAGGCTTCCTGCAAAATCTCCGCCGAATGCAAGTCTTGCAGACTTTACACAATGATAGAACGGAAGAGCCTTGCAGATATCGGCTAAAGTACCGCCGATAGCATCAATATCCATCCAGATTCCGCCCAACATCCCCGAAAAGCTGATAATAATACTGGAAAGACCGGGTGCGGCATTCTTATTGAAAAGTGTACCGAATAAAAGTCCGAATCCTATGAACATAAGCATTGAGGGGATTGCCGTAACCACAGAGAACAGCATATCCGGGATATCAAGGCTTGTGCCGCCGATTGCCGCAACAATAAGGGAAGCAATAAGAGTTATAACCGCCTGTCCGAAGCTGAGAACAACAAGGGGAAGAATATAACCCATTATATAATCGGAGGATTTCATAGGTGATGTAAAGATACGCAGTAAGAACGCTTCGCCCCTGTCCCCTGAAACAAGCAGGCAGGCGAACAGCATTACAAATGTAAGACCGAATATCATAATCCCGGGGGCAAGGCTCTCTGTTTCAAACAGGGTCATGCCTGCTTCAGCGGGGATGCTTTCGTTGATTACAGTCATAACGATAAGCATTACAATAGGAAATCCCAGACAGAAAATCCAGCTCAGCGGATCACGTACAAGTTCCTTAAAATTGCGCCCTGCAAAAACAACACTTTTCATTTTACTTTACCTCCTCCGCTGAAATTTTAAGGAATATTTCCTCGAGCTTTTCTTCGCCTGTAAGGGCGCGGAGCTCATCCAAAGTTCCGAGAGCCCTGATATCGCCCTCTTTCATTATTACAATCCTGTCCGCAAGATGCTCGGATTCTTCAAGGTAATGTGTCGTGACAATTATTGTCATTCTGCCTTTGAGATTCTCGATAATCTTCCACAATTCACGTCTCGCCATAACGTCAAGACCCAGTGTAGGCTCGTCCAGGAACAGGATTTTCGGTTCAGTGATAAGCGCCATTGCGATACTGAGTCTTTTCTGCCAGCCGCCTGATAATTTTCCTGCAAGACGGCCGCGGTATTCTTCAAGAGAAAACTGCTTTATGATTCTTTCAACATTTTCTTCGGTTTTGGCCTTATCTATACCGTAAATTCCGCACATAAACCGTAAATTTTCTTCAACTGTAAGCTTTGCCGCCGCGGAGTTTTCCTGAGGAGAAATTCCGATAAGCTGTTTTACCTGCGCAGGCTCATTTATCACACTTTTTCCATAAATGAACGCTTCACCTGATGTAGGTTTTGTAAGGCAGGACAGCATTTTTATAACAGTAGTCTTACCTGCGCCGTTCATGCCTAAAAGAGAAATGATTTCACCGTCCTCGATGTTCAACGAAACATCCTTTACAGCAGTTACCTTTTTATATTCCTTCCTCAGATTCTTTATTTCTGCCGCGTACATTACTTTTCCTCCTCGTCGACATCAGTGTCGGTTTCCTGAATTACCTTCATTATTTCGGCAGTTGCCGCAAGAAAGCTGTTAAGCTTCACCATTGCCAGCCCCCGATCTTCGTCTCCCATTAAAAGAAACTTGTCACCCGCCTTGAGTTCAAAGACGCTCAAAGCCTTTTCGGGTAATACAATGCGGTTCTTGTTATCAATTTTCACAACACCGAACATATGCTTTCCGCTGGGAGCGTCATTCTTTTCGTCCTTTGCGTAGCCTACAAGGTCATCAATCGTAACATTATAAAGTCTTGAAAGCATGATACAGTTATCTATATCGGGAAGAGATTCACCTGATTCCCACTTGGCTACCGACTGACGGGAAACATTCAGTTTTTCCGCAACCTGCTCCTGCGTAAATCTTGCGGATTTTCTTAATTTTTTAAGATTTGATGTTTTCATATTTCTACCTCGTCTTGTTTCTATGCTCTTATTATACAGCGTAAAAAAGTAAAGCGCAAGCACTTATTTTTGACTTAAATTGTTAAAATTGGTTTACAGTTTTAAAAAAACTCCCGTTTCTTTTACGAAACGGGAGTTTTTCATTATTTTAAATTGTAATCAGCGATTTAAGATAAGCTTTGTAAGCTCAACGGGATCAACGATTGTATCGCCCTTGTATACACGCATGTTACCGGAAGCGATTTCGTCGATAAGGATAACTTCACCGTTGTTGTAACCGAATTCAAACTTGATATCCCAGAGGTCAAGACCGATCTTCTTGAGGTCATCAGCAACTACCTTTGTAATCTTTAATGTCTGTTCCTTCATGCTTTCAAACATTTCGGGAGTCATAACACCAAGAACTGCAAGACCTTCACTTGTTACCAGGGGATCGCCCTTTTCGTCATTCTTGAAAGTACATTCAACATAACCACCTTCGATAGGTGTGCCGTCCTTCATATATTCGCCGTATCTGCGGATAAAGCTGCCTGTTGCAACAAGTCTGCAGATTACTTCAAGGCCGTGACCGAAAACAGTTGCGGGAAGAACTTCCATAGTAGCGTTTTCAACGTCAGCGCTTACATAATGTGTCTTTACGCCTGCTTCCTTGAGCATTTCAAAATAGTAAACTGAAGTCTGGAGGTTAGCCTTGCCGATACCGTCGATTGTTAAACCAACTGTGTTTTCGCCGGGATCGAATACGCCGTCCTTACCTGTGCAGTCGTCCTTGAACTTGAGCATTACGTTGCCGTTTTCAAGCTTGTAAACGTCCTTTGTCTTGCCTGTATACATCTTTTCCATAGTTTTATGTTCCTTTCTTTGTTGATGGAATTATCCTTTATAATTTTAATACTCACAGGGCAGTTTGTCAAGATATTTTTACAAATTTTTTAATATTTTTACTGCACCTTGTCAATCCGCACTTTCAGAAAAAACTTTACGTATTTCTGCGTAAATATCCGCCATTGCCTGTTCCTCAACCTTGACAACCTGTCTGTCGTAGGTTACAAGACCGTTGGTTTCATCCTCGACGTCACTCAGCTGTGTCAGCACAGAAGCACACAGCCCGCTCCTTATTGCGGGAATTATCTCGTTTTCATACAGCTCTGTAAGTCCCTTCTGAAATTCCCCGGCAGTTTCGTAAGTACGGTAGCCATAGTTTTCATCAAGATTAAAGCTGTGATTTTCGATTTTGCAGGAATAACCGCCGAATTCAGACAATACGAGCGGTCTTTCAGGACGTGCTTTCAGCTTGATCTTCTTAAAATATATATGCTCACTGTCCACATCGCTGAGCTTCTCTTTGAACCAGCCTGAAGTTGCGTCCCACACACGGGTAGGATCGAGCTTTTTCATCTCCGCATAAATACGGTCTGCATCATACTGTCCCCAGCCCTCATTGAAAATAGTGTAATAACACACGCAGGGGTGGTTATAAAGGTGATTTACTGTTTTTTTACAGCAAGCTTCAAAAAAGTATCTGCGGAGCCTTGAAGCGTGGTGTTTTATTCCCTTTCGTATTCCGATTGTAGGCAGAGCGGTATCAATGAGAAAATTATACCTTCCGCTGTTCACCATATCCTGAAAGACTATCATACCGTATTTATCGCAATAGTAATAGAACAGATCAGACTCAATCTTGATATGCTTCCGAAGCATATTGAATCCCAGCTTTTTCATTGTGAGAATGTCGTATTCATAGCCTGCTGGGGTTGCGGGGGTGTAGATTCCGTCACTGAAATACCCCTGGTCTAAAAGTCCGTGGAAAAAGTAAGGCTTGCCGTTAAGGCAGATGTAGGATTTACCGTTTTTCTGCTGTATATCTATGGTGCGAAGAGCGAAATAGGATTCAATTTCATCAACGCCGTCTGTCAGTGTAAACTCATAAAGATAAGGGCTTTCGGGCGTCCACAGCTTCGGTCCGGGAATTTTTACAGTAGTGCTGTCCCCTGTCCATTTGTGAGTAATATCACCGTTTTCCGTATGAATAACGGCAGTTTTTTCTTCTCTTCCGCCTACGGTTTCAATAGTTATGCTGTCATGTGCGGGAGTAAGCTTCAGGGAAACAAAATAATCATCTGCCATACTTTCCAGCCATACCGCCTGCCATATTCCGCTTATAGACGTGTACCACATTCCGCCCCTTTTATAACGCTGTTTCCCGTAAGGATAATCGGTATTTAACTTATCTGTAACATATACCTCTATAAGGTTTTCGCCTGCTTGTACGTGCTTCGTTATATTGAACGAAAAAGGCAGATATCCGCCGTTATGTCCGCCTACAGGTGTTCCGTTTACTCTTACATCAGCAAAGCAATCAACTGCACCGAAATGCAGAATTACATGACCTTTGTTGAAATCATCGGACAAAATGAATTTTTTCTCATAAACATACTGCTCGTCTTTTGCAAGAGGTCTGTTTATGCCCGAAATACGTGATTCGGGAGGGTATGGAACGGTGATTTTCCCTAAAGGTGCTTCCTGCCCGTTTTTCAGCACCGATAAATCCCACTCACCGCACAGCGATATATATGATTTTCTTTTCATCTGTGGTCTGGGGTATTCCTCCCAGCTGCGGGTACTGTCCGATTCAAAAGGAGTCGGAAGCTGACATAATCCGGATTTTTTACTCATAAATACACCTCATTCCAAGGTTATTATACCACATTCACCGGTCTGTTTGCAATACAGAAAAACAGATTGGCAACAAGGACTTCGTATACAGATATTATCTCTGATGCAGCTCTAATGTTTTTGATATATTGTATAAAAATTTTACAGAATCTTGACAAATTATGTCATGTTTGCTAAACTGTATATAAATTATCTGAAAGGACAAGAAAATATGTACGCAACATTCTGGTCGTTGATACCGCCTTTGGTAGCTATTTTACTGGCGCTTATATCAAAGGAGGTCTACAGTTCGCTTTTTGTAGGAATACTTATAGGGGCTCTGTTTTTTGCAGGCTTTAACCCCGAAGTGACAATGAATCACATAATAAATGAAGGCTTTATAAAAGTTCTGTCCAAGTCGGATAATGTGGGAATTCTGATATTCCTCGTAATTCTGGGCACTATGGTCTGTCTTATGAATAAAGCAGGCGGCTCATCTGCTTTCGGAGAATGGGCGAAAAAGCACATCAGAAGCCGTGTAGGCGCACAGATTGCGACAATAATTCTCGGCATACTTATTTTCATAGACGACTATTTCAACTGCCTCACAGTCGGCAGTGTAATGAAGCCTGTTGCAGTAAAGCACAGGATATCCGCGTCAAAGTTGTCATATCTCATAGACTCTACAGCTGCTCCCATATGTATTATCGCACCCATTTCCTCATGGGCGGCAGCAGTTACGGGATTTGTAGAAGGCGAAGACGGATTTTCCCTTTTCGTAAGTGCCATTCCTTATAATTTTTACGCTCTTTTTACAATTCTGTTTATGTTCGGCGTTGTAATCATGAAGATTGACTTCGGCTCAATGACAAAATACGAGAAGTTTGCAATGTCAGGACTCAACGGCGGCGATGAAGAAGCAAACACATCAGACGCAGTAAACGAAAAGAGCAAGGGTTCAGTTTTTGACCTCATATTCCCCATTGTGACCCTTATAATCTGCTGTATCTTCGGCATGATCTATACAGGCGGATTCTTTGAAGGCACTGATTTCATCCAGGCGTTTGCAAACTGCTCCGCTTCAATCGGACTTGTAATCGGTTCGCTTATCGCCCTTGTACTTACAGTTATTGTATATCTTATAAGAGGTGTCATCAGCTTCAAATCCTGCATGGAATGCTTACCCGAAGGCTTCAGGTCCATGGTTCCCGCAATACTTATCCTTACCTTCGCATGGACTCTGAAGGCAATGACAGACAGTCTCGGCGCAGGCTTGTTCGTAGAAAGCGTAGTAAAACAGTACGTTGTGGATTTACAGTTCCTGCTTCCCGCAATTATATTTGTAATTGCCGCTCTCATTTCCTTTGCAACAGGAACATCATGGGGAACTTTCGGAATTCTTATCCCTATTGTTGTAAGTGTTTTCCAGAATATTGACCATACAATGATGATAATTTCCATTTCCGCATGTATGGCAGGCTCGGTATGCGGCGACCATTGCTCTCCCATTTCCGACACAACGATAATGGCGTCGGCAGGCGCAAAATGCAACCATGTAAAGCATGTCACCACACAGCTTCCCTACTCAATGTGCGTAGCGGTGATTTCCTTTGTGATGTATATTGCTGCAAGTCTTGTCAGAAATCCTGTAATCTGCCTGATTATCGGAGCTGCAATCACCATAGGCGTTCTTTTTGTTCTGAAGCGCATTTCACGTAACCAGACAATTCCTCAGTCAGAATAATGATCTTCGCAGATGTTTTCAGTAAAGAATCAATCCCGCCGTTATAAAACGGCGGGATTGAACATTTCTATTGCCCTGCATCGGCTGCAGGATTAATTTTATGACACAGGAAATTATTCAGCCTTGTCAAGTGCCTTGTAAGCAACCGCAGCAAGTGCGCCGCCGATAAGGGGAGCAACAATGAATACCCATACGTTTGCAAGAGCATCACCGCCTACAAATAAAGCAGGACCGAAGCTTCTTGCAGGGTTTACGGAAGTTCCTGTGAAAGCAATGCCGAAAATGTGTACAAGAGTAAGTGTAAGACCGATTACAAGACCTGCAACCTTACCGTTTTCAACCTTTGATGTAACGCCGAGAATAGCTAATACAAAGACAAAAGTAAGAATAACCTCTACAATAAGGGACTTCATAACGTCGCCTTCAAAAAGGCCGTTTGCGCCGAGACCCTTTTCGGTTCCGATAATTGCCATAAGAACGCCGGCACCTGCAATAGCACCAAGGAACTGGGAAACAACATAGCCGACAAAATCCTTTACGTTCATCTTGCCGCTGATAAGCATTGCAATGGAAACGGCAGGGTTGATGTGGCAGCCTGAAACATTACCGATAGAGTAAGCCATTGCTACGATTACAAGACCGAAAGCAAGCGCTGTAAGGAGATATGCTGTGTCAAATGATGTGGTGGAACAGCCTGTCATTGCAGCAGTTCCGCATGCAAAAAGTACCAGCACAAATGTACCGATAAATTCTGCAATGTACTTTCTGATTGAATTCATGGGAAAATCCTCCTGATATTTTTTAGCACGGAAAACTTTTCCGTCCTTATGTAATATTATATCACGGTCTGACCGGATATGCAAGCAGATTCCGCCCACTGTGTTTCGGCATTTTAAACATATTTTTTCGTCATTTTTTATAATTACTGCTCTTGCTTTTTTGGCTGAGTATATGGTATAATTATTTATATATAACAGACGGAGGTATCAATATGCTTCATAACCGTTTTACAATCGGATTCTGCTGTATGGCGATGCATAAGGATCCAATTAAAACCTTTCTTGACTGCCTTGTAAGCAGAATAGAAAAGCGCGATGACTGCCTTCTTCTTATTTATCACTGCTTTGACGATATATCTTCTCTCATATCTGACAGTTCAAATGCTGCTTCAATTTTTGACGCAATAAGCTATGATACCCTTGATGTAATGATCGTTTATCAGAGCGATGAACATCAGAATGATATATTCAGGGGAATATGCCATAACTGCTCAGAGCGCGGAATACCCGTTATTTCAATAGATATACCTTTTGACAATACGTTTTTTATTTCTTTCGGTTACGGCGAAGCTTTCAGCAAACTTGTGGAACATGTAATCACCGTACATAACTGCAGGAAAATCAAACATATGGCAGGCATAAAGGGAAATGATTTTACTCAGACAAGAATCGACAGCTGTGCGGAGGTTATGGCGAAACACGGTCTTACTCTGAACGAAAACGACATTATGTACGGCGAATTCTGGGATTACCCTGCCCGTGTCGCAATGGATAATTTCTTTGCAAGCGGCGAAGAGCTTCCGGATGCCTTTGTATGCGCCAATGACGCTATGGCAATGGCTGTCTGCAGTAAGCTTTCCGAAAAAGGATACAGTGTTCCGGACGATGTTATCGTAACAGGATTTGATGGTGCTGAGCTCGAAAAATTCCATATCCCAAGACTCACCACTGCAAAGCGTGATTATAATGAGCTTGCCGATACAACCATCCGGATTGTTGATGAAATCAGGAAAAACCCTGACTTGAAACCATATAGTACCGAGCTTTCCTACACACCTGTTTTTTCAGGCAGCTGCGGCTGCAACCCCGACAGTTTTAAAGAAAGCAGCACTCTTTTTACGGAATTTATCAAGAACTATGACTATGTAAGAGGTCACGAAGAACGAATGAACTGCATGAGCAATGAAATTGCAATTGACCCGACCATAGAAAACGCCCGTAATGTACTTAACGAATATTCATTCGGTGGAACTTTCCTGTGTATTTCCGACCAGTTCTCCAACTATGCGGATAAAGAAAACGATGAGTCTGCCCGTTCATTGCAGAACAGCTTCCCTGAAAAGCTTACGGTTCTTCTTGCCTGTGTTGACAACGACATACGACATGTTGAGGGCGAGGTTTTTTCACCTGAGATTATTCTTCCTGAATTTCAGCACTCAATTCCGGGCAACAATACTATTGTAATAACCTCTTTGTATACTCCTAAATTCATATTCGGTTATTTCACAAGCTATTATGTGTACTCCGATATATATTTCAAGCAGCTTTACACTTATAATATGATGCTGAACCGCTGTCTTGAAACGGTACGACTCCACGAGCATATGAGCGCACTGAACAGAAAAATGGAGTTTATGTTCACCCACGACCAGCTTACCAGAATCTACAACCGATATGGCTTCTACAAGAATTTCAGCAGCACTTTTGCAGCAGGAAATTCCGATAATATGGATGTATTCATTGCTTCGGTCGACCTTAACGATATGAAATTCATAAATGACAATTTCGGACACAGTGAGGGAGACGAGGCTCTCAGAATGACCGCCGAGGCGCTGACCAGAGCGGCGGAAGCTGTTGATGAGCGAATTATCTGTTCACGTTTCGGCGGAGATGAATTTGTTGTGGCAATGATCGGCAGCGGTGACAGCGAAGAAAAATCACAATTGTTCCGTGAAAGCTTTGTCTTTATGCTCAATATGCTGAACGATTCCTCGGGAAAACCATACAGAGTTTCTGCAAGCGTGGGACTCAGCTGTTCGCCGCTTGACGATGTACAGAGTATCGAAGAACTCATCGAACGCGCCGACAGAATGATGTATACTGATAAAGCAAGACACAAAAGAAGGCCCAAGGGCATGTAAAAACAAACGTTCCCCGTATCACAGGATACGGGGAGTTTTTATTATTTCTTTCTTACAGGCACCCAGATTTCACCATACATTTTATCTAAGTAAACCTCAAGATTGTAATTGCCTGCAAGTTCGTATTCCTTGCAGTTCGGAAGCCATTCACTCCAGATTTTCGTATTTACATCCTGAAGTGACTTGGGACATTCGCCGCGGTAGGGAAATACCGCCCATGAACCTGCGGGAAAAGTTCTGGTTTCACATCCTTCAGGCACCTCAAAAGCGGGAATATAAAGATCCGCAATATAATAGTCAAATTCCTTTCCGTCACTGTCGACACAGGCACCGAATACGCCCTTGATGATTTCTCCGCCGCCATTCTGATAATGCTCCTGCCAGAACAAGGGAATTTCTGTGTAGGATGTCTCCGTATTGAACTTCCTGCATTTGCCCATAATGGTAAATGCCGCTTTTTCAACAATTCTGTACTCAATCATAGTACCGCCCTCCAATGTCAGTTTTATTCTTACAGGCGCAAAGCTTTTTATTGCCGCACCCTTTTCCTTTGCAGCAGAAGGGGTAATCCCGTGAAATTTTGTAAATGCACGTGCGAAGCTGTCAGGGGAATCATAGCCGTACTTTACAGCGGCTTCAATCACCTTCATATCCGACGACGACAATTCCTCAGCCGCAAGGGTAAGCCGCCTGTTACGGATATATTCACCAACGGTAAAGCCGCATAAAACGCTGAATATTTTCTGAAAATAGAAGGGCGAAACGTATGCCCTTGCGGCAATATCCGATATATCCAGTTCTTCCGTCAGATTATCTTCGATGTACTGTATGGCATTCTGTATGCCCTCTGTCCAGTCGCTCATCCGTGCACTTCCTTTCGTTTCTGCTGTAATCATATTCTAACATGAAGCTAACATTTTTGCCCGACTTTTTGTGCTGTAAGCTGAAGGGTCAGTCCAGAAACAACCTTATTGCTTCATAAGCCTTATTCCAGTCCCTATGGGCATTTTCCAGCACAAGACTTTTTACATCAAGCGCTGACAGAACACGAAGCTCTCTTCTCTGTCTCTCTTCAAGACAATTTATATATCCGTCAAATCCCTTTGCGTTTATACTTTTTCCGTATCCGCCGTTTATGTGGTAGTCGATAACCGCTTCAAGCCAGCCTTCGCGCTCTGCTGATGTTCTCTCAACGCACTCCCGTATATCGTCATTTTTCAGATAAATAATCACTGGACTGAGAGGTTCAGTAATTTCTGCGATTTCATTGATATAAGCCTGTGATACGCTTTCCTCAAAACCAAATCGCATCATAGTTTCGCACATAGGATTCTGAAGCAATACGCAGTTGAACACATAGGTTGTATCCTCGTCCGCTGTCCCGACAAATTCACGCCATTTTTCCAGCATAACAGGCTTTTCTTTTTCCCACGGGAGAAAGTCGTATATCTTATGTAGCAGGAGCTTGTCGAACAACTCACCGCCGAACTGAGAAAGGGGTACTATTGAACCGTGACTGTTTTTCCCGGAAACAGCAAAAATCCGTTTCTGCTCTTCTTCGGTAAAATTCTTTATATCACTTTCAGCTAAAAAGCTGTGAAATTCATAATCCGCAGGATGATTGCCGCTTCCTTCATCAACGTAACACACATTGTACTTTTGTTTCAGAGTTTCAGCAACAAAAGCCGAGGTTGTACTCTTTCCCGAACATGGGAGACCCTCGATAATATAAAGTCTGTTTTTCATGCACGCTCTCCTTTTTCAGCTTATTATATCATACAGAAAAAAATTTTTCAATAATTTTCATTTACCCCCTTTACAAATCATAAAAAATATGTTATAATCGACCATAGACGGAAACGGAGGTGGGTAAATATGGCAAGACCCCAGCGCTGCCGAAAGGTATGCACAGAGCCTGACTATATACTTTTTTCACCTGACGGTATTCCTAATCATGGCGAAATTTCCCTTACCTACGACGAATTTGAAGCAATCAGACTTGTGGATTTAATGCAGTTTACCCATAATGAAGCGGCCGAACGCATGGAAGTTGCCCGCACAACTCTTACAGAGGTTTACAACTGTGCACGTAACAAGATTGCCGACGCTATCGTTAACGGCAAATCCCTGACAGTATGCGGAGGAAATTACAGAATCTGCGGCGGAGGTACGGAAATCTGCGGAGATAGTTGCAGAAAGCTTCGATGTTCAAAAAAATCAAAGAATATTACCACGAAAGGAACAGACATTATGAGAATAGCAGTCACTTACGAAAACGGTCAGATTTTTCAGCATTTCGGTCACACCGAACAGTTCAAGGTGTATGACATCGAAAACGGAGAAATCACCAATCAGCAGATTCTTTTCACTATGGGCAGCGGCCACAGCGCTCTGGCAGGCTTTCTTGCATTAAATAAAGTTGACATCGTTATCTGCGGCGGCATTGGCGGCGGCGCACAGACTGCCCTTGCAGAAGCAGGAATAAAGCTTTTCGGCGGTGTAAGCGGAGATACTGACGAAGCGGTTAATGCTTATCTTAACGGCTCTCTCGCCTTCAATCCCGATATAAAGTGCAGTCACCATGGTCACGGCGAAGGACACACCTGCGGTTCGCACAGCTGCGGAAATCACTGATAAAATTCAGTATTACAGGTTTATTTTATAAAAAATAAGGCATTCTTAATATAAAAGGAGGATTCAGATGAAAATTACAGACGATATCAGATACATTGGCGTAAACGACCACGACATTGACCTTTTTGAGGGGCAGTACATTGTTCCAAACGGCATGGCATACAACTCTTATGCAATTATCGACGATAAAATTGCAATTATGGACACTGTTGATGCAAACTTCACACATCAGTGGCTGGATAATATCCAGAACACTCTGGGCGACAGAAAGCCTGATTATCTGGTTGTTCAGCATATGGAGCCCGATCACTCCGCAAACATTATGAACTTTGTAAAAACCTATCCCGAAGCAAAAATTGTTTCCTCCGCAAAGGCATTTGCAATGATGAAGCAGTTTTTCGGAATTGACCTCTCGGATAAGGCTGTTGTTGTAGGCGAAGGTGACACTCTTTCTCTTGGCAGTCACACCCTTACCTTTGTAACTGCGCCTATGGTTCACTGGCCTGAAGTTATCGTAACCTACGACAGCAAGGATAAGGTTCTTTTCTCCGCCGACGGCTTCGGAAAGTTCGGCGCACTTGATGTTGAAGAAGAATGGGCCTGCGAAGCACGCAGATACTATATTGGTATAGTAGGCAAGTACGGTGCACAGGTACAGGCACTCCTCAAAAAGGCGGCAGGTCTTGACATTCAGACTATCTGCCCTCTCCACGGTCCCGTGCTTTCCGAAAACCTCGGATATTACCTTGGTCTTTACAACACATGGTCCAGCTATGATGTTGAAACAGAGGGTATCGTTATCGCCTATACCTCTGTTTACGGCAATACAAAGAATGCCGTTATGCAGCTTGCTGAAAAGCTCAGGGCAAACGGATGTCCGAAGGTTGTGGTAAACGACCTTGCGCGCTGTGATATGGCGGAGGCTGTTGAGGACGCATTCAGATACGGAAAACTTGTTCTCGCGACAACTACCTACAATGCGGAAATCTTCCCCTTCATGCGCGAGTTCATTAACCACCTTACCGAAAGAAATTTCCAGAACAGAACTGTTGCATTTATCGAAAACGGCAGCTGGGCTCCCCTTGCCGCAAAGGTTATGAAGGAAATGTTCGCAAAGAGCAAGAATATTAAATTTACAGAAAATACTGTAAGAATCCTCTCTGCCCTTAACGAGGAAAGTTCCGCGCAGCTGAATGCTCTTGCAGAAGAATTGTGCATGGATTATAAGGCGCAGCATGGTGAAACTGCTGACAAGAATGATCTGACCGCCCTTTACAATATCGGCTACGGTCTGTATGTTGTAACCTCCAATGACGGTAAAAAGGACAACGGACTTATAGTAAACACCGTTTCACAGGTTTCCGATAACCCCAACAGGATCGCTGTTACTATCAATAAAATGAATTACTCTCATCATGTAATAAAGCAGACAGGAAAAATGAATATCAACTGTCTTACTGTTGACGCACCCTTTGCTGTGTTTGAGAAATTCGGCTTCCAGAGCGGACGAAGCGTGGATAAATTCTCAGAGTGTCAGCCTCTTCGTTCCGATAACGGCCTCGCATTCCTGCCCAGATATATCAATTCCTTCATGTCTCTCAAGGTTGAACAGTATGTGGATTTAGGCAGTCACGGAATGTTTATCTGCGAGGTTACGGAATCCAGGGTAATCAACAACGAAAAGAGCATGACCTATGCTTATTATCACGAAAACGTAAAGCCGAAGCCTCAGACCGAAGGAAAGAAAGGCTATGTATGCAAGATATGCGGTTACGTGCATGAGGGAGAGCTTCCCGATGATTTCATCTGCCCTCTCTGTAAGCACGGAGTCGCTGATTTTGAACCGATTGAAAACTGATGAAAGGAGAAATTGCCATGAAAAAGTATGTATGCGATGCTTGCGGCTGGGTTTATGACGAAGAAGCAGGCGCACCAGAACTGGGAATCGCCCCCGGCACAAAGTTCGAGGATTTACCCGAAGATTTTGAATGCCCTCTCTGCGGTGTAGGCAAGGATATGTTCAGCGAAGAATAATCCCGAAAAGCCGCCGTAAGGCGGCTTTTGCATATTGCACTGTCAGGTCTGTTGTGCTATACTTATTATAAAAGGAGTGATGGGTATGATAATAAGCGGTTTTCAGAAAATGACCCTGCTTGATTTCCCGGGAAAGGTTGCCTGCACCATATTTACAGGCGGCTGTAATTTCCGTTGTCCTTTCTGTCATAATGCTCTGCTTGTAACAGAGAATTTCAAGGCGGAATTTTCCGAAGAAGAAATTATTTCATTCCTTGAAAAACGCAGAGGACTCCTTGACGGAGTATGTATTACAGGAGGCGAACCTCTTTTACATAATGGTATATCCGACTTTATCAGAAAAATAAAGGCAATGGGCTACGCTGTGAAGCTGGACACCAACGGCAGCTTCCCCGACAGGCTTAAATCTCTCGTAAATGACGGGCTTATTGACTATGTAGCTATGGATATAAAGAATTGTATGGGAAAATATGCCCTGACGGCAGGAAGCGATGACAGTATACTGTCGGAAATTGAGGAAAGCATTGATTTCCTTCTCAGTGGTAAGGTGGATTATGAATTCCGGACAACTGTTGTAAAGGAATTACATACAGCCGCCGATATTGCCGCTGCCGCAGAACGGATAAAGGGCGCAAAGCGCTACTTTTTACAGTACTTTGAAGATTCAGGCGGACTTATTTCCGACGGGCTTCACCCCGCGGATAAGGAAACGATGGAAAAAATGAAAAACGCCGCCGCAGAATTCGTGCCGGACACAGCGGTAAGAGGCGGCTGATGCGATAACAATGGGAAATAACCGGAAACGGGTAAGCAATGCTTACCCGTTTTTAAAAAAATATTTTACCTAAACCACAACATATTGTGGTTTAGGTATTGACAACGCACAACATATGTGCTATACTTGGAGTACACTTTAAATTGGAAAGGAATGGTCAACAAAGATGTATAACGTTGTAAAAAGAGACGGTAAAATCGTGGATTTCGACTTATCCAAGATTTCCGTAGCTATCACTCAGGCTTTCAACGCCTGCCAGAAACAGTATAATCCCGATATCATAGATTTTCTCGCATTAAAGGTAACTGCTGATTTCGAACCCAAAATCGTAGATGATATGATTTCTGTCGAAAAGGTACAGGACAGCGTGGAAACTGTACTCAGCCGTGCAGGCTATGACGAGGTTGCAAAGGCATATATCCTCTACCGTAAGCAGAGAGAAAAAATCCGTAACCTTAATGCTACAATACTTGACTACAAGGAAATTGTAAACAACTATCTCGACGTAAACGACTGGAGAGTAAAGGAAAACTCCACCGTTACATATTCCGTAGGCGGTCTTATTTTAAGCAACTCAGGTGCTATCACCGCTAACTACTGGCTTTCCGAAATCTACGACGAGGAAATCGGCAATGCACACAGAAACGCGGATATTCACATTCACGACCTTTCCATGCTTACAGGCTACTGTGCAGGCTGGTCCGTAAAACAGCTTATTCAGGAAGGTCTCGGCGGTATCCCCGGAAAAATCACCTCCGCTCCCGCAAAGCACCTTGCCACACTCTGTAACCAGATGGTAAACTTCCTGGGCATCATGCAGAACGAGTGGGCAGGCGCACAGGCATTCTCCTCCTTTGATACATACCTTGCTCCCTTCGTAAAGGCGGACAACCTCCCCTACGACCAGGTAAAGAAGTGCATCGAATCCTTCATCTACGGCGTAAACACTCCCAGCCGCTGGGGTACACAGGCTCCTTTCTCCAACATCACTCTTGACTGGGTAGTACCTGCCGACCTTGCAGAACTCAACTGTATCATCGGCGGTAAGGAAGCAAACTTCAAGTACAAGGACTGCCAGAAGGAAATGGACATGGTAAACAAGGCGTTTATCGAGGTAATGATTGAAGGTGACGCTAACGGCAGAGGCTTCCAGTACCCCATTCCCACATACTCTATCACAAGAAACTTTGACTGGTCCGAAACTGAAAACAACAAGCTTCTTTTTGAGATGACATCAAAGTACGGTACTCCCTACTTCTCCAACTATATCAACAGTGATATGGAACCCAGCGATGTACGTTCCATGTGCTGCCGTTTAAGACTTGACCTCAGAGAACTCCGCAAAAAGTCAGGCGGCTTCTTCGGAAGCGGCGAAAGCACAGGCTCCGTGGGCGTTGTTACAATCAATATGCCCAGAATCGCTTACCTTGCAACTGACGAGGCTGATTTCTATGCCCGCCTTGACAGACTTATGGACATTTCCGCACGTTCCTTAAAAGTTAAGAGAGGTGTCATTACAAAGCTTATGGAAGAGGGTCTCTACCCTTATACAAGACGTTACCTCCAGACCTTCAGCAACCACTTCTCCACTATCGGCCTTGTAGGCATGAACGAAGTCGGTCTCAACGCAAAGTGGCTCAGGAAGGACCTTACACACAAGGAAACACAGGAATTCACAAAGAAAGTCCTCAACCATATGCGCGAAAGACTTTCCGACTATCAGGAAATGTACGGCGACCTTTACAACCTTGAAGCAACACCTGCTGAATCCACAGCATTCCGTCTTGCAAAGAATGACGTAAAGCGTTACCCCGACATTATCACAGCTGCAAAGACTGATGATGAAACACCTTACTACACAAACAGCTCACACCTCCCCGTAGGCTATACAGAGGATATCTTCTCTGCTCTCGATATTCAGGACGAGCTTCAGACTCTCTACACATCGGGTACAGTATTCCATGCATTCCTCGGCGAAAAGCTCCCCGACTGGCAGGCTGCAGCCAACCTCATCAGAAAGATTGCAGAAAACTACAAGCTTCCCTACTACACACTTTCTCCCACATATTCCGTATGTAAGAATCACGGATATATCGCAGGCGAACACTTCACCTGTCCCGACTGCGGCGAAAAGACAGAGGTTTACAGCCGTATCACAGGCTATTACAGACCTGTCCAGAACTGGAATGACGGTAAGGCTCAGGAATACAAGGACCGTAAGGTTTACAACATCGGCAATTCAAAGCTTACACACGAAGGCGTGCTGAATCCCGATGAAAACTCCCTGAATGCAGCTTCTTCCGCAGGCGCAGACGGCAACTTCCTTTTCACAACATCAACCTGCCCTAACTGTAAGATTGCATGCTCACTCCTTGACAAGGCTGAATTCCCCTATGAAAAGCTCCTTGCCAACGAACACTCAGACATGGTGGAACAGTTCGGCGTAAAGCAGGCTCCCACACTTGTAGTTGTAAGAAACGGAAGCTTTGAAAAGTATTCAGGCGTATCCGACATCAAGAAAATGCTTAACATCTGATAAGGGATTATATATATATGTATGATATTATAATTATCGGCGGCGGTCCTGCGGGACTGACCGCCGCCCTGTATGCCCGCAGGGCGAATAAATCCGTTCTGGTAATCGAAAAGGGCACCTTCGGAGGTCAGATTACCTACTCCCCGAAGGTTGAAAATATTCCTGGCTTTTTACAGGTAACAGGCAATGAATTTGCCGAAAAACTGGTGGAACAGGTACTTGAACAGGGCGCAGAGGTTGAATGTGCTGAGGTTACAGGAATCCGCAACGGCGATACAAAGACAGTGGTAACCGACAGCGGCGAATTTGAAGCAAAGGCGGTAATTATTGCCACAGGCGCAAAGCACCGTATGCTGGGACTTGACCGCGAAGAGCAGTTCGTAGGCGAAGGCATTTCCTTCTGTGCCGTTTGCGACGGCGCATTCTACGGAGGTAAGATTGTTGCCGTTATCGGCGGCGGAAACTCCGCATTACAGGAAGCGATTCTTCTTTCTGATCTTGCAAAAAAGGTTTATGTAATACAGAATCTTGACTTCTTCACAGGCGAAAAGAAGCTTTCCGCCCAGCTTATGGCAAGAGATAATGTGGAAATTATCCTCGGCACCACCGTTGAAGCCCTCAGGGGCGAAAACACCCTTACAGGCATTACCGTAAAGAAATCCGCAGACGGCACAGTTACGGATATTGACCTTGACGGCATGTTCGTGGCAATCGGTCTTATTCCCCAGAATGAGATTTTTGCGGAGACTATCGCACTTGACGACTACGGCTATGTTAATGCAGATGAAAGCTGCATAACAAATGCAGAGGGTATCTTCACCGCAGGCGACTGTCGAAAGAAGAGAATCCGTCAGGTTGCCACAGCGGCGGCAGACGGTGCAGTTGCGGCAATGGCGGCGTGCGATTATATTGATTCGTTATAAAAAAATGCCGGTTTCCTTTAGCGTGTCCGCCATATAGAAGTTTTTAATCCCGCCGTTTGCAACTGCGGGATTAAGCATTTCTTATAAAAGGCGGGAATTGCCTAAAGGGGCTCCCTTTCGGAAAACCGGCATTTTCATCTTTACAGATGCACCACTTTAACGTGTCGAAAAATTTTTTTAAAAAAGTATTGACAAATCGAAAAAATGATGCTATTATGTAAACATAAGTTAAAAGCTATGACGAAGACGGTAGATTTCAGATGAGTCACAGAGAGCCGCAGTTGCTGAGAAGCGGTATTCGGATGTTATCATTACCCATCACTTCTGAGCCGGGAGCCCGAAGCTTTGCGTAGACGCTCCACGTGATGCCGCGTTAAGGCAAGGGATTTGTTGGAATCCTGTGAGTGGCACAAATGTGCAATTTGAGTGGTACCGCGGATAAGTTACTTATTCGTCTCAAACAAGAAATTGTTTGGGGCGTTTTTTATTTGCCCCAAAAACATCAGAGAGACCAGCATCTCTCATGCAGAAAGGAATGGCATAATATGAGCTACCAGTTAAAAGAAGTTGCAGACAGAATCCGTACTCTGCGAGAAATTGCAGGCTATTCCCAGCAGGAAATGGCTGAAAAGGCAGAAGTCACCCTGGACGAATATGTAAAGCTCGAAGAGGGCGAAACAGATTTCGGTTTTACCTTCATCTATAAGTGCGCTGATATTTTCGGCGTAGATATGAAGGACCTTTTAGAGGGTAACAGCCCTAACCTCTCCCTTTACACAGTCACAAGAAAAGGCGAGGGTATGCGTATTGTAAAGGATACAGGTTTCATCTACGATAACCTTGCCCCCCGCTTCAAGAACAAGGTTGTTGAACCTTTCTATGTTACAATCCCCTATACCGCCAATGCAGAACCCGCATACAGCTCCCACGACGGTCAGGAAATCGACGTTGTAATCAAGGGCAAGCTCTGCATTGAAATCAACGGAAGAAAAGAAATTCTCAGCGAAGGCGACACCATCTACTACAACAGCTCCTATCCCCACGCTCTTACTGCTCTGGGCGGCAAGGACTGTAAAATCTATGCTTTCGTTGTAAAGACAGATGAAACAGGCGAAGCAATTGACGAGGGCGATTTTGAGCCTACCGTTATCCGCCCTGTTGTACGTTCCGAAGAAAATACCGTTGCAAACCACTTCATCAAGACAAAGGTTGATAAGAACGGAGTTCTTCAGGAAATCAAGTTCAAGAACGAAAATAACTTCAACTTCGCATTTGACTGCGTTGACAAGATCGCAAACAAGAACCCCGACAAGCTCGCTATGATGTGGGTCGGTAACGACATGAGCGAACACCGCTTCACCTTCAGGGATATGAAGAAGTACAGCAACATGACTGCAAACTACTTCGAATCCCTGGGCATCAAGAAGGGCGACCGCGTAATGCTTATCTTAAAGCGCCACTATCAGTTCTGGTTCAGCATTCTGGCGCTCCATAAAATCGGCGCTATCGTAATCCCCGCTACAAACCAGCTGGTTGAACACGATCTTTCCTACCGCTTCAAGGCTGCAGGCGTTTCCGCAATTGTCTGCACGTCTGACGGTGATGTAGCAAATCAGGTTGAGCTTGCCTGCAGGGAATTCCCCGGCATCAAGAAAATCTCCGTAGGCAACAAGCGTGCAGGCTGGTCTGATTTCAACAGCGAGATGGCTCTCTGCAGTGATGTATACAGCAGAAAAGATGACACGCCCTGCGGTGATGACCCCATGCTCATGTTCTTCACATCGGGCACAACAGGCTACCCAAAAATCGCAACACATTCCTTCAAATACGCTCTTGGTCATTACATCACCGCAAAGTACTGGCACAATGTAAATCCTGACGGCTTACATTTCACAATCTCCGATACAGGCTGGGGTAAAGCACTCTGGGGTAAGCTCTATGGTCAGTGGCTCTGCGAAGCAGGCGTATTCACCTACGATTTCGACCGTTTCAATTCTGACGAAATTCTCCCCATGTTCAAGAAATACGGTATCACAACCTTCTGCGCTCCACCTACAATGTACCGCTTCTTCATCAAGGAGGATTTAAGCAAATACGACCTTTCCTCCATCGAATACGCAACAACAGCTGGTGAAGCTCTCAACCCCGAAGTATACCACCAGTTCTACAAGGCAACAGGCCTTAAAATCATGGAAGGCTTCGGTCAGACAGAAACCACACTTTCTATTGCAAACCTCGTTGGCACAACTCCCAAAATCGGCTCAATGGGTAAGCCCACTCCCCTTTATGATGTTGTACTGCTCAACCCTGCAGGCGAAGAATGCAAGAACGGTGAAACAGGTGAAATCTGCATCAGAACAAGCAAGAAAACACCCTGCGGTTTATTCCTTGGCTACTATCAGGACGAAGAAAAGACAAAGGATGTATGGTTTGACGGTTTCTATCATACAGGCGACCAGGCAACACGTGACGAAGAGGGTTACCTCTGGTATGTAGGCCGTATCGACGATGTTATCAAGTCTTCGGGCTACCGCATCGGGCCCTTCGAAATCGAAAGTGTTATCATGGAACTCCCCTATGTTCTTGAATGTGCTGTTACTGCCGCACCCGACCCTGTAAGAGGTCAGGTTGTAAAGGCTACTATCGTTCTTACAAAGGGTACTGAAGGCGATGACGCACTCAAGAAGGAAATCCAGAACTATGTAAAGACCCACACTGCTCCCTACAAATACCCCAGAATCGTTGAATTTGTAGCAGACCTGCCCAAGACTATCAGCGGCAAGATCAGACGTGTGGAAATCAGACAGAACGACAACAAGTAATATACAAAAACATACGGCACTGTCATAGACAGTGCCGTTATTTTATTTCGTAAGCAAAACCACTGTTTCAGCGGCGGTTTATTCAAGACTCCAAAAGTTGCCGCTATTATCCATTCCGACAGGAAAATTACACCTGCTTAACCATTCAGAGGTAGATAATTCAGCAATAGGAGGCATCTCACATTTTGCCTCAAATCGTTCAATTGCCATTTTATATATCTCTTCGTCCAAGGAAAATTGACAATTTTTATAAACCTTCCAATCATCGTTATCCGGCAAATGGAGAAGCACAATCGCCGTTTTTCCTTTATATACGTGCTTTCCAAGAATTTTGAAATGAGAATCTTTATTTGCCACATGAAGACCCCATTTTGTGCCGTGTTCGAACAGCGAAAAATCAGCCATATGGTTTGACAAAATCATGTACCTATGCGAAGTTATCATTCCCATTACACGATTGCTCGCATCTGTAAAAGCTTTTTCACGAATAATTAACCCTGAAACATATTTATCAGCTAATCCGTTTGCTAAGTTTGTATCCCTTACATAAATTCCAATTCCAGGATATACTTGATTTGCAATGCGTTCAAACCTCTCGTTATCAATCTGTTTTTCTCTTGGCGGTTCACTGGAAGTATGAGCACCTTCGGTTTTCTTTTTGTTAAATAAATTGAAAAAAGACATAATTTTTTCTATCCTCTATTAATTAGTTTTTGTGTGTACAAAATCGAATATTGTTTCGTCACTTGCATCTGAATGTTCTGAAAGTCAAGTTTATCAATCAGTTCGATCTTGTTTTCAAATTATCAGAGTGTACAGAAATGCGGATATAATCATTGACCTTTTCCCTGCTTAAAAGAACAACCGTCTCAATATGCTTCGTATGAGGGAACATATCCACGGGCTGGATTTTCTTTACGTTATAGCCAAGCTTCTGAAGCTGCCTCAGGTCACGCTCAAGACTTTCAATTCCGCAGGAAATATACACGATCCTATCGGGAGACAGCTTTGCAAGACTCTGCAGAAAACGCTTGTCGCTTCCGGTTCTGGGCGGGTCGGTGAAGACAACATCCGCCTTTTCTCCTGCTCTTGCCATTTCCTCCATGAATCTGCCCGAATCACCGCAGAGGAATGTAACATTTCCGCAGTTATTCATTGCGGCATTTTTCTTTGCGTCCTTTACTGCACTTTCGTTTATTTCAACGCCGATAACTTCCTTGCAGTAATCGGAAGCGATAATTCCGATAGTGCCTGTTCCGCAGTAGCAGTCAAGCACTCTGTCATTTTTTGTAAGGCCTGCAAATTCCATTGCAGTTCTGTAAAGTATTTCCGTCTGAACAGGATTCACCTGATAGAATGACTTCGCGGAAATTCTGAATTTCTTTCCGCACAGGGTGTCCTCAATATATCCGTTTCCGTGAAGCAGGATTTCCTGCTCACCCATAGTAAGCGGCATAGGATTCGTACATACATTCTGCACTATTGTTGTAATACAGGGGTGAGCTTTCAGAAGTGCCGCCGTGAAATTCTTTCGTGACGGGAATGTTGATTTCGATGTCACAATACATACAAGATATTCTCCGCTCTGAAATCCCTTTCTTATCATGACGTGTCGGACAAGACCCTTATCGGTGTTGGGATTGTAGGGAAAAATCTTGAAGGAACGCATTAAAATCCTGATAGTTGATATGATTTTCCCTGCCTTTACATCTTCAAGCATACAGCTTTCACAGGGAACAATTCTGCCGCTTCCCGACTGGAATATACCTGAAATAATCTGACGCTTCGGGTTTGTATAGAAGCCGTGCTGTACTTTGTTGCGGTAATTATACGGCTTTTTCATTCCTGTGATTTTTCCGCATTCTGCAAATTCCGCCAGCATCCGTTCTGCCTTCGCCTGCTTCCACAGGAGTTGCTCTTCATAGCTTTCCT
Organism: Ruminiclostridium sp.; assembly: GCA_045532185.1. Lineage (GTDB taxonomy): Bacteria > Bacillota > Clostridia > Oscillospirales > Ruminococcaceae > Ruminiclostridium_E. The sequence goes on from JAZSFL010000002.1 coordinate 74,762, forward strand.
TCAGCTGGCAACCGCCGCAGCGCTTGAAAAGCCTGCAACTGTTTTCACTCATTTGTTCTGTTCCTTTCGGTGTGTTATTTTAAAGACTGTTACATATCGTATGATATGCCACTTCCTTTAATATGCCTTGAATCGTTGGCAAGTTCAATCATAGGAGCGGTAAGCACTCCTTTTTCATCTGAAAGACTGAGTACGGTTATTGCCGTGAAATCGGGGCACAGCGCCCTGCACAGATAGAAGAACGGTAAGTTAAGCATATGGGAAAACAGGGCGGAAGATGAACCGCCGTGGCTGAACAGGGCAATGATTCTGTTGGTATCGTCACCTGTAACGCGGTAGTTTGCCCCTTCGCGGCTGTAGCCGAGAGTTTCAAGCCATTCATCCGTCTGACGGGCAACACGCTCAATTTCCGAAAACACAACGTTGTTGCAGAAGGGTTCTTTTCTGGTCCACTCTCCGTCCATAAGAGAATAACCCTGAGAAATTGCATACAAGGAGGTATCCCACGGGTGACCGTCCTTATAAACTTCCTTTCCGTCAGCTGAGCCCCATTTTATTTCTCTTATGAAATCCAGCTTTGTTACATCTTTTGAAAGCAGCTGCGCAGTGTGCAGGGCTGTTTCATACGCTCTTCCGCAGGAAGAAGAAAAAATCTGTTCTATTCCCTCGTCTTTAAGGCGGTATGCCGCCTGCTCTGCCTGTCTGTGTCCCAGTTCTGTGAGACAATCATTTACATAGTCGGGATGACCGTGACGCACAAATATAATTTTCATGCTGAACCTCACCTGATTCTGATTAAAATGAATGTGTTAAAAATTATTTCAGCTGTTGCTGGTAAAACTGAACCTTTCTTCGTCCAGTCCGCCCAGCAGTTCAAACTTTATGCTGTGGAGCCTGAGTCCGCTCTGTGCAAAATAGAGTCTGATAGCTGTAAATGCTGAGAACATATTTATTTCCTTGGTGATTTCCACAGGCTTACCACCTGTGCCGTTCCATGTGAAGTTAGCAGCAGCCGTACCCATTGTAAACAATGTCATGGGTATCTGTGCAAGCTCGCTCTGGGTTGAGCTTGCAGCAACGGTCACATTGTAACGACCCAGCTTCTTCACATCAAGAGCAAAGCTGTACTCTGTACCCTTATCGGTGCAGATACTGTCAAATTCCTCTACAGTTTCCGCAGATAATTCAAGAGTACCGTCAATTTCGTAATGTTTTGCAGCCGCACCTGTTCCCGTATTTTCCTCGGGACGGTTAATAATTTCTGCGGCGGTATCCTCGCCCATAAGTCGCTTCATTGCATTTGTGCCGATAATGAAATTCAGCACATTTGCCGCATTACGCTGAAGCTCGGCTCTTGCAAGCGTGCCGTTTTCAAGCGATTCAAGTGTGTTGTCATTATGCTTTCCGCCGTCAGCACAAACCATATATACATCATTCTGTGCTCTTGCCATTGCAGCAAAATTGCTCTTGTCCGCCCACTGTCCGCGCTGGTTGATATTTGCCCACCAGTCGGTCATTGTATATCCCTTGAAGCCCCACTCCTCACGTAAAATTACTGTATTCAGGTCAAAGCTTGCCGCTGTCCACAGACCGTTTACAATACCGTAGGTAGTCATGACTGTCTGAGCTCTGCCCTTCTTTACAGCCATTTCAAAACCTCTGAGATAAATCTCCCTGAGTGCTCTTTCCGAAACAACCGATTCAAGGAAATGACGGTTTGTTTCCTGGTTATTGCCGCAGAAATGCTTGATTGTGCCTGTAACACCTGCACTGTGCAAGCCCTCAAGCTCAGCAGTAGCCATTGTTCCTGTGAGATAAGGATCTTCTGAGAAATATTCAAAGTTTCTGCCATTCAGAGGGTGACGGTGAATATTCATTCCGGGAGCTAAAAGGCAGTCGATATTGTTGGCTGTCATCTCAAGTCCCAGAAGAGCGAAAAGCTCTGTTACAAGTTCCTTGTTGAAGGTTGAGGCAATAAGTGTACCGATCGGAATGCTGAATGCTTTTGTGCCGCAGTCCATACGCATACCTGAAGGTCCGTCAGAGCAGCAGCCTGCGGGAATTCCGAATGCCACAAGATTGTCGCTGACGCCGCCGAAAGCAGAGGCTGTACCTGGAGTTACCCGGGGACTGCCCATGCCCTCGCCGCGGATTATACAGGATAAATCATAATCGGAAAGCTGCGCTATGAATTCGGTCATTGTGTTCTTTCCCGAAACGACATCGCAAAGCTTTATGCCCTTATCGCCTGTCTGCGGAATTTCATCAGGAATTGCATCAAGTCTGCGCTTTTCTTCATCAACCTCGTTGAGAGGCACTTTTTCAAACGCAATATTGTAATCATTGCCGCTGGCTTCAGCCTTCATTCTGTCAAATTCCTGAACGGGTGCAACAGCCTGTCTGCATTTTTTCACAACAACAAGCTCAGGTATATTTTTTGCACATACAAGCTCCGCATTTCTTACATCTGTACCCACATGGAACTTATAATCGCCGGATTCCAGAATATAACAGAAGCGGTTTCCTGTAACACCTGAATCGTCATAGGATGTGAAATCGGAAAGAGTTACATTGATTTTTACAATCTGTTCTTCACCAGGTGCAAGTTCCTTTGTCTTTTCATATCCGCAGAGTTCGCGTGCCGCCTTGCCCAGCCTGCCCTGAGGTGCTTCAAGATAAACCTGCACTACTTCCTTGCCCTTGTACGCGCCTGTATTCTTTACAGAAATTTCAAACGAAACGCCGTTGTCGGTTATTTCCGAAGAAACTGTCCTTACATCAAAGGTAGTATAGGACAATCCGAAGCCGAAGGGATAGCGCACCTTATTCTTTGCAAAAGTTTCAAAATAGTGGTAGCCCACATATATATCCTCGGTGTAGAAATTGCGATCCCTGTCACCGAAATAAGGATCGGAGGGATAATCCTTAACGGAATACGCAACCGTATCGGGAAGCTTACCTGAAGGGCTTACCTTACCTGTAAGGACTTCTGCTGTGCCTGTACCGCCTGTCATGCCACCCTGCCATACATAGAGAATGGAATCAGGCTTGAGTTCTTCTATATATTCAAGATCAATAAGGTTGCCCACATTAAGAAGCACTACCATTTTTTCAAAGGAATTTCTCACCTTTGAAAGCATGTCCTTTTCAGCTTCTGTCAGCAGGAAGGAACCCTCCTCCACTTTGTTTTCCTGCTCCTCGCCTGCAGTTCTGCCGATAATCACAACAGCCTTACGGCACTGAGACGCCACACTCTCCACAAGAGAATCATCAAGAGGCATTTCCTTCTGGGACCAGGGCTCACTGCCCCAGCCTTCACCTATATTGTAGATATTATCATTATCCTTCAACCATTCCTGATATGCGTCGTAAAGCTCCTTATTCATTTTTATGCCGCAATCCGAAAGGCCCTCGGGGATACTGACGATTTTCGACACGTTTACCATGCCGCCTGAGCCTGTACCGCTCTTGTAGTAATGGAACTGTATACGTCCGAAAAGAGCAATCTCTTCCTCAGCGTTCAGGGGCAGTGCATTATTTTCGTTTTTCAGCATAACGATACCTTCCGACACAACCTGTACCGCGGTATCAAGATATTTATTCCAGTCAAGTGTTTTTTTCATTACTTTTACTCCTTAGGTTATTTGATATTGATTATATCATACAGCTTTAAAAAAAGCAACAAATCATCTGTTTTTAATATACATTTTTTGTTATGGATTTTATTTTTCAATAACCAAAAGGCAAGCGTCTCCGGCATTTTCTGCCTTTTATAAAAAACACCAGCCCCCACAGTCAGTCTGACTGCGGGGGGGAACTTCTCTGTGGCGGACGCACTGACAAAGTGCAGTTTTGGTCATCGGGGGAATAGTTCAGACCTTAAATTCATTCAGTGTTTTTTCAATCTCTTCCCGCGACGCAAAGAAGGCTTCAGCAACAACAGGGTCAAAATGAGTGCCAGTTTCCTCCCGTATTATGGAATATGCTTTTTCAAGCGACATTGCCGCTTTATAACAGCGCTTTGAAATCAACGCATCAAACACATCGGCAACAGCCATAATTCTTGCACAAAGCGGTATATTCTCTCCGTCCCTGCCTTCGGGATAACCCTTGCCGTTCCACCATTCGTGATGGTAGTTTGCCATATCAATAGCAACGCTTAAATAGCTGAATACGCCCAGAGTTTCGGTTGCATTCTCGAGCATTTCCTTGCCTGCTGTCGTATGGGATTTCATTATAGCGAATTCCTCTTCAGTAAGTCTGCCGTTCTTGTTCAGAATAGTGTCGGAAACATGAATTTTACCCATGTCATGGAGCGGTGCGGCAACTATCATGTCGTTTATGTATGTGTCTGTAAGGATTTCGGGGAACATTCCGTCACTCTGCAGTTTTCTTGCGATTATTTCAACATAAGCGGCTGTACGCTTTATATGACCGCCTGTATTTTCATCACGGCTTTCTATGATGTCTGCCATTGTTACGATGATATTGTGCTGGAATTTCGCAATCTGCTTTGACTTCGCGTCAATATCATCAATATAGGTTGCCATATCCGCCATTGTCTTACCGTAAGCCATGTAAAGAACTTCTATTTCATCGCCAGTGGTAATTGACAGCTTATCGAATTTCCTCTTAAGCTCTGTTCTTGCATCTTCATCAGTAAAGGCAAATTTTGCCACCGCTTCGGTCATATCGCTTATAGGCTCGGCAAGGCGCTTGTTGATTCGCCAGTTGGCAAAGATGTTTATGTAGATAAGGAGAGTAAGGAAAAGATAAATGGTCTTTGCGGCAAATGCTTTGTAGTCATCGAATATCGCCTCATTATGATACACACCTAAACTCAGATACTGGTAACTGCTTATTTCGTTATCCAGGATTTTCTGCTCGCTGTAAATAATTTCATCAAAACCCAATGAGAAGACTCCTGAACCATAAATTTTTTCTTCCAGCTCACTTTCCGAAACAGAATTTATATCATATCCCATTACCAGACCATATCCATCTTTTATAGGCGTTACTGAAACAATATCAATATAATCAGAAGAATAATCAACGGAAAACGCATTGACAGAAATTATTTTCTGTATATACATATAATCCAAATATTCAGATACTCTGTAGTCCATAAGTATTTTTTCTATAAGCTCTGCATTATCAGATAATACAGACTCTGTTTCCACCTCCTCAACAGACAATTCCTTCATTATATCATTCTTTATATATGATATATTTTCCCCTCTGCGAACAGATTCAGAAGTAAGATACACAGAAAAGCAGAAGACAGACATAACAACAGAGCACATAATTGCTATTGTGTTTACAATAATGATAAGCTCTTTTTTTATCGAGCGTTTTCTGTAATTTTTGTGTATTACAACATCCTTGTTTTTAGGAAATACTTCTATAAGCTTATCAGAAAATTTTCTGTCGATAAGATAATATATTGAAACAACTACCAATATACCTATAAAAAACGCGAGAATATATATCAGTAATTCAGAAATGTTAAAATCAAAATATATCTCAGAAAAACCGACTGCATTCACACCGACAGAAATAATAGCACTGCCTGTTATGTAATCCCTGAATTTTTCCTTTTTCCTCAGGACAGAACATACAAGTACGGCTATAGCGGACATCAGATTGTAACTGCTGTAAATTGAAAATCCAATCGAAAAAATTGATGCAATCAAGCCGTGCACCGGTCCACCGAACAGAGTTAACAATACTGTTGGCACAAAAACCAGAAATGAAATTAATGTCGATAAAACTTCGCCCGCTGTTTCACTGCTGCTCTGAATGGTGATTCCCACAAAAGACAGCGCAATAAAAATTAGAATATTTAAAATAACCCCTGCAATAAATAATCCTGTATTTGCCAGAATCTTTTTCCAGTTTATTTTTTTCATATTGTCCTCCGAAAACCATAATAAGTTATTTCAATTATATCATCTGCAAGAGTTTGTGTCAACAACACAAATACGACTGAAACATCCAGTTTTTTGTCAGAATTGTTATTGAAATATTCCGTAATAAATGATATACTGATAAAAAAATATTATAAATAAAGGAGTCTATATGAAATACACAAACCCTGTACTCAAAGGATTTTATCCAGACCCCAGCGTATGTTATGCAAACGGGAAATACTATATGGTCAACAGTTCATTCCAGTATTTTCCGGGCGTTCCGCTTTTTGAAAGCGACGACCTTGTGAACTGGAAGCAGATAGGTCATGTTCTTACAAGGAAAACTCAGGTGCATCTTGATAAAATAAACAGTTCAGGCGGTGTTTTTGCCCCCACCATAAGATACCATGACGGCCGCTTCTATATGGTGACAACCAACGATACCACACACGAAAACTTCTACGTTTATACAGATGACATCTATGGAGAATGGTCCGAGCCAATAACCGTTGATCAGGGCGGAATCGACCCATCTCTCCTTTTTGACAACGGTCATGTCTATTTTATGAGCAACGGCTGTGACGATGACAGGGTGGGCGGTGTCATCCAGTGTGAAATCAATGTTGAAACAGGCGAAAAGCTGTCACGCAGCAAATGCATCTGGCAGGGCACAGGCGGACGTTATCTGGAAAGCCCCCACATGTATAGAATTAACGGCGAATACTATCTGATGGCTGCAGAAGGCGGCACCGAATACGGTCATATGATCACCTATGCACGTTCAGAATCCGTATGGGGTCCTTTTGTGAATTATCCGAAAAACCCTGTTCTTACCAACCGCAACAAAGCTCCCTATATAATTCAGGGTATCGGCCACGGCGACCTTATTCAGAAAGAAAACGGCGAATGGTACATTCTCTGTCTCGGATTCAGACAGATACATATGTGGATGACCTATCATCACCTTGGCAGAGAAGTTTTCCTTACTCCTGTCAAGTTCGGCGAAGATGGCTGGTTTACTGCAGGAAATGACGGCACAACCGACTTTGAATATGAAATGATCGGAGATTTCACTCAGGATGAAAAGAAGCTCTACACCTTTGAAAACACCGATATAAACATTGACTGGTGCTTTATACGCCATCCTGCAATGGAAAACTACGATTTGTCAAAAGAACGTTTTATTCTCAAGGGTACAGATATTTCTCTTGATGTGGTTGACACACCTACCTTTGTTGGCATCAGACAGCGTGATTTTGATATGGAACTCGAAACGGGTGTTTCCATTGATGCAGGTGAAGGCGGCATCAGCGTCTACATGTGTGAAAACGAGCATTATGAAATCGCTATACGAAAGAACGCAGAAAATTATGAAGCCGTACTGAAGCTTAATATCGGAAACGTAAAGCATATCCAGAGCAGTGTGCCTTTGACAAGCGGAAAAGCAAAGCTTATTATTCGCGCAGACAGTCAGGTATATAATTTCTATGTAAATGACGGCATAAAGGAAACCCATCTTGGCTGCGGACTTTCAAAATATCTTTCAAGCGAGGTTGCAGGCGGTTTCACAGGTGTTGTTCTGGGACTTTATGCACAGGGTAACAATACTGCTGTATTTGAGAATTTCAGAATTGAATACAAAAATTGAGCGGCATAAGGACGAAAGCTGCCGACCTGGCATAAGTAATAAATAACGGCAAAAGCCTTGTAATCTGCATTTCATGCAGATTACAAGGCTTTTTTCAATCAGTTCCTGCTATAAAATTCTTATATTCTTCACTTTCTGTAAGTCCTGCCCTGTCACATTCCTCTATTTTCCACATTGCACCGTTTATTTCTGACAGCAGATATGCCTTTGCCTCTTCGGGTTCCTTATCCTTTGTGATTTCACGGCAGTTTTCCGCAATTATCCTGAGAGCCTCAACCGCCTTTTCCGCGTTCCCTCTTCTCATATAGATTCTGGGCATATATTTTCTTATCAGATTTTCACATCCAAGCGCTTCCGTATAAATATGAGGGAATGCCTTATACGACACCAGAACACCCAGAAGCTTTTCCGAAAACTCCTCTGCTTCGTCACAGTCCGCAAACCATGCGTAATCCTCAAAATCGAAATGAAATTCCTTTGCGGTAGCGTTAAGCAGCTTTCTGATATTATCGTAAATATATTCCTTTTCTTTTTCAAATCCATACTGGAAATGAATGTACTGGGTCATTATATGCTCTTTTAAATTATTGCTTTCAAGGCTGGGCAGACGGTCAATAAGCTTTTTCGCCTTGTCAAATTCCTTTGTGTGAATGTAAATCCATGTCATGGCATAGTCAGATTTCTCAACATTCGCTCTGTCCTCACAGTAACGTGAAATACACAGATTTTTACGTTCGCAGTCCGCAAAAATCTCATCTCTCAGTTCAGGCTTGTCGGACAGGAATCCGTCAAAATCCGTATACATACTTAAGCTTGCACCGTGATTTATGCATTTACGCATTATTACGTAATTAGTAGGCTCTTTTTCAGATTCTGCACGGAAATATGTATATGCAGCAAGATGTTTTTCAGCTTCAGGCTGAGAAGTTGACATAAGTATTTTTTCATGTCCCAGTGCCGCTTCCGTGTGAGCCTTTCCGTATGCCGCAGAAACAACTCCCAGAAGAGAATCTGTGGTGATACCGAAAATCTGTGAAAGCGGAATAAGCTGTGAAATATCGGGAGTGCCGTTTCCGTTCTCCCACTTGCTGACTGCCTGAGGTGTTACCGCAAGCATTGCCGCTAATTCTTCCTGTGTAAAGCCGCATTTACGGCGCATTGTTTTGATATTTTCTCCGATTGAAAGATTCATGATATATTCTCCTTGAATTTTTATTTCCGGTACCGTAATTCAAGTATATCCCACGTTCTCCGAAAAGTCAATCAACGCTTTTTAGCAGCGGAGTAAACGGAGAGTTGAGAGGGGTAGAAACACAAAATTCTCATCCCCATATTATGATATAATCAATACAACCGGTATTTAAAGAGCGGGTACAAACACAAATCAAAAATATTGAATAGTTTTTAATGCCTGCTGAATCATTGACTCCAGAATCAAATCCGGACCGTTTTCTGTTATAAAAATCCTGTTTGCGATATTGCTTTATATTCCCGATTATGTTATTATATAATCAGTAAAACGCATGTCGAAAGGAGCAGTTATGACCGCAGATTCAAACCTCATCACCCGTGATTATTTCGATTCTATCCTGCTGGAAAGCAGATACATTGATGCCGACTTACCCGATATCTCCTTTGAACTGTTCGGGGAGAAATTCAGCACTCCCATTATGACCGCCGCGCTCTCTCACTTACATAAGATATGCGACAATGCAATGACCGAAATTGCCATTGGCGCAAAGAACGCAGGTGCAGTTCACTGGGTAGGAATGGGCGAGCCTGAAGAAATGGAAGAAATCTTTGCAACAGGCGCAAAAACCATACGAATAATTAAACCCCACGCCGACAATAAGGATGTCCTGTGGCGTATTGAACACGCAGTTTCCCACGGTGCATTCGCCGTCGGCGTTGATATTGACCACGCCTTTGCCTGGAACGGCGGATATGATAACGTGCTTGGTCTTCATATGAAGCCGAAAAACCTTGATGAAATAAAAATGTTCGTAGAAGCAGCCAAAGTCCCCTTTATCATCAAGGGTGTCCTTAGCGTAAGCGATGCATTGAAATGCGTCGAGGCAGGCGTTTCGGGAATCGTTGTTTCCCACCACCACGGAATTATGAATTATGCAATTCCACCCCTGCAGATATTGCCTGACATTGTAAAGGCGGTTGACGGAAAAATGAAAATTATCGTTGACTGCGGAATTGAAAGCGGTATGGACGTTTTCAAGGCACTTGCCCTTGGCGCGGATTGTGTATGTGTAGGACGCAATCTCATGGACCCGTTGAAAAACGGCAGTAAGTGCGTTACAGAACGTATAAACCAGCTGGGCACCGAGCTTTCAACCGTTATGGCAAGAACAGGCTTCAAGACACTCAGCGAAATCGATTCGAGCGTTATACATTACAGACGCACTTTCTGAAAGGAGCAGTTATGAGACTCGGAATTGCATCATCATTATATCATGAAAGCCCGAAGCAGTGGGCGGAGCAGCTCAAAAATCTCGGCTGCAGATGTGTGGTTTTTCCCCTTAACTGCAACGACAGCAGGGATAAAATAAACGCATACGTTGAAGCCTCAAAAGAGAATGACCTTACCATTGCAGAGGTAGGAATCTGGAATAATATGCTTGACCCTGACCCCGAAAAGCGAAAGGCGAACATCGACTACAATATCCGTCAGCTTATTCTTGCTGACGAAATCGGTGCTGTCTGCGCAGTAAACATTGCGGGCACTCCCCATGGTCCTCGCTGGGACGGCGGCTATCGCGAGAACTTTTCTACCGAGACCTTTGACCTTACGGTTCAAACAATACAGTATATCCTGAAGCAGGCGAATGTTAAAAACACCTTTTTCAGCATTGAGTCAATGCCGTGGATGATACCGTCAAGCCCCGAAGAATATCTTAAGCTCATCAAGGCGGTAAACCACCCCCGTTTCGCCGCACACCTTGACCTTGTGAATATGATAACCTCGCCGCAGAAGTACTTTTTCAATGACGAATTTATCAGGGAATGCTTTGAAATTCTGAAAGGTCATATCTGCAGCTGCCACTTAAAGGATATACGCTTAAAGGAAGAATTCACCTTCCAGTTACAGGAATGTGCTGTGGGCGAAGGCACTCTTGACGTAGAGCTTTTCGCAGAACTTGCAACCCTCGAAAACCCCGATATGCCTATGATTATCGAGCATCTCACCACCGACGAGGAATATATAAACAGCTTTAAGTATGTCAAGGGCAGATTGAACGTATAAAAAATACCGCCGTTCTTTATAAGACGGCGGTTGCTTTTATTTAAGTAAGTTTTATCTGTTTCGGGCGATTTGGTCATTGTTTCATAGACAAACTGGAATTTGATTAGATGGTTCTAATTGGGAAAAACATATAGTTCTTTCCGTTTGCTGGGCAAGTAAAGTCATGGACAGCTCCAACTAATGCAATATTGTTTGAATCCATGAAGCTTAGTACTTCTGCAAAAGTATTTTCATTTTCGGTTTCTACGCAAATATATTCAAAACCTGGAATCGTCCATTTTGTCCATCCCTGGGGCGCTTCAGCATCATCAACACATTCAACACCAGCAAGGTATAGTCCTTTGCTGAAGTTATCTTCCCACGGCTTGTATGAATGAGAACAATCAGACATTGCACCCCAAATTCCAATAAGATTACCATTTTCATCTTTTTTTGCTAATGGCTGCACTTCATTGAAATGAAAATTTGCAATATCCCATAATTTTTGAATAAAGCCTTGACCATCCATAGTTGAACCTTCTTTGCCTATTACAATAAATGATTCTTTTATACGTTTTTCTATCTTCATAAATAAATCTCCAATTCAAATTTTTCGGGCAGATAAATAATCAACTAGCTATATTTTACCACAAGTACAGCAAAAAATCAATAAAAAATGATTATTCTCCCTTATTCTATTGTAACATTACATTTTGTAATCAAAAAATTTTCTTTTACTATTGAATATATCTTGAAAATATGATATAATTACCTTTGTAAAAATATTGGGATATGAGTCTCACTAATAATATCGGAATACAGGTGCACTTGTGCATAAAAGGAATCGGGTGGGAATCCCGAGCAAGGCCGTTGCCGTATTTCGCTGTGATACGCACATGATAAGCTCAGTCACTGAAATTTATTTCGGGAAGGCGTGCGTATGCTGTTTTTACAGCAAGCGATAAGTCGGAATACTTGCCTGTATTCTTCTCGTAATTTATACGGGTGTTGTGTAAAATCTGCGGAGCTCCGGAGTTTGGACGATGATACGAAATCAGGTAAGCCATGGGCTTATCCTGTCTTTTTGTCGTGTCATGAATTTTTAAAAGCACTGTTAAGTTACAAGCTTACAGTGCTTTTTTGTTTTGGAAAGTGAAATATTATGCTTGAAAATTATGTTTATCACGGAAAGAAACGGCTGAGATGCGGCTATACAACAGGCTCTTGTGCGGCAGCTGCGGCAAAAGCAGCTGCAAATATGCTTATAACAGGAGAATTACTTTATAATATATCAATAAGTACTCCGAAAGGGATTGATCTGCACCTTGAGGTGCTTGAGCCTTTTATAAATGAAAATTATGCTGAATGTGCAATCAAAAAGGACAGCGGTGACGATCCCGATATAACAAACGGCATACTTGTTTTTGCGAAAGTAAGCCGTATTTCATCGGGCGTTCAGATCAATGGCGGAAAGGGTATCGGTATTGTAACTAAGGCAGGTCTTGATCAACCTGTGGGCGAGAGCGCAATAAACTCTGTGCCGAGAAAAATGA
>JAZSFL010000003.1:0-4357 GCA_045532185.1 Ruminiclostridium sp.
CTCCGCAAAGCCGCCGCTGCGCCCCGCTCAGTAAGCACCTGTATCACGAAAGGAAACCGACATGGCAAAAAAGACCTTCCCCGTTCTCGGTACAACCGTCACTGTCACCGTTGACCGCCCCCTCGGTTCCGCCCACCCTGAACACTCCGACATGATTTATCCCGTGAATTACGGATATATCGAGGGTGTAATGGCTCCCGACGGCGAGGAACAGGACGCATATATATTAGGAGTTGATGCTCCTGTTGAAAAATTCACAGGAATTGTTGTGGGCGTAATCTGCCGCGAGGATGACAACGAGGAAAAATGGGTGGTTGTTCCCGAAAATATGGCAGGTACAGAAATCTGCTGGGAGTGCAATATCATGCACACGGTTGATTTTACCGAAAAATATTACAAATCAAAGCTTTATCCCAAGTATGAAAAGACAAGCGGAGCTGTTCTCCATACCGAAAAGGACGGCGAAAGACGTTATCTTCTGGTAAGGACAAAAAGCGGTCATATAGGCTTCCCGAAAGGTCATGTGGAATACGGCGAAACCGAAAAGGAAAGCGCCCTCCGCGAAATTCTTGAGGAAACGGGCATAAAAGCAGAGCTTTGCGACGGTTTCCGTCAGGAGTACACCTTCACAACTCTTGAAAATACTGAAAAGACAGGTGCATTCTATCTTGCACATTATAATTATAAGGAAGCACAGCGTCAGGAATCGGAAATTGACGAAGATTACCTTCTCCCCTATGAGCAGGCTCTTGAAAAGCTTAACTGGGAACAGGACAAGACCATTCTGCAGGCGGCAGAAAAGCATCTGAATGCTTGACAGGTGTTCTGCGTTATGATATATTGATAAAAACAGTTTTCGACAGAAAGGAAAAAATATGGACAACACAAGAGAATTACTTATCAAGATTGCAAATGCGATTGCATATACAGGAGCACTGTGTTTTGTTCCTCTTCTTGTAAATGATGACGAAGAGGGCAGATTCCATGCGAATCAGGGCCTTATCGGACTTCTGGCATTAATAGCTTTCGGAATAGTCGGTGCTGCACTCAGCTTCCTTGGAAAAATACCTGTACTCGGTGGTATACTGGGTGTTCTGTACGGTCTTGCCTTTTTTGGATTATGGGTTCTGCTCATCGTTTTCGGTATTATGAATGTCAAGAACGGTAAGAGGGAAGTGCTTCCTTATATCGGCAGATTAAGGATAATCAACAGAGACTAAGAAAACAGCCTGCATCAATGAGCTGTCCTTATGGACTTATGCGAAATGATTAATCCCGCAATTATGAAACTGCGGGATTGTATTTTATAAAGAAATGTATCCGCTTATTTTCTCAGAGGCTCCATAAATCCGTCAAGCCTGGTGCTTGCAATATCCGCCGCAACAATCTTCCCGTCACATACTATTATATGTATCTGCACATCAGGGTCTATGCTGCCGTTCTGGTCAACGTAGCCTATTACATTGAATGTATAGGAAACCGCACTTTTTCCCTTGTGGCGTTTAAGGTCAAATCCCTGCTTTTTCTGAAGGGTGTTGTAATTTTCGTAGACGTCAGTGAATACGGTGGGGATTGTTATTTCCTTTGTTACGGGAGAAGAGACGCTGTAGCCGTATTCCGAAATAAAAGCGGTAATCTTTTCGGGTGCACTTCCGTCAGGCTCGTCGGCGGAAACGGTGCAGATTATGGCGGTGACAGCCGTGACGACAAAAACAACGGAAAGCAGTATACGTGTGAATCTGTTTCGGGACATACAGATTGCTCCTTTCGGCAAAATAATACAAAATCTGAGGGTGTTTTTTATCCTTTAATGAATTATATGAGATAAAATCAACAAAAATTATTGCCCCCAGTAAGCAAAGTAAACAAAATTTTATTTTCGTGAATCACCAAAAGGCTTTGAAAAGCCCGAAAAGACCACTTTTTTTGTTCATAATTACTACAAAACGGGTTGAAAACACACGGGTTTTATAAGTCTTTGTGATTTTACATAAAGTACTCAAAGGATTTTTAGTCAATTAGGTACTTACATTTTTCTTAAATTTTTGTTATTATAAATCATGTAAAAATATTTCCCACAGGAGGTCACTCAAAAATGGCAAGTTTATCACTCAGAGGCATATATAAGAGATACCCCGGCGGCGTTGTAGCCGTATCCGATTTCTCTATGAACATCAAGGATAAGGAATTCATTATCTTCGTTGGTCCTTCCGGTTGCGGTAAGTCCACAACTCTCCGTATGATCGCTGGTCTTGAAGAAATTTCCGAAGGTGAATTATTCATCGGCGACAGACTCGTAAACGACGTTGCTCCTAAGGACAGAGATATCGCGATGGTATTCCAGAACTATGCTCTCTATCCTCATATGACAGTATTTGAAAACATGGCTTTCGGCTTAAAGCTCAGAAAGGTTCCCAAGGATGAAATCAAGAAGCTCGTTGAAGAAGCTGCTAAGATTCTTGACATCGCTCACCTCCTCGACAGAAAGCCCAAGGCTTTAGCCGGTGGTCAGAGACAGCGTGTAGCTTTAGGTCGTGCTATCGTTCGTGATCCTCAGGTATTCTTACTTGACGAACCTCTTTCCAACCTCGACGCTAAGCTCCGTGCACAGATGAGAACAGAGCTCTCCAAGCTCCACAAGAAGCTCGGTACAACATTTATCTACGTAACACATGACCAGATCGAAGCTATGACAATGGGTGACAGAATCGTAGTTATGAAGGACGGTTACATCCAGCAGATCGACTCTCCTCTCAACCTCTACGAAAACCCTGTTAACAAGTTCGTTGCAGGCTTTATCGGTACACCTCAGATGAACTTCATCAACGCTAAGCTCCTCATGGTTAACGGCAAGTACACTGTTGAATTCGGTTCTGAAGACACCAAGACTTCCAGAGGCAGAAAGTTCTACGTTGAAATTCCTCAGTCTAAGGTTGACGCTGAAGCTCTCAACTACTACGTTGACAAGGAAGTTATCCTCGGCGTTCGTCCTGAAAGCATCCACGATGAAGAAATGTTCATCTCCGCTGCTTCCACAGGCGTTATCGAAGCTAACGTTGACGTTACAGAAATGCTCGGTGCTGAAACATACCTCTACCTCACATGTGAAGGTATTCCGCTTTCTGCAAGAGTATCTCCTCGTTGCACAGCTCGTCCTCAGGATGTTGTTAAGCTCGCTATCGATCCTAACAAGATTCACCTCTTCGACGCTAACGACGAACACTCCATTCTTGCATAATTCAAGAAATATTGAAATTTATAATCCCGCCGTCAAGCCGACTGGCGGGATTAATCATTATTTTAAAAGGCGGGTATTGCCTGAGGCGGCACGCCTCGGGTGCGGCATTTTTAATAAAGCTATTTTGTAAGCCGCCGTTTTACAGCCACCGGATAAGTAAAAGCGTGTAAAAGGCGGAACCTGCAGCGGCGCTTCGCCGCAAGGAAAACGGCTCAGAAAACACAATGCTGTGTCTCTGCCGTTTTGCCTGACTCGATAAATAAGAATATTGAAAAAGGCAGGAATTTGCAGCGGCGCTTCGCCGCAGGAGGTTTCAGTATGGTTGATATCGAAGCCGTAAAGGCTGAATTTACCGAAATTTATAAGGAGAACATCACCCGCGACGGCGCGGATAAGCTTCTCGACTATCTTATAAACAAGTGTGACTTTTTTGTTGCTCCTGCAAGCACCCGCTTTCACGGTTCTTTCGAGGGCGGACTTGCACAGCACTCCATAAATGTATACAGATGCCTCAAGGACTATCTTGAGCGTCCGCGCGTAAAGGAACTCTACAAGCTCAGCTACACCGACGAGCAGATTGCGATAGTTGCTCTTCTTCATGATATGTGCAAGATAGACTGTTACAAGACAGAAATGCGCAACGTGAAGAATGAATACGGAAAGTGGGAAAGCGTACCCTTCTATAAGTTTGACGATGACCTTCCCTACGGTCACGGCGAAAAGTCCGTGTATATGATAAGCGGATTCATGCGCCTTTCCCGTGAGGAAGCGATGGCTATCCGCTGGCATATGGGATTTTCGGGAACTGAGGATAACAATCTTGTAGGCAAGGCACTGGAAAAGTATCCCCTTGCTTTCGCTTTGGCAACTGCCGACATGGAAGCATCCTACTTTTTAGAGTAATCTGTGGGCCGTGGCGGGCATTTCCGCCTTTTGAGCACTCTGATTCATTTCGGGTGTTGTGTGACGGCGGTGGCAGAAGAAGTGCTTGAGGATTAAATCATAAGGCAGGATTCCTTATACAGTTCTGTGGAAAAATACAATAAAGTGCAGATGCAACGGGGCGCCATCGGCGCACCGTTGCCACTTTTTGCGCCGATGGCGCAAAAAGTGCGGGCC
>JAZSFL010000045.1:0-3604 GCA_045532185.1 Ruminiclostridium sp.
GGTAAATTTGTTATCGATATTATAGAGCAGCAGGCTTCAACGGCAGAAAAAGATTTTTCGCCATTGCTTTCGCTGCTTATTGTAACAACAATTATTGAGCTTGTTGCTATGGCACTTAACAGCCTTGCAAATAACAGAATATGGTTTAATATGATCAATGTGCGAATGAAAATGATAAGCGAGCGTATCCGCAAGGTGCTTTCAATGGAATATCAGACCTTGGAAAATCCCGATATGCTGAATATGGCTGAAAAGGCGGCACAAGCTACGGGCGGAAACAATAACGGCGTTGAGGGTATGATGCACTCTGTTTACAACATAGGAACAAACATAGTGCTTATGGCTGTAACACTTACTACGGTTGTGACTCTCGATTGGCGGCTTATTATAATACTTTCCGTTGTATCATTTTTGCAGTTTCTATTCTTTAAGCATACTGTCAAGCGTGATAAAAAAGAAGTATGGGATATGCTTGCGCCCACTTGGAGAAAAATCAATTATATGGAGCGTGCAACTCAGGATTTCGATTACGCAAAGGATATACGCCTTTTCGGTATGAAGGGATGGCTTTCAGAAAAACAGCACGACATTCTTAACGAAAAGCAAAGTAAAATTATGCACAGCCGAAATCTCTGGATGAAAAATTCGGCGTTTTCAAACCTTATCGGTATTGTATCAAAAGGTGCGGTGTACGCTATACTTATTTATTCCGTGCTTGATACGGATATGAGTATCGGTAATTTCACGCTGTTTCTCGGACTTTCTTCAACCTTTTCATCAACGCTTACAAATTTTCTGAATTCCCTCGGTCAGTTTAAAGAGCAGTCTATGCAGACGGACGATTTTCGCAGCTTCATAGATTACGAAAACGAGCCTGAAAATGATACAGTTTCGCTTCCGAAAACTGACAAGTACACCTTTGAATTCAAAAACGTTTCGTATAAGTACAAAGGTGCAGAGGAGTACGCTCTGAAAAATCTCAATCTTACATTTGAAGCGGGAAAAAGGCTTGCCGTTGTAGGTCTTAACGGTGCAGGAAAGACAACACTCATTAAGCTTCTGCTCCGTCTGTACGATGTTACAGAGGGTGAAATTCTCCTTAACGGCATTGATATAAGACGGTTTAAACGCAACGAGTATTACACTCTTTTCGCACCTGTTTTTCAGAATGTAGAGATTTTTGCATTCCCTATGAGTGAAAATATTTCTATGAAACCGCCCGTTGAAACTGATGTAAGCTTAGCAGAGAATTGTGCTGTCAAGGCAGGTATGAGCGATAAATTAAACAGCTTATCCGACGGCATATCAACCGAGCTTTTAAAGGTTATCCACGATGACGGCGTAGACCTTTCGGGCGGCGAAAAGCAGAAGCTTGCACTTGCAAGAGCGTTATACAAGAACGCACCTGTTATCGTTCTTGACGAGCCGACCGCCGCACTTGACGCACTGGCGGAATACAGCTTATACAAGAACTTTGATGAAATCATCGGGGATAAATCGGCAATCTACATTTCCCACCGACTTTCCTCCACACGCTTCTGTGACAGCATAGCAATGTTCAAGGCAGGCGAAATGGTGGAATACGGAACACACGAGGAACTTCTTGCAAAGGGCGGAGCTTACTCGGAAATGTTCAACATTCAGGCACAGTATTACAAGGAGGGAGAGAAAGAACATGAAGAAATCTGCTGAAAATAAGAGCACCTTTGACATTGCAATAAAAACCATAAAATATTTCTTTCCAATTGCTTGGAAGGCTCACAAGGGATTTTTCTTATTTGGTGCTTTGGGTGTAATTGTAACTGCTCTTACTCCCTTTGTGAGCATTATACTTTCGCCGATGATTATTGATGAGCTTATGGGCGGGCGTAATATCCAAAAGCTTGCTTTATATGCGGCGGCTATTGTTTTAACTGAAGCATTCGGTATGCTTGCAACATCGCTTATAGGCATTATAATTGAAAAATACGACGAGAAATATCAGAACCTTTTCAGCGAGCTTATGAGCAAACGTGTCATGGAGTTGGATTTTCAGCACACGGAGGACAAAAAGGCTCTTGACCAGATAAATCTTGCCCGTGAGGGTATGAGCTGGTATTCGGGCGGCGTAGTAGGTATCTTCCAGCAGGTTTTTAACATTGCAAGTCATCTGTCCATAATTATCGGTGTTATGGTAATTATTCTGACAAAAGCGCCTCTGCTGTTTTTGATTACAGCGGTACTTCTTGTAATAAATGCTTTGATACGAAGCAAGCAAAACAAGATAGATATTGAATCATACAGCAGGCTTGCCAAATCAAATCGTATTTTCGGTTATCTCGGCTGGTCGCTTACAGATTTCAGATATGGTAAGGATATCCGTCTTTACGGTGCGGCGGATATGATGGTGGATAAGTGGGACTCTTATAACAACGAGCAGATAAAAGAGTGGAAATGGAAGGCTGACAGGCACCTTCCTCTTAATATGCTGTCGGTTGCAGCAGGTGCGGCACGTGATTTCGGCTCGTATTTCTATCTTGGTATTTTAGCTATCCTCGGCAAAATTACGATAGGTGCTTTTACACAGCTTCTTGCGGCAAGTGCAACCTTCAACAGCAGTATGAACAATCTGATTTACAATGTACAGGAAATAATCAAGCGTACAAATTATGCTTATGAATACATTAAGTTTATGGACTATCCTGCGGCTATTGAAAAGGGTGAACGTCACACACAAAACACATCGCACACCATTGAGTTCAGAAACGTAGGCTTTACCTATCCGAACACTGATGTTAAGGTGCTTGAAAATGTAAACATCACCATAAAACAGGGCGAGCATTTATCCGTAGTAGGTCTTAACGGCGCAGGCAAAACCACATTCATAAAGCTTCTGTGCAGGCTTTACGACCCGACAGAGGGAGAGATTTTGCTTGACGGGGTAAACATAAAGGAATATGATTATGCAGAATATATGTCGTTGTTCTCTCCCGTTTTTCAGGACTTCAAGCTGTTCAGCTTTACAATAAAGGAAAACATTGCACTGAATGAGGATTGTACCGATGAGGAGCTTAATAAGCTTATTGAGCAAGTCGGTTTGTCCGAAAAAATTGCTTCATTGGAGAACGGTACTGCTACGAATTTATTCAAGGCTTTTGATGAAAACGGAATTGAGCCTTCGGGTGGTGAACAGCAGAAAATCGCTATTGCACGAGCACTTTACAAGAAAGCGCCTGTGGTTATTTTAGACGAGCCTACGGCAGCACTTGACCCTGTGGCAGAATACGATATTTACCGTCAGTTCGACACGCTTGTGGGCGGCAAAACCGCTATTTACATTTCTCATAGGCTTTCAAGCTGCAAATTCTGCGACAGAATAGCTGTATTCTCGGAAGGCAGGATAAAAGAATACGGAACTCACGATGAATTAGCTGTACAAAGCGGAAGTCGGAGGCCAAGCGGTCTTAGGAAGACAATCTCACCAGTCAACTCCTTGGCTCACAGAACGACATGGCTACGATCCGACTTGGCTTTCAAGCTGCAAATTCTGCGACAGAATAGCTGTATTCTCGGAAGGCAGGATAAAAGAATACGGAACTCACGATGAATTAGCTGTACAAAGCGG
>JAZSFL010000037.1:0-80410 GCA_045532185.1 Ruminiclostridium sp.
CTCCCTAAGTCCGCTTGGCCTCCGACTTAACGGCGCCGCGGCTGTCTTTTTCTCCGAAGGAGAAAAAGACAGCTTTCCGGGGCAGCGCAAGCTGCCACGGAAAGCCGATGCATGTGTCTGATTAAAAAAAGAACGGTATAAACATGATTACAGTTCCGATAATAACCATGGGCACCTTCACAAATTCAAGCAAGGCTTCATTCTGTGGAAGAAAACGGTTATTGCCGTGAAGGGTAAAACTTTTCTTGGCAATGCACACAAACAGGAAAACAAAGCCGAGAGGTATAAGGATTGCGGAAATAATGGAGCAGATTTCTGAAAAAGCAACGCAGAAATCTTTTATTGCGGCGGGGGTATTTTCACAGGCGGATTCAAGATTATTTCCGCAGGTGACAATTATATTGTTTGCGGCATGAAGGATTATTGTCGGAACAATGGAATTGTATCTTATGGCAATAATCGAGAAGAATATTCCGAGAAGCGCCGCATAGGCAAACTGATCGAAATTGCCGTGATACAGGCCGAAAACCAGCCCTGAAACAACTGCCGCGGTAAGGTCGCCATAGGCTCTCAGCGGTTTCAGAAGAAGGCTTCGGAACAGATATTCCTCCGCTATGGGTGCGACGATACATATGCAGAATGCGAAAATACCGAATTCGCCCATATTCTGCGGCTCCATTCCTGCGAAGGCTTCTTCGATTTCGCCTGTGCCGAAAAAATAGTCAATAACAGTGTTGACGCTGTGTGTGATGATTGTTCCCATCGCGCCTATGGTCATGCCTGTCGTGAACATCAGAAACGCTTCGCCTATGAAGGGTTTATAGCTTTCATAGGGGACAAAAGCCCTGCATTCCTCTCTGAACATATAATGAAAAATGACTATAGGGAAAAGATAGGCTGAAAACTCGTTGAGAATTATTATCCCTGAGTAGCTCAGTGGTTCACCTGCTGAGAAAAGTGCGGCAATGAACACAAAAAGATAGGGTGAAAAACGGTTATTCAGCACAAGAATAATCATTGCAAGCCCGAATCTGGCAGCGAGGCGTCTGTATTTTTCTTTTTCTGCTTTGAAATACTGTGTGTCAAACACATTCTGGTTTTCGTTCATTGAATCTCCTGGGTATAATTATGCATTTATGTCATAGACAGTCGGGAATTTAATTATGCTTTTCTTTTGCGCTTGCTGTTATGCTCCCAGTTTTCGATTGTGCGGGGCTGGCCGCGTTCGATTACAAGACTGTCTGCGGGAACATCCCTTGTTATGGTTGAGCCAGCGGCAGTGGTAGCATTTGCGCCTACTGTTACAGGGGCGATAAGATTTGTGTTACAGCCGATAAAGGCATGGTCGCCGATAACTGTGCGGAATTTGTTGAGCCCGTCATAGTTCGCGGTTACGCAGCCACAGCCGAAGTTTACATCCTTGCCCACATCGCTGTCGCCTACATATGTGAGATGAGCAATACAGGTCATTTCACCGACTTCGGAGTTCTTTACTTCTACGAAATCACCGATTTTTACGCCGTCATGGAGAGTTGTGCCCGGACGAAGATGAACAAAAGGTCCTGCCTTTACGTTGTTGCCGAGGGTGGAATCGAAAGCGTGAACGTTATTGAGCTCTGCGTTTTCGCCGATTGTGCAGTTTCCGATAATTGAGTTGGGGCCGATAACCGAGCCTGCGCCGATAACGGTTTTACCTCTTAAGATAGTGTTGGGTAAAATTTTACAGTCCTGAGCGATTTCAACGTCCTTGCCGATAATGATTCCGTCTGTGCAGACGAATTCCACGCCGTTATCCAGGTGCTTGTCAATAACCGCATTTCTTGCGATAGTGTTCAGTCTTAAAAGATCGCGGCGGCTGTTTGCGCCGAGAACAATATCTGCATTATCAGCACAGAAGGCAGAAACCTTACCGCCGTCAGCAAGGGTAATTCCCAGAACGTCTGTGAGATAGTATTCCCCTGCCGCATTATTGGGCTGTAAACGGGGGAGAGCGGATTTCAGCGCTTCGGAATAAAACCAGTAAACGCCCGAATTTATTTCCTTTATCTGTCTTTCCTGCTCATTGCAGTCCTTTTGCTCTGTGATTCTGAGAAGATTCCCTTCTTCGTCACGGATAATTCTGCCGTAGCCTGTGGGATTTTCGATTTCAGCAGTTACAACAGTCACCTTGCTGCCCGAAGAAACATGGGCTTCAAGGGATTTTACTATAGTATCACTGTCGATAAAGGGTGCGTCGCCGCAGAGAACAAGCACATTGTCGCACAAATCGAGCATTTCCGCCGCCTGCATTACCGCATGGCCTGTGCCTTTTCTTTCGGTCTGCATGAAAGTACGTGTGATATCACGGGAATTCACATATTCCGACACGATTTCCGCACCGTTTCCCACAACGACACCGATATTTTCCGCGCTGAAATCCGCCTCATAAAGACTGTCGATAACCCAGCCTATCATAGGCTTTTCCAGCACCTCGCACATAACCTTCGGACGGACGGATTTCATTCTTTTTCCGTCGCCTGCCGCTAAAATAATTGCACCTGTTTTCATAATGATATTTATGTCCTTTCTATTGGATATAATTGCTTATATAATTTTATTTGACAGTTGTAGTATATAGAAGCTTTTGTGAACCGCCTGTATCGTGCGGCGGAATTGCCAAAGGCGGCTCGCCTTTTATTATTGCACATTTCGGTGAAATAATCAAGTATAAATTTATATTGATTTAAAAAGTCCTTTGTGGTATAATTATTTTATCTATTACATTATCGAGGATTATTGCTATGATTAAGGAATTTGAAAAAAATAAGGATAAATTCATAAAGGCTGTACGTGAAAAGGCTGAAAGCGGCAATGCACAGTCCCTGAACACAGAGGCAAGAGACACAAAGGATGCCGTAACCGCCTATGCGGCGGCTTTCTGCGCAGTAAAGGAGGGGCTGGGACTTACTCCATACGATACACAGATAATGGCAGGTGCGTATCTTGATGATGCGGCCATAGTTGAGCTTGCCACAGGCGAGGGCAAGACCATAGCCGCTGTATTTGCCGTATATTACAGCGTTATAAAGGGCGAAAAGGTCAACGTGTTCACCTTCAACGACTATCTGGCAAAGCGCGACAGAACCTGGATGAAACCCGCCTACGACCTCTTAGGCGTAACCAGCGCATATATCACCGAGGAAACCCCCAGAGCTGAACGAGCAGAGTTGTATAAGGCGGATGTCGTGTATTCAACCGCCAAGGAATGCGGTTTTGACTACTTGCGCGATTTTACCGTTTTCAATACCGATGAAAAGGTTTCGGGAAACTTTCAGCGTGTTATTGTTGACGAAGCGGATTCAGTGCTTATTGACGAAGCGCGTATCCCTCTTATCATTGCAGGAAGCTATGAGGTAAAGCCTGATGAGGATTTTCCTGCAATATTTGATTTTGCCAAAACTCTTTCCGAGGGTGAGTTTGAAGCAGACCCCGAGGCAGCTACCGCATATCTTACTCCCAAGGGGCAGAAGAGGGCCGAAGAGCATTTCGGTGTAACCAACATCTACGACGAGGAAAACAACGATATTCTCACAAGAATCGGCGACTGTCTTGAAGCGCTGTATGTGCTCAGGGAAGATGTGGACTATATCGTAAAGGATAATCAGATCTGCATTATCGACAAATTCACAGGCAGAGTGTCGGAAGAACGTCATTTCCCCAGTCTTGTCCACGCGGCAGCAGAACTGAAGCATGGACTGTGTGTAACAGAAAGAGGTGTTCTGCTGGGAGATATCACAATCCAGTATTTTATCCGCCTGTTTGAAAAAGTTTCGGGCATGACAGGCACAGCGGCAACCTCAAGACAGGAATTTGAAACCCTTTACGGTCTGCTTGTAAGAGTTGTTGAACCCAACACTCCCTCGCATCGTGAGGATTTACCCATGGCAGTATACTACGACAAGCAGGCGAAGCTCAACGCTGCCGCAGATGAGGTGCTGAGAGCCTACGAAAAGGGACAGCCTGTACTTGTGGGAAATGCAGATATTGATATGAGCGAGGAGTTTTCCGCTCTTTTAAAGGACAGAGGTGTGCCTCACACTGTCCTGAACGCGAAAAACGACGAGCTTGAAGCTGAAATAGTAAAGAATGCGGGAATGCCCGGAGCGGTAACTGTTTCTACCAACATGACGGGCAGAGGAGTTGACATAAAGCTTGGCGGAGATGATGAAAAGCTCCATGATGAGATTGCGGAAAAGGGCGGACTTTATGTAATCTGTACCTTTATGGCGGAAAGCTCACGCATCAACAATCAGCTTTACGGCAGAGCAGGCAGACAGGGCGACCCCGGTCAGAGCCGTCTCTTTGTTTCTCTTGATGAAGATATCATGGACATCTTCGACCTTAAAAAGAATTCGGGCAGACATTATCCCACGGAAGCAACAAACGAAGAAATTCAGGACAAAGCTCTATCTAGAGAGATATGCCGCGTGCAGCAGAACTCACAGGACAAACGCCTTGATCAGCGTAAGCGTCTTATGGCGTTTGCACTGATCAACGAAAAACACAGACAGGCAGTTTTCCTTTCCCGTGAAAAACTGCTTACGGGCGGAGATTCATCCATCTGGCAGGATAATTTCCCTGAAGAGTATGAAAATGCTGTTCAGATATACGGCGAAGAAAAGGTGAATGAAATCCAGCGCACAGCGGCGATGGCGGTGATGAACCTTCACTGGAGCGAGTATCTGGATTACACGGCATCTCTTCGCGAGGGCATACATCTCAGAGCAATCGGCGGCAAGGACCCTGCCGAGGAATACAACATCGAATGTGACAATTTCTATCAGGACATGGGCGGTATGGCAGTGGACAGTATGGGCGAAATACTGGCAAGTCTCATTTCCGACGGAGCCGATAATGTTAAAATCAGCAGACCCACACGCACATGGACATATCTGCTGGCTGGAATTGCCGATAAGCTGAAGAGAAGAACCTTAGCGGAATATGTTCTTGATGACGGAAATTACGAGGATCCTTATTCGGATGAATATGACGAGGTTTATGCGCAAGAGCCGGAAGAAGAACAGGAAGAGACAGAAGAAGTGGCAGAGGTGCAGCCTAAGAAGGGATTTTTCGCAAGACTTTTCGGAAAGAAATAAACAGGGCGGACGCTTACAGGGGCGGCGCGCAGCTCAGCGGAGCTGAGCAGCTTGCGCGGCGGCGAAGCCGCCGCGCAAGCGCGGTCTGCCGCAGGCAGACCGCACGGCGCGCCGCACCTGTTACGGGTCCGCCGTCAGTACAGGTCGAAAAAAGACAGCATTATAAAAGGCGGAGACCTGCACAAACACAATGGAGGAAAACAGCATGAATACAATAGCGGCAATTGCTACACCCTTAGCCGAGGGCGGCATTTCCGTAATCAGAATATCAGGTGACAGAGCCATAGAAATTGCGGAAAAGATATTTCGTCCTGTAAGCGGAAAAGCCGTTTCGGAATTGAAAGGCTATACTGCCGCATACGGAGAAATTGTTGACGGCGACAAGAAACTTGACGATGGAGTTCTGCTCATATACCGTGCCCCCCACAGCTATACAGGGGAGGATGTTGCGGAAATTTCCTGTCATGGCGGACTTTATATTACAAAGCGAGTTCTTTCCGCCTGTTATAACGCAGGAGCGGAGTCGGCCCAGGCAGGCGAATTCACAAAACGCGCCCTTCTGAACGGAAAGCTTTCCCTTACACAGGCAGAGGCGGGTGCGGATATTATAAGCGCCCAGAATGAGCAGTACCTCATGTGCAGCAAGGCTCAGCGTGAGGGCGCATTATACCGCAGAATACAGGGCGTTTCCGAAAAAATCCTTTCTCTTACAACCCTGATTCAGGCATGGATAGACTATCCCGATGAGATGGAGGATGATTTTGACGGAAATCTTGAAGCGCAGAAGCTTACCGAGGTTACAGAGGAGCTTACTTCGCTTCTGGACAGCTACCACAGCGGTCAGCTTGTTCGTGACGGCGTTCCTTGTGCCATTGTTGGACGTCCGAATGTGGGTAAATCCACTCTTATGAATCTTCTTTCAGGCACTGAACGCAGCATTGTTACCGATATTGAGGGCACAACCCGCGATATTGTTGAAGAAACTGTAATGGCAGGGAATATCATGCTCCGTCTTGCTGACTGCGCAGGTATCCGTGACACGGATGATGTTGTGGAGAGCATAGGCGTTGAGCGTATGCTGAAGAAAATCGACAGCGCAAGTCTTATATTTGCGGTATTTGACGGAAGCCGGCAGCTTTCTGATGATGACAGACGTCTGATGTCGCATCTTGTTGACAAAAACTGCATCTGTATCATAAACAAGACCGACCTCACTCAGGTTATTGACAAATCGGAGCTATCTCAGTTTGATGAAATAATTGAAATCAGTGCAAAGGATATTTCTGCGGCAGAGAAAATCTGTGAAGCGGTTTCCCGCAGAACGGGACTTTCAAAGCTGGATTTATCCTCGGGCTTTATTGCCAACGAGAGACAGCGCATCTGTATACAGGACGCAAGAGAATATATAAATCAGGCGCTTACAGCCTTACAGCTGGGAGTAACCCTTGACGCGGTAGGTATTATGTGTGAAAGTGCACTTGAGCGTTTATATGAACTGTCAGGTGAAAATGTAAGCGAAGCGGTAATAGATCAGGTATTCCGCCGCTTCTGCGTCGGCAAGTAGGCGGCGAGCCGCCGCAGGCAATGCCGTCGTGCGACAGACTGGTGCTGATTAAGATAATGTTTGCACGACGGAGACAAAACTCGTTTTTTGACGGCAAGTAGCGTACCGCTACAGGCGGTTCCGCTGCGCGATTGCGTGGTGGTAATCCGAATCGGGTTTGCACAGCGGCGACAGAGAATGCTTTTGACGGAAACAAATCGGCGAGCCGCCGCAGGCAATGCCGTCGCGAAAAAAGCTATTCGGAACAAGGAGTAACTATGCTTGAAATTATTTACGGTGAAGCGGGGACAGGAAAATCCTCGCTTCTTTACAAAAGAATAAATGAAGCGGCAGAAAGCGGAAAAAAGGTATTTCTTTTTGTGCCTGATCAGTTCTCCTTTGAAGCGGAGAAACGGGTATACAGAAGTGTAAAGCCGCCTTTTGCAATGAATGTGACTGTAACGATGATTTCCCGTTCGGCACAGAAAATCCTTCAGCTTTACGGCGAAACCAAGGCGTATGCTGATTCTATCGTAAAGTCAATGCTTATGAACCGCGTACTGAAATCCCTTGCCGCGGAGGACAGGCTTGAATATTACAGGAAACAGCTTAAGAACAAGGGTTTTTCACAGATAATGCTGGGAATAATCAGCGAACTGAGAAGCGGCGGCGTTACACCCTCGGCGCTGAGGACTGCCATTTCGGACAATGCCGACGGCTTTTCCGAAATTCTCACAGGCAAGCTCAGTGACATAAGTGAAATCTATACGGAATATGACGCATTACTGACCGTCTCCTTTGACGACAGGCTGGACGATGTGCGCCGTGCGTCGGAGCTTTGCCGTGAATCGGGATATTTTGACGGGGCAGAGTGCTATTTTGACGGTTTTGATGAATTTTCAGGCAGTCAGCTTGAATTTATAAAGGAAATCTGCGCTTCCGCAGAAAAAACAACCTTTGCCCTTACCGTCGATGAAGCAGGTACGGAAAAATCCGTATTCCTTGCCACAGCTCAGCTCATGATGAAGCTGAAGGAGATGGATGAAAGTACAGTGCTTACCCGTATGGATAAGCGTTACAGGGGCAATCCCGTCTGTGAAATTGTAAGGGCGCAGGATATGTGGCAGGAATGCGACTGGATATGTTCGCAGATACATAATCTTACGGAAGAAGGCTTCCGATACAGGGATATTGCGGTGCTTATGCCCGATAAAGCCTACGGGCAGATTATTGCAAGTGCAATGAAAAAATACGATATCCCTGCCTTTGTGGATATCCCGCAGCCTCTTATAGACAAATCGGTTGTACGCTTCATTGTTTACGCATTACAGGCACTGAGTTTTGAAACGGATGATCTGCTCCGCTATGTGAAAAGCGGCTTTGTCCGTCAGAAAAACGGAAAGACAATCAGCAACATACAGGCGGATAAACTGGAGCAGCTCTGCCGCTGTTATGGTATTGAAAAACGTGACTGGCTGAAGCCTTTTCCCGAAAGGGCAGACTCTGACGGCGAAATGGAACAACTCCGCCTTGAAATAATAAAGCCTCTGCAGGGGCTTAAAAAAAGCACCGAAAACGCAGACGGCACGGAAATGATAGAAGCGCTGTGTGATTTTATCTGCCGCGAAATGGATATCGGAAAGAGTATTTATGCTCTTTATCTTGAGGGCAGAGACGAAAACGGCAAGGTTATTGTCGACAAGGAAAAGCAGGACGAATACAGCTCCCTGTGGGAAGATGTGGTGGAGATTCTGGAATCCGCCCATGAAGCTCTCAGAGGAAGCAGGATTACCCTTGCGGAATTTACAGATATGCTTACAGAGGCGTTTTCCTCAGCGGAAATAGCAAAGCCGCCCCAGGTGCTTGACGCGGTAACTGTCGGCGATGTGGAAAGAAGCCGCTTTACAAAGGTAAGAGCCGTGTTTGTATGTGGTATGAATCAGGGTGTTATGCCCCGTCCCGCAAAAACCTCGGGCAATTTTACAGGCAATGAAACCCAGACCCTTGTATCCTGCGGAATAACTATCGGCGGCGACCGTACAGCCCGTATGTCAAAGGAACTTTTCAAGCTTTACCGCTGTGTAAACCTTCCCGAAGAAAGACTTTTCATCACCTATCCCATGCTCAGTGACAGCTTTGCGCAGCTGCAGCCTTCTTCACATATTGAAGATATCGGACGTCACTTCGGCATAACAACAAAGGGTGCGGACGAGTACGGAGCGGCGTTCTACTGCCGTACCGAAAAGGCGGCAAAGCGTTATCTTTCAAAAATATACTCGGATTATTCCAAAAAGCATGAAAAAGCGGCAATTACAAAACTGCTTGGTGCAGACCCTTTTGATGCGGTGATGACGAATACGGGGGAAAGGCATATCCTTTCCGCAGACCTTGCCGCAAAGCTTATGGATAAGGCAACATATTCGCCTACAGCTCTCAATAAAATCAACAACTGCAAGTACAGCTTCTTCTGCCAGTACGGACTGGGAATAAAGGAGCGCGACAGGCGTGAACTGGGTGCAATGCTGACAGGCAATGCTGTCCACTTCTGTCTTGAACGGCTTCTGAAGGAGCAGGGGGACAAGCTTTCCGCCCTTTCCGACAAGGAGATTGCGGACCATGTAAACAGCAGTCTTTCGGTTTATCTGAAGGATGAGCTTGCGGAAGGCTTCGGTGCAGGCGAACGTTTCTCCTATCAGGTAAAACGGCTTCAGGAGCTTGCTGTCCCTGCGGCAATCAATATCCGCGAGAGCATGAAGGCAGACCAGTTCGTGCCTATGGAGCTTGAACGGAGTGTGGAATATAAATTCGGTGATGTTACCGTAAAGGGTATATGCGACAGGCTTGATATTTCAAAGGACGGTGAGTATATCCGTGTTGTGGACTACAAGCGCGGAAAGAATGAGCTTCCCATGAAGAGCGTATATGACGGGGAGAATCTCCAGATGCTCCTGTATCTTTTCGGTCTCAGTGAGGAGCTGGACAAGAAACCGTCGGCAGTGCTGTATCAGCCTATCGGAGGTTGTCACGATGCAAAGGCTTCTTCGGCGGATATAAATGACGATATAGCGGCAATTGAACAGGAAAACGCGGTGCTTCATCTCGCAAACGGGCTTATAATACAGGATTCCCCCGACAAGAAGGAAGCAGATTTCATAAACAGCATATATAACAGCCTTTATAAACCAGGTGCAACCCGTAAGACTACCTTTACAAAATCCCCCGTTATATCGGAGCAGGCTTTTGAGAGTCTGAAGAATTACTGCGAAGCCTATGTGAATTCCATTGTGCTTCAGACGAAAAACGGTATGATAAGTGCTTGTCCCAGGAATGAAAAGAAGTGCGGTTACTGCGAATACAGCCTGTTCTGCGGGCATGAAAGAGAGGAGGAAGAGGAATGAGTGCAGAGTGGACGGACAGACAGCTGGAAGCCATCGGTTACAGCGGCGGAGCGGCAATAGTTTCCGCTGCTGCAGGCAGCGGCAAGACAGCTGTCCTGGTAGAAAAGGTAATAAGACTTATTACAGACGAGGAAAAGCATATTGATGCAGATAAGCTTGTGGTTGCAACCTTTACGGAAAAGGCGGCGGGCGAGCTTCAGACAAGACTTCAGAAGGCTCTCGTGGACGCTATGGCGGCAAATCCTTCTGACACCTATCTCAGAAGCCAGCGTATAAAGCTTGAGGACGCCAGCATCTCCACAATCAGCAGTTTCTGTATGAAACTCATACGTGAAAACAGCTCGTTTCTCGGACTTTCACCCGATTTCTCGGTAATTGACGAGGCAGAGGGCAGACTTCTCTATGACAGGGCGCTTGATTCCGTGATGGAGCAGTTCTATGAAGACGGTGACGAGGATATAAAGAATCTTCTTTACGACTGGTACGGCAGGGAAGATGACTCGGAGCTGTGCGGAGCGGTCACAACCCTTCACGACTTTATGAGAAAGCTTCCCGACCCTGAAAATTCAATGAAGAAGTGGCAGGATATGCACGAAAATCCTGCGGCATGCAAGGAAGATTTGTTCTCCATTTACAGCGAAATCTGCATAAAGCCTCTTGCAGAGGAAATGGCGGAGCTTCTTCCGCAGAATCCCTCGTCATGGGACGAAATAAGCGAACCCTGCTACAATTCCTGGAAATACATCATCGGTAATCTCCTGGGAATTTCAGGCGGCGGCGACCCGTTTTACAACAAAAGCGGTGCAAGCGTTAAAAACGCCCTTTCCATGGAGCCTGTGGCGCCGAAGAAGGCTCCTGACGGATATGATGATGCAATACTCAAGGAAACCCACAAGCTTCTTTCAGGCATATGGAAAAAGCTCGTGCCGTATCTTACGGCAATGGAGAATTACGAAAGCAACATGACGGAGTGCGCGCCTGTACTGAAGGCGCTTACAGCACTTGCCGTCAAGGTTGGCGCAGAATATTCCGCTGCAAAGCGTTCGAAAAACAAGATTGATTTCAGCGATGCGGAGTATTTCGCGCTGAAACTGCTTTCGGATGAAAAAATCGCGGCAGAACTCAGGAAGAATGCGGCGATAATCATTGTGGACGAGTTCCAGGACAGTAACGATATGCAGTACGAGATTTTCCGCCGCCTTTCGGATAACGGCAGAAATCTTTTCTTCGTGGGCGACATCAAGCAGTCCATTTACCGTTTCCGCGGTGCAAACCCGGGTGTTTTTGCAAAAATAATGGAGGATAAAAGCTTCAAGGCCATACATCTTAACAGGAATTTCCGAAGCTGTAAAACGGTTATTGACTCGGTAAACGGAATTTTTGAAAAGACAATGACAAAGACCCTGGGCGAGGTGGATTATAACGACGACGCAAAGCTTGTTACAGGGGCGGTTCAGTATAATCCCGACGAAAGAAACAGAACCGAGCTTATCCGTATTCACGGCAGGCGCAAGCCCGAGGCAAGAGAAAAAGAGGGTGCGTATATTGCCGACCGTATCAGGTATATGGTGGAAAGCGGCTTTATAGTAACCGATAAGGACGGAACCACACGCCCCTGCGGCTACGGGGATTTTGCGGTGCTTATGGGAAAGTACCGCAGCAACATACACATCTATAAAAAAGCCTTTGCAAAAGCAGGTGTTCCTGTTGACGCAAGCGAGGACGGGGCATATACCGATTACTACGAGGTAAGGCTTATGCTGTCCCTTCTCAGGGTTATAGATAATCCTTATTATAATTGCGAGCTTATGTCGCTTCTTACACTGCCGCCATATAACATGACACCTGACGAAATAGCAGAGGCAAAACTCTGTGCTGAGGGAAAGGCATTATATACGGGAGTGCGCAGGTATGCGGAAAAGAACGAAAAGGCAAGACGCTTCTGTGAGGAGTTGTCGGCTCTGCGTGAATTTGCCGCGGAACATTCGGTAGAACAGCTTATACGATATATATATGACGAGAGCGAGGTTGTCACAGCTATCCTTGCTACCGTTGACGGCGACAAGCGCGATTCCAACCTGAAGCTGCTCATCAGTTATGCGAGACGTTTCTCGGAAAACGGTATACGCGGTCTTTATGATTTTCTGCAGTATATGGAATCTGTAAGCAGAGGCGATATAAAGGTTGCACAGGCGAAAAGCGCGGAAAATGCAGGCAATTCCGTAAAGATGATGACCATTCACGGATCAAAGGGTCTGGAATTCCCTGTCGTGTTTGTTGCAAACCTTTCCGCTGACCACAGAAGCCGGAGTTCGGGAAAAATAAACACCGATATTGATTATGGTATAGGAATGAGAGTCGTAAGGCATTCACAGCACCTGATTCTCGATTCCTTCATGTTCAATCTTATCGAACGGCTGGGTACAATGCAGGAGCTGAGCGAGGAAATGCGCTTGTTGTATGTTGCCGCAACGAGAGCGGAGGAAAAGCTTATATTTACTTCGCCGCTGTCCGAAAGGGATAATTACCATAAGGTGCACCTGAAATGGGTGGAAGAAAGCATAGCGGTTGCGAAAGGTATGATAGATGTAAGCGACATATACACGTATAAACCCGAGAAATGCACCGATGAACAGGAAGACAGGAAGAGCGATGCTGTAACGGTTGCTTTCGGAAGCTATGCCCATAAGGCGGCAACCCTTGTCCCCGCAAAGGTCACCGCAACTCAGGCGGGTGTAAAGAGCGTGGACGATTTCGCCGACACGGTAAGCGGAGTAGACCGCTTCCTCAAGACCCCTACCTTTATAAAAGGAGAGAACAAGCGCAGACTCAGCGGAAAGAAAAAAGGTGACGCCTATCACAAAGCGATGGAGCTTATGGACTTTTCGGGAGATGTGACACAGCTGGACGGACTGTACCGCAGGGGAAAACTTTCCGATAAGGAAAGGGATTGCATTGATACCGACGAGGTGAAGAGCTTCCTTGAAAGCGAATTGTGCGGGAGAATTGTAAAAAGCGGCAATGTCTTCAAGGAATTCCCCATTTTCTGCGAATATACACCCGAAGACCTTCCGGAAGGCGAGGAAAAGCCCTTTGTGCAGGGTATAGCAGACCTTTATTTTGTAGAGGACGGAGAAATCGTGCTGGTGGATTACAAGACCAATGCCAACACAGACCCTGATGTGCTCCGCGCGGAATACGAGGGACAGCTCAGAATCTACGCACAGGCACTTGAAAAAATGACCTGCATGAGGGTTAAGGAGTGCTATCTCTGGGCTTTTACGGCAAAAATGGCTGTAACGGTTGAAATATGACGTCTTTTGTATAAATTTACCAAAAAATTTTTATCTTAATTGTAAGAAAAGGTATTGCAATTTTTAAAGTTTTATGGTATTATGTAAACGATATATTATGCATACGGCATAGTATCGATAAAATTTATGGAGGATTTTGAAAAATGAAAATGACAAAGGTTATAGCAGCTATCGCTTCCGCTGCTGTTGCTGCAACAGCTATGGCTACTGCTGCTTCCGCAGCTGATTACAACGGCTACATCGCTTTCCAGACAGCTTCCTACTCTTTCCGTAACGGTTGGACAGATGCTGGTTATGGTCAGGCAACAGACTACTACAACAGCTACATTGTATGGGGCGCTGGTGACTTCCCTGAAGAAACATATCCCCAGTACGAAGACTACTTCGATTATGATATCGCTGGTTATGCTCTTCCCGCTACATATGTTGACACAGCTATCACAGGCGACGGCACATACACAGTAGAAGCTACTGGTCTTGACTGGTCCGTTACAGGCGACAGCGCATTCAACCTCATTCAGGTTTCCACAGATTTACCTGCTGACGGCAGCGTTACAATCACAAACGCTAAGATCATCGTTGACGGTGCTGAACAGGTTTCCATCGACAGCCCTGCTTGCGAAGGTACTGATTACTTAACAGTTAACCTCTGCAACATCTGGAACACAGACGTTGCTACTTACACAGGCGCATTCCCCACAGAATCCCTCAAGGTTGAATTCACAGTTTCCGGTCTCGGCGGCGCTGCTGCTGAAGATGCTACAGTTGAAGCTCCTGCAGCTGGTGATGTAGCTGGTGAAACAGATTCTTCCAAGGGTTCCCCTGACACAGGTATCGAAGACGTAGCAGTTATCGGCGGTCTTGCAGTTCTCGCAGGCGCAGCTATCGCTTTCACAAGAAAGAGAAAGTAATTAACGCTTAAATCTTTACAAACAGACATCCCGATGTGAAAACATCGGGATGTTTTTTATAGGTGATTATTATGACATTAAAGGAAGCGGAAGAATATTTCAAGCGGTTCGACGGGCATCCATTCCATATGGGCAGGGAAGAGCCTGAAATGTACCGTGAGTTCTGTGATATGGATATTCCTGAGGCCACAAAGGAGCAATGGAGACAGGAGCTGATTGATTCCCTTCTGAAAGAGCTTTCTGAGAAAAAGGAAGGATTTATAGTTTACAGAATACTTGAAATTATTTGCGAGAGCAAAACTGGTATCGCTGATATTTACAAAAATAAGAAAGCTGATAATATCAGTTTGCTACTGGACACTATTGATTCCCTCAAGGATGTTGATAGCTTTGAAAAAATACTTATTATCGAGAATCTGACGAAGCACTGCGGAATAATAGTAGTCAATGGTCTTGGCGAAAGACTGAACAATACCTTTGAAAGGCTGTCGGATATTCCTATGACTGAGGAAGAAAAATCGGAAAGGCTGAATATGTACTGGTCGCTTGGAGAGAGGTATGAGAGTGCTGTCAGGAAATATCGCGAATCCTACGAATATTATGCGGAGAAGACAAACTAAATTACTTTATTACCTAAAACTTGTGCAAAAGCGTGCAATGCAACTTGTTTTTTTGTGCAAAATGTGAATTGCGCAATTTTATTATATAATGTATAATACAGTTATACGATGTGTGTAATCGTAACCACAACATAATTCAAACTGAATTCGGAGGACACTCAAATGAAATTAAGAAAGATTTTAGCTGCAGTTATGGCTTCTGCAGCTGCTTTTTCCGCTATGGCATTTTCTGCTTCTGCTGCTTCCTACACAGCTACTCTGGGATTTGCAGATGGCTCATGGGCTGCTCAGGACTGGGCTTCTACTTGTGAAATCACAGGTGACGGTACATATTCCATCACTTCCAACTGCTTATTCAACGTAGTTGACGAAGACACAGGCGAAGAAGTACAGGAATTCGCCGCAGGCTCCGGCATTATGGTATTTGTTGTTGACATTGCAGGTCTTGGTGCTGATCTCGGTATTGACGGTACAGATGATGTTGCAAAGTATGACACAGGTGACTTCAAGGTTACTGATGTAAAGGTAACAACAGGCGGCAAAGAATTTGCTATTGACCAGTCCAAGATTAAGGTAGGCGATATTGAAGGCAAGGGTAACGTACGTATCGAAATCTTCAATGCTTACGGT
Source organism: Ruminiclostridium sp. (assembly GCA_045532185.1). Taxonomy (GTDB): domain Bacteria; phylum Bacillota; class Clostridia; order Oscillospirales; family Ruminococcaceae; genus Ruminiclostridium_E. Next base: position 15,552 of record JAZSFL010000037.1, read on the forward strand.
CCTACAGCTTTAGCTGAATCCTACGATCCTTCCGTATCTCCTCTCGACCCTTCTACATTCGCATTTGAAGCTGCTGACCAGTTCACAGTTGAATTCACAATCGAAGGTCTTGACGCTCCTGCTGCTGATGCAGCTCCCGAAGCTGAAGATACAACAACTGAATCTGCTCCCGCTGCAGGCGATGTAGCAGGCGAAACAGATTCTTCCAAGGGCTCTCCCGATACAGGCGTTGAAGACGTAGCAGTTGTTGCCGGTCTTGCAATCGTTGCTGCCGGTGCAGTTCTCGTTTCTAAGAAGAGAAAGTAATTAACGCTTAATCTGAAAATCCTCCGCTTCATGCGGAGGATTTTTGTTTTATTGTACATCGGAGACCGCCCCGATTTATTTGTTGACATTGCAACTGCACCGTGATATAATAAATCCTGAAATAACGGCAGATAAATTATTATTGAGGAAGTTTATGAAAAATCTGAACCAATTTTCAAAAAACATCATCGGCATAGTTGTCATCGGAATTATAAAGTTTATTACAGATGCGGTAATTTGTCCCGCCCTCGGTTCAGCAATAGTAACCACAGTCATAAATCTTTTATACATAGGTGTTGACTGTTTTGTGGCTGCTATTATCCTGTCGGAAAACGGGTGCGTTTTTCCTCGGTACGAAAAAACGCAGAAGCTTCTGGTGCGCAATTCTGTAGTGCGGATGATAATTGCATTTATAATATCAGCCGTTCTCACATCATCAATTGTCACCAGAATAGTTTCAATATGCTTCAATGACTATATATCCATGTCTGTTGCACTGGGGGTATTGTATGCTCTCAGTTGGATTATAATATACATAACAATGACTGCGAAGAACAGCAGCAGCCCGCGTATCGGCGGTTTGTTCACCGTGTGTGCAACAGCGCTCGTATTTTCCGTGATTTCACAATACATTTCTGCAGTCCGCATACATACTTTGATGCAGAATATGAACGGTTCTCTTCTGGGCTATCTGTCGGCAGTATCGGGGTCGGATTACATATCACTGATTATTTCCTGTGTAGCTGATATTCTGATAATGTGTTCGATGACTATTGCCGCACATTTCTTCCGCAGAAAAAGTAGTGTATGACAACTATGACCGCCTGTAAATGGGGGTCTTTTGCTTAGCAGAAAAAGGAGAAAAATATGCCAAAAGTACTTGTTTTTGATTTCGGCGCATCCTCTGCGCGTGCAATTCTGGTTGAAACTGACGGGAATTGCCTTAAAACTGAGGAAATTCACCGTTTCCCCAACAACCCCATAACCGTTGACGACACCCTTTACTGGGATATCGACACTCTTTTATCGGAAGTGAAGACTGCCGTGCAGAAGGCAGACAGCTATGGCTTTGAAGCTGTTTCCGTGGATACCTGGGGAGTGGATTTTGCAATTCTTGATGAAGACGGTAACTACATAGAACGCCCTGTTCACTACCGCGATAAGCGTACTGCGGCGGTAATCGACGAGGTCAATGCTCTTTTCGGCGGTGCGGATAAGCTTTACGAAAAGACGGGTATTCAGCCTCAGTGGTTCAACACAATCTATCAGCTCTATGCCCTGAAGAAGGCAAGGCCCGAAAGCTTACGCAAGGGCGCAAGACTGCTGATGATGCCCGACCTGATTGCGCATTATCTTACAGGAGCATTCCGCAACGAGTACGCCGAGGCTACCACAAGCGGTATGCTTGACCCAAAAACAAAGGAATGGAGCAGAGAAATACTGGAAACTCTCGGTATTGACCCCGATATTTTCTGCCCTATGATAAATTCAGGGGAAATTTACGGCTTTTTAAAGTCGGATTTCACCCGCAGAAGAATGAATATTCCCGTGGTTGCTGTTCCCAGTCATGATACTGCGGCGGCGGTTGCGGCAGTTCCCGCGGAGGAAGACGAATTCCTCTTCATCAGCACAGGAACGTGGGCGCTTTTCGGTACGGAGCTCACTTCGCCTGTTATAACAGATGAAGCGTACAAGGCAGGACTTACCAATGAGGGCGGCCACAGCGGAACGGTGACATTCCTGAAAAATATTATGGGAATGTGGCTGTTTCAGGAGATTAAGCGCGACCTTGAAGCGAAAGGAACCCCTATGAGTTACAACGAAATGGAGTGCGCGGCAGAAAATGCGCCCGAATCCGTTTCGTTCATCAATCCAAACGATGAAAGTTTTGCACAACCGGGAGATATGGTTGAGAAAATAAGCTCTGCCGTGGAAAAATCGGGGCAGAAGCCTCTTGCAGACACTGCCTCGGTTATCAGATGCGTTTACGACAGCCTTGCAGCGGAATTTGCGCGCACGGTAGCGGATATTGAGCGCATTACAGGCAGAAGCTACGGAAAAATCTATATGTTCGGCGGCGGCACAAAGGACAGCCTTATATGCAGACTTACGGCGAAGGCTTCAGGCAAGACGGTTATCGCAGGACCTACCGAAGCAACCTCAATAGGCAATGCGCTCTGCGCGTTTGTAGGCTCGGGAGTTATTTCTTCCGTGAAAGAGGCAAGGCAGATAGTAATAAAAGCTGGACTTACAAAAGAATATGAATAAAAACATCCTGAGAAGCGATAGCTTCTCAGGATGTTTTTGTTATCTCACTGATAAATTAAAATTTACTTATTATCAACAGTAGAAATAACAGGTTTTCCGTCTTTATCTAATAACGGAGTTAACCCTCCTGCGGCTCCTTGATGATAAAACATGTAATTTACACCGGTTTCTTTATCCACCCAAATTTGTACTTCACATACTTTTCCCTGAGAATAAACTTTTTCAAATCTTTCATTTTTATCCATTTTACTTTCCTCCATACATTATTATTTATCGAACAAAACGATTTGTTATAATATATCACATTACACAATGAGTGTCAATAGCGATATTTTGTAGGGGCTGGTGTCCTCGACGCCCCGCAATTGTGGAATGTTGCTTTGTATGGGCGGATATTATCCACCCATACTCACAAATCTGTTTTGTAAATTCTTATTTATCATTGAATTAATTATAACAAAGCACCCTCATAAAGTCAATGACACAAGCAAAACCTGCCACCCACGGTGCGGCTTCTGAGAATTCCCCGCACCGCCGAAACCAAAAACAAACCGCACCACGAGGGTGCGGTTTGTTTTTGGTGCCGGCGGCGGGGGTCGAACCCGCACGGTATTGCTACCAACGGATTTTGAGTCCGTCACGTCTGCCAATTCCATCACGCCGGCGTTATATTGCCGAAACAGCGTATATTAGTATATCATAAACCGTGAAAAACGTCAAGCAAAATCGACTTTTTTTAAAAAAATCTTAAAAATTGCCTTGACAATTTGGTAAAAATGTATTAAAATTATTATTGTGAATATGTTGTATGGTTCATAACCATTTATATACAGCTATTTTTCATTTTTTTACCACCCGGTTTTATATATACTCTCCCCATAGCATTTTTTATATTTATTTGAGGCAATTTATTATAGATTTTATTGATTTTAATCACGAATTTGATGAAATTTAAATGTTTCAACTGAATATTTTTAAAGTCGGAGCGATAACCGCAGCAAGCGTTACCGCCTCTTTCTGCGTGCTTCCCGGGATAGCTATATCTTATCGGGAATTTTATAGAAGGAGGAACTGGACATGATGGATTTAGTGCTTGCAATTGCGCTTATTGTTGCGGCTTTACTTGTTGGTGCGGCAGTTTCAGGCTTTATCTTTTTTCGAATGGGTGTTGAACATAGAAAAAGAGACGCCGAGGCTCAGATTGAATCCGCCGAAAAGGAAGCACAGCGCATAGTGTCCGAAGCACGCGAAAAAGCGGCTACTGAAAAGAAAACAAAACTGGTTGAAGCCAAAGATGAAATCTACCGTATGAGAGGACAGGCGGAAAAGGAAATCCAGAAGCTCAAGACCGAAACAGAAAAGGAGCTTAAGGAAAGACGTTCCGAACTGACACGCTCAGAACGCAGACTTCAGCAGAAGGAGGAAAACCTCGACAAGAAGAACGACAAGATTGAAAAACTTGAAGAGGCCCTCGCAAACAAGAACAAGAAGGCTGAGGAACAGCTCGCCGAAGCCGAATCAATCAAGAAGAGCCAGCTTGATATTTTAGAAAGAATTTCAGGCTTTACCACCGAACAGGCAAAGGAACACCTGCTCCAGATGCTCGACAGTGAGCTTGACCACGAAAAGGCAATGCGTATTGTTGCTTTTGAACAGCGCATCAAGGATGAATGTGAAGATAAGGCAAGAAGCCATATCTCCCTTGCTATTGCAAGACTCTCCGCGGAAACCGTATCCGAAATGACCGTATCGGTTGTTCCGCTCCCCAATGACGAAATGAAGGGCCGTATCATCGGCCGTGAGGGTAGAAATATCCGTACTCTTGAACAGCTTACAGGTGTTGACCTTATTATTGATGATACGCCCGAAGCTATCACACTCTCCAGCCACGACAAGGTTCGTCGTGAAATCGCAAGAATTGCTCTTGAAAGACTTATTCAGGACGGCAGAATCCATCCTACACGTATTGAAGAAATGGTTGACCGCGCAAGACGCGAGGTTGAACAGAAGATCCGTCAGGAAGGCGAACGCGCTATCCTCGAAACCAATGTAAACGGCTTGCATCCCGAGCTTGTCAAGCTCCTCGGCCGTCTCTACTATCGTACATCCTACAGCCAGAACGTGCTTGCACACTCCATCGAGGTTGCTCACCTGGCAGGTATGCTTGCTGACGAACTGGGTGTTGACGCAAATCTCGCACGCCGTGCAGGTCTCTTACACGATATCGGTAAGGCTCTCAGCATGGAAATCGAAGGCTCACACGTTCAGATCGGTGTTGATGTCTGCCGCAAGTACAAGGAAAGCGCAGATGTTATCCATGCTATCGAAGCTCACCACGGCGATGTTGAAGCAAGAACAGTTGTTGCTTGTCTCGTTCAGGCTGCTGACGCTATCAGTGCAGCTCGTCCTGCGGCAAGAAGCGAAAACTATGAAAACTACATCAAGCGTTTACAGAAGCTTGAGGAAATCTGCTCCTCCTTCGGCGGCGTAGACAAGTCCTACGCTATTCAGGCAGGCCGTGAAATCAGAATCATGATCAAGCCTGACGCTGTAAATGATGACAAGATGATCGTTCTCGCAAGAGAAATCGCGCAGAAGATTGAAAAGGAAATGGAATATCCCGGACAGATCAAGATCAATCTTATCCGAGAGAGCCGTGCAGTCGACTACGCCAAGTAAGCGGCGAAGCGCCGCGGCAGGTTCCGCCTTTTGCAATGCGGAATATACTTAATAAAAAGAATAACGGCGGATACCGGGACAGGCGTCCGTCGTTTTTATATAATTGACTTTTTATTATATGTTTGTTATAATCAGTTTAATTAAAAGAAGTAAAAGGAGGGCAGGGAATGGAAGACTGTATTTTCTGTAAAATTGCAAGCGGAACACAGCCGTGTATGAAAGTATATGAAGATGAATGGACAGTATCCTTTATGGATATAGCGAAGGATGTTGACGGACATATACTGGTAATTCCCAGAAAGCATTACAAAAATATACTGGATTGTGATTGTGATACATTAAGTGCGGTTATCAACACGGTCAAACTGGTTTCAAATCATCTGGTCGATAACTGCGGATATGACGGTGTGGATATAATGAGTGCAAACGACGAATCGGCAGGGCAGTCATTGCCGCATTTTCATATACACATCATTCCCAGATGTCATAATGACGGACTTGGCGGAATAGGTGAATGGCCGCATTTCCCGGGTGCAAAGCATGACCTTGAAACTATATATGAGAAAGTGCGGATGATGTAACAGGCGGCATAAATACCGATTCATTTATCAGATAAAAATTTAATCCAGAGAAGGATTGGACTTCTCTGGATTTGTTTTTTATTCTTTATTATGTATTCCCATAGCGTCGCCGATAATCTTCATCATATACCCGTCGGTAACGGAGCTTCCCATAAGGGTGGTCTCCTTCAGTGCTACATTCTCCTTGAGTGCATCGCCGATAGCCAGGTCTGCGATTGCTATAAGATGGACGTTTTCCGTAACGGGGGATGTGCGGATTGCCTCATAGGCGGGAAAGAAATCATCAAATTCACGCACTCTTATTATAATAAGCGAAGGAAGCTCGCTTCTCAGGGCGGCAGGAACCGCCGAAAAAGCGTTGACACCCTTTACGGTGATACCTTTCGGGAACCAGTTCTTCATCCTGTTCAGGTCCTGAAGCTGGTCGCTGATAATCAGAGCGGTTTTTTCCATAAAAACACTCCTTTGTATTAATAATATGAAGCTATGTTCTTGCCTTTTTCTCTGCAGAGAGAAATCGCGCGGTCGCACAGCTGGAATAAATCCTTGTATGTAGGGGATTTTTCATCGTTGCAGGCAAAGCCCACCGAGACATAGACTTTTTCATCTCCGAAATTATCCAGTATCTTCTGAATAAGCTTCTTTCCCCAGCTCATACAGATGGAGCGTTCATTTATATCGGGAATATAGCCTATGAATTTTCTGTCTTTTTCAACACCGAGGATCGCGTTGAATGCCTTTGTCTCTTCAGCGACTACCTCTGCAGCCTTTGCGGCAAGCTCCTCGCTTGCAGGCTGGGAGGCGAACTTGAATTTACCTACTTCCACAAGAAACAGTGTACCCGACTTCTTCGGGAACAATTCCTGTATCTTCTCTTCGGTAAATTCACGCTTGTGAAGCTTTGTGACAGGGTCAAGGCGCTCCTTCACAGGAATAAGCTGTTCCACAAGTTCTTCTGCCTTCGCTACAAGTTCTAGCGGGTCAAAGGGACGCTTTATGATTTCGGCATTGAGCACCCTTGCGGAGGATTCATCGGCTTGGGTCGGATTTGCGGCTATGATTGCCACAGGCATTGCCGCAAACTCCTTGTTGCGGCGCACCATATTGGTGAGCACGGCCTTATAGTTTATCATGGGAGTGTCTGCGGAAATCAGCAGTATATCGGGTTTTTCAATATAAAGTTTTTCCTGCACGCCCCTGCCGTTTATAACCATGACGGTATCGAACCGGCTTTTCAGTATTGCGGAAATGATTTCTGCATTACGCTGTTCGTCCGCAATAATAATTTTAGGCATACCATTCACTCCTTTGACACATTCTCAATTCAGTATAACATATTGCTGTAAGAATTGCAATTGATATTTTCCTTTTTGTATATTATGACAAATTTCAGGTTGATTTTTTGTAAAAACATTTTTTCAGAAAACGATGAATATGCAATTAAAAAAATATTAATCTGAAAAAACAGGCAAAAAATCAGTAAAATTATACAGTTATTTCCCGTTTTTCTTATTAAAAATATGAAATATTATGCGAAATCAATTGACTTTTATCTCCTTTTTGTGTATAATGTATTATAAGTATAAGGGTTAGTGCGCCCTTATGCCGAAAATACTCAGGAAAGGAGGAAAAAATAATGGAAATGACGATAAGCGCAGTAATGGTCGGCGCTTCGTCACAGCCGCAGAGCAAAGCTTCTGATACGGGCTTTTCCGATATTCTCACAGAAGTGAGAGCTGCCGCACCGCAGATGACGGAAAACGCCGTAAAGCAGCCCTCTTATAACGCCGAGAGCGACTACTCCGCAGAAACTCCCTCAATGGAAGAAGCGGAAATTATCGCACAGATTGATGAAACGGTAATGACAGAGCTTAAAAACACTGTTATATCCCTTGTTTCAAACGTAAGCGGCGGAAACAAAGAGGAAAACGACCGCATAATCAGCGCACTTCTCGATATCCTGAAGAAGATGAATGATGACAGCGAGGAAGACCCTGTGATGAACCTTATTATGGAGCTTCTGGCTTCCATGACAGGCAACACCGCAGACAGCGATATGTTCAGCCTCAATCTGAATGTTACCGAGTTTACCGCTTCGGAAACTACGGAAATCACCGCTATACTTTCAACAGATACCACTGCAGAAGTACAGCAGACAGATGTTAAGGCTGCAGCAGAAGAAGCAGCACAGCCCGTTGCCGCACAGACAGCTGAAACGGCAGAGTTTGCACAGATAGTTGCGGATACAGCTGAAATTACCACAGAAGTTCCCGCACAGACAGCAGCTGCTCAGGTAACCGCAGAACAGAACGTGCAGGCAGAAGCACCTGTTCAGGCAGCACAGCCTCAGCAGACAAACACACCTGTCCGGACAGCCGAAACTGCACAGACAACTGATTACGGCAATCTTCTAGAGGATATTATTTCCGCAGCGCGCGAAGAGCTTGGCCTTACAAAGGCAGAGTTTGTTCAGCCTGAAAAGCAGGCAGATATCCCCGTGGCAGCGCAGGAAATTCCTCAGGCAGAAACCAGGCCCGCAGTTACTCAGACAGCCTTCAGTATTGCATTCAACCGCAAGGACGGAACAGATGAACTCAATTCAATCCTCGGTCTTAATGCCGAAGAATCTGCTGAAACCCAGGATGACGGAACAGAAATCAGGACAGCTCCCGTAACACAGGATAATTCTGCAGCACTTGCAGGAAACACATCCATGAAAACTGAAGTGGTTACAGCTGAAGCAGAAGTGAAGGTTGAAGCACCTCTCCCCGAACAGCAGATTGCGGACGAAATTCTTACAAAGCCTGAAGTTTTCGAAGGCGGAAGGACTGAATTCACAATGGAACTCAATCCCGAAAGTCTCGGAAAAATCACTGTAAGACTTGTCAGCACGGAAGGCAGGGTTGAAGTCAATATTTCAGCAGAGAACGACGCTACAAGACAGCTTCTTGAGTCAAGAGCCGAAAATATCGGCACAGCTCTCAGAAATAACGGTGTCGAACTTGAACGCTATCAGGTAGTAAGCGGTCAGGAAGAAGCAATGCTTATGCAGGAAAGCTATGACGGAAGCAGCAGAAATCCCTACGGCAGAAATGACGAAGAACAGCCGCAGGAAGACAGTGATGAAGATTTCTTTGAAGTCTTACAGCAGCTTTAAATTTAAAAGAAAGGAGTAAATGAATGGGCAATTCTATTAACGGCGTAAACACCATACAGGAAAATTACGAGAAGTACAAGGATATGTTCACCGACAAGAAGAACGATATTGTTACAATGGATTCCTTCTATCAGCTTCTTGTTGCCGAAATGCAGAACCAGGACCCTCTTGAGCCTACGTCCAACACGGAATTCATTTCCCAGATGGCGAGCTTCACCTCGTTACAGGCGCAGCAGGATAACCTCGATATGCAGCAGCAGAACTACGCGAAATCCCTTGTGGGACAGGTTGTAGGCGTAAGCAACGGCGGCAGCGAGCTTATCACAGGTACTGTAAAGTATGTTACATACGGCGACACTGTAAAGGTGAATGTTGACGGCCAGAACTACAATCTTGATGCCATCAAGCTTGTATACGGCGAAGCAGCTGACGGCTACGAAGCAGAAGCCAATGCTTCAGAGCAGATTGCAAACTACGGTGCGTTCGCTTCCAGCCTTATCGGTAAGGAAGTCACAGTAAGCGCAACAGACGCAGCGGGCACATATGTATTTGACCGTGGTACAGCTTCTTCCATTGAAATTCAGGACGGCAATGTACGAGTTGTTGTAAACGGATATGCGTACAATGTGACTGATGTAGTTGCGGTAGCGGATCCTACAGCGGCAACCGACAACATAAGCGAGCTTCTTGAGGCTCTCGGCAGCATCGGTGCAAAGGAAGAATCCGAAGAAATTGCGGCTATTCCCGAGGTTGAAGAAACCCAGTCCGCAGCAGACCCCACAGACGACAAGGATATTGAAGACTTACCCGAAGATGATGAGACAGCTTCTCTTTTAGAACTTTTCCAGTAGGAGGATTTAAATGCTGATAAGTGAATACTTAGCTCAGCGCAGTGCTATCGGAGGCGTTACCACAGGTAACATTTCCCCGCAGATAAATACTCCCGGGAAAAATGCGGAAAACAGTTTCGCAAAAGCTCTTGATTCCGAAATAAGAAAGAGAGAAGTCGATTTTTCGGCTCACGCTATAAGACGTCTGGAAAGCAGACAGATAGATGTGGTTGAAAACGACAAGATTGAACGCCTTAACAAGGGTGTGGAAATCGCAGCGGAGAAGGGAAGCGAGGAAAGTCTTATTCTCGTTGACAGCACAGCGTTTGTAGTAAGCGTAAAAAACAACAAGGTCATTACAACAGTTTCGGCTGACGACCTTAAAGGAAACATTTTCACAAACATAGATTCCACCGTAATTATATAAGTCGGACCGCGAAGCATGAATGCTTCAAGGAGATTTCAGCTGTTCCGACCGATTGACGAACAGCAGCGGTGGCATGGAAAGGACATACCATTATGATGAAATCATTATACTCCGGTGTTGCCGGAATGAAAACACATAACCAGAGAATGGACGTTATCGGTAATAACGTTTCCAACGTAAATACAACAGGTTACAAGACAAGTACAGTTACCTTCAAGGATGTATACTACCAGACAAAGGCAGGCGCTTCCTCCGGTAATGCTACCCAGGGTGGTACAAACCCCACACAGATCGGTTACGGCTCCTCTCTCGGCACTGTAAACCAGATCATGACACAGTCGGGCTTTACATATTCCGACAGCGTTTATGACTGCGCTATCGAGGGCGAAGGCTTCTTCCAGGTAATTGACGAATCAGGCAACATTTTCTACACCAGAAGCGGTGTATTCTCCGTGGACAGCTACGGCAACCTTGTTGACGCAAACGGATATATCGTACTCGGTACTTCGGGCGACCCCACAAATGTTGAAACAGGTCAGTCCCAGCGCATCAACCTTTACGTTCCTCCCGTTGACAACAACATCGCAAGTGCGACAAAGGTTGTAAACGGCTACGGTGTTACAATTTCCGCTTCCACCTTCGGCGAAGAAGGCAATATCGCATTCACAATCGTTGACTCCGACATAGCTTATGCTACAAAGAGCGGCGACAACCTTACAATATACATGGATCTTTCTCAGGACTTCGGTGCGGCAGCATTCGAGGAGATTGACGAAGACTCCACAAACGAAGAAATACAGGCTGCTTTTGACGCGGCACTCCTCGAATTCCAGGAAGCTATCAATGAAGCTATCCAGAAGGGCGGCGTTGAGCTTGAAGAGGGCGTTCTTCCCATCAATTTCGAGATGGACTCCATGCCTGCTCCCGATGAAATCCTTGCGCAGCAGGCAGGCAATACACTTACATATTACAATCCTGATGACGCTGAGGCAATCGACCTTCAGCTTAAGTTTACAGCTGATACAGCAGGCGAATTCGCAAACAAGTATGAAATCAACATCAAGACATTAAGCACAATGGAAGAAGGCACTGCAAAGGCTAAGTGGAAGGATGACGTTCTTACCATTACAATTCCTGAAACAGGCGTTACACTTGACGCTCTCCAGGAAGCTATCAACGATGCGGCAGGCGGCGACCCCAACAAGAATATCACTGTTGAAGAAGTTGAAGGCGACATTTCCGCTTTTGACTTCGGTGCACAGCTTGACGGAGCTACTGAAAGACTCGGTCTTGAACAGGGTTCCGATAACTTCTTCTCCGACCTTGCGGTTGCTCTCAGTACAGTAAACCTTGCAGACGGCCGTACAGCAGGTGAGCAGACTGTTGCAGACCTTGAAACCGTTGCTATCGACGCAAACGGCGTTATCTACGGCAGACACCCCGTTCACGGCGAATTAAGACTCGGCCGTATTGATATCGTTACTTTCGTTAACCCCACAGGTCTTGACCAGGTTGGTACTTCTCTCTGGCGCGACTCTCTTGCTTCCGGCGACCCTGAAGTAAAGATTGCCGGCACAGACGGTTCGGGCGAAATCGTATCGGGTGCTCTTGAAATGTCAAACGTAGACTTAGCACAGGAATTCTCCGATATGATCATTACCCAGAGAGGTTATCAGGCTAACTCCCGTATCATCACAGTTTCTGATACCATGCTGGAAGAACTTGTAAATCTCAAGCGATAATTTCTGACAGGACTGTCGGGCTTTTAAGCCCGACAGGCTCCTGATACGGAGGGACTATGGTAATTCTGACTAAGCTTAACGGTAAGGATATTATGATAAATGAGGCGCATATTGAAACGGTTGCGCAGACTCCCGATACCGTAATCACTATGACCAACGGTCACACTTACATCGTTCAGGAATCAATTGAAGAAATAATGAATAAAATTCTTGCATTCAACCGCGTTTCAAAGCAGCGGCTCAGAGAACCGGACAGGGATATCCGCTGAGATATGCAGAATTTAAATAAATCAATCCGGAGGGAACCATTTTGAATATTTCACTTATTGTCGGTACGGTCATTTCCATAGGACTTGTAGTATTCGGTATTCTTGACGGCGGCGAATTTTCACAGTTTATTGACCCTGCTTCGCTTGCTATCGTAGCGGGTGGTACAGTCGGTGTACTTATTGCCGTTTCACCTCTTTCTTTTCTTAAAAGAATACCAAAACTTCTGAAAATTGCATTTCTTCCGCCGAAATATGATCCGCAGAAATACATAACCGAGCTTGTTGAATATGCTAAAGTTGCACGAAGCAAGGGTCTTCTTGCTCTTGAAGACAGTGCCAACAAGTGCAATGATCCCTTTATGAAGCAGAGCCTTATGTTAATCGTTGACGCCAACGATTCCAGTAAGGTAAGATCAATGCTGGAGGACTCCCTTGACTTTATGGAAGCCCGTCACGCAGAGGGCAGAGAATTCTTTGCAAAAGGTAATTCGCTTGCACCTGCATTCGGTATGTTAGGTACTCTTATCGGTCTTATTATCATGCTTAACAATATGAATTCGGGTGATCTCGGTTCATCTATGGCAGTTGCTCTTATCACAACCTTCTATGGTTCATTCCTCGCAAACGTTATTTTTACCCCTCTTGAAGCAGCGCTCAAGAACGCGCATGATGCGGAAATGATCTGTATGCAGATTGTCGTGGAAGGCGTTATGTCTATTGCGGCAGGCTCCAACCCCAGACTTATTCAGGAAAAGCTGGAGTTCATGCTTCCCAAGAGTCAGAGAACAAGCGATTCAGGCGGAGCAGAATAATATTTTTGGTAAATTTTTACTTTCTGTATAAAAATGTTTGCAAAAATCTTTAAAATATGATATAATAATATGTCAGTTATTTTCTGATACAAGGAAGGAGGCGGAAAATTGGCGAAGAAAAAGAAACAGGAAGGCAAAAAGGGACTTGACGAATGGATGGCCACGTATTCCGACATGGTTACACTCCTGCTTTGCTTTTTCGTATTACTTTACGCCTCATCCACTCCCGATGAAACAAAATGGCAGTATATTTTCCAGTCCTTTAATTCAAAGGGTGAATATATAAATCCTTTCGTTACAGAAGAAATCGACGACGGTGAAAACAAAACCGAAGAAGATGAAGGAAACGCCCAGACCCCGCCCAATACAGGACAGGGCACTCACGAAAGCACCCAAGAAGGTATTGGTCTTCCTCATAACTTCGACGAACTTTTCTCCTGGGTTTCCGCTACTGCGAAAAGCAGTTCCTATTCAGATAAAATTGATGTCACACAGACCTCTGCTTCGCGCTTCAACATCCGTTTCAGCAATTCCATTATGTTTGCAGGCGACAGCGCAGTGCTGCTGGATTCCGGAAAAGAAGCACTCATGCAGTTTATGCCCGGTTTAAAGGCTACAGGTGACTACATAAAGAACATCCGCGTCCAGGGTCACACCGCACAGGGCCTTTCGGCAATAAACGACTGGGATTTATCCTCCGCACGTGCTTGTTCGGTGCTGAAATTCATGGACTTTCAGGTTGTTATAGACAGCGAAAAGTATATCGCTGAAGGCAGAGCACAGTATGACCCTATCGCTGACAACTCAACAGAAGAGGGCAGGGAAGAAAACCGCCGTGTTGAGCTTATTATTATAAGAAATGACGTAGCTGTGGAAGATACAGCAATTATTCAGGATATTCTCAAATACGACTACGGTATCAATCAGGTTGAAACCGATTCTGTTGACCGTCCCGAAGGCGAAGGCGGACTTACCGACGACGCTATACAGCAGATTGTGGACAGTCTCGATGACAAGTATTTCTCGGAATCTCCCTTCGAATCAGATGATAATGCTGATTACACAGGCCCCGAATTCATGGATCCCATTACGGGAATCCCTGAAGATATCCTTCTTCCTGCAGAAGCAGAAGCTGAGGAAGCGGCTGAATAAAATATAAAAACAAGGAAAAGAGGTGAGCATGATTGGCAGAAACGCTGACGCAAGAGCAAATTGACGCCCTTCTTAACAGTGCCATGTCAGGCGGGGTTGTCGAAACCACCGCAGACAAAGGACCGCCTGTTAAGGATTACGACTTCCGCGCTCCAAAGAAATTTACCAAGGAGCGTATCAAGGTTCTCGACAGTATTTTTGACAATTACGCACGACTTCTTTCGTCTTACCTCACGGGTCTTTTAAGACTTTACTGCAAGGTCAGCCTTGCTTCAATCGAGGAACAGCGTTATTTTGAATTCAACAATGCTCTCCCTGATTACGTAATGATGGGAACTGCCGATCTGGGTATCCACGATGACGATATCGCAGGTGCGACAGCCATTATACAGCTTTCAAACTCACTTACATATATTCTTATCGACCGACTTCTGGGCGGAAAGGGTGAATATAAGGATACCGACCGAGATTTCACTGAAATCGAGGTAAGTATCATGGAGAAAATCATCAACAATATGGCAGGACTCCTGCGCGAGCCATGGGAGCCGTATGTTGAGGTAACTCCCAGTATTATCAATATTGAAACAAATTCACGAGTTTTCTCCGCCATAGATTATGATGAAACGGTACTGATTGCCGCCCTTGAGGTTACAATCAACTCCACAAAAACCATCGTTTCATTCTGTATGCCTGTACTCAGTCTTGACGAGGTAATGCAGAAATATGTATCAAAGACTGTCCGCAGTGTAAGGCGTTATGATGCTGCACGAGAACAGGACAGACGAGATACAATAATGAAAGCGCTCAACGAATCGCCCCTTACGGTTACCGCTGTGCTGGGTGAAGTTTCACTGGATGTTTCGGACGCGCTTAACCTTCAGGTTGATGATATAATTCCGCTTGATAAGAGCATAAACAGTAATGTTACGCTCAGAATCGGTGACAGAACGTGGTTTGATGGAAAGCTTGGAACAATGAATCAGAACAAGGCTGTCAAAATCGAAAATGTTTTCAAAATTGAGGTTTAACGGATGGAAAATTTAGTAATTTCGGAAATGGAAAAGGACGCGCTTGGCGAAATAATGAACATAAGCATGGGAAGCGCAGCCACTGCCGCTTCCGAACTGCTCAACGCCAAGGTATGGATTACCACTCCGCTGGTCGAGGTAGCTAAGCTCGGCGAAATCCACACCGAAAAATTTGAGCCCGCTGTATGCGTTAAAATTGAATATATCAAAGGCATAAGCGGCGCAAATCTTATGGTTTTAAGACAGGACGACGTCCAGCTTATCCTGAACCAGCTGATGGGTATGCCTCTTGTGGTAACACCCGACTTTGAGTTCGACGAGCTTAATGTCAGTGCTGTGTCGGAAGTAATGAACCAGATGATGGGCGCCAGCGCTACCGCACTTTCGGACTTCCTCGGAGTTTCGGTGGATATTTCCACTCCCACTCCGTATATAATGGATCATATAAGTCTTGCAGAGCTTCAGGACTTTGACTCGGATGAAACGGTCTGTGCGATCAATTTCAACCTGACCATCGACGGAGTCATTCAGTCCGAGTTCAAATCGGTAATGGGTGTTGACCTTGCAAAGAAGATTGCAGGCAAGGTTCTCGGCGAGGTTGCTGAGGTAGCCCCTGCACCCGCACCTGTTCCCGAGCCGACTCCCGCGCCTGCTCCGGCACCTGCGCCTGCACCTGTCCCCGAACAGCCTGTTCAGCAGCCTGTTCCTCAGGCAATGCCACAGCAGATGCCTCAGATGCCGCAGATGCCCCAAATGCCCCAGCAGATGCCCCAGATGCCGCAGATGCCTATGCAGGCACCTGACCAGAGCGCCTACGGTTATCCGCCTTACGGTTACGGCTATCCCCCATACGGAGGTTACCCCGCACCACAGCCAATGAACATTCAGAATGCTCAGCTTGGCAGCTTTGAGGCTGCGGAACTGAATCTTTCGGGAAGTCAGAAGGATAATCTCCAGCTCCTTATGGATGTACCGCTGAAGATTTCCGTTGAACTGGGTTCGGCAAAGCGTAAGGTAAGGGATATCCTTGAGTTTACGCAAGGTACCATTATAGAGCTGGAACGTCAGGCAGGTGCCCCTGTGGATATCATTGTAAACGGTAACCTGATTGCAAAGGGAGATGTCGTTGTAATCGACGATAACTTCGCAGTAAGAATTACTGAAATCATAAAATCAAAATTAATTGACACATTAAGCAAGGAGTAACAAACCATGGATAAGAAGATTTTACTTGTAGACGACGCATCATTTATGAGAATGCTCATCAAGAACACACTCACACAGAATGGCTACACAAACATTCTTGAGGCTGCTGACGGTGAACAGGCTTGTCAGACGTACGAAGCTGAAAAGCCCGATCTCGTAATCATGGACATCACTATGCCTGTAAAGACAGGTATTGAAGCTCTCGGCGAAATCAAGGGCAAGCACCCTGAAGCAAAGATTGTAATGTGCAGTGCTATGGGTCAGGAAGCCATGGTTGTTGAAGCTATCAAGCTGGGCGCACTTGACTTTATCGTTAAGCCCTTCAAGCCCGACAGAATTTTAGCGACAGTTTCAAAGATTCTCGGTTAATTCCAAAGGCGGGAAAGGAAGAAAGTCGGTATGGATATTATCTGGGTAGTTTTCTCGCTTATCGGCATTCTCGGACTATTTTTCCTGCTGATATACGGACTTAACAAGCTCAATAAGAAAATCGGCATTATTTCAGGAAGCAAAATGCGTGTGCTGGACCGTGTCAATGTGGGACGGGACGGCATGATACTGGTGGTGAGTGTTGCGGGAAAGCTTATGCTTATCAGCGCAACCTCCCAGCATATCGAAAAGCTCTGTGAGCTGGAAATGACTCCCGAGGAGTACATGCAGCAGCTTCAGAGTGACGCAGAGCAGACCAGAAATAATTTTTCTGCTGTACTTGCTTCGGTGATGTCGAGGAATAACTCCGGAAAGGACAACAAAAATGATTAAGGAAGCGGTCAGACAAAACGGGAAGCTGTTCCTGCGGTTTTTCGTTTCGCTTGTTTTAACTATCTTCCTCGCTGCTGTCCTGTGCGTAACGGCAGGCGCACTCAGTGCCGCAGAGCCCGGTTCGTCGCAGGAAACACAGATTCTGACGGAAAATCCCGAGGCGGAAGCTGTCACCGATGAATCCCTTATGTATGAGGTTTTCGGCATTGATGGTTCCCAGACCCTTGAGATTATCCTTATCATAACAATTCTGTCTGTTGCGCCCTCATTCCTCGTAATGGTAACCTCCTTTACGAGAATCGTCATAGTATTCAGCTTTTTAAGAAATGCAATGCAGACCCAGTCAATTCCGCCAAACTCGGTATTAACGGGGCTGTCTCTGTTTTTAACGCTTTTTATTATGTGGCCTACTTTTGTATCCGTAAACGATAATGCCTATCAGCCGTATGCAAAGGGTGAGATTGACATTACCGAAATGGCAGGCCGCGCAGGCGATGAACTGAAAGTGTTCATGCTGAAGAATACAAGCAAGAATAATATGCAGTTCTTTGTGGATCTGGCAGATGCAACCATTTATGCGCCTGCTGATGAAACAGTTCAGGCTGAAGCTGCGCAGGCAGAATCACAGGAAGAGCCATTTATTCAGGATATATTAGGCAGAGATGAAGTGAAGCTTACGGAAACGGAAGCGGAACTTACAGACTTTACCGACCAGCTGGGACTTGAGATTGTAATTCCCGCTTTTATCATAAGCGAGCTTACCCGTGCATTCCAGATGGGCTTCCTGCTGTTCATCCCCTTCCTTGTTATTGATATTGTTATTTCCTCTACCCTTATGGCTATGGGTATGATGATGCTCCCTCCGTCAATGATTTCAATGCCGTTCAAAATTATGCTTTTTGTTCTGGTAGACGGCTGGCAGCTTCTTACAGGAACTATCGTAACCTCGTTTAATATGTAGCGGACTAGGGAGGTAAAAAATGAGTGAAGATATAGTTCTTGAAATATTCACCGCGGCGGTTGTACTTGCGCTGAAGCTTGCTGCTCCCACGCTTATTATCGCAATGCTGGTGGGTCTTGTTATTGCTATATTACAGGCGGCAACCCAGGTGCACGAGCAGACGCTCACATTTGCACCGAAGGCTATTGTCGTGGCGCTCGGACTTCTTGCCATGGGGCCATGGATGATGAGTAGCCTTATAGATTTTTTCAATTACATAATGGAGTTGATGTCCGGAGTTACCCTATAAGCGAAAGGAATGAACGGAAATGCTATTCTGGGACACCGTTTCCACAAATTTCGTCGGATTTCTTTTCGTTTTATGCCGTGTTGCGGGTATCTTTACATTCAATCCGATTTTTTCCCGTTCAAATGTACCGACAATGGTGAAGAACGGAATATGCGTAGTGCTGGCGGTTGTAATGACTATGTCGCCTGCCGTGAACGCATCCGTTCCCGAAGTGAACAACATCATCGGTTTTGCGATGATCGCTCTGAAGGAGCTTTTCGTAGGCATGGTGTTCGGCTTCTTTACCAATCTTATTATGACGGTGCTTATCTATGCGGGTGAAATTATAGATATGCAGACGGGTCTCGGCATGGCAAAGACCATGGACCCCACAACAGGCATCAATATGCCTGTCTTTGCAAATATCTACTATTACCTTTTTATATTCTATTTCTTCATAACGAACGGGCATTTAAGCTACATAGAGCTTTTTACCATTTCTTATGATACTATCCCCGTAGGATATGACCTGACGCTGAATACAATAGACCTTACATACGTAATCGTTATGTATATGGGTACGGTGATGACCCTTGCGGTGAAATTCGCACTGCCCCTGATGGCAACTGAAATGATTACGGAAGTGTGCATAGGTCTTTTAATGAAGGCAGTGCCGACAATTCAGGTGCTTGTTGTAAATATTCAGCTGAAAATCATTATAGGTCTGCTTATTCTTTCAGCGGCGGCAAGACCTATGGCGGAGTTTATTGAAAAACTCCTGGATATTCTGTGGGAAAACCTTTATCTGTCAGCAAGCAGTTTAGTATAACCCCTATCAGGAAAGGATGAACAGGCTATGCCGGGCGAAGAAAAAACCGAGAAAGCCACGCCGAAAAAAAGGCGTGACGCCCGTGAAAAGGAAGGCTCCGTCCTTCAGAGCAACGAGGTTGTAACTGCGGTTTCGATTCTCGGCTCATTTGCAGCTCTCGGTGTTCTCGGCTCCTATATGTTCGTCACTCTGCAGAGGTCACTGATTAACGGGATAAATGCTGTGGGTCAGCCTTTTGAAAACGAGCTCAGCACCTACAACAACATTGCCCTTGACGTAGTAAAGGATTCAATAATGATATTCGGCCCCATAGCGGTTATTATCGCGTTTATCGTTGTAATAACGGTTATGGCGCAGACAAGAGGCCTTTTTACAACAAAGCCTCTCGGTTTCAAATTTTCAAGGCTTAACCCCTTAGCGGGTATAAAAAAGCTGTTTTCGCTCCAGTCGGTGGTTGGTATTCTTAAAGGGCTGATCGAGCTTACGGCGGTTATTATTGTCGCATACGGACAGATTGAAAGCCGTCTTACGGAAATACTCAGTCTTATCGACACGGAGCCTATATACGCATTTGCTTATACCGCAAACACTATTTTCAGCATTGTAATGATAATGTGCATTATTTTCGTGTTTGTTGCCGCAGGGGATTTCCTCTTCCAGTGGTGGCAGTTCGAAAAGAATCTCAGAATGTCAAAGCAGGAAATCAAGGATGAGTACAAGCAGATGGAAGGTGACCCGCAGATAAAGGGCAAGATAAAGCAGAAGCAGCGTGAAATGGCGCAGCGGCGAATGATGGAGGAAGTACCCTCGTCAGACGTAGTTATCAGAAACCCTACCCACTTTGCGGTGGCACTTAAATACGATATTTCGGTAAATGCCTATGCGGCACCGGTAGTTGTGGCAAAGGGTCAGGACGCTTTAGCCCTGAAGATTATCGAAATTGCAGAAAAAAATGATGTTTACATTACGGAAAACAGACCTCTTGCAAGAGAGCTGTACGAGAAAGTGCCTATCGGCGCTGAAATCCCGTCGGGCTTCTTCTCGGCGGTGGCAATTATCATTTCCGAAATGTATAACGCCAAGGGTAAGACTTTTGAAGCACCCGAGGAGGCAACGAGAAAACGCGGTTAAGGAGGTGCGGCTTAAACAATGATTAAGAGAATGCTTGAGAATGTTTTTGCCGTATTCGTAATTACTATTATCCTCGCTCTTGTTGTTCCGCTGAATACCCTTTTCGGCGGTGTTCTGCTGGATTTTCTCCTGCTGGTGAATATCGGGCTTTCGCTGGTAATCCTGCTGATTACCATGTATATAAAGGAAGCTCTCGAATTCTCAATCTTCCCCACAATACTCCTTATTACTACAGTATTCCGTCTTGCACTCAACGTTTCCACTACCCGTGGTATCCTGTCAACAGGCTATGCGGGAGAGGTTATCGAAACCTTCGGTAACTTCGTAATGGGCGGTGACGCAATCGTCGGATTCATCATCTTTATAATTATAGTTTTAGTAAACTTCCTCGTAATTACCAAGGGTTCGGAACGAGTATCCGAAGTTGCTGCACGATTCACCCTCGACGCTATGCCCGGTAAGCAGATGGCTATTGACGCGGACCTGAATACAGGTGCAATAACCGATGAAGAGGCGAAAATCCGCCGTGCAAACGTACAGCGTGAAGCCGACTTCTTCGGCGCCATGGACGGTGCTACCAAGTTCGTAAAGGGTGACGCCATTATCTCAATCATCACCGCTCTTATCAACCTTATCGGCGGTGCCATCATTGGTATGATAGACGGCGGCGACTTCAACACGGTTATTGCTACATATTCTCTCGCAACAGTAGGTGACGGCCTCTGTTCGCAGATTCCCTCTCTCCTTATTTCTGTTGCAACAGGTATGGTTGTAACCAGAACAGCCAGCACAGGCAGCTTCAACGAAGATGTCAAGCTGCAGTTCACTCAGAATCCCACCGTTATCATTATCACAGGTGCGGTTATGATTGTGCTTATGCTGATTCCCGGTTTCCCGAAGCCTATTCTGTTTATACTTGGTGCAGTTCTTATCGCAGCGGGTATATACCTTTCCCGTCAGAAAAGGCGTGTCATTGCGGCAGCTGTGGAAGCTGAGGCAAAGAAGAAGCTGGACGAAGCGAAGCAGGCTGCTCCCTCGGGGGATACGGACTACTACCGCGATATCGACAATGTTTTCAAGCTCCTGAGCGTGGAACAGATAGAAATGGAATTCGGTTACAGCTTGCTGCACCTTGTTGACGAGCGAAGCGGCGGTAACTTTATCGAACGAGTTGTACTTTTCAGAAAACAGTTTGCCCTTGATATGGGTATGGTTATTCCCTCGGTAAGAATGAGGGATAACCCCGAAATCAATCCTAACCAGTATGTTATCAAAATAAAGGGCGAAGAGGTTGCGCGAGGGGAAATCCTTGTCGACCACTACCTGGCTCTTGACAACGGTGACGTTTCAAGTCCCGTTGACGGTATTGACACAATAGAACCTGCTTTCGGTATTCCCGCAAGGTGGATAAGCGAGGACAAGAAGGTAATGGCGGACGTTGCGGGCTATACGCTTATTGACCCCGTGTCCGTAATGATTACACACCTTTCGGAAATTATCAGAAAGCACTGCCACGAAATTCTCACACGCCAGGACGTAAAGACCATGGTAGAGAATATCAAAAAGGCAAACCCCACAATCGTCGAAGACCTTATTCCCGGTGTGGTTACCTACGGTTACCTTCAGAAAGTGCTTGCAATGCTCCTTAAGGAGGGTATTCCGATACGTGACATGGAAACTATCATGGAAGCGCTCAGTGACCACACCAGTGCAATGAAGGATATTGACATCATGGTTGAATATGTGCGTCAGGCGCTTAAGCGTACTGTTACAAGGCGCTTTGCCGAAGCAAATTCACTGCGTGTAATTACCATAGACCCCAGAATCGAGGATATGATAGTTGCAAGCGTGAAGAAATCCGATCAGGGCAGTTATCTTTCCATGGACCCTGAGACAATCCAGAAGATTGTGGCAAGAACTACTGACGAGGTAAACAAGATAAAGGACGTTATACCTACGGTAATTGTTCTTACTTCGCCTATTGTCAGAGTTTATTTCAAGAAAATGATAGATCAGTTTATTCCCGGGCTTACCGTTCTTTCATACAGTGAAATCGATGGAACAACCCAGATTCAGTCGGTTGGCAATATTGTAATGTAACAATAAGCACCGATTTTGTCGAACTGTGAGTAAAAATGCAGAATGATATTACAGATTGTAATAAAATTTTGTTCTTGCAGGTCGGAAACATGCACAAATCAGCAGGAGGTGAGGCTCTTGAAAACGGAATTTGACGTAATCCGATATATTGAAGAATACCGTGAAACGGGAAATATCAATCTCAGAAACGACATTATTCTCCGCTATCTTGACCTCGTAAGGGTAATAGCCGTATCCCTCCGCAATATTTACAGCAAATATGCTTCAACGGATGATATTATAAATGAGGGGGTTATTGCTCTTATCGGAGCAATCGACACCTTCGACATTGATAAGAATGTAAAGTTTGAAACCTATGCAAATCTGAAAATCAAGGGCGCTATCATCGACTATGTACGCAAGCAGGACTGGGTGCCGAGACAGGTAAGAAAGTTCGGTAAGGACCTGGAAGCAGCGTACAGCCAGCTTTACAGTCAGCTGGACCATCGCCCGTCAAACGATGAAATTGCAGAGTATCTGGGTATCACAAAGGAAAAACTCGCCAGAGGAATGACCGAGGCGGCGGGTGCAATAACCCTTTCCTTTGAGGAGCTTTTATACGAGGACAATTTCAACGTGGAGGGCAGCGACGGTGCAGATTCCGAAATCTACAAGAAGGAACTTAAAACCGTAATTGCCGAGGCGATTGATGCGTTGAAGCCCAAGGAAAAGCAGGTTGTCACACTTTATTACTACGAAAAGCTTAAATTTGCAGAAATTGCAAGCGTACTTCAGGTTTCGGAATCACGAGTCTGCCAGATTCATTCAAAGGCAATGCTGGTACTGAAGCACAGCCTGCAGGATTATATGACACGTTAAACCCTACACCGAAAGGACGGTTTATATGTTAAGAGGCTTTTATAATGCGGCACAGGCCATGCTGGTAAAGCAGCGTGAGCTGGACGCAATAGGCAACAATATCTCAAACATAAATACGGCTGGTTATAAAAAGGACGAAATCGTTATGAACACGTTCATGGATGAGCTTATTCTCGTAAATGAACGCACCGAAACATCGGGACATTTCCTCCAGACCTATGCCGATATTTCAAAAACAAACCTTGAACAGAGCAACTTTACTTATACAGAGAGTAATTTCGACGTCGGAATATACGGAAATGTATACTTCAACATAAGAGCTCAGGACAATGTAGTGTACCAGACACGAAACGGACAGTGGGAACTGGACGGTCAGGGGTATCTGGTTTTAGGTGATGCGGGACGCATCCAGGGTCAGAACGGTGACATCTATCTGGGTACTGGAGATTTCGTTATTGACAACGACGGAACAATCTATGTGAACAACGAGGCGGTTGACCGACTCAGCCTTACATACATTCCGCCTGACGCGGATGTTGAAAAGATAGGCGACAATCTCATGCTCTATGAGGGCGACGGCGCAATTCCCGAAGGCGAAATTTTCGATATTATACAGGGCTGTTGGGAACATTCCAACGTTGACGGAAACAAGGAAATCACCCAGATGATGGAGGTACATAGATTATACGAGGCAAACTCCAAGATTCTCCAGTATCTCGACACTATCAACAGCAGGGCTGTTGAAATTGCGGCGGTTCAGTAATATTCCGTTTCATGAAATCTGATTTTATGAACGAGAAAGGAAGAATGCTATGAACATTTCGTTCTATACAGGTGCTGCGGGCATGATTGCCCAGCAGGAAGGTATGAATATATATTCACACAATATCGCCAATGTCAATACAGTCGGCTTCAAGTCACTGCGGCCAAGCTTTGCGGATTGTATCTACACCATACAGCGGCAGACCGAGCCGGAATGGCAGACAGGTCACGGTCAGTATGTGATGAAAACCGATTTCATGTGGGAGCAGGGTTCATTCAACACCACTGAACAGCCTTTTGACTTTGCGATACCAAACGACAATTTCTTTATGGTGCTGGACGAGAGAGGTGATACCTACCTTACCCGTGACGGCTCATTTGAAATAACACAGATAGGCGACCACTGGGAGCTTGTTTCGGGACGTGGCGAGTTTGTTCTCGACAACGAGGGCAATCATATCACCATTCCGTTCCGTACAGAAGTCCGTGAAATCCGTGATGTGGACGGAAACGTAATCGGAACCGAGGAATATCAGACCAACGAGGTTGACTTCAACGCGCTGGAAGAAATGATAGGTCTTTACGAGGTGGACAATAACTGGGGACTGAATCAGGGCGAGGACAACCATTTCGTTATTACCGAGCGTTCGGGCGCACCGAGACCGTCGGAGGACAGGGAGCTTATAAGACAGGCTCTTGAAATGTCTACCGTGGATCTTGCGGCAGAGATGGTTCACCTTATCGAAACACAGCGTTCGTACCAGCTCAGTTCAAGAGTTGTAACAACATCGGATGAGCTTATGAGTATTGCAAATAATTTAAGAAGATAACAGAAGGGACATAAAATATCATGGCTATTGAAAGATTTGAAGATTTAGGCGCAATGGAAATTGACGTTCTCACAGAAGTAGGTAATATCGGTGCTGGTAATGCGATGACAGCTCTCTCTAGTATGATTGGACAGATGGTTGATATCGAAGTGCCTGCGGTTAATATTCTCGGCTTCCAGGAAGCTATCGACTATGCAGGCGGCCCTGAAAAGACCGTTGTAGGCATTATCGTTCCCATCAAGGATGATATTGAAGGCGAAATCCTTTTCTTACTCGAAAACGACATTGTTGAACTGGTTGTTTCCACTTTCTTCGGAACAAGCGATATCGACCTTCTCAACCTTTCTCCCGAAATGACTTCCGCTCTTACCGAGCTTGGCAACATCATGGCTGCTTCCTATGTAAATGCTATTGCTGAGCTTACAGGCATGAAGATTGAGGTTGAAATTCCTTTACTTTCCGTTGATATGCTGGGCGCAATCATGAGCGTTCCCGCAGCACAGATGGGCGAACTAAGCGACAAGCTCCTCTATATCGACAATCTTATGGTCATTGATAAGGTAAGTGTAAAATCTAAGATGATGCTTCTGCCTACAGTTGAATCTCTTGATAAGCTCCTCAGAAGCCTTGGGGTGATTGCATGAGCGAAAAACTTACAGTAGGAATTTCAGACTGGAAAATCTGCGGAAGCCCCGATTCGCTTATCACATATGCGCTGGGCTCCTGTGTGGGTATCTGTCTGTACGACAAGAACCTGAAACTTGCAGGTCTTGCACATATAATGCTGCCTGACAGCACAGCCATAACAGGCGGAGCTGCGACCCGCGCAAAATTTGCTGATACAGCTATCGTGGATATGGTTGAGGCGATGAGGGCGAAGGGTGCAAATGTTTCTGCCCTCACTGCAAAGATTGCAGGCGGCGCGGTAATGTTCCAGAGCGCTTCCTCCCAGTTCAATATCGGCGAGCGTAATGTTGAAGCAGTAAGAAGAAAGCTTGCGGAACTCCGTATACCTATTGTGTCGGCGGATACAGGTCTCAATTACGGAAGAACTGTCACATTCTTCGCTGATAACGGAATGCTTGAGGTAAATTCTGCTTCCAAGGGAAAAAGCATGATATAATAAAGATTTTCGACCGCCGCACAAGGCAAGTGTTAGAATACGCTTGGATTTTGTGCGGCGAAATTTACAGGACGGAGGGATTATTATATGAGCGATAACGCTGCTTTCAAGGAACTTGACGCTGCTTTTGACAGCATTATTGATGAAATTGAAAATCCCGACAAGCCCCGTGAGGCGGTTACCGTTTTCCGTAATCTTCACGGCGAGAAGACCGAGTATGCCGATTATGCAAAGGTTGTCCACACGGTTGTCGTAAGAGTTTCGGAGGACAGGATGAGCGCGGCGATAAATGTCGTATCCACAGCTGAAAAGCGCCGCAGATATACCATTACCGACCTTAACAAGGCAATCAGGGCAAAGAAAATCATCCACGGTATTGACAGTGCTGTGCTTGTAAGAATGGTTGCGAGACAGCAGTTCAACCGTGACGTTGTATTTGCAAGAGGAACACCCTCGGAAAACGGTGAGGACGGCGAAATTATCCATCTTATAAAATTCCCCGAAGGGAAGCACTCCGTGCCCATAAAAAAAGGTGCGGAAATCTGCCGTATTATTCCGCCTACGGCAGGCACACCCGGTATGGATGTGTTCGGGCATCATCTTCATTGCACCCCCGGTCATCCCATTACTGTTCCCCTGGGCGAAAACACTGCCTACAACCGCAAGGAAAACTTCCTCTATGCAAAGGAAAGCGGAAGTATTTCCGTAGAAAACGGCGTTTATGTGGTATGCGACGAGCTGATACTCAATGAAAATATCACTCAGGCTCACGGCAAAATCGAGTTCTCGGGAAATATTGTCATAAACGGAAGCGTCGGCGATAATTCAATAATAGTTTCCGAAAAGAATATCTATATAAAGGGCAAGGTTCAGGGAGGTTCAATCACTGCAAAGGGAAATATAACCGTGGAAATGCCTGCAAAGGACTCGGTGCTCACCACCGAAAGGGGAAATATGACCCTGTCAAGCTGTACGAACTGTGTTATAAACTGCGGCGGAGAAATGGAAGTCGCGTCACTCTACAATTGCAAGACCAGGTGTATAGGGGATTTGTCCTGCACCGTAAATCAGGGCAATATCAACGGCGGTACAACCGAATGTATGAGCAAGATTACCTGCAATACCGCAGGCTCTCGGCTGGGTGAAAAGACTGAAATCATTGTGGGGGACTGCTCCGACCTTGTTGCGGAAAGAGTGTTCCTTATCAGAAGCGCAACAAGAATGGACAACGATATAGAGAAGCTGAATGAAAAGGTTTCAAAGCTGGAAATCCAGAAGAAAGCACTGGGCTTCCTGTCCGCTGAGGATGAGGACTTCGTCCAGGCGGCAAACCGCATCAAGGACCAGAAGATGGAGCAGAAGGAGCCGATTATGTCACGAATTCAGCAGATTGAAAAGGTCATGGCTTTTGCCGAAGAAGCACAGTTCCGTGCGATGCGCTCCCTTCACGCAGGCGTTACCCTGCGTATAAAGGGATTCAGGCGTGAAATTGACGCAGAATACGGAAGAATTACTGCTTATGCCAATGCGCTGGGAATTGTTGTTTCTTAAGTTTATATAAAGGGCTTTTGCCGCTGTATACGGCAGAAGCTTTTTTACCCCCTCAGGGTTACACAGAGGTTACAATCCGCGGTTTTTGAGGATTGTTTTGCAACAGAAACAGCTTTCAACGTCAAACTGTAATTATGAATAGTTGCTTTGACGAAAAATGACTGTTTTTTTTGTTCAAATTGGCAATTTCGCTATGAAATATTAAAAAATGGTTGCAATATTCGTCAAAAGGTAGTATAATGTAAGTTGAAAAACTGCATTCTGACGGAAAGGATGATTAGAAATGAATGAAAACGATTTAAAGTGGATTGCGGTCAACGGCCTTGACCTCAGCACGTTTAATATCTGCCTGTCCGAAAAGCTTGAAAATTACGGCTGGTGTGCCGATTTCAGCGGCTTCGGCGAAGGCAAGTGCCATAAGGCACAGCTCTGCATGTTCGACATTATAAACCGCAAGGAAAAGCCCAACATTCTTATTGTGTGCAGCGGCTCCTCATGCCCCAGCTGGTACAACTCCTTACTTATGGGTCTGGGACTTGATTTCAAGTTCCTTTCAGGTGCGCGCGACGCGGTAATGTACTATTCAAAGGAGCTTTCCAATCTGTTTATAGTAGGCGAGGAAGTGCTTAACGACGCTGAAAACAATACTGTTCTCAGCCAGATGAAGAAGGATGGCATCGTATGGGATCTTATGGTTATTGATACCAGTGAATGTATCGACGGCATCAATCCTTCCCTCTACACCGAAAATATCGGCATGAAGGCTGACCGTGTGCTTATTTTCGCTCCTACTCCTGCGGCTTACAAGGATTCTCCCGACTGCATCAAGGAGATAGTTACCGCCCTTTCCGCAAAGGAAGCAGATGTTTCTGCGCCCATAAATGCTGATATAATGAAGTTCTCCATGGATAATCCCTATCTGAATTATCCCGATGAAAGCAGCACCTTTGCAGAAATCAAGCCTGTTTACTATTCCTTCAGCGAAAGCGCAATCCCTCAGAACCTGCATATCGAAGAAATGCAGGCAGGTGTGCGTTACAGCGCAGGTGGTAATGTTTTCGAAGAATATAATCTTCCCGAAAGAAAGATTTACCTGAAGCCTACATATACAAGAGCCGACGCGGAAACACTCAGAACTGTCGACAAGAAGCTTGACGCTTTCCTCAGCGTTATTGAACCTGTTATGAATTCCGACGACAAGACTGCGGTTATCTATTTCGATACAGCTTCCACTCTTGCTTATGTGGAAAAAGTTCTTTCCGCTATCTACTACGACAAGGTAAGCAGTATTGCCGTATTCGCAAAGAACGTATTTGATACCCGCCGCCTGAAGCAGTGGTATGAATCCGATAAGGCTCAGACAATCCGTGTTGTTCTTGCAAATGACGAGCTTGATGACAATTTCGGCGTTTACAGTCCTATCACTCATATTATCAATTACGAGCTTCCCGATAACCCCGTTATCCTTCAGCAGCGCTTCAAGCGCAGAGGACTTATGGGCGGCAGCGACCCCGAATTTGTGGTATTTGCCGACGAAAAAGGTCTTTTCGACAGCCGTATCCTTTACAAGGTTCTCCCCGGCAACCTCTATAAGGCATTCCGCCGTGAGCTTGCGGGCGAAAACGTACTGTTCAGGGTAAGAGGCATGGATAAGGCATTTGCGGATATGCTGGCTGACATCAAGTACATTTCCGACTATACAGGCGCGGTAGGCTCAAGCTTTGACGTTATTTCACGTTTCAAGCTGGACTACAACATTCCCGCAGCACGTAACCTCACTACAGCAGCAAAGACCAACGAGTATTCCATCAAGAAGCTTGGTCTTCTTGTAAACGCTCTGGGTGTGCGTGATATAGTAGCCGAAAAGGATATTGACAAGGAAGCACTGATTTCCGCAGTTTCTGCAAAAATTGACGAAATCAAGAACGGCTTTACATATTTTGATGAAAACATGGTGCTGAAAACTGTTCCGCGCCATTATACCGAAAATGATGAATACAAGAAATTCTCCGGCTTCCTCAGCGGCAACCCCTGTCTCGTGGGCCGCGACCGTGCAAAGGCAAAGCTTAAGGAGATGACAGGCGGAAAGAATGAGTTTGCTTATCTCAAGAACGAGCTTGCAGGTCTTTCCGACTCCATGAGAGCTGCAGTTATCTACAATATCTGGCGCTGCTGGCACAAGGAGCAGGGCATCGGCGGTTCTTATGAAGAAATGATTAAAGCTTATAACGAAGGGGTGATCTGAGATGGGCTATGAAGAAACAAAAGCGCGTGAAGCCAAGGCGGCTGAGCTTAAACAGTATATAGGTGACTTCTACGAGGGCCATGCTGCAAATGACCGTGAAAAGCAGGATGCAGCACTGAAGAAAATCCAGACAGCCCTCTTTACAGGCGATTCCGACAGTGAGCCGTTCAAGGATTATTTCAACGAGGTGTTCAGCGGACGTACCGCTTTCAACACTCTCCTCAGCATCAACGACTATCCCAAGGAAAGTATTTTAAGAGAACTTTTACAGAACACCTTCGGTTGTCACTATGAAACCAAGGATATCAAGGTTCTTCTTAACTTCTCCACAAACCAGCACCAGGTAAGTCTTTCCTACAACGAAGTCGGCTTTACCATGGAGCAGATTCTCTACTACCTGAGCTTCGGTCGTGGTGAACGCGATTCCTCCGGCACAAGAGAAGGCCGTTTCGGTGTCGGTGCCAAGAGCGTATTCCTGAATGTTGAATGGCTGTCCTTAAAGTCCAATAACTTCAGCTTCAAAATCAAGAACGATAACGGTAATCTGAAGATTCTTGAACTTGACCTGTTCGGTTCACAGTTCAAGGGTACGGAAATCGTGTTCAAGGTACGTGGTGACGAATTCAATGCCATCATGGAAAACTACCTGACCCTTACCGACAAGCGCGGCGACTATATGAACCTTATGGAGCTGTGTTTTGCGTTCAACCGTAAGAAGTTCATGGATACCAGAAACGGCAAGCCCGAAGAAGCTTCCGACCGTACATTCAATATTGCCGTTAAGGTAAATGACGAACTCAAGACAATCTATAAGATAATGCAGTACCATAAGGAGGGCGACAAGAATCCCACCATCCGTTTCATGCAGAACAACAAGAGCGTTATCGACTTCCTCTGCTATGAAAACGCAGGCTTCTCCTACCTTATTCCTTATGCTGTTGCAAATGCAAAGAGAGCTGAGCTTGTAAAGCTTCTCTGCAACAAGTACAACTACTTCTCCACATATGAGCTTACAGGTCTTTACAAGGAAAACTGCGAAGCATTCATTGACGAGCATCTTTCTGCGTTCTTCATCAGCGTTCCCAATGACTATATCACTCCTCACAGAACAGGTATCCGTCATGACAGCGAAAATGAAGTAACTGAAAAGATTGAAAAGGACCTTACTGAAATGGTGAAGACATACCGTCAGTATTTTGTACTGGCTATGCAGCCCGTTTCCGAAGGAAGTGACAGATATTTCCTCTTCCCCAAGTCCTACGCATTTGAATTCTTCAAGAACTTTATCCAGACAAGTAAGTTCGGTAAGAAGATTGAAGGCTCATTCCAGAACAGCCTTTCAGTTGTATTCCCTGGCGAAACTGCGCCCGTTCCCTATGAAGAAATCAAGGAGACAGGCTTCCAGTCCGTAGCTGAAAATGTACCCGCTGAACGTCACAACGACGGCACAGCCTATACAGAATATATCACAAACGCTCTCGATACTCTCCGTGAACAGATTGACGAAGAGGGTAACAAGTCCCTTTACGTTGCATACACATGGGAAAAGGCAGAGGGCGAACAGGGCGGAAGAGAATACCTCTACGAGTTTACAAGAAACGGAAACGTTGTATATGTTGACTCAAAGGCTTCTCCTAACCGTTCCGACAACAAGCTCTACTACGGCTTCAGTTCTCCTGCAAAGAAGATGGCAGGCGCATTCTTAAAGGACAACGTTGTCCACAACGAAGTTGAGCTTGAACAGCTGTTGGCAATGTACGACGAGATTTACTACGAAGATTACAAGATTGTAATGAAGTATTATCAGTTCTACATTTCCCACGGCGACGAACAGCAGCACTATGAAGTGTCCAAGATGAACATCGGTAACCTGAAGAACACCATGGACACCATCCAGAAGCGTCAGAACCGCTTTGATACCCACCAGAACTACAATGAAGTAGTATCCATGATCATCAACTCCTTCACTCAGGGCAAGGATACTATGACATTCCTCAAGGAAATCAAGGAACAGGGCGGCAAGATTACTCTCCAGCTGGATATCAACAAGCGATACCGCTTCAGTGCATACAACAAGCAGTTCATGATTCCGCCCACTGTTTCCAACCAGGAAATGCTGGACCTTATCGGCGACGCAGGTATGCTTATCAAGTGCGGTATGCTTGACGGCAGAGTTTTCGACTTCCCGCATACAAAGAGCCGTTTCGCATTCGACAA
Source organism: Ruminiclostridium sp. (assembly GCA_045532185.1). Lineage (GTDB taxonomy): Bacteria > Bacillota > Clostridia > Oscillospirales > Ruminococcaceae > Ruminiclostridium_E. The sequence continues at coordinate 47,646 of JAZSFL010000037.1, forward strand.
GACTCTTCTTTCCGAAATGTTCGTTTCGGATAATCTTACAGATGATGATATCGCTGACCGTGCAGGCAAGATGTATATCTGCGACCTGAAGATTGACAGAGTTGCTCTTATCGGAGAGAATGACAAGATTATCAAGATTATTGAAATCGGCACTGAAATCACTCCTGAATGGCGTGAAAAGACACAGAAGTATGTTGCTCTTCGCGGCGACTATACAAAGCCTGAATTCGCTGATGTTGCCGAATACATCATCACAGGCGAGGCAGGTAGCCGTCTCAGTGCTCATTACCTCACCGCAGAAGAACCCAACAAGGTTATTCCGGACCAGATTCCTTATTATTTCAAGCCCCTCCCCACAATCACAAAGAGAGAGTTTGAATATTTAAGACAGCAGTGCCGTGATATTGCTCAGTACCGTGAAAACCGTTCCTACAAGAATTATTTCGCAAAGGACGTAAGCGGTAAGCTCTTCGGCTACGGCGGAAGCTGCTCTGCCTGCGGTTTTGAATCAAGAGTTATCAACAGCTTTGAGCTCAAGAACTTTGAAGTTGAAGTTCTTACAGCCGAAAGCGAGGAATTATTCCGCTTCTGCCTTTATTTATGCGCTAATGACGCGGCTGCGGCAGGCGGCTGGCTTATCAGCGATGTAAGCATCGGCGGTATGTCTCCTGTAAGATGGCTTGAGGAAATCACAAAGGCTGATACAATTCCCCCCGAGTTCTTATTCTGCCGTATCAGCTACCGTACTCAGATTACATACGATATTCTGGGCGGCGACAGCAAGGCAAGCGGCGAAGTTATGTTCGATACAGACCGTAAGGAACTCAACATCACACTTACACCTCTTATGGCTGCAAAGTGGGTTGAAGACAACAAGCGTGGCTAAACGAAAAAAGGCGGCTTTAAGCCGCCTTTTTAGATGAAGAATGAACGATTAAAGATGAAAAATTATGGTGTGCCCTTTGAGCACATATTTTAAAATAAGTCGCCAAAGGCGACACCACAATCATTTATCGTTCATCTTTCATCATTCATCAAAACAGAGGGAAATTTATGGCTTATTCATCATACAGTCCAAACGAGGAGCGCTTCGGCTTCAGTACGTCGGGCGGTTTCCGTGTTGCATATGACAGCGAAAGAGTCATTGTAACAGCCTTTCTGATAGCTTTAGCGGCATTAGCCGTAGGTGCGTTAATCTGTTTTGTGCTCTGCTATGAAATGTTGTTCACACCCGTGGATATAAACGCCGCGGCTGCGGCAGGCGAACGGGGTGAAAGACAGCTTTTCGGCTTTAATGTCGGCGAATACGGACTGTCTGCAATGGCTATGGTTTTTCTTGTGTGGCTTGAAATTGCGGGGCTGATAGCGTTTGCAATAACGTTGGGCTTGCTGAAAACGGGCAAAGGTTGTGATTTCAAGGCCAACGAAAACTATATGGAAATCGTGGAGCAGGGTAAAAATCCCAGAACAACGGTGATTTACTATAACGACGTTATAAACGTAACCTGTACGGAGCGAAAATTCCTGTTTTTGGGCGGTCTGAACGTTACAATCTACACTAAGCAGAATTTTTTTGAATATCGGTATATCCACAACCACTTATCCAAAATGGGCGGACTTTCCGAAACGCCTTTCAATATTATATGTGAGAGGGCGGAGCTTATAAGTAAGCCGAAATATATGCCGGGCAGTCATTGATTGTCTTTTTGGCGTATAATAAAAAATAAGGCGGACACTTTACGTGTCCGCCTTTCTGTGTTATTGCTTTAAATCCTGCTCATATTTCAGCACTGCTGCCGCTTCTTCCACGGTCAGACCGTCAAGCATTGAGGGAACTCTGAAATGAGACTGGGAAATAACGGTGTTATCGTCTGTTATTTCAAAGACGGATTCTTTGCCGCTGGAAATTTTGAAAATGCCGTTTTCGTATTCCGTTATAATCATCAAATAATATTTTTCGGGTTCAAGGTTTGCTTCCATACTTGAATACGGCACAAAAACAGGAATTATATCACCTGCAAGGAATAATTCGCTTTCTACAATCACCTGGGCTTCTGCGGAATAAAGCGCGGCCTGGCCGGCAAAGCTGCCGCCTGTGTATTCGTTGCTGCCTGCAATCTTTACAATCACGATATCGGTGTTTCCGTCCACAAGGTCGGAAATTGACCCGGGGTCGTTATATTCAATCACCGCATTTCCTTCGGGAATTTCCTTTTCTGACAGGTCGGGATTTTCGTTAAGCTGCACTGTGCTTGCGTCAATATTGAAATCAAAGCGAGGGAAACGGCCTGTATATGCTTCTTCAGAGAAAGAAACGTTGATGCTTTCGTCTTCTTCTGCTGTGTTTTCTTCTTCAACAGTCATATCGAGGGCATATCCTGCTCCGTCAGCGGCTTCTGCGGTCAGGCCTGAAGCGTCAGCCACTGCGGTTTCTGTGCTGATTGCGTCGTTACCTTTCCCGAGAAAAGCAACAGTTCCGACAGCCACAAGGCAGATTGCCGCCGCCATAGTGCCCCATTTTGCCACATTCAGATATATGGGCTGTTTCGGTTTTGCAGCTTCCTCCGACATCATCAGGGAAATCTTTGAAAGAAGCTCCTCGTCGGGCGATATTCCGTCAAGGTCTTTTTTCAATTTTTCACGGAACATCAAACTCAACTCCTTCCAATAGCTCCTTCAGCATTGCTCTGCCGCGGGAAAGCTGTGATTTTACTGCGGATTCGCCTGCCCCCGTCGCTTTTGCAATCTGTGCCACGGACAAATCCTCATAATAGAATAAATGAATAACTGTACGGTATTTCTGCGGCAGTTTCAGAAGTGCGCCGTAAACCTCGGAATGGGTTTCGATATCGCTGAGACGCTTGTCATAGCCGCCTGTGTTTTCGTCAGCCTCGGCGAAATCGCGGTGACGGTTCCATGCCGAGGTGAGAAAGGACTTGGTACAGTTTATGGTAATTTTAAGAAGCCACGCCTTGCGGTGTTCTTCGTCGTTGTATGTCTTATCTGCCTTTATGTAGCGCAGAAAAACTTCTTGCAGGATATCATCGGCATCAGCGGGATTTCCTGTTCTTGACAGGGCAAGACGGTATACCATATCCGAATAATGCCGCATGACTGCGTCAAAGCTTTCCCTTGTACATAAGGAAAGTTCTGTCATTTTCGCATCCTTACCTTTCTGCGGAAAAGTCGGGTAAGGTGTTATGTTTTCCGCTTTTCGTATATAACACCTTGCATTTTTTCAAAAGGTTGCAAATAATTTTTCTTTTATAAAAATTCAGTAATAATATGCAGTTTCGCTTCCCTTTTTATGTATTTTATGCTATTATAATATCATGTAGCTGAATTTTTGTAAATAGATTGTGATGTTTTGTAATAGAATTGTAACCTTTTCGCTTTATTAAAGAAAAAATATTGATTTTTTCTTTTAAAAAGCTAAAGTTTTGATAAATGCCGCCGATATAACAAATGTATCATAATATCTGTATTTAAACAGCAAAAGGAGTTGAGTTTATGGAAATTAAGAATTTGCAGAGCAATATGATAAATATGTACAAGAAAACTGCAGGTATGAGTACTCCCAAGAAATCTTCTTCCGTTTCGAGAGCAGCAGTAAACACTGACAGAGTTGAATTTGATTTCGGCAGATACCTTGAAACAGCCAAGGCCGACGCAGCAGCAAAGACTGATGCAGCAGCAAGCGAAGACAGACTTGCAGAACTCAGAAATCTCTATGCAGGAGATAATTGTCCCGTTTCCGCAGAAGAAACAGCAGCAGCGTTTCTCGCATAATTCCCTAATATAAGGAGGTATCAGAAATGACGGTTACAACTGCCAGAGCGGTTATTGAATTTATGGAAAAATATAATAAGCACTTCGAGGAGCTTGAACTGTTCGTTTCTGAAAAGAAGGCGAAGGTTATCGCCGACGACCTCGTGTGGCTTCTGGATTCCCTTACAAAGGAACAGAAGCTTGTAATGACAGGAAATGATCTCGAAACGAAGCGTCTTGCGCTGTTCGAGGAACTGGGCATCTCGGGTGTAAAGGCGAAGGAGCTTATTGAAGAATGTCCCGAGGATTACCGCTCAAAGCTCCATCTTGAATGTTCCTCGATGGAAAAACACGTAGACGCTATAAGAAAAAACAGTGCAGATATTATTGAAATGGTAGAAAGAAAGCTTTCTATACAGGAAAAAATGGCAAATCAGCCTCATTCCACCACTGAAACTTATACAGGCAGAGGCATGAAGGTAAAGAAGCACAACACCTCAGGCGGATTTTTCGGCGAGGTATAATTGTAAACGAGGTATAGAAAATGCGTTCATCTTTTTTAGGGTTTGAAGTTTCAAAACGTACTATCCAGCTTGCTCAGAAGGCTCTGGATATTACGGGAAGCAACCTTTCAAACGTAAACACCGAAGGATATACACGTCAGAGAGTTGACGTTTCGTCCCTTTCTTTGAATAAATATACAAGCTGGCAGACAAAGTCCTCCAGAATGTCCCTTGCGGGTCAGGGTTCCACCGCATACGGCGTAAATCAGATACGCGACGCGTATATTGACAAGCGTTACCGCGAATCCGCCTGCTTTGTTGCTCAGTACAGCACAACAGCGGATGTTCTCGGCGAAGTTGAAACTGTTCTCGATAACATCGTAAGCGACGGTCTTACATATCAGATGGATAAGTTCACTGACGCTCTCAAGAAATACGCAGAACAGCCTGACAGCGAAGAACTCGCAAGTATCGTACGTAACGAAGCCTACAACATCACAAACCTCCTCCACTCTTATCAGACAGACTTGGAGGAACTGAAGGAAACAAACCTTGAAGCTCTTGAAACAACAATGGATGCTACAAATGATGTTATCAAGGAAATCGTTGAGTACAACAAGATGATTGTAAAGGAATACTCCGTAATGGCAACAGGTAAGCTGGACGCCAATGAATCCGTAACAGGAAGCTACGGCCCCAACGAAATGCTTGACGCCCGCAATCTTCTTATTGACGAGCTTTCGTACTACGGAAACATCTCCGTTTACGACAATCCCGACGGTTCTGTAAGAATTCTTATGGACGGCGTTGAAATTATCAACGGCGAAAAATTCGAACAGATTTACATGAGAAGCAGTACAAAGGTAGAAAATGCAGATCAGTTTGAATCCGAGCTGCTTCGTGACTATGCCGCTTACGACTCGGCGGTTCTCCGCTGGACATCAGGTGATGCGGCTGATCCCTCATCGGGCGAACTCCGTTCCTATCTCGACGTTCTCAACGGCAACGGCGTATACAAGACAGGTTATCAGAATGACACATACGGTATTCCTTATTATGAATCGGTAATCGACTCATTTGCAAATGATTTTGCAAATCATATGAATTTCCTTAACGGTGCTATCGACCAGAACGGAACAGTTATAAACGCAGACAGACTTCTTTTCTGCACACAGAAATACAACGAGGGTGTTGAAGATTTCGGCGAAAAGAATATGACTGCCGACACGATCAGAATTGCTGACAGCTGGATGCGTGACGCTACAATGGTCGGTGAGGTTCAGGATCCCGAAACAGGAAAATGGACGCTCAGCCTTGACGGCGACCACATCAACCAGATGGCTGTAAGCATCACATCAACACCTCTGAAGTTCGGCTCCAAAGGTGATTTTGAAGGAACAGTCTACGATTACCTCCTGTTTATCAACAACCGCCTCGGACAGCAGATTGATTACAACAAATCACAGTACGAATCGGCATACGATACCACAGACGCTCTCCTTGACAGCCGCGATGCGGTTTCAGGCGTAAGCGCCGACGAAGAAGGTATCAATATGATGACATATCAGAACTGGTACAGTGCAACATCACGAATGATGACAACCCTTGACGACTGTCTCGAAAAACTTATCAACGGTACAGGCAGAGTCGGTCTGTAACAGGCATTGATCGGCTGAGGCGGTACGCTCTGAGCCACTGACGGCACAGTAGTTCTGTGAATCCTGCCGTTTTGCATAATCAGGCAAAAACAAGCATAAAAAGGCAGGAAATGCCAAAGGCGGTACGCCTTAGAAAGGAAATTATTTATGAGAATTGCAGGCAATGCTTCCCGCAGAAATTTCTTACGCAATTATGAGATGAACAGCACTGCGAAATTCGAGTCCGAGCAGAAAATCTCCACAGGACGCCAGTTCCAGCGTGCAAGCGAAAATCCTATAAATGCGGCAAAGGCACTGCGAGTAAGAAAATCCATGGCGGATTTAGAGACTCATCAGAAGAATCTTCAGTCTGCCGACTCCATATATCAGGTTGCCGAGGATTCTCTTCTTACGGTTTCCTCCCTTATCCAGTCCACTTATGAAAAGCTGGTGCAGGGTGCTCACGGCACATATAACCAGAACGACCTTGATATTATCGCAGCCGAAGTCGAACAGTACGCACAAGAAATGGTTCAGATGATGAACGTTGACGTTGCGGACAGAAAGATTTTCGGCGGTGTCAACAATGAAACAAACGCTTTTGAAATTCACGGTCCTATCGGCGGTCAGTATGTAACCTACAACGGTATTCCTGTTGACGCATCTTCTGACCCTTTATCCTATCCCTACAGTGAGGTTTCATATCTTGACGTAGGTATCGGCATGTCGGTGGACAATTCCTTAAAAAGAATCGACGACCAGACAGCCCTTCCCATTACCTTCAACGGTGTTGACTGCACAGGCTGCGGCGTTACCCAGAGAACGGTAAAGCTTGACCTTGACAGAATCATTCCCGGCGAAGCATATAAGCTGGAAGTAAGCGTAGGTGCAAATGAGCAGATAGTTGAATTCAACGGCGGCGACACCATTGAAGATACAATTGAAAACATCAATGCCGCACTTTCCGACGCTTTCATGGTAACTCCTCAGGTTGATGAAAGCGGTGAAATACTCTATATCGACAACATCGAAGGATATGACGGTACATTCCTCTGTCCTTACGAAAATGCGGAAATTACTGATAACGCAATCGACATTGCTTCAATGGAAAGCGGAAAATACTACTCTCTTGAAGTTACTTCAAACGGCATGACAAGAGTAATCGACTTTGAGGGTACAGACGACGTAAACCTTACACTCACAAATATCCGTACACAGCTGGAAGAACAGTTCGGCGAGTTTGCTCCCAAAATTTTCTCCGACGGTCAGTTCGTTGACAAGAACGGCGGTGTATGTGATGTAGTAAATACAGCGGATTATTCCAACAGCGCAGATATTGTTGCAGGCGAAGAAATCGACTATGCAGCAGCTGAAGAGGGTGTAACCTACTCCTTCAACCTTAATGGAACAAAGGTTACCTTTACAGGCGGTGCAACAGATGAAGAAACACTCGCAAACGTAAATGAAGCCCTTTCTTCAGGCCTTGCATTCGGCAATTCAGATGTTCCTTACATCAATGATGATTCAGGTATTATCTACCACAACAAAAGCGAGGAAGTAATCTACGTAACAAACGCTCCCGATGCTGACAATGACGTTGAATACAGCCAGTACGGCGGATATGCGAAGAATATCATGCAGCTGGTTCTTGATGCTGCGGGATATTTAAGAGAAGGCGACCAGGATATGGTAGCACGCTATGCCGACCTTATATATGCGGCACAGGCTCCTCTCTCTGTAGCAATCGCTGACCTGGGTACAAACGACCAGTTCATCGAATTCAACGAAACAAGAATTGAAAACACACTCCTGAACCTTTCCGATAAGCAGAATGACCTGGAAATCACGGATATGGCAACGGAAATCACAAACTACAAGGTTCTTGAAACCATTTACAACGCAACTTTACAGATGGGCGCACAGATGATTCCCATGTCCATCTTCAACTACATCAGTTAAGAAATCTGACGGCAAGGAGGCTGAAATTCTATGATTGATCATAATCTTTTAGAGATTACCACGGTACCGATTAAAGTCGAGATAAATATCACGAAGGGCAGCTTCACAAACCCCAGAGTGAATAATCCCGATAAGGCTTTCAAAATGGATATTCAGACCAATAACGGAAAGCTTGAAATTCATTCGGAGCCGCAGAAAATCAATATCGACACCTATGCGGCACGTTCCAGCATGGGTTACGGACAGTACAACAATACCGACCTTATAAAAACCAAGGGTCAGGACGCAATCCGCCTCGCATATGAGGGAACCGCGAGAATTGCAAGTCAGGGAAATCAGCTTGCAAGAGGCGCAACCTCGGCGGAAATTGCGGCACAGAATGCAAGAGCGGGCCAGACAATCCAGACAATAATGGATTTTATTCCCAAGACAGGCGCAGATATCACATTCGACAAGGGCGTTCTTAACATCAATGTTGAAGCCTCCGATGTGAATATCGACTGGGAAAATGCAGCGGCAATGCCCTATGAATTCACTCCCGGAAAGGTTGAGTTCTCGGTAGCACAGATGCCCAGTGTGGAAATCGAGTATACAGGCGGACCCATTTACGTTCCTGCAAGCTCAGATCCCAACTACGAACCCGCACTTGACACAAGAGGATAACACAAGTTCATAAGCAGAAAGGACAAAAAGCTATGATAAAGATCAACACACGTGATTTCGGCGAAACAGAAATTTCCGAATCCGCTGTTTTCAGCTTCCCCAACGGTGTATTTGCATTCGAGGATGACAGAAAATTCGCATTACTTTCTCCTCTCGGAGATGATACATATCCCATGTGGCTTCAGTCCATGGACCATCAGGAGCTTTGCTTCATAGTATTTGACCCCGCTCTTATTGATGACACATATCAGGTTACTTTAAATCCCGGCGAAAAGAAAATACTGAATCTCAAAGAGGGCGATGAAATCCGCTGCCTTACAATTGCAAAGGTTCCCGAGGATTTCAGACAGACTACTGTAAATATGAAGTCGCCCATAGTTATAAACCCTGAAACAAATACAGCACTTCAGGTTATTCTTCCTCTCGATTATCCCTTCAGACACCCCATTTATGATTCAGAGGAGGTGGAATAATGCTGGTAGTTACACGAAAAACGGAAGAAAGCATTATTATCGCCGATAACATTGAAATAGTAGTGCTTGAGGTCGGAAAAGACCGCGTAAAGCTCGGAGTTACAGCTCCCAAGGATATAAAGATTATCAGAAACGAACTCAGGAAAGCACAGGACGCTAATCTCGATTCTTCAAAGGCTGTTTCAAAGGCAGCAATCGACGCTATGCTGAGCTTCAAGAAAAAATCCTAAGGAATGACGAATTCCGCATTATGAAAGGAATGGTTTGAATATGGCACAGCCTCTCAGAATGAGCGGTATGAATTCAGGTCTCGATACCGAATCCATTATCAATGCGCTTACCGCTAACAGCAAGCTTAAAATTACAAAGCAGGAACGCCAGCTTCTTAAATATCAGGCTACTCAGGACGCATACCGTGATGTTATTTCCAAGTTCCAGAGTATCCAGGATAAGTATTTCGATATTCTCAACAAGAAGACAAACTTAAAGGGTTCTACAATGTGGAGCCAGTTCTCGTCCAAGACTATTGTTGACGGAACCGAAAAGTTAATTGCAGGACTCAGCGTTTCTACCTCAGTAAATTCCACAACAGGCAGCTACAAGGTAAAGGTAAACAATACCGCAACCCAGTCTACTCTCAAGGGTTCATCCTTAAGCAGCGGTGCAAAGGTTGACCTCGCCAGCTTTGAAGAGGGCAAGGAATACGGCTTTACCATTACAGTCGGAGACGAAACTGCAAATATTAAGTTTACAGGCGGAGCAAATGCTACCGAAAACAAGGAAAATATCAGAGAAGCGCTTACCGAAGTGTTCGGAGAAAGCAACAGTTCTGCAGCAAACAGCCACAATGCAGGTATGGTTTATGTTGACACCAAGGGTCAGTTTGTTTCCAGAGCAGGCAAGGGTATCACCATTTCCAATGTAACCGCTATGGAGACTTCCTCAAGCCTTGATTTAAGCGGAATTGAGTCAGGAAACAACAGCATTTCCGTACGTGTGGGCGACGAGGTTGTAAACCTCTCCTTCCAGACCATCAAGGACGGTTACTTTGATGAAATTTTCGATGAAAACGGTGAAGTAAAGACAGAAGGCCTTACAAATGAACAGAAAGCCAAGGTTGAGCTTTATGAGCAGGTTAAGGCTGACTATATTGAAAAGCAGAAGTATGACGAATATCAGGCATGGCTTGAAACCGCTACTGACGAAGACAAGGAGCAGTTAAAGCAGACAGCTTTTGAGACAGCTTCTGAAGAACACCGTGCTGAATATCTTGAAAAGTATCTCTCCAAGGAATATGTAAAGTATGCAGACAATCTTCCTGAAGGCGAAGAACAGCTCAATCTGGAAGACTGGAAGGCTGCAAACTATGTTGAAGGCGACGAAAGTAACGAACTTTATGCAGGCTTCAAGGATTATTACTACGATAAGACTGAGCTTTCTGCTGAGCAGATTGCTGAACGTAACGTAAAGGTAGAACATTATTTACAGGGCGAATATGCAAAGTACTCCCAGAGCGCTACTGACGTACAGGATTACGACACATGGAAAGAAGAAGTTCTCGCTGATACCGAAGGTGATGTATACAAGGGATATAAGGAAGTATACGACAGCGTAAAGCCTGAAGTCGGCTACGAACTCGATTACGAAGGCTGGGGTACTTTCTCCTATAACGAATATGACGCATACAAGGAAAACCTCGGCACAGTTACAGATGAAGATGTTGAAGCAGACCTTACCGCACAGGATATCGTTGACCACTACAACGAAACTGCGCTCAACAACAGCATCGGCGCAGCTGAAACCAAGAGCGGTGTAAAGCTTTCCGTAACAGTTGAGGGTGATACAGCTACAATCACAGCCGCTGACAAGGACGGCAACGACGTTAACGTTTCCGTGACAAGCGCGCAGGGCAGCACAAACAGCTTCGGCGCATCAGTCGCACAGAACTCCGTTTCCCAGATTTCAAATTCTACCGTACTTTCCGACCTGGGTCTTACAGCAGATGAAAACGGCAAGTACAACTTTACAATAAACGGTGTTGATTTCTCCTTTACAGGCGACACAAACGTAAAGGATATGATGAGAACAGTAAATGCTTCCGAAGCAGGCGTAAAGATGACCTATTCCTCTCTCGACAATGCATTTACCGTTGTAGCGAACGAATATGGTGTAAACAGCAGTATTGAAGTCACAAACGATTCCCAGGGACTTATGTCCGCGCTGGGACTTATGAGCGGCTCAACCTACACACAGGGCAGCAACCTTCAGGTTGAAATCAACGGCAAGGTTCTTGAAAGTGACGGTAATACAATTGAAGCTGACGGCACAACCTTTACCTTTGCAGGTGTTGAGGCAGGCAGCGAGTTCACAATCGAGGTTGAAAAGGATAACTCCGCTATCGCCGATACAATCAAGAGCTTTGTAGAAGATTACAACAAGCTCATTGAAGAAGTTTACAAGTATCTGGATGAAGAACCTGACGAAGATTATTACTTCCTTGCAGACCAGGATAAGGAAGACCTGGGTCTTTCAGATGAACAGGAAGAAAAGTGGGAAGAAAAGGCTAAGCTTGGTCTTTTACACAATGATTCCACAATCAGTTCCATAATGTCAAAGCTGAGAGTTGCTCTTATGGGCAGCGTTCAGGCAGCTGACGGAAAAGTCCTCGGTCTTGCACAGCTCGGCATCATGACATCTTCCGACTATCAGGAACACGGTAAGCTTGAGCTTGACGAAGACGCACTCAATGCGGCAATCGATACCTACGGCGAGGATATTTCCCGTCTCTTCAGCGACAGCGAAAACGGAATTATGACAAAGTTCGACGCTGTTCTTGAAGGTGCAGTCGGCACAACCGGCGACAGAGGCTCCCTTATCAATAAGGCAGGTCTCAAGACCGGTTCAAGTGCAACCGATAACGACATTTACGACCAGATGAAGCGTATCACAAGCAAGATCACAACACTTGAAGAAAGATACGAAAATGAACAGAACAGACTCTGGAAGAAATACTCCGCTATGGAAAGTATGCTTGCTACGCTCAACAGCCAGCAGTCGTCCTTCTCCTCCTACTTCGGCGGCGGAATGATGTAACAGGCAAAGAGAGGATAAACTGATATGAATAATGCTTATTCAGCTTATAAGAAACAGTCAATTTCTACGCTTACCCCCATGGAGATTGTCGTAAAGCTTTATGACGAGGCGGAAAAGCAGATAAATATCGCAATTGTTTCTATTGACAAGAAGGACTACGCTACTGCTAACAAGTGTCTTCAGAAATCACAGGATATTGTGAACGCGCTCCGTTCCGTACTGGATATGAGCATTCCGATTTCCGCACAGCTTGACGCACTTTATGATTTCTTCAACAGACAGCTTGTTACAGCAAACGTGAAGAAGGATACACAGATTTTAAAGGAGCTTCTGCCTATGCTGGCAGAGCTCAAGGACGCATTTGCCCAGATTGCGGCAATGCCCAGAAGTCAGGTAGGCTGAGGCTTGTAAAAATGCCGCAGCGGACCCCGTTATGCAGCTATATTCCGCCGTGCAGCAGTGCCGCACGGCGGAATGTTGGTATATGAAAGGACGGTTTTTTATGACAGAGCAGGTAAAAAACGAAATACTCGCAAAAATATCTGAAGCTGAAGGTATAATACAGGAGTATATCGGAAAAACTAATGAAATCCTGAACACGGATATTGACGAAACCCTTGAGGATATTCTGGCAGAAAGGTCGGAAATTATCAGCAGGCTTGATCTGATCGTGTGCGAGATTGATGAGATTTCCGTAAGATCCTGCGACGAAACCGAAAGAATGTATATCGTAAACTCTCTCGAAAATAAGCACCTGCCTCTGGGTCTTTCCACAGAAATAAGGGAAGTGCGCCGTGCGGCAGTCAAGATGCATTCTCTGTTTTCCGAAGCTGTCGAAAAGGACAGACTCGCTGAAAAGAGAGTGGATGCAAGAGTCAAGGAGCTGAGAGCAAGCCTTGAGGACCTTCGTGAGGATAAAAGAAAGATTGATTTTTACGCACACAATAAAATAGGAGTAAAAAAAGGCAGTTCTTTAAATGAAAAGTTGTAATTCTGCCGGAAATGATGTATAATGTATATTGACAGTCATGTTCACGCTTTTGCGGATTCAATTGCCGAAAGGGCAGTAAAAAAATTAGAAGAGACAGCAAATGTAAAAGCATACACTGATGGCACAATAAAGGGTGCTGAGGAGCTTCTGGAAAAGTGCGGTATTGATTACGGCGTACTTCTGCCTGTTGCTACAAAGCCTACCCAGCAGACTACCATAAACAACTGGGCAAAGGAAGAATACAAGGGAAGATTCATTTCTTTCGGCACTGTTCATCCCCTTGCCGATGATGTTTGTGACGAGCTGGACAGAATAAAGAGTCTCGGCCTCAGGGGTGTAAAGCTTCATAACGATTATCAGGGAGTGTTTATCTTTGATGAACGCTGTAAGCCTGTGTATAAACGCTGTGAGGAACTGGGACTGCCTGTGGTTTTCCATATGGGATATGACCCCGTTTCGCCCCGTGTTCACAGAGCGATGCCCTATGACCTTCTGGAGCTTCACGAGAATTTCCCGAAGCTTAAAATCATCGGCGCACATCTGGGCGGCGAGGAAGCATGGGAATCGGTTCATCATTATGTGGCAGGTGTGGAAAATATATGGCTGGACACTGCTTTTACGGCGGGGATAATTGATGAACAGCTGTTTGCGCAGATTGTAAAGAAGCACGGTACGCATCGTGTGATTTTCGGAAGCGATTTACCCTGGAGCAGTCCTGAAAAGGAAATCGCCCTTATTGACAGACTGCCTGTAAGCAGTGAGGATAAGGAAAAAATTTACTGGAAAAACACTGCGGAGCTGTTGGAGCTTCCGCTTTAACAAATATCAGAAAGGGAAAAGGAAAAGTCTATGTTATGTAACAAATGCGGAAAGGAACTTTCCGAAGAAGCAAAGTTCTGCCCCCAGTGCGGCAGCGCTGTAGAAGCAGAAACATCAGCCAAGGAGGAAACCGCTGAGGTATCCGTTCAGGAGGAAGCGGTTGAAGCATCACAGGAACCCGGAACTTTTGCAGAAGCAATGGACAATGCAACTGCTCAGTCTTCGGAAGAAGCTCCTGCTGTGACAATAGCTGAAACGGAGGCTGAAAACACTTCCTCGGCAGCTGTTGCAGTGGCGGAAAAGGAAGAAGAGGAACAGTCAGAATCCGAAGCTCAGGCTGAAGAAGCGGAAAAACAGGAAAAGGAAGCTGAAGAACAGGGCGAATCCTATGAAACAGCTGTTGTTCCCGTGACGGAAGAACTTACTCCCGCTGTTGTAGAAGCAAAGACCGAAAAGAAGAGTAAAAAGGGTCTTATTATCGGCGCATCCGCGGCGGCAGTTGTTCTTGTGGGCGCAGGAGTGGGATATTTCGGATTCAGCAACGAAATCATGCGCTTCTTTATGGGTGACGCAGGCTTTGCGGAAATGATTGAAAAGAAATCTGTGGAATATATCTACGGCAGAGAAATCAAGACGGACGGAATGGATACCGTGCTTGCAGATTATGTGGAGCAGGCGTTCTATGGTCCGGAAGTTTCCGAAACGGATCTTACACGGGAATCCGATGAATTATTTTCGCTTTACGGCGACAGCTCCATAACCCTTGCAGCTGAGCTTAATCCCGGTATGCTTCTGTCGCTGGCGGACGCAGAAAGCCTGCTGAGCAATTTCAAAATCCAGACTGTGATTGAAGCGGTTCAGGGCGATGACTGTGACAGATTCTCCTACATATTCACCGACAACGGCGCGAGAGTTCTGGGTGCGGATATGTTCATTCAGGAAGACAGGCTTGCCATGCTTATTCCTGAGCTTACAACCAGAGTGTTTACGATTTCTTCTATGGAAGAACTTATGGAAGAGGCCGCTGCCGAATATGAGACCGAAGAGACGGAAGAAAAGGAACGCGTTGAATTTTCCGATGCGGAAATGAGACGTATAAGAAAAGGTCTCATGAATGTATACAGCGAAAATCTCAAGGACGCTGACATTGAATATACAAAGGAAGGCACAGACCTTGTGATTGCGGATTGCCCCATAGACAGCGAAAGAGTAATTATCCGCCTTTCCGCTGAGAATCTGAACAGCATATTCAAGGAAATGGCTGATTTCCTCAGAAATGACGAGTATCTGAGAAATTACTATGTTCAGGCTACAGGCGAAGAGGTTACCGAATACGAAAAAGCATTCGACGAAATCGTGTATGAAACCAACGCACAGGTAACTGTCGAAACCTACATAACAGATCATGCCGTTATTACAGGCAAGAAGGTTCTTGTAACCTACACAGGCGACGAAACAGAAGGACCTTTTGATATGTGCTTTGAAATAACTCAGGGCAACTTTGACATGAGCATGGGCAATGATGTTGCCACAGTTTCATTAACCAACAGAAAGGCTGATGAAACCAGCGGTAAAATGGAATTTATCGTTGATATCGCGGAGACAGGCGCTCCTTTTGTTCTTGATGTTGATTACAGCGGAGTGGGCGTTGCCGAATATTGCGGTCAGCCTGTCAACACCGGAAAATATACTATCAAGATTTCCGAAAAGGATCAGCTTATTGACTACATTGTAAGCGGTGCGACCGGCACAGGCGGAGAAAATTACGATGCGGATATGATGTCTGATTTCGGATCAGGTATGAATCTGACCGGTGTTCTGGGAATACTCAAGGATATCAAGATCGAGATGAACACCGAATGCGACGGAAACAGTGTCAAATCATCCTTTACAATCAACATACCGTTGTTCTTTGATATTGTGCTGTCAGCAGGTATTGAGCCGCTCAAGACAGAAAAGCCTGTAATGCCCGACTGTACAGATGCAATTGACTTTATGGAAGCCGGGGAAATAGAAAACATTGAGGAATTGCAGCAGGAAATACTGAACAATCTTATCGCGCTTTCCGAAAAGAATGAACTTATCGGAATGATTGTAGAATATTCAGGAATTAAAGATGAAATCGAGAAGCTCTCTGTTACAGAGAGCTTCAAAGTTCATTATGGGGAATATTCCGATGAAACCCGTGAAAATGCAGATGACGTCGCAAAGGAAATCGGCGACGCTTTCTTTTTTGCCGTGGAAGAAGGATACGAAAATATCACTCTAGATGATAATTATATCGCATATACCTATGCATACAACAGCGGAGAAGAGTTGAAAGCAAAGTTTTACTTTGATGAAAACGGGGAGATTGAGGTCATTGACGACGGCGGATATTATTTCGTGGATTTTGAAAAAATCGGAGAATATATTGACGAGTCGGAGCGCCCCGTAAATCTGTATGTCGAGTTCATCTCAGGAGCATTGTTGGAGGATGGCGGAGTGAATGTGGTTTACACGGACAATCCTGACGACATTCCAGGCAACCTTCCCGATATGTATAATTTCTATGACGGCGTCTTCATCTTTGCAGGAGATCTGGAGAATGCAACAGGAGAGTTTATTTTGGGTACGTATCCTGAACTGAGCTATGGCGAATCCGATTCGGAATATAAATTTATGGAACTGATTATCGAAAAGGAAAGCATGGATATAAGCGCGAAAAAGATTGCAGAATCTGCGACAGCTTATTTTGAAGAAAAAAATAACCTTTTTGTTAATAACGAAGGGATAATCGGATCGGTTATCCTGAAAAACAATCAGGGCGCGTGGAGTTTTGACGGATGTTATCTGTACGACGCGCAGGTACCTGTGAATGAATTCTTTACACAGGATATTACCGCGGAATTTACCGATTATATCAATCAGACCACCGAAGCAGGCCATGCAGACGCGGAAATACACTTTGCGGCTGACGAAAGCGGTAATGTTATCGTATGCGGCGTCGGCGCGGTACTGGCTGAGCATCAGCTGGATTTTACAGGACTCGGTGTCCCCGACAGCGATCATTTTTATCAGGGTTACTGCTACATCTGGAACGGAGCGCTGATTCAGAATTCATACATCACCGGGCTTTTCAGACCCGATAACGAAAAATATATCCCTTTCGGAAGCTGGTGCAGTCTTACGAATGAGCCGCTGGGCGGAGCGTCAAAAATGGCGGAGCTGCTTATAGGAAATTACAACAAGGGCGGCAGTTTCGTTTCCCGTTATTCAGAGGATGAAATGAATACGATTGCCTCTGACATAGCTTACAAATTTTCTTATATTTATACAACGGGCTTTATTGACATGGCGGACAAGGAGTTTGAAGAGACATACTATAAATATTGCAGTGATTATTATGATACCCAGAAATTTGCAGTCAGATTATACTATAATTCCGACGGGGAACTTGAAGTAATCACAGATGAAGGGTATGAATTTGTCGATATCACCGCTATGAGCAACGAGCAGCAGGGCAGTGATTACAGGAATATCTACGTGGAAATACGTGTAACAGGTGCATTGGGAATGAATTTTGCGGTAACGGCAGTCGAAACAGACAGCCCCGACAATCTTCCCGAACTTCCCGATATATATAACTTTGCAGACGGCTGCTTTGAATGGGATACTGCCGCAGGAGGATGTAAGGACGGCTTTGTGACAGGTACATATCCTGTACTTGCGTACGGTGTTTCGGACGCGGAACAGGAAGCCGTGATGCTGAAGACGAAGGCGGAGTTGTATAACACCTATGCGGAACAGATTTATCATGCCGCAGACAGTTATTTTGCCTCAAAAGGCGAGGGTTTTATAGAATCCAACGGTGTAATGATAATTGAAAACGCAGGCGGTAAATGGAAGGTAAGCGGTTTTACAAAGCTCAGAATGGACTGTGAGGCTTTGGAAATTTTCAGCGAGGATGTATTTGCTGATGATGGCGAGTTCGTGACATATCTCAATCAGAATCTGAGCATTGCTGAGGAAGTCAGGGCTGAAATTGCGTTTACATTTATGGGTGTAGGGCCCGATTGGAGCTGGAACATTCTGGAAAGTAACTGGGTCAGCGGAGTAGGTGTGGTAAGCGCAGACAGCAACTTTGCGCTTGGCAAGGGTGAGCATTGCGTTGACAGTACGGACTTTGAATGGGGTTATTGTTGCGACTGGAATTATAATTCACCCTACTCTCCGTATATAACGGGAGTGATCTACGGGGATGAGGCGGTTCCCTACGGCAGCTGGTGCAGGATAACGGAAGCACCCCTTGATGATTATGATGCGCTTGTAGCATATTTTGACTAAGAGCAGTTAAGGAAAAATTATGAAAATAATAGCATATATCGAAAACGACTTTACCGAGAAATTCGGGATACCGAGACAAAGCGGATTATCTCCCATAGTGTCGCGTATTGTATTTAAAAAGGAATACCGCGTCAAGGAGGCATTCAGAGGACTTTCGGGTTATTCCCACCTGTGGCTTATCTGGAAATTTTCCAAGGCGGAGCGGAATGAATGGTCTCCCACTGTGAGACCGCCGAGACTGGGTGGCAATACCCGTATGGGCGTTTTTGCAACCCGCTCGCCTTTTCGTCCGAACCCTGTGGGCCTGTCTTCCGTAAGGCTTCTTAAGGTTGACCTGGACAGCCATGACGGGCCTGTTCTGTATGTAGAAGGCGCGGATTTAATGAATAAAACACCTATTTACGATATAAAGCCCTATCTCGCCTATACTGATTCACACCCCGAGGCGGTGGACGGGTTTGCACTTACCAGAAAAGAGGGGATTCTCACGGTGGAATTTCCCGATGAGCTGAAAATTCTGCCTGAAGAGAAAATGCCTGCTCTTGTAAGCGTGTTGTCGCAGGACCCGAGACCCCAGTATCAGAACGAGCCTGAAAGAGTCTATAATATGGCTTTCGGAGGGTATGACATAGGCTTTAACGTTTCGGGAAATATACTTACAGTATGCAGCGTTGTCAAAATTGTTGACAAAAAGCGTTAAAAGTGCTACAATGTATTTTATGGTCGGGAGTCTGTTTTGTACTCAGACTTTTAAGAACACGGCCAGAAAAATAAACCGAAAGGATGGTATGATTTATGAAAATCACATTAAAAGGCGATGTAATCAAAGAATTCAATGATGGAATGACCGCATATGACATCGCTAAGGAAATCAGCGGCGGCCTCGCAAGAGCAGCCTGTGCGGCAAGAATAAACGGTAAGGTGTGTGATTTACGAACTACCATCACCGAGGACTGCTCACTTGACATTCTCACTTTCGAGGACGAGGACGGCAAAAAGGCGTTCCGTCATACAGCTTCCCACATTCTGGCTCAGGCAGTAAAGAGACTTTTCCCTGCTACAAAGCTTGCAATCGGTCCTGCAATTGAAAACGGCTTCTACTATGACTTTGATGTTGAAAAGCCTTTCTCTCCCGAGGATATTGCTAAAATCGAAGCTGAAATGAAGAAAATCGTCAAGGAAGGCATTGCTTTAGAACAGTACGAGCTTTCTCCCGCAGAATCTATCGAATATTTAAAGGGCATCGGCGAAGATTACAAGGTTGAACTCTGCGAAGAACATGCAGGCAAGAACGAGCCTATTTCCTTCTACAAGCAGGGCGATTTCACAGACCTCTGTGCAGGCCCTCACCTTATGAACACAGGTTCGGTAAAGGCTGTAAAGCTTACAAACTGCACAGGTGCATACTGGAGAGGCGACGCCAAGGGCAAGCAGCTCTGCCGTGTATACGGTACAGCTTTCCCCAAGGCTTCCGAGCTTGAAGAATATCTGAAGCAGGTTGAAGAAGCAAAGAGCCGCGACCACAACAAGATCGGACGTGAGCTTGAATACTTCACAACTGTTGACTATATCGGTCAGGGTCTCCCCATTCTTCTCCCCAAGGGCGCCAAGACAATCCAGACTCTCCAGAGATGGGTTGAAGACGAAGAATACAAGAGAGGTTATATCCTTACAAAGACACCTTTCATGGCAAAGCGTGACCTTTATAAAATCTCAGGCCACTGGGACCACTACCGTGACGGTATGTTCATCTTAGGCGACCCCGATGACGAAACAAAGGAATGCTACGCTCTGCGTCCCATGACTTGTCCCTTCCAGTATCAGGTGTTCCTGAACAGACAGCGTTCATACCGTGACCTGCCTATGAGACTGGGCGAAACATCCACTCTTTTCAGAAATGAAGACAGCGGCGAAATGCACGGCCTTATCCGTGTGCGTCAGTTCACAATTTCCGAGGGTCACTTAATCCTCACTCCCGAGCAGCTTGAAGAAGAATTCAAGGGCTGTCTCGAACTTGCAAAGTACTGTCTCGAAACAGTAGGCATGCTTGAGGACTGCACATTCCGCTTCTCCCAGTGGGATCCCGAAAACCCCAAGAACAAGTACGAGGGTACAAGAGAACAGTGGGAAACAGCTCAGGCAACAATGAAGAAGATTCTCGACAACCTCGGCGTAAACTACACAGTAGGTATCGACGAAGCGGCATTCTACGGTCCTAAGCTTGACATTCAGTACAAGAACGTATTCGGTAAGGAAGATACAATCGTTACAATCCAGATTGATATGCTTCTGGCTGAAAAGTTCGGCATGGAATACGTTGATGTGGACGGTACAAAGAAGAACCCCTACATCATTCACCGTACAAGCCTTGGCTGTTACGAAAGAACACTGGCATACCTGCTTGAAAAGTATGCGGGCGCACTTCCTCTCTGGATGTCTCCCGAGCAGGTTCGTATCCTGCCTATCACAGACAGAGCAAAGGAATACGGCGAAGCAATCTCCGCTAAGCTTGAAAGCCTCGGTATCCGTACTTCCGTTGACAACAGAAGCGAAAAGATCGGCTGGAAGATCCGTCAGGCTCAGCTTGAAAAGGTTCCTTACTTCTTTATCGTAGGTGACAAGGAAGTTGAAGAAAATACAGTTGCTCTCCGTTCAAGAAAGGAAGGCGACTTAGGTGCTTCTCCTCTCGATGATGTTATCAGCAGAATCGTAATGGAGAACGCTTCAAAGGCACGTTAAATAAGACATCCAAGGGTTTCGGCAACATAATACGTTTCCGGAGCCCTTATTCTTACAGGGAGGACTCATGAAAAAGATTATTTCAGTATTTCTGGCACTTGTAATCGGCTTTTCCTGCCTTTGCGTCAACGCTTCGGCGGCAGACTATAAAGTCAAGGTATCTGCAAGCTATAAGAACGGCTATACATACGTAACTCTCACACCCTCGTCGGGTACGGTTTATTATACCACCGACGGATCAAAACCGGATAAGAATGACACAAAATATACAGGAAAGATAAAAATTACCGAGCCGACGACCTTCAGAATAGCTCTTTATATCGGCGGTAAGAAGGTAAAGGGTTATAGCTATGGAATCTCGGTAAGAACAAAGAATCCTTCCGTAACCACAAAGCTTACATCTGATAACAAGTACAAACTTACCTTTTCTGCCGCAAAGGGTGCGACGATTTACTATACCGTAAACGGAGACAAGCCCTCCAAGACAAACGGCAAAAAGCTGGGCTCTTCAAAGACAATTACCGTTGAACCCGGCGATGTGGTAAGGGCGGTTGCTTACAAAAGCGGCTGGATTAATTCTCAGGTTATAAAGAAGACTGTTCCCGAGTTGAAGAAAACCTTAACCAAAGAGGAAGAATTTGTTGATGAGGTTTTAAGACTTGTCAACATAGAGCGAAAGAACTATGGCCTTCCCGAACTTACAACTGATGACACATTAAAGGCGGCTGCGGCGGTGCGCGCAGAGGAGCTTACAGTAAAATTCGGACATACCCGTCCTGACGGAAGAAGCGTTTTCTCAATATTCAACGATTTCGGAATAAAATACAGGGCTGCTGCCGAAAATGTGGCGGCAGGTCAGTTGAATCCCAAGGATGTTGTTGCAAGCTGGATGGATTCAGAGGGACACAGAAATAATATCCTTGACCCCCGTATGACAAAAATCGGTATAGGTTACTGTAAGATCAGCGGCGGATACAAGCATTACTGGGTTCAGATTTTTGCAGGATAAGCCGGAAGCTCACGCATCGCAAAATGCAGTTCAGCGGGTTTTTGTGCAGTGAAAATCAACAATCCTTTACAAAGTTTTGCCAAGCCTCATAATCGGCTTGGCAAAATGCATTTTGCTTATATCGTCAAAATCCCCTCAACGTACCAACGTACGTCTGTCGGGGCTTTTTCCTCGTCTGCGTGCGTTTGCCGCAGGCTGTTTATAATAAGAGGTATATATGAAAGAAGAAATCAGTACATATATGGAAGTTGTCAGAAAGCGTATTTCTGACAGGGAAATTGATGCAGAACTCATCGGAATGCTGCTGACAAGGATAAAATTCTATCAGCACGAAAGGCTTATTCACCTGATAGTGACCATGGCCTTTGCAATAATGACGGTTATTTCCTTTTTTATGCTGGTGGTTGAGGGCGGTACGGCAGCAGTTCTGCTTTCAATACTGTTCCTGTGCCTTACAGTTCCTTATGTAATGCACTATTATTTCCTCGAAAACAGCGTTCAGGCACTTTATAAACTTTATTATGAAGCAAAGGAGCTTTGCCGTGAACAGTGAGCTTATTTATATCGGCGCGGGAATTCTTCTGATAATCCTGGTGATTGTCTGCGTTCTGGCGTTCAAAAAAAGCGACTATGAGGAAGAAATCGATACAATGAGCGGCACTGAGTTTGAGGATTTCATGGCGGAAATTCTTCACAGAAGCGGCATTGAGGTGCTTGAACTTACCAAGGCAAGCGGAGATTTCGGCGCGGATATAATTGTTCTTCACGAGGGGGAACGTACGGCGGTACAATGCAAGAGATATTCACGTCCTATCGGCGTCAAGGCGGTGCAGGAGGCGGTTTCCGCCAAGGATTATTATAAATGCACCAAGGCGGCGGTTATTACCAATTCCGTTTTCACAAGGCAGGCGCAGGAGCTTGCGGCGGAAAGCGGCGTTATCCTCTGGGACAGGGATGCGGTTTACGGATTTATGGTATCGGCACAGGATAAATCTGCCAGAAAGGCAAGCGGCACTCTCAGATTCAGCCGGCTTATGTCAGGGGAACACTCAGATGAAGAAATCGCTGTATATATAAATAATAGTATATATACTCTCCCGCCGTGTAAGTCCACGATTGTGAATGTGCCTGCAGGGGAATGCAGAATTTTTATAAAAAACGGAATAAAAAAATCTTCCCTGAAAATAAATTTATCCGAAGAAACACGTTTTTTTGCAGTCGGATATATCAAAAACAAGCCGTTTTTGAGTGAAATACGGTGATTTTATGTGCATGTTGCACAATCAAAGACGCGGTTTATACCTTAATTTTCACAAACTGAAATTTTTTCCAAAAAAATGCTAAAGTTTTTCAAGGTTACGCCGATATTACAGTTGTAAAGGTTAAAACAGGTTTTCGAAAACAAATCAACCAAAACAAAACACACTAACACACACGATTGATCGCAAGAGGCGACAATCCAAACCACAGGAGTTACCGAACGGATTTCGGTAACTTAAGAATCAAGGAGGAACACTATGGGTATGGTAGTACAGCACAATATTAGCGCGATGAATGCTAATAACGCAATGACAAGAAACGTAAGCGGCTTAGGCAAGTCCACTGAAAAGTTATCTACAGGTTATTCTATTAACCGTGCAGCTGACAACGCAGCAGGCCTCGCAATTTCCGAAAAGATGAGATCTCAGATCCGTGGTCTCTCTCAGGCTACAAGCAACGCTAACGACGCTATCAGCTTAATCCAGACAGCTGAAGGCGGTCTCCAGGAAACAGAAGACATTCTCCAGAGAATGCGTGAACTTTCCGTACAGTCCGCTAACGGCACATACACAGACGAAGACAGAGATCAGATCCAGCTCGAAGTTGACGCTCTCAAGGCTGAAATCGACAGAATCGCTGAATCCACAGAATTCAACGAAATGAAGTTACTCGACGGCTCCCTCGACGGTGGCGTAGGTAACACAGGCGAATACGGTGCACGTTACGGTGCATACCTCTCTGCTAATGACGCGGCTGCTGAACTTGCAGATGGCAACGCTTCTCTCGAAGGTTCTACAATCACTTCCAGCGTAGCTGGCGTGACTGTTGCTTTAGCAGACGCAGCTTCCGGTGCAGGCGGCGAAAACGCTGAATGGTCTGATGACGGTATGACATTAACCCTTAACTTAAAGGCTGGTCAGACTTATACTCAGTCCCAGATCGACGACTTAATCAAGAACGCTACACAGGCTAAGGATACTGCACAGTCCGCTACTCCCGCTAGCGTAACATTCGATCTTAAGAACGACATGTTCACATTTGACACTGAAACAGATTTCGTAACAGTAACAGGTGTCAGAGCTGACTCCGGTGAAGTTGACGTTACAAGCGCTCTTATGACAGAAGGTTCTGCTCAGAACGATAAGTACGCTGACTCTATCCGCTTCACATCCAACAACTACGGTGAAGACGCTCGTGAATTCACAATCGCTACTGACGTTGCTGCAGGCAAGGAATGGGTTGAAAAGACATCCGATGATGACAACGAAGGCACAGGCATCAAGGACGGCGCATTCACACTTCACCTTTCTACAGGCGTTGAATACTCCGAAGAAGATCTCGAAAAGTTAATGGCTAAGAACGGTCTTGACTATGATGTAACATTAACTGACCAGGCAACTGCTCCTGACGGTGATAAGGTTCTCTACGCTCAGACTAAGGATGCTGAAATTACTTTCGATTTAACTGATACTGAAGGTGCAGGTCTCGGTGCAGACAAGAACCTCGGTGCAGGCGAAGGCTTAACATTCCAGATCGGTGCTAACGGCGTTGAAGACCAGAGACTTACAGTTAACGTAGCTGACATGAGCTCCACAGCTCTCGGCGTAGGCGGTCTCGACATCTCCACACAGGATGGCGCTAACACAGCAATCAACAAGATTGACGACGCTATCAAGACAGTTTCTTCTCAGAGAGCTGCTCTCGGTGCTGTTCAGAACAGACTTGAACACACAGTTAACTCTTTAAGCACAGCTGAAGAAAACCTCCAGTCCGCTGAATCTCAGATCAGAGATACTGATATGGCTTCTGAAATGATCAAGTACACTAAGTCCAACATCCTTCAGCAGGCTTCTCAGTCCATGCTCGCACAGGCTAACCAGCAGCCTCAGGGCGTTCTCCAGCTCCTCGGCTAATATTAGTCAGACTGAATTGGAAATCGCTTAAAGCGAACTAACTAACCGAATATAGCCCCCGAAACACGAGTTTTGGGGGCTGATTCAAAAAATTCCCCTTTTGACAATGAGTGTCAAATATTTTGCACCTGCACATTTACCAAACTAATTAGTCAATCTTTGTAATAGTTTACAAAATTTCGGTTACAAATAAGTTACAATCCGAAAATTTATTGACATTAATTGGGAAATGTGCTATACTCGGGTAAAGCACAGAAGAGTGTGCAGAGAAAATTATACATGGAGGTAAAGTATGAAAAACTTATTTAAGAAGATTGTAGCTCTTGGCTTAGCAGCTACAATGACTCTCGGTATGGCTGTTACTTCCGTTGCTGCTGACGAAAACAACGAAGCATCTGTTGTTGCTGAAGTCTGGGTAAACGGTAAGGACATCAAGGCTAACGAAAAGAAGCAGATTGAAGAAGATCTCAACAAGACATTTGTAAAGAATATCGCTGATATCGTTAAGGAATCCGCTACTATCGGCGCTTCCGCTATCGATGACGAACTTAATGTAGGCTGTAGCTACGTTACATCCGTAACAGATACAACAGCTACAATTGCTGAAGCATTCGACGATAAGGGCAAGGGCGTTAAGAGCGACTATGCTAAGGCTGCTTTCAAGAAAGCCAACGAAAAGAAGGGCATTGCTGCCAACGTTACGGTTACAGCAGGCAAGAAGGCAGGCGAAACAGTTCGTGTATGGATCGCTGAATACAACAAGAAGGAAAAGGTTGTTGCATCTTACGGTTACTTTGACGTAGTAGTTAAGGAAGCTCCCAAGAAGTTCGATCTTTCCGTTGCTGGCGTAGCAAAGAAGGCTACAATCAATGTCAAGGATACTGTTACTCTTGATGTAACACTTCCTGAAGACGCAACAGCTTCTGCTGATACAACCTACAAGTGGGAAGTAAAGGCTCCCAAGAACGCTGCTGAAGGTTCTTACGCGCTTACACCTGCAACAGATGGTAAGTCTGCTACATTTACAGCTAATAAGATGTCCGCTATTGCTAAGGCTGACAAGTATGCAATCACTTGCACAAACGTTCAGTCCGGCAAGAAGGCTAAGTTTACAGTTACAGTAGCTAACGACCTCGTAAGCTATGCAATTGCTGACCAGAAGATGGAAAGCGCTGCTTCCGAAAAGCAGACACTTACACTTGGCTGGAGCTGTGAAACAGATATGGGCTTAGCATTAAACGTTGAAGAAAAGAAGGTTGACACAACCGACAAGATCAAGGTTTATGTTTCCGATGATGTTGACACTGATGAAGCTAAGACATGGGAAGTTGACGAAACCGGCAAGACTCCTAAGTTCAAGCTCACAGGCGACAAGAGCAAGCTGGTAACAGCTAAGTTCGACAAGAAGACAAGCCAGATCGTTCTTACAGCTAAGAAGGGCACTGAAGATGGTGCAACAGCTCAGGTTATCGTAGTTATCACACACGCTGACAAGAGTATTGATGTTGAAACATTCACTGTAACAGTCGGCACTGCTGCTGAAACACCTTCCACAGCTGAATAATTAAGCTATTAATTGTAGATTGCTTCTGCGGAATGCAATGAATTAATAACAAAGACCCCCGAGCTGCGGCTCGGGGGTTTAATCTTTTTTATGTGATAACAAGAAAAATAAAAGCCCGACCGTAGTCGGGCTTTTTTGGTTGGGGTGGAAGGATTTGAACCCTCGAAATGGCGGAGTCAGAGTCCGATGCCTTACCACTTGGCGACACCCCAATATATTTGCTGTATTCAGCTTATATATAATATCACATTAATCAAGAAATGTCAAGACTTTTTTGAAAATATTTTTCAAAAAATGCAGGTTTTTGTATTTTTCCTCTTGTAAAAGCCTTTATTTTATGATAAAATAAGATGAATAATTTGTTTTTGAAAGGAAAATCCTTTATGAGTAAATATGATGCTTACGAAAGTCCCTTCTGTACCCGATATGCAAGTAAGGAAATGCAGTATGTATTTTCCGCACAGAAGAAGTTTTCCACTTTCAGAAAACTCTGGGTTGCTCTTGCAAGAGCAGAAATGAAGCTGGGTCTTGACATTACAGCGGAACAGGTTGCTGAGCTTGAGGCAAATGTTGACAATATCGACTTTGAAATTGCCGAAGCGCGCGAAAGGGAAGTCCGCCACGATGTAATGGCACACGTTTATACATACGGTGTTGCCTGTCCCAAGGCGAAGGGCATTATCCACCTTGGCGCTACCTCCTGCTACGTAGGTGACAACACCGACATTATCGTTATGCGTGACGCTATGGATATTATCCACCGCAAGCTTGTGAACGTTATTGCAAATTTATCGGATTTTGCAGCTGAGTACAAGGCTTTACCCTGTCTTGCATACACACATTTACAGCCTGCACAGCTTACTACTGTCGGTAAGCGTGCGACTCTCTGGATTCACGAACTTTTAATGGATCTGGAAGAGCTTGAACACCGCATGAGCAAGCTGAAGCTTCTCGGACAGAAGGGTACAACAGGTACACAGGCAAGCTTTGTTGAGCTTTTCGGCGGAGACAGCGACAAGATAAACAAGCTGGAACAGATGATTGCTGAGGAAATGGGCTTTGACAGTTGCTATCCCGTAAGCGGTCAGACATATTCCAGAAAGGTTGACTATCAGGCATTGGCGTGTCTTGCAGGAATTGCAGAAAGCTGTTCAAAGTTCAGCACTGACCTGCGTATTCTGGCAAGCTTCAAGGAAATCGAAGAACCCTTTGAAAAGAATCAGATCGGTTCCTCCGCTATGCCCTATAAGCGCAATCCTATGCGTGCGGAAAGAATCACAGCCCTCTCCCGCTATGTGATGATTGACTCCCTTAATGCTGCATTCACAGCAGGTACACAGTGGTTTGAAAGAACCCTTGATGACAGTGCGAACAAGAGAATTGCCGTTGCGGAAGGCTTCCTTGCTGTTGACGCAATACTTAACATTATGATGAACGTAACCAGTGGTCTTGTTGTTTACGAAAAGGTTATCCGTCAGCGTGTAATGAGGGAATTACCCTTTATGGCTACCGAAAACATCATGATGCAGGCGGTAAAGAAGGGCGGCGACAGACAGGAACTGCATGAACAGATAAGACTTCACAGCATTGCCGCAGGTAAGGTTGTCAAGGAAGAGGGCGGTGAAAACGACCTTGTTGACAGAATTGCTGCCGACCCCATGTTTATGATTACAAAGGAAGAAATCCTCGCTACACTGCAGCCTGAACATTTCACAGGACGTTCTTCCGAACAGGTGGACGAGTTCTTAAAGGATTTCATTCAGCCTGTACTTGACGCAAACCGCGATATTCTCGGCGAAAAAGCTGAACTTTCCGTGTAATTTTTTCTGAAAATGCCTTTTAAACAGTCAAAAACTATTGACTATCAGGCAAAATTGTTTTATAATATTATGGTATGTTCGGTTAATTACCGATAAAATTTTGAAAGGTCGTGAAAACAATTGAAATACGTTAAAAAGCCCGTGTTTTTTGTTGTTTTCCTGCTTATTGCAGTATTCACATACTTCTCAATTGCAGGTTTCAGCACTTATTACGGCGATATTGAAACAGTTCATATCCGTGGTATTGATGATATCCGCTGGGGTATTGATATCCGTGGCGGTGTTGACGTAACATTTACACCTACAGAGGATTATGACGCAACAAATGAGGAGATGGATTCGGCGAGAGCTATCATCGAAACCCGTCTCGTCAGCAACAACATTACAGACTATGAAATCTATGTTGACTACAACTCCGACCGTATCATCTGCCGCTTCCCCTGGCAGGCAAATGACGACAGCTTCGATCCCGAAGCAGCGGTAAAGGAGCTGGGCGAAACAGCTATGCTTACATTCCGTATGGGTTACAGCGGGCAGCTTGCTGAAGGTCAGACAAATGAAGATCTTGAGCTCGTGCTTTCCGGTGCGGATGTATCCAGAGCTGCCGCTTACTATGACACATATGAAAACATTTACGCTGTTCAGCTTGAACTCAACGAAAGCGGTAAGGAAGCATTCAAGGATGCAACCACAGAAGCTTATGCAAGCGGCGGCAGAATCTCCATCTGGATGGATGATACAGAAATTTCCGCGCCTACTGTAAGCGCAGTTATCAGCGACGGTCTTGCTACAATCTCCGGCGGTTTTGAAACATACGATGACGCTTATGATCTTGCCACAAAGATCAACGGCGGTGCGCTTCCTTTCAAGCTTGTAACCGACAGCTTCAGCACAATTTCTCCTACTCTCGGTACAGGTGCACGTGACGCTATGGCAATTTCCGGACTTATTGCTTTCGCTTTCATCGCTGTTATGATGATTGCTATGTACAGACTGCCCGGCGTTGTTGCGGTTATTTCCCTTGCAGGCCAGGTTGCAGGTACATTTGCAGCTATTACAGGCTTCTTCTCGTTCAACGAAAGCTTCACACTCACAATCCCCGGTATTGCAGGTATTATTCTCGCAGTCGGCATGGGTGTTGACGCCAACGTTATTATCAACGAGCGTATCAAGGAAGAACTCTATACAGGCAAGACAATTGACGGTGCGCTTTATACAGGCTTCAAGCGTGCTTTTGCCGCTATCTTCGACGGCAACATCACAATGCTTATTATTGCTGTAATCTTAATGGGTGCGTTCGGTACTCCCGATAGTATCTGCTCCATTATCCTTACACCTATCTTTACATGGTTCGGCGTTTCTACCGCAGGTTCCATCTACTCCTTCGGTTATACCCTTGCAGTGGGTGTTGTTCTGAACTTCCTGTTCGGTATCCTGACAACAAGACTTATGACAATGTCCCTCGCAAGATTCAGGGTATTCCGTAAGCCCGCATTATACGGCGGAAAAAAGGCGGAAAGGAGCGGTAACTGATAATGAAAAAGTTTAATTTTGATTTTATCGGAAAGCGTAAGATTTTCTTTATAATTCCGATTGTTATCGCTGTTATTACAATTATCACAGCACTTATCGCAGGTGTTCCCGTTGATATCGAATTCAAGGGCGGCACAATGCTCACTTACAGCTACACAGGCGACATTGACACAAAGGGTATTCAGACAACTGTTGAAGCTATGAATCTCGG
The DNA here is from genome assembly GCA_045532185.1 of Ruminiclostridium sp. Classification (GTDB taxonomy): domain Bacteria; phylum Bacillota; class Clostridia; order Oscillospirales; family Ruminococcaceae; genus Ruminiclostridium_E. The sequence goes on from JAZSFL010000037.1 coordinate 77,927, forward strand.
TACAGTAGGCGTTACTACAGGTTCTGCCTTTGGTACGGATTTAGAAACTGTACAGATTTCCTTCTCCTCCGATGAAGGTCTTACAGCGGATGTTCAGGCAAACGTTACAGATACGCTTGTAGCAGCTTACCCCGATAACACACTTGAACTGGTAAACAGCCAGGACGTAAACCCCTCTTCAGGCTTCTCGTTCTTCCTCAAGTGCTTTGTTGCGGTTATCTTCTCATTTGTTCTTCTTGTAATCTACATTGCTTTCAGATTCAAGAACATCGGAGGTTGGTCCGCAGGTGTATTCGCAATCGTTGCTCTTGCACATGATGTATTCATGGTATTTGCAGCATTCGTATTCTTGAGACTTCCTATCGACGCTAACTTCATGGCGGTTATTCTTACGATTCTTGGTTATTCTATTAACAGCACAATCGTAATGTTCGACCGTGTTCGTGAAAACAGAAAGCTCTACGGTAAGAAGATGACAATTCCTGAGCTTGTAAACGTAAGTATCAACCAGACTCTCGGCCGCTCAATCAAGACAACAATCACAACAGGCGTTGCAGTTCTCTCCATGTGTGTAGTTGCTCTTATCTGCGGAGTTGAGTCCATTGTAAGCTTTGTATTACCCTTATTCGTAGGCCTTTTAGCAGGTGCTTACTCCTCTGTTTTCATCAGCGGTCCCCTCTGGACAATGTGGAAGACAAGACCTCAGACAGATACAAAGAAATCCAAGTAATAATAATTTCCGCCCTGTCCTTTTATGAACAGGGCGGAGTGCATTTTAATCTGAAAGGAATTTAAAATATGCGAAGCTGTGGCATTCTTATGCATATAACAAGCCTTCCGTCACCTTATGGAATCGGTACATTCGGTGATGAAGCAGAAAAATTCGTGGACTGGCTGAAAAGTGCAGGACAGTCCTACTGGCAGGTGCTGCCCGTTGGTCCCACAGGCTACGGCGATTCCCCCTATCAGTCTTTCTCTACCTATGCGGGCAATCCTCTGCTTATTGACCTTGACGCGCTTGTAAAAAGCGGACTCCTGACAAAGGCAAAGTGCGACAGCGCCGATTATGGCGCAGACTCCACATATGTGGATTTCGACAGAGTGAACAGCGCAAAGATGGCGCTTCTGCGTGAAGCGTACAAGGGTTTCAAAGAGGATACGGGCTATCTCGCTTTTGAGAGAAACGAAGCAGAGTGGCTGGACGATTATTCTCTCTTTATGGCTCTGAAAACTGAAAATAACCTTGTTTCCTGGACTGAGTGGAACGATAACCTTCGTTTCAGAAAGCCCGAGGCAATTGCTGACGCAAGAGAGCGTCTCAAGGACGAAATCGGCTTCTGGAAATTCATTCAGTACACATTTTACAGTCAGTGGGACAGGCTGAAAAGTTATGCAAACAGGAACGGTATTCAGATTATCGGCGATATTCCGATTTATGTAGCTCTGGACAGCTCCGATGTATGGGCAAATACTTCACTTTTTGAAATGGACGAAAGGCTCAACCCCAGAAGAGTTGCAGGTGTTCCGCCTGACTATTTCTCTGAAACAGGACAGTTGTGGGGCAATCCTCTCTATGACTGGGAAGCTATGAAAAAGGAAAAGTATTCATGGTGGGTAAGCCGTATCAGAAAAGCGGCTAAGCTTTACGATGTGGTACGTGTTGACCATTTTCGTGCTTTTGATACCTACTGGGCTGTACCATACGGCGATACAACTGCAATCAATGGTAAATGGGAGCAGGGTCCCGGCATGGACCTCTGGAATGAGGTAAAGGCTCAGCTGGGCGGAATCAATATTATCGCTGAGGACTTAGGAGATATCTTCGATAGCGTAAAGGAACTTCTCAAGGCTTCGGGATTCCCCGGAATGAGGGTTTTACAGTTCGGTTTCAATCCTGAATCAAACGACAATGACCATCTTCCTCACAGATATCCCCCCAACTGTGTAGCATATACAGGCACTCATGATAATTCTACTGTTATGGGCTGGTACAAGTCTGCTGACGCAAAGAGCAGGGAAATGTGCCGCAGATATCTGAAGCCAATGCCCTTTGAAAAACTCAACAAAGCTTTTATCCGCGAGCTGTACAAAAGTAGCGTCGGACTTGCAATTGTGCCGATGCAGGACGTTATCGGACTTGACGATCGCGCGAGAATGAATATTCCGTCAACCCTGGGCGGTAACTGGAAATGGCGCGCATCAAAGAAGCAGATTAACCCGAAGTATGCGGAAATGATGAAGGATTTTGCGAAAACCTATTACAGATGAGGCGAGCCGCCTCGGGCAGTTCCTGCCTTTTAGTATGTTTCCTAAAGAGTCGCAGAGGCAAAACGGCAGGGGCGAAACGGGAAGTTGACGACACTATGAAGAGGCGGAACGTCGTGGCCGTCTTCAGGCTTTGAATTAATTACAGATGTATCAGAATTGCGGGGCGGCAACGCCGCCCCGCAATTCGCATTTTCCGCCATCGGCGGAAAATGCGTG
>JAZSFL010000047.1:0-2114 GCA_045532185.1 Ruminiclostridium sp.
TATGTACCCTTACTGCCGTAAATAATATAACCGTCTATATAATCTGACTGTCCTACAGTGATTGTTTCAACTGTTGAGGGTAATACCAGAGTATGTTTTAATGTAGAATATGACGGCTCGTCAAAAAAATCTCCGCCCAGCCATTTTTTCAGATTTGAAAACTCTGCTCTTTTCACCCTATTTTCCATAGTTATTGACAAAAAGTCAAGCTCATAAATTTTTTCCGCTGACGGCAGCTCAACAGCGTTATATACCCGTGAACCATAAAACCATAAGCTACCGGTACTGAATTTTTCCATCCCTGAAATTGTATTTAATTTCGGTAAATAAACATCATAAAGATTTCCGCTGTTTTCAAAGCAATGCATACCTGCTGATTCAAGCTCAGGCAAATTAAGACGCAGCATTTTCTTACACCCGTTAAACGCCCCGTAACCTGCCTCTTTTAATTTCGGCAAATCGAGACCGAATAAGGTTTGCGTACCCTCGAAAGCACTTTCGCCTGCAGTTTCCGCGTTAGGAAAATCTACATAAATGATACTGTCCGAATAAGCTAAAGCAGCATAACCAATAGTTTTTACACCTTTGCCGTAAACATATTTCACCTTATCGCTTTCCCCGTTGAAGGCATTTCTCGACAGCTCAGTTACTGTTTCGGGCAAAATAACACCCTCTGCTCTTGAATTTTTAAAAGCTGTATATCCCACGCTTTTTACTGTAATGCCGTTAATTGTTTCAGGAATCTTCACGTAAGAGAATTTACCAATGTAAGACTGAAGCTGACCTTCCTCACTTATCGTAAAGCTTTCTTCCGGGGCTTTCTCCCATATCTTATAAAGACCTGAAAAAATTTCACTTCTCAGCTTATCCTTATTGTAAGCAACAGCCGTTACAATAACACCGCCTGACGAAATTTTGATAGGATTCTGATATAAAATTCCGTTGGATTCTCCCGGCACCCGACCGTCCAGGGTGTAATAAATTTCATCTGCACCTTCACTTGAAAGCTCGATGCTTATAGCTCCGTCATAATCACCGGGTTCTATATTCACCTTTATTTCTGCCTGTCTTCTGAGACCTGAAGTTCCGATTGCATCTATAATCCCTGTGCCAAACAGCTTATCAACACCTTCGTGCATTGTGAAATACGAGCTGTGATCAGAAGTATTGCTTTTTACCGCCTCTGTAATTTCATCCACCGTAGAATCAGGATACAGAGATTTATACACAGCACAAAGTGATGCAGTATAAGGAGAAGAGAAAGATGTACCGTTTGCATAAGCATACGGGCTACTTCCGGGTATAGCAACTACAATGAAATTACCGGGAGCAGATACGTCAATGCGTCTTCCGTAGTTCGTAAAATCAGTAGGCATATAATATTGGTCAACGGCTCCGACTGATATTGCGTACTCGCAATCAGAAGGATAATTGTATCCTCTGTCCAAATTCGCCTCGTCATTACCTGCCGCTGCAACAAACACAATATTCTTTTCGTAAGCACGGTCCACAATATCCTGCCAATAATCAGCTTCAGAAGGTTCAGTAGCTGCAAAGCCGCCGAAGCTTGCATTTATAACATCAACCTCATCTTCAATCGCCTGAAGACATCCGAGAGAAAGCGAAGAAAGGGTTGTAGTGGTTTTATATACAGCTACCTTGACATTATCGGGAGTTGAATCCACAATTACTGATGAAACCATTGTACCGTGGCCGTTACTTTGGTCACTTTCGTCATTCTTCTGTCCTCTGCCCGATGAGTTGAAATATGTTCTTATCAGCCTTCCCTGAAGAAACTCGTGTTCTAAATCCACACCTGTATCAACAACCCCTACAACAACATCCTCCAATGTGAATTTTTGGTTTATAAGATAATCCTTGAGCTCATAAAAGCCTGTATAATCTGCACCCCACGTGTTAAGTCTTGAAGGTGCCACGTCAAATTCCACAGATGAATTCTCCGCTACTTCAATCTGGGAAAGATCCATAAATTCATCAACGAAAACAGAAATAACATCTTCTTCATCCTGATAATATTCAAATGCTTTTTCTGTGTCTTTTGCATTTGCAAACTGGACAATATGGTAATTCATAAATCCGCTTGCAATACCTAC
>JAZSFL010000043.1:0-48184 GCA_045532185.1 Ruminiclostridium sp.
GAAATCTCCAGAACAAATATCTTAATGAAAACTAAGAGGTATCATAAACAATGTTGTTGCCGCAAGGCAGAAAGGAGCAAGATGATTAGAAATGTATGCAGGAATACCACCGTAGCAAATGAGAATAACCCCTCACTTGCCAAAAACATCTCCGAATACAAAATCGGACATACCACCTATATAGTTGAAACTCACTTCAACCTCGGTTGCAAGGAAACCCTTGACGATATTATCAAGCGACTGATTTCGAGAGATGTTGAAGGTCTGCAATTTGTAGCGTAGTAAAATACAGCGGATTATCATCACTTTCACACTTTGCCATATTGAATTGTTTTTGAAGATGTGATATAATAAAGGTAACATAATCCGCTGTAGTTTTTATAGGTAAGGAGGATTATAATGTCAGATAAAATTACAGCGTTATATTGCCGCCTGTCTCAGGATGATATGCTTGCAGGCGAAAGCAATAGTATTACAAACCAAAAGGCAATTCTTTTAAAGTACGCACAGGACAACGGATTTTCTAACCCCCAGTTCTATGTTGACGACGGATTCAGTGGCACGAATTTCAACCGTCCCGATTTTATCCGTATGATGAATGATGTTGAATCAGGCAAGGTTGAAACGGTTATCACCAAAGACCTTTCTCGTCTTGGTCGTGACTACCTTAAAACTGGCGAGTACATAGAAATAGTGTTTCCTGACTACAATGTTCGGTACATCGCCATCAATGACAATGTGGATACCTTCAAAAGTGAAAACGAGCTTATGGCATTCAAGAACATTTTTAATGACTGGTTTGCCCGTGATACCTCGAAGAAGATTAAGGCTGTTTTCAAGGCGAAGGGTCTGTCGGGAAAACATTTGTCATCGCCGATTTACGGATATATGAAGTCGGAAACAGATAAAAATCTTTGGGTGATTGACGAAGAAACCGCACCTGTGGTGCGGAAAATCTTCAAGCTTTGTATTGACGGTTACGGACCAACGCAGATTGCTCGTATTCTTACCGAGGAAGGAATACCTACGCCAACCGCTTACGCCAAATCCAAGGGAAGAAATGCAGGTCATCCTAACGCAAAACTTCATCGCTGGGGAGAACAAACCGTTGACCATATCCTTGAAAAAGCTGAATACGCAGGACATACTGTGAATTTCCGCACACATATCAAATCCTACAAGAGCAAAAAGCGAATAGACAACCCCAAAGAGGAATGAGTGATTTTTGTGAACACCCACGAACCTATTATATCTCAGCACGATTTTGATTTGGTACAAGAGCTTCGCAAGAATAAACGCAGAGTTCAGAGGTGCGGAGAGGTTAACCCATTTTCGGGAATGGTTTATTGTGCTGATTGCGGCAGTAAGATGTATCTTTGCAGGTCGAAATACCTTAATGACGACCAAGAGCATTTAAAATGTTCAACTTACGCACACGACAAGGAAGCCTGCACAGCACATTATATCAGAACGGTTGTATTAAAAGAAATTGTTCTGAAAGAGCTTAACAAGCTACTTGTTTCCGTTAAAGAAAATGAGGATATGTTTATCCGTGAAGCAATGAACTCTTCGGCAGAAAAGCACTTTTCGGAGGTCAAACGTGCAAGAAAAATGCTTGCCCAAGCTGAAAAGAGAATTTCGGAACTGGACAAGCTTTTTACAAGGCTTTATGAGGACAATGTCAGCGGTAAGATTTCGGATGAGCGATTTGCAATGATGTCCAAGGGCTATGAGGACGAGCAAAGCAAGCTGAAACAGGCTGTTGCGGAGTTTACAAGATTTATTGAAACCAATGAGCAGAAGCATACTGATGTTGAACAATTCTTGAAAATCGTCCGTAATCGCACTGAAATTACAGAGCTTACGCCAGAAATTATGCACGAATTCATTGAAAAGATTGTAGTTCACGCTCCCGACAAGTCCAGCGGACACAGAAAGCAGAAAATTGAAATTTATTTCAGGTTTAATGTTGCAAAAGCTGAGATTGTTGCGGATAGCTGGGAGTATGACAAAAAGAAAAAGGCTGCGTAGGGTTACTACGCAACCTTTGATTTGAAGTTTGAATACTTCTTTATCCACTGACAGCTCAAAACGGCGGGGTTAAAAACTTCTGTACGCTCTCCGTGCTAAGGCGAGCCGCCTTTGGCAGTTCCCGCCTTTTATAGGAAATGATTAACCCCGCAGTTGTAAAACGGCGGGGTTAAAAACTTTTGTATACTGGATACGTTAAGGACTCTCCTAATTTCTTGTACCTCTGAGTTTTTTTCTGGATTGCTTCTGGCGGTACATAATGCTGTCAGCGAGTTCGATAAGTTCGTCAAGATTTGTGTTTTCGTTGGGCTTTGTGATTGAGATTCCGACGCTTGCGGCAATCTTGTACGGCTTATCCGAAATTTCATTATATGCGTCGAGCTTACGCTTGAGAGCAGTCTTGAACTTCTTGGCTGTTTTTTCACCGTCAGGGCATACTGCCGCAACAACGAACTCGTCACCGCCGAAACGGGAAACGATGGTATTTTCGTCAGCGCACTGACAAAGGAGATTTGAAAGCTTGCAGATGGCGCAGTCACCCTCGCTGTGACCGTAGGTGTCATTAATGCTCTTCAGACCGTCCATATCTACGGAAACCACCATAAGGTCGTATTTAAGGCTTATGCAGTTTTCCAGTTTGGGCTTGATTTTGGAATAGAAGCCGCGTCTGTTGTAAAGAGCGGTCATAAAGTCGAGGATATACATGGATTTAAGCTGTGAAACGGCAGAATTGATAAACAGCTTCTGCTTTACAACCTCAAAGATCATATTGAGGTAGCTCATAAAGCTCTGTATGAATTTAAAGGGGGAGCTGTAAATAAGGTTTGTGCAGAGTCCGATGTATCCCTGAGGAGCATTTCTGAAACATATAGGAGAGAAGAAAATCATATCATGCTTTTCGAGTTTTTCCATCAGGTTAGGCAGGATTTCAGTACGGTCAAAGGAAACGCTTATAGGCGAATAACCTACTCCCTTTTCCCAGGACATTACGTTCACAAGCTTATCCCCTTCAAAAAAGCTGGTTTCAGGGGGTTCATATGTGGTATCATCGGCAAGCTCGTCGGCAGTAAGCGGTCTGGGACTCATACTGTCGGGAGCCATACATATCCATGCAGCATGAGACCAGGAAGCGTCCATATATTCTGCAAGATGAGTTCTGAAAACGTCGAAATCGTTTTCTTCGGAAAGCTGCATAGCCATCATATTAAGGTGGTTTTCAAAGCCTGCCTGCGAAGCGATTATAGCGGAAAGGTCAGAGATTTTCTGATTCAGATTATGGCTTGTCATTTTCTGACAGCCGCAGGATTCGGAAAGAACCAGGGTAGACGGTACGGTTTCGTTCTTTGAAGGCTTACCGCCCTTTGACACCTCGTCAATAATTTCAACTGCACGTCTGCCTGCACCCTCAATATTGGTGATAGCGTTGGTAAGACGGGGGGAGTGGCACTTTTCTGCTTCTATACCGTCGTGACCAGTTACAATAATATCATCGGGCACTTTGTATCCGTATTCGGAAAGCTTCAGACAGACAGCAATTGCCATAGAATCGTTTGCACACACAATAGCGTCAGGCTTCGGAAGCTTATCGTCATTTATCCATCTGTCCATAACCCTGTAGGTAGGGTCTTCCCAGAAATCGCCGTAGCCTATGCCTCTTTCGTCAATTTCAAGGCCATGTGCTTCCATGGATTCACGGTAGCAGCTGAGACGGTCCTCGGCAAAATCATTGTCCTTAATACCGCTCATAAAATAAATACGCTTGCAGTTATGCTCTTCAATTACATGGTCAATGATTTTTTTGAAATTTTCCCTGAAATTGAATACTACATTATAGCAGCCTTCGACAGGGGTCATTATGGACACTACGGGTATATTCCGTTTTTTGGCGCAGGCGAGAACTTCCTCAACAATAGCCACGCTTTTTATGGTTTCGGTGAGCATTATAATTCCGTCGAGTATATCATAATTGATTATGCGGAAAATTGCTCTTGTGGGATTCTGGGGAGAACTGTCGATGTAGTAATCGGCAAAGGAATTGAAGATGAGAATCTTATATCCAAGTTCCTTTGCGCGTTCGGAAATCTGATGAATATATTCCGAAGTAGCTTCATCCTGTGCTCCGCACAGTACAACGCCGATAATCTTGAATTTTCCTTTATTCAATGAAAGTTACCTCCTTGTTTCTGACTATGTATTCCCTTTCAACTGTTTTTCCGATAAGATCAGAAACCAGCGAAAGCTGTGTAAGTTCGGTTTCAGACCATGTGCGCGAGGCTGTATGCTCATCGAAACCGATGATTGCACAGGTTCTGCCCTTGAAGGAGCAGGGGCATACGAGTGAAGCGAGAATGCCGTGTTTCTGGTAATAAGTCAGCATCTTCGGATTATCCCTGGCATGTTTGTATGCGTCAAGCCATTTGCGGTCAATGAGTTTGTTTACTTCGTTTTTGTCACAACAGAGAAAATCCATAAGAGTGTGGGTCTTTCCTTTTTCGTGGGAGTTTAAATTACAGTCTTCAAACCACTGGGAAACCAGGTCCAGACTATAGTTTTCGTCTGTTATGCGATAAATGAAGGCGTGTGAAATATCAAATTCGGAACACACCAGCCCGAGAGCCTGAGGGAGTGATTCAAGCGGATCCTCGCAATTTGAAAGGAACAGATATACGCGCTGGAAGATATCGGCGGCAATAACCGAATCACCGCGAAGCTCCACTTCGCTTATGCGTATGTCAGCTTCACCGATACTGGTTTCGGAGTCGTATATTTCTGTTGTATTTCCGCCATTGGTTCTCGCTCTGGTGATACAGCTGAGAGCTTCGCTGTGAAGTTCCCGGATATTGCCGTCGGGGGAGATTTCGGAAATACCTGCACTGAAGGTTTCGTTTTCGTCAGCGTCGCTGCGGAAACGTCTGCGGATTCGTTTTACAAGCTGAGAAGCAAAACGGCTGTCAGTGTTTTCGAGAATTATTGCAAATTCGTCGCCGCCGATACGTGCTGAAAAGGCATCGGGAGCTTCCTTGCGGATTGCAGAGGCAAGTCTTCTCAGAAGCACATCCCCGTATACTCTTCCTTTGTTTTCGTTGATTTCATTGAAATTATCAATGTCGATTATAATCAGAGTGTTCTTCACCTTACTGCCCGAACCGTACCTGAATCGCTCAAAAATGCCCTTGCGGTAGGCATCCGCACTGTTGAGTCCGGTGATGTGGTCAAGGTTTGTGCCCTCATCCAGCATTGCCCTTGTGTCATCAATCATTCTCAGCGAGCAAAGGGATATACCGGGTTTTCTGGATTTGATAATGCTGAGTTCGTACCACTCGGTTTTTTCGCTGCATACTCTGAAATTAAAGGAAATAAGCGGTTCGCGTTTTGTTTCCTCAATGATACTCTTCGGAGAAAGTCTTTCCAGCAGGTAGAGGCGGTCGTTAGGATGAAGCGCAGTACTTTCGCTCAAGCTGTGATAGAATTCTTCAAGAGTACCGTTGGCGTTTATGCCGAAATATTCAAAGGCTTCATTTCCTACAATAGTGTGAAGCAGGTGGCTGTGGCGGTTGAACTCGGTAATTGTTTTGAAGGTTGACGAAACGAGGGAGAAGACCTGCTGTTCCGTTTCCTTTATCTTTTCAATATGATTTTTATGTTCGGTTATATCCTGGACAATAAATGTAAGGTTGTTGCCATGGGGGGAGCGGACGCAGGAAATATTTTTCCAGGTCATCTTCCCGTTGGTATAGATACGGCGGAATTCACAGAGCCTCGTAATTTCTTCATTCCTGGAGCAGGCTACAAGGTCAAGCTTCAGCAGACTTCTCACTTTATCCGCGTCATCGGGATGAACATGGCGGTTTATGAATACATCAAACTCGTTTCTGTGGTCATCGCTCACAAATTCGTGGGCAGGGAATCCCGAGGCATTATGAAGAAGGGTTATTCTGTTGCTATCCAGATTGTACTCGTATATAATACCGTTGATACCGTGAAGGGCGGTTGACAGGTGCATGTTTGCAAGCTGTATATCCTGTTCGCGCTGTTTGCGCTCCTGTATATTGTGGATAAAAATAGTTGCAACAGGGGTTTTCTCCTTCAGAAGTTTATCGAAGTGAACATCAAAAGCCATCCATCTGTAATCATCTTCCTTGCCGTCGGGAAGCTTTGCCAGGAATTCGCAGGAAAGCTGGTCATCACCGCGGTAGAAAGACAGCAGGATTGATTTGAGGGAGGTCTTTTCCATAACCACAGGCAGGTGCTCGGGCTGAACAATAAGCGGTATATAGCGGCTGAGAAAATCGCTGTATTTCCCCTTGGAGAAAGGTATTCTGATACCGTTATCCGTGTTGGATACAACCGTAAAGAAGTCATTTTCTATATCAAGCTCCATAACAACGGAATTGACATAGCGGAGCAGGTCTTCGTACTTGCGGCAGAGGGCCTCGCGGCTGAGTTTTGTATAAGGTTTTTCGGGGAAGTTTTCCGCTTCATCGTCTGCTTCTTTTCCGGGAGTGAAATTTTTCACGTATTCTACGAATTCATCGGCAGGGAGAGGCTTTGAATAAACATAACCCTGAATTACATCACAGCCGATTTTTCTCAGATATGAAATCTGTTCGGGACTTTCGATACCTTCGGCGATAATTTTAATACCTAAACCTCGCGCCATTGCCACAACGCTGGCAATAACGGCATCGTTTCGCTTCTTGTCGTTCACGCCTCTGTTTACAAAGAAAAGACGATCCATTTTAAGGACATTTACAGGCATTTCCTTCAGCATATTGAGGGAAGAACTGCCTGCACCAAAATCGTCAAGAGAGCAGGTAAAGCCGCTGTTTTCCAGTTCGGTCATTATCTTGCTGAAGGTGAGGTAATCGTCAAAAACAGCACTTTCAGTAAATTCAATTTCAATAAGCCCGTCGGGGATATTGTACTTTTCTTTGGTTCTGCGGTAATAATCAATAAAATCATCAGTGCTTAAATCCACCTGGGAAACGTTTACAGAAATGGCAATATTATTATACCACTCCTCGCCTATATGTTCGGAGATAAAGCGGCAGGCAAGTTCCATTATATGTCTGTCCAGCTTTGCAATGAGTCCGTTTTTCTCAAAGGCGGGTATGAATTCGCCGGGATAAATAACTGTGCCGTCACGCTTTATCCAGCGTGCCAGTGCTTCTGCGCTGAGAACTCTGTCGTTCTGCTGAAGATAATGCTGAGGCTGGAGGAAGATACAGAATTCATCATTTCTGAGCGCTTCGTCCATGGATTTTATGAGTTCGTATTCTTTCAGAAGTCTGAGGCGCATTTCGTCCTCGTAGAAAATAATCTGTTCGTTGGAATTACGGGAATATTTTATGGCAGTTTCCGAGTGTGCAACCATATCGCTGACTGATTCGTCGACCTTGTTTTCGGGTGCATAAATACCTACAGTGACATCAATTTCCGTAATGTATTTAGCCAGCTTCATCTGACTTTTTACATGGGATTCAAGATGTGACACCCAATTGGAAAGGGATATGCGGTCGCTGTATGTACGTATTATAGTAAAGGAAGTTTTCTTATAGCTTGTGAAAAAGCCGCAGTCTTCAAGGTGAAGGCTTATCTGCGCGCCCAGTATCTGCATTATGTTTATGGAAACGGTTCTTCCGTAAGCATCACTGATAAGCTCAAGGTTATTTATCTGAATAGTAATAAAAGCTGTGTTTTCAGCACCGTTCTGCTTCAGAAAATCCACAGCCTGTCCTTCAAAGGTTTCCTGTGCTAAAAAAACATCATCCGGAAGCTCCAATCTATGCGCCATTTTCACCTCTCCAATCCGTCGGGCAGTAAACATATAAACTTATAGTTATTATACCATATACTTTAAAATAATTCAACTGTATAACGTTTTTTTGTAATAAATATACAAGCCGAAGCATATTTTATTGTCAAATAGGTTAAGTTCCAAAAATTACAGTTAAAATTTGGACAAGACGGCAAAAATCAGCCGAATAATACTTGTTGCAATAACAAATTATTGACTTTTGTAACAAGAAGTGGTAAAATTAAAGTAATTACACATACTTTATTGTATGGATACAAGAAAGAAGGATGTAATATAATGAAATCAGTAAAACAGAAAATCATGGTGTGCATAATTGCACTGGTAACAGCTTCACTTGTTGTTCTTGGCGCTGTGTGTTCGATTCTTACCTATACAGGTACTATGAGCCGTCTTGAAAAGGATATGACCCAGCTTGTAGAAATCACTGCAGAGCGCGTAAGATGGGAAATGGAAGCCGATCTTAATGTTGCAACCGAACTTGGCTGTCTCAAGGAGCTTTCAGGCGAAGAACTCACTCCCGAAGAAAAGATTGCACTTGTAACCCAGCGCGCACAGGCTCACGGAATGACCCGAGGTGTTGTTCTTGATGCGAACGGTGTCAACATCGTTACAGGCGCAGACATGTCCGACCGTACATATTTCCAGAATGCAATGAAGGGCAAGACTACAATTTCCGAACCTGTTGTTTCCCGCGTCACAGGAGAAATCAGCATTATTATTGCCGCACCCCTCTGGGAAAACGGCGTCAGCGGTTCTAATGTCGTAGGATGCGTGTACGTTGTACCTCATGAAACTTTCCTTAACGAGATAGTTGCCGGTATCAAAATAAGCGACAGCTGTATTGCATATATGATTGACGCTGAAGGCAATACAATCGCTCACGAGGATATCACAAAGATTGAAAACAGTGAGAATCTTGAGACTCTTGCCGAAACAGATTCCACATATTCCGAAATTGCCGCAATCCACGAAAAAATGGAACACGATGAACACGGCTACGAAACATATAAAATCGGCGGTACATCAAAAATCGCCGCATATGCGCCTATTGAAAATACAAACGACTGGTCACTGATGATTACAGCTGACAGCGTTGATTTCCAGGGTGAAGCTTCTATGACTGTCCTTATTACAATCATTATCGCAGTTGTAGGTATCGGTGCAGGTATTGCCGTTGCGACAATCCTCGGCGTTCAGATAGGCAACTCTATCAAGGCAGTTGCAACCCGTCTCGATGGCGTAACAAGAGGCGACTTTACAAGTGAAGTTCCCGAAATAAAGTCAAAGGACGAAACAAGTGCCCTTGCAGAAGCTACAAAGGGTCTTGTAAACGATATGAATATCATTATCAGTGATATCGGCAGAATCCTCGAATCTATGGCAAACGGTGATTTCAATGTTGACACAGAAAGAAACCGCGAAGTTTATGAGGGCGACTATGAAAAGCTCTACAATTCCGTTGTTGATATCAACAGCAAGCTGAGCAACACCCTCTGGAGCATCAACGTTGCCGCAGACCAGGTTTCCAGCGGATCTGACCAGGTTTCCGCAGGTGCACAGTCCCTTTCTCAGGGCGCTACCGAACAGGCAAGCTCAATTGAAGAGCTGGCTGCTACACTGCAGGAAATCACAGAGCATATCAATCATACTTCTGAAAACTGCGAGGTTGCCAAGGCAAGCACAAATGAAACAGCCGAGGCTATGGCTGAAGCTAACCAGCAGATGAAGAAGCTTGTTGAAGCCATGGATCAGATTAACCGTTCTTCCGAAGAAATCAGCAAGATTATCAAGGCTATCGAAGATATCGCATTCCAGACAAATATCCTGGCACTCAATGCGGCTGTTGAAGCGGCAAGAGCAGGCGACGCAGGTAAGGGCTTCGCAGTAGTTGCTGACGAGGTAAGAAATCTTGCAAGCAAGTCTGCTGAAGCGGCAAGCAATACTACCGCACTTATCGAAGAATCCGTGAATGCGGCACGAAACGGAAGCGCAATCGTTGAAGAAACAGCAATTCTTATGAATAAGGTTTCAGAGGCTACCGAAAAGGTAAACGAGCTTGTTACGGATATTGCCGAGGCAAGCAAGGAGCAGGCTTCCTCTGCAAGCCAGGTTACAATCGGTATCGACCAGATTTCGGGCGTTGTCCAGAACAACTCCGCTACCGCAGAAGAAAGTGCGGCAGCTTCCGAAGAACTTTCCGGCCAGTCCGCAATGCTCAAGGACTTAATCGGTATGTTCAATTTACGTGATGAAGGCTGAATGAAATAATGAAACGCCAGGTACGAAGTACCTGGCGTTATTTTTATTATCCGAATGTTTTATCTGCCGTCACACAACACTTATCGTGTCACAAGTGCAAGGAAGGCGGAGCAAAAAACGTTATAACCCCGCCGTTTCGCAACGTCGGGGTATAATCATGCATATTAAAAGGCGGAAACGGGTGAAGCGTTACGCTTCCTCCCAGTTATGCCAGACGTTCTGGACATCGTCATTATCTTCTAAGGTTTCTAAGAGTAATGTCATCTTCTTGATGTGGTCTTCGTCTGTTAAAGCTGTGTAGGTTGCGGGAACCTTTGCGGGTTCGGCACTGAGAACAGTGTAGCCCATCGCTGCGAGAGCGCTGCCTACTTCACCTACGGTAGAAGGATCGGTTGTGATTTCAACACAGCCCTCTTCAAATGTAAAGTCGTCGCCGCCTGCTTCGAGGATATCCTCCATAGCCTTGTCTTCGTCAATGGTTTCTTCCTCGTTGTCGAGAACTACAATACCCTTTGTGCTGAACATAAAGGATACACAGCCTGATGTGCCGAGGTTGCCGCCGAACTTATCAAAATAGTGGCGGATTTCGCCTGCTGTTCTGTTTCTGTTGTCGGTAAGGCATTCAACGATAAGCGCAACACCGTTGGGACCGTAGCCTTCGTATACGCAGTCCTCGTAGTTGGACTTTTCTGCGTCGCCGCTTGCCTTCTTTAAGAGTCTGTCGATATTGTCGTTGGGGATGTTGATGGATTTGGCCTTCTGGATAAGCTGTGCAAGCTTGGAGTTGGAGGAGGGGTCTGCGCCGCCTTCCTTTACCGCAACGATGATTTCACGGCTGATTTTGGTGAAAACCTTGGCTCTTGCGCCGTCCTTTTCACCCTTTTTTCTCTTGATTGTACTCCATTTGGAATGTCCTGACATAAGTTTTAACCTGTCCTTTCATTTATTCTGCTGCATATGATTTGATTATATCATAATTTTTCCAGTAAAAATAGTAGCCGCCCATAAAATGCTGGATATCGTCAATTCTGATTCTGAAATTGTCCTCGCGCATTGCGAAAGAATAGAGCACCAGCTGAGGGTCTTTAAAGTACATTGCCTGTTCGGGCTGCATAAAGTAGTTCATGCCGTAGTCTACGCGCTTGTCGATAGCCTTGAACAGCATTTCCTCATCAAATTCCTCCAGCATATCACACCTGATACCTCTTTGCATGAGTCTGTTGTAAAGCTCGAAGGAAGCATTTGCTGTTTCATTGGTAGTATGAGCGCCTGTGACGACGCGTGTCAGCTTTTCGGAATAGCCGTGCATATTTTTAAGCCCGAAATTGAAGTATCGCTCCTTGGGAGAATACTTTGTGAGTTCGTTGAAGCCGTAGGCAATCCAGTGGCTGTTCAGGGTTTCGTAGTTGTTGTCGATGAAGTAATCGCCTGCTTTTTCTGCGGCGGTGAGATAGCGTTTGTCGCGGAGGAGGCCGTATGCTCTCAGAATACCATACATTGCCTCACCGTCATAGAAAACAGTTATATAATCCTTATGTACCTGATAGTTTGATTTATAGAGAGTGTGGATAAATCCGCCGTTTTCCTTCTGCATATAGAGAATTCCGTTTGCGGCAGCACGGATAAGCTGAATATATTTTGTTGAGCCTGTGATTTCGGTATAGCTTACAAAAGCAAGCAGAGAGATACCGTTACCGCCTACATTGAGCGTTCCTCTGTCATTCAGGAATGCGGTTGAACCGTCCTTGTAGTGGAATGCTGCCTGAAGATAATCAAGCGCTTTCTCAATTGGGTGTAAAAGGGATTTATCCTCTGTCATTTCATACTGGAGAATCAGGTTCCATACAGTACCTGCATGTCTTATAATATTATAATCCTCAAGCTCCTGGTTGTCAATAGGGTAGTAGCCGTAAATGAACTTGCCGTCATCGCCCACCATATCTGCAAGATAGCGGGATGAATGGAAAGCAAGCTCTTCCAACTGTTCCCTGTCCATTTCGTATTCACGTCTGCCTGCCTGACTGTATCTGCCTGTGGTGAGCTTATAGGCATCTTTCAGGTTATCTGTGAAATATCCCTGCGTATCAAAGAGATACAGCGTTTCGGGGATTTTGGAAAGCTGTTTCTTTCCGGTTCTGCGGAAATGCTTGTTGATGGCCTGTAAATCAAGTTCGCCAGTCTCATAGGAAAGCCAGCCGTTGCTGTTTACCTGCGCTTCAAGAATCGCTCTGCCGAAATATTCGTTGAAGGCAATACCCTTACGCATTGAACCGCCAACAGCTTCTGTGTAATCCGCCCTGAAATCCGCATAGCTTTTTTCTTCGATTTTGGTTACGACATCAAGCTTGAACCAGACAGGAGATACATTGGTGGCTCTTGCCTTTTCGTAGGCTCTTTCCAGGGCTGTTTCAAGCTTTTTGCCTGTGCCCCATACAGTTTTTGCCTGCTGCATACTGTCGGAAACAGAGATGAAAACAACTTTAAGGCTGAGCTTTTCAATATCCTCTAGAGTATCGGTGTCCTCCATAAGAAGGTCGTAAACCATATTGTATCTGAGTTCGTACCTCAGGTTCAGTCTCTCTGTTTTTATATCCGCAGAAGCGGTTACCGCAAAACACGGGAGCAGGATTACAAAGCTCAGGAGAAGAGCCGTGATTTTCTTTAACATTCTTACAATTCCTTTCGTTATCTGTCGATATCAATGAAGCCCTCGCCGAGAACCTCATCAGCTGTGGCAGTAATAATGAAAGCCTTTACGTCATATTCTCTGACAATACGCTTGAGTTTTGCATACTCATTCTTGGGTACGGCACAGCATATTACGTTCTTGTCTGCACCTGTGTATACACCCTGACCTTTAAGGTAGGTAGCACCTCTGGAGATGCTGGTGGTGATAGCCTTGCCGATTTCCTCCGCCTTTTCGGAGAAGATAAGCACAGCCTTGCCCTCGCGCCCTCCGTACAGGATATAGTCCATAAGTCTTGAGCTTACGAAAATTGCGATAATTGCATAAAGACCCGATTCAAGATTGCCGAACGCAAGAATAGAAACAAGTACCACAAATGCGTCGGTCATCATCATAATGACCCCCAGGCTTAAATGTGGCTTTGCCTTCTGGATAATCTTGTTTATGATATCCGTGCCGCCTGTTGTGCCGTCACGGTTGTAGACAATACCAAGTCCCGCACCCATAAGCACACCGCCGAACACAGCGGCAATTATTCTGTCGCCTGTGTAAACGGGGAAAAATCCACTTAAAAAGTCGGTACATACGGTAGTTACCGCAACTGCCAGCACGGTTTTTGCCATAAGCACCTTGCCCAGTCTCAGAAAACCCGCAATAATCAGTGGTATATTCACAAGACCGAATACAAGACCGATTGAAACAGCGTGGTTTGTAAGGTAGCTTATAACCGTGGCAAGACCGCTGATACCACCCGGAGCGATATCATTAGGAGCGGTAAAGCAGTTGATACCTGCGGAATAGATGATAGATCCGAGAATGAGCAGAGGAATGTCTATGAGCCATTTCAGTGAACGTTTTTTCTGCGGCTTTTTTTCTTTATCCTTTATTTTCTTCTTCATTGCATATCACCTCAAACAGCTCTTCGGTACGGCTGCGCTGACCGATAAGGTCGAGGTAACCGAACAGCACCTCAACTGCCGTTGCCCTGTGGTAATCACGGGGATTGCTGGATTTAGGGGGATTGAGTCCTGTGGCATTTCTGCCCCTTTTCAGTATATCTGTTTCCTCTTCGGTCAGTATGGGCAGTATCTTATCATACGCTGCTGACTGAAAGGACGCGCGGACCATCTGTACCGAAAGTCGGTGCAGTTCCTGAGAAGGACGGCTCCCACCCTCTACTATTTTTCTCCGCACCAGTATTTCGTATACGCAGTCACCGTAAAAGGCAAGAGTAAGCGGACTTAACTGCTTAGCCTGTGATTTTGTCATTGCTTCCATTCTGTTATCCTTTTCTGCCATAAATAAAACGAATAATCTGCACTTAAAGGGACATTATCTCATATAATCGAACTCGAAGTCAAAGATGGAAACCGTGTCGCCCTCTTCAACACCTGCGTTTTCCAGACCGTCAATAATGCCGCTGTAACGGAGCACTCTCTGGAAATACTGAAGACTTTCGTAGTCCTCCATGTTTACTGTGCTTAAAATCGGAGCAAGCCACTCGGCATTGACGATAAAGTAATGTGCGTCAGCCTTTTCGATTGTAAAGCTGTGCTTAGCTTCGTTGATCTGTTCGATTTCCTCAAGAGTGAGAGGCTGAGCCTCGTATCTTATAACGGGAGGCAGGTTTTCAAGTTCAGCGGCAACTGCATCTACAAGCTCCTGCGTACCCATAGTGGTAGCAGCGGAGATTACAAAGAAGGGTAGTCCCTTTTCTTCGACATATTTACGGAGCTTTTCAATCTGCTCTTCCGTAGCCATATCTGATTTATTTGCCGCAACAATCTGGGGGCGTTCGGATAATTCTTCGGAGAAGTTGCGAAGCTCGGTATTTATCTTTTCAAAGTCGTCGATGCAGTCTCTGCCCTCAATTTCGGAAACATCAACCACATGGACGATAAGTCTGCAGCGTTCAACATGACGTAAGAATGCGTGGCCGAGGCCGACACCTTCGCTTGCACCTTCGATAAGGCCGGGGATATCCGCCATTACAAAGGACTTCTCTTCATATTTTACGACGCCCAGAACAGGGGTGATGGTTGTGAAATGGTAGTTGGCGATTTCGGGCTTTGCGGCGCTTACAACGCTTATAAGGCTGGATTTGCCCACGTTGGGGAAGCCTACCAGACCTACATCCGCAAGAAGCTTCAGTTCCAGCGTTACATCGAAGCTTTCGCCGGGGTAACCGGGCTTTGCGAAACGAGGAATCTGACGGGTAGGTGTGGCGAAGTTCATATTGCCCTTACCGCCCTTACCGCCCTTTGCAACGATAACAGGCTCATCACCTGAGATATCTGCAAGGATTCTTCCTGTGTTGGTGTCCTTGACGATTGTACCTCTGGGAACATATATTACAGTGTCGGGAGCGGATTTGCCAGTACTGCGGCGGGAAGAACCGGGGTCGCCGTTCTTTGCCACATATTTTTTCTTATAGCGGAAGTCAATCAGCGTGGAAAGGTTGTCCTTCGCCTGAAAGACAATATCGCCGCCCTTACCGCCGTTTCCCCCGTCGGGGCCGCCAGCGTTTACGTATTTTTCGCGGTGGAAGGAAACTGCGCCGTTTCCGCCGTCGCCCGCCTTGATTGTGATTTTAACTATATCTACGAACATTTGTATCATTCCTTTCCTTGTGCTACGTATAATCTCATTTCTCAGCTGTTATACACGACTGACAAATCAAATAATACGGCAGGGTTCAGTGCTGTACTAAAACAAAAGGGCGGAAATTTTCCGCCCTTGCTTGTCTGCCAATTATTCAGCAGGGTAAACGCTTACCTGCTTGCGGTCTCTGCCGAGGCGCTCGAATCTTACTGTGCCATCAACTGTAGCAAATAATGTATCATCAGAGCCTCTCATTACGTTCTTACCGGGGTGAATGTGTGTGCCTCTCTGTCTGTAGAGGATGTTGCCGGCGAGAACGAACTGACCGTCAGCGCGCTTAGCACCAAGTCTCTTGGATTCGGAGTCACGGCCGTTCTTGGTGGAACCCATACCTTTTTTGTGAGCAAAATACTGTAAGTTTAATAAAATCATGATTATTTTCCTTTCCGAGCTTTAACCTCTTTTACGGTTATTTGGATTGTTCCTTTTGCGTCATCGGCGATTATTTCCAGGTGCTTATGAAATGAAGCAATAACCTGTTTAGCTGCCATTGACATTACAGAGTCGGGATCTTTCAGCACAAGGAGTACCTTGTTTTCGCCGATTTTGACATCCGCGCCTGCATACAAAAAGTCTGTGATTGTGTTAGCCGTCAGCATTACTGCCGATGTTACAGCGGAGCATACGATATCGTGTCCGTATTCGCCTGCGCCTGCGTGTCCCGAAACCGAGAAGCCTATCAGCGCGTCGCTGTATCTTAAAAATTCGGCTTTAATCATTTTACGCTACGATAGAGTCGATTTTAACCTTGCTGTAAGGCTGTCTGTGACCCTTTGTGCGCTTGGAGCTCTTCTTAGGCTTGTAAGTAAATACTGTGATTTTCTTGCCCTTGCCGTTCTTGATAAGAGTAGCCTTAACAACTGCGCCGTCTACGTAAGGAGCGCCAACCTTGATTTCGCCGTCTGTACCAACTAAGATAACCTTATCAAAAGTTACTTCGCCTTCTTCAACGCCGAGCTTTTCTACGAAGATTTCGTCGCCTTCCTTAACCTGATACTGCTTTCCGCCTGTTTCGATAACTGCGTACATATTTTTTACCTCTTTTTTATAAACTCGCTATTCTGGGGCGGCGTTTTTTAAACGCACTTAAAAAAGCCCGTTATAAGCGGCTTTATTATTTTATCACAGCTGAAATCTTTTGTCAATAGATTTTTACCCGAAAATTCAATTTTTATGCGGTTTTACCGCATTTTCCGTTGTTTCAGCTGCCGAAAATGTGATTTCTGTGCTTTTCAAGGCATTTGAGGAGTATCATTCCCAGTACTCCGCAGGAAATAACCTCTCCGATTCCCACTGTAAGCATTAAAAATGCAATTCCGTCAGGCACTCCGTAAGCATAGGTAAGTACAAAGGGTACTATAACTGTGTTTGACAGAATGGGGGGCAGGGAGGCAAGCCATTTTGACTTTTTACGGAGCAGATATGTTAATACTGCACCTATAAGGGTAGCAAGACTGCCGAAAACCACGTCCCATAAAATTGCGCCTGCAAGAATGTTGGCAATAATACAGCCGATGAACAACCCCGGAATTGCCGCAGGGGTGAAATACGGGAGAATAGTCAGAGCTTCCGAGAAGCGTATCTGAATCACACCGTTAGAAAGCCCCATCATGGACGCAAGGTAGGTTAAAACGACGTAGAGCGCCGCAATAATAGCGGCATGGGTGATGAATAATGCCTTGTTGTTTTTTTTCATATTTAATTTTGCTCCTTAGTTTTGATTTATTGCATTATGCAAAAGCGAGGATGGTCACGAACTCGCCTGTTTACCAAAATATTTTGGTGATGAATAATGAAGAATGAATGATGAATGATTGAGGTGTCCGCGTTGCGGACGATTTTTAAAATTCATCGCCGCAGGCGATACCATAATTTTTCATCTTTCATCGTTAATCATTCATCTGAACGGCTTCAGCCGTTCAGGGCTCTCTTACCGATATCCTTACGGTAGTGTGCATTTTCAAAGCTGATTCTGTTTACAGCCGCATAGGACTTGTCCAGAGCGTTCTGAAGTGTATCTGCGGTAGCTGTGATGCCGAGAACACGTCCGCCTGCTGTAAGGTATCTGCCGTCTTCAAGCTTTGTACCTGCGTGATATACGAATGCTTCGCCGCTGTCAAGCTGACCTTCTGCGTTGAAACCGCTGATTTCTAAGCCTGTGGGATACTTTTCGGGATAGCCACCGCTTGCCATTACTACGCAGGCACAGGCTTCCTTCTTCCAGTTTATATCAAGGTCACTGAGCTTTTCTTCCCAGATTGCTTCAATGATTTCCATTAAATCGGTATCAAGGAGAGGGAGAACAACCTGTGTTTCGGGGTCGCCGAAACGGCAGTTATACTCAATTACCCTTGCACCCTTGGGAGTGAGCATAAGTCCGAAATAGAGACAGCCCTTGAAGGGACGCCCCTCTGCCGCCATTGCCTTGATTGTGGGGAGGAAGATATTTTCCATACATTCAGCGGCAATTTCCTCAGTGTAGAGAGGATTGGGTGCGATTGTGCCCATACCGCCGGTGTTTAAGCCTTCGTCATTGTCATAAGCGCGCTTGTGGTCCATGGAGGAAACCATAGGCTTTACTGTAACGCCGTCTGTGAAAGCGAGAACAGTAACCTCGGGACCTGTCATGAATTCTTCGATTACGATTTCGCTGCCGCTTTTGCCGAACTTTCCGCCGAGAAGCATGGATTCAACAGCTTCCTTTGCTTCATCGAAATCCTTGGCGATGATAACGCCCTTACCGAGAGCAAGACCGTCGCACTTAATAACAGCGGGGTAGCTGTTCTGTTCCTTTACGTAAGCAATTGCCTTTTCAGCGTCTGTAAATGTCTCGTAAGCCGCTGTGGGGATATTGTATTTCTTCATAAGTGCCTTGGAGAACACCTTGCTGCCCTCTAAGATTGCGGCATTTGCACGGGGTCCGAAGGTCCTGAAGCCGTTTTCGTTGAGTTTATCAACCATACCGAGAACCAGCGGGTCATCGGGAGCTACAAAGACATAATCGGGCTGAAGCTTTTTGGCAAGTTCAACCATACCGTCAATGTCGGTAGCCTTTACAGGATGGCATTCAGCAAGTGCGCTGATACCGCCGTTGCCGGGTGCGGCATAGATTTTGTCAACCTTTGATGACTTTGCAAGTGCGGCGATAATAGCGTGTTCACGTCCGCCGCCGCCTACTACTAAAATGTTCATTTTGTCAGTTTCCTTTCTATATCTGATGAATGATGAATAATGAATGATTAATGATTACGGTGTCGCTTTGCGTCATATCTGAAATTGCGGCAGAGCCGCTCCGTAATCTTTTATCATTAATCAAAAAAGTATTCCTCAATCTCCCTCTGTACCTTTTTCGGCAGGCTTGCATAGGTCATGCGATAGCCCCTGTCTGCCATATCGGAGATTACCTCAAAGGGGAGATTTTCGCTGTATCTGATTTCATTCCAGCCGTCGCCCATGATTTTTCCTTCGCTGATTTCATCGTGGAGCAGGCGGATAGTTTCATTATAATCGTTTTTCGCTTTAATTTCAATAGTTTCGGAAAAAATTCCCGCAAAAGGCTTTGAAACAAGGTAAAAAACCTTGCCTTCGTCAGTTTCTTCGATGTGTACGCCTTTAAAGGAGAGAAGATATTTTTCGAGTCGGGCAAATATTTTTTCTGTTTCCATTCTGCGCATTCTCCTGTCATAATCATTGTTTGCGGAATTTTTATTCTCCGAGGATTTCGCTCTGTACCTTCTTTGAAAATTTGGAGAGGATACATCCGTAGCCTCTGTCGCACATATCCCTTACAACCTCATAGGGAACTGTACCTGTAAGCTTTACGCTGTTCCAGTGTTCCTTGTTCATGTAATAGCCTTCGTTTATATCCTCGTAAAGAGCACGTATAGTGATGTTGTAGTCAGGCTGAGCTTTTATGTTAAGAAGTGCCCATTCCGTACCGTCAGCGCAGATTGCCGCAAACATTTTTCCGCGGATCATAAAGCGCGTCCAGCCCCATTCTGCTTTATAGTCGGTTTCAACACCTTTTTTGCTCATAAGATAGTCATATAATTCGGGATAGATATCACTGCATTTCATGTTTGTTGCCTTTCTGCGCCGCCAGAGCTGTAACACGCTCCGCCTCTTTAAGTTCAATTGCGCCCTCTGTCTTTACAGGGTGGGTCTTTGCTGTCTTTATGAGAGCCTGATATTCTTCGTCTGCCTTCGCCTTGTCGTTCTTATATATTAAATGGTATGCGTACATAAGACGGCGGCGGGAGGGATAAAGTGAAGTAGCCTTTATGTATTCAGCCTGCTTTTTATCGTAAAGGGTGTCAATTTTTTCGGCATTGCACTCACCCATTATTTCATAGTAGATAAGTTCGCACTTTGCTTCGTTCCTGAAAAGCTGTAAAACATCGGGGCTGTCAGCGATATTCTGATAAACCTCCCTGCACTCGTCATATCTGCCTTCTTCCTGGAGGATAGTAGCCTTGAAGCAGTAGAGGTTTGCGGCACCTGTGTTGCTTAAATCGCTGTAATCGGAATTCAGTATAGTATCTCTTATCTTTCCGGGGAGAGCCTTTGTGCTTTCATTTTCTGTAAGAACCGCGTTAGCGGTTAAAAGACAGCACAGATACTTTTTGGACTGATGGTTGCCGGGGAGTTCAATGAAAATCTGATAGCCGTCATTATTTGTGCCGCCCACTTTTGCGGGAAACAGGTTTGCAAGTCCCAGTCCGAAGCCCAGAATTGCGTAAATGTTGAGAATAACCTGAGCAGCACCTCCTGTAAGCAGACCGATGCCGAATGCAATGCCTGCTGTAACTATGTTTGCAAGTCCGCCGCCTAATAAATACAGGAAAAACGGACATTTTTCAGGTTCGCACTCGGGTGGAATCATAAGACATTGCCCACCTGTACCTACAACGGTGGTTTTCTTCCATTTAAGCTTCCCTTCCTGCTTTACAAGAACAAGATTTGCTACACGGAAGGAAAGGTATTTCCAGCCTGCAGCAAGTCCCATTACAAGATGACCGCCCTCGTGGATAATTATGTGAAGATATAAGAACAATACGCCAAGCAGAACAAGTCCGCCCATAAGCATAAGTTCAAGACCTGTATTGTCATCCGCGATAAGCTTATCGGCACTGTCCGCCGCATAAGCGCCAAGAACAAGATAGGGTGCAACGGTGAGTATATAGCAGATGACGGTGAGGATTCTGTCAACAATTCTGGGGATTTTCATTTTTCTTTTCCTTTCTTGCGGATAAAACGCAGATTAAAAAAATCGGTGCGAGCAGAGCCATGACTATAATCGGGAAAACCGCAGGTGTTCCGTTTGCGTTCTGTACCTTTTCGGTTGTAGGTGTTGCAGAAAAGTAATATTCTGTTGTAAGGCTTTCGGGGAGCGCTTCGGAAAATTCCAGCTCAAAAGCTCCAAAATAGAAATCAACGGTATTTCCGTAGGAATTATATGCTTCCGCCGATATATAAAGCTGTTCGGTCTGAACAGGCACGGCAGACAAGGTATAATTGACATATGTCAGATTATCCTGTATCATGGGTGTTCTTGCAATAACGCCCGAATCTGTGCTGACGGTTATATACCCTGTGTCTTTTGCACCCTCTTTTGCGGTGGAATTGCGGTTGCCTGCCTTGAAGGACAGGGTGAAAGAGTTTGCCCATTCGGGAACAGAAAGCGCATATACGGCTGTTTCGTATTCGGCGGTCGAATCAAAATACAGCACATCGGATTTTTCGGAGTAAACAAGAGTGCTGCTGTTCCAGTTTTCGGAGCTGCGCCAGCTGTCGATCATAAACTTCTCCTTTTAGCATAACAGGCGGATAGAATCCGCCTGTTTGTGTGTATACTTTTTTGTCCCGTTCCGTAACCGCCGTTAATAAAGTCTGTGAATCGAATCAGTCTGTAAAAGGCGGAGCCTGCCGCGGCACTTCGTCGCTTAGTGGTGGAATAAACGGATACCTGTAAATGCCATAGCAATATTGTACTTGTTGCAGGTTTCGATAACGTTGTCGTCACGGATAGAGCCGCCGGGCTGTGCGATGAATTCAACGCCGCTCTTGTGTGCTCTTTCGATGTTGTCGCCGAAGGGGAAGAATGCGTCAGAGCCGAGGGAAACACCCTTCATTGTATCAAGCCATTCGCGCTTTGCTTCACGTGTGAATACTTCGGGCTTGACCTTGAACCACTTCTGCCATTCGCCTTCTGCAAGAACGTCCATGTAGTCATCGCCGATGTAGAGGTCGATTGTGTTGTCGCGGTCAGCTCTTCTGATGTCGTCTACGAACTGTAAGCCGAGAACCTGGGGAGACTGACGGAGGTACCAGTTGTCAGCCTTCTGACCTGCAAGACGTGTGCAGTGGATTCTGGACTGCTGACCTGCACCGATACCGATAGCCTGACCGCCGCAAGCGTATGCTACGGAGTTGGACTGTGTGTACTTGAGTGTGATAAGAGCGATAGCAAGGTCAATCTTTGCGGATTCGGGAAGAGTCTTGTTGTCTGTTACCATGTTTGCGAAAAGATTTTCGTCAATAACAAGTTCATTTCTGCGCTGTTCGAATGTGATACCGTAAACCTGCTTTCTTTCTAAAGCAGCAGGAACATAGTTTTCATCAATTCTGATGATGTTGTATGTACCCTTTCTCTTGGACTTCAGGATTTCGAGAGCTTCAGCTGTGTAACCGGGAGCAATAACGCCGTCGGAAACTTCTCTCTGGATCATCTTTGCTGTGCATGCGTCGCATTCATCGGAAAGCGCGATGAAGTCGCCGTAGGAGGACATTCTGTCTGCGCCTCTTGCACGTGCGTAAGCACAAGCTAAGGGAGTAAGCTCGCCTAAATCATCTACCCAGTAGATTTTCTTTAATGTGTCGGAAAGGGGAAGACCAACTGCTGCACCTGCAGGAGAAACGTGCTTGAAGGATGTAGCAGCGGGGAGACCTGTTGCCTTCTTTAATTCCTTTACAAGCTGCCAGCCGTTGAATGCGTCCATGAAGTTGATGTAGCCGGGCTTGCCGTTGAGTACTTCGATAGGAAGTTCGCCGTTTTCCATAAAAATTCTTGAGGGCTTCTGATTGGGGTTACAGCCATATTTGAGTTCGAGTTCTGTCATGATGTTTATCCTTTCATTTAAAGTAAAAATAATATTTCAGAACGGGGAGAAGCGTGCAGATACGAGGAAACCGTAGTACTGTATTGCGGCTGACGAAGCAGCTGTGCGCTTATCGTCGTTCTTATACGTTCTTGTTTACGATTCTGGATTCCCATTTACCTGTGTCAAGGTCAATATATCTTGTAAAGAGAGAAACCTTGTTGTCAGCGTTGAGGTTTTCCCATACAAGCTTTGTGAATGCGTCAATGTCAAGGTCGGGGATAACTACCTTCTTGGGTTCGCCTTCGTAGCTGGGGAGTCTGCCGTTTTCTTCGTCGCGTGCGTAGGTGTGGATAAAGCGGCCTACACCGTTTTCGGGGTTACTGTAAGCATATGTATTTCTGATGCAGCAATCAGCATTGCCGTTGTCGCTCTTCAAAATGGACATAGCGTAGTTCATGCCGTCGTTTTCAAGACGGATAATGCCGGAAATACGGGGTGTGTAGTTGGGCTTGTCGTCTTCGAATTCACGTGTTCTGAGAGACTGCTCAAAAGTCATCTGCTTGTCCATAAGCTCGTAGATTGTGTCTGTCTGGTCGCCGTTTGTGACAATAGTCTTGTTGCCGAGAACGCGAACGGGAGCATAGATGATAAGGTGGGGGTCAACCATCTTGGATTCATCGAAAGCCTGTGTTCTGATTCCGTCGCCGTCTTCAACGAAAACACGGTTGCGGCTGTTTTCGCTTCTGCCCATGATGAAGTAAGCGATTACTGCCTTCTTGCCGTCAGCGGACTTACCCAGCATGATGCCTCTGCCGTGGTAGGGGAGAGTGGTGAGTTCCTTTTCAAATGCGATTGTTTCCATAAGTTTAGTTCCTTTCGTTTATTTTAACGTTTAATTATTCCGTAATTACAGCCTTTCCGTCAGTTACTGTGATTTTTCCGTCACAGAACAGCTGGACAGCCCTGGGGAGAATCTTCCATTCGGCTTCTTCCATAATTCTCTTCTGGAGAGTTTCGGGAGTGTCGCCGTTCTTAACTTCAACAGCCTTCTGTAAAATAATAGGACCGCCGTCACATTCCTCTGTAACAAAGTGCACGGTTGCACCACTGAGCTTTACGCCCTTTGCGAGAGCCGCCTCGTGAACGTGGAGTCCGTAGAAGCCTTTTCCGCAGAAGGAAGGGATAAGCGCAGGGTGAACGTTCATCATCCTGTAGGGGAAGGCGCTGCATACCTGCTCGTCAAGAATGGTCATAAAGCCCGCATATACAACCAGGTCGGCATTTTCAGCCTTTAATGTATCAGCCATAGCCTTGCTGTAAGCGGCAACATCGGGGTAATCCTTACGTACAAGGGTTACTGTCTTAATGCCGTTATTCTTTGCTCTTTCCAGAGCGTAAGCGTCAGCCTTTGAAGCAATGACGCAGGTGATTTTACCGTTACCAAGCTCGCCGCGTTTTTCTGCGTCAATAAGAGCCTGTAAATTTGTTCCGCCGCCGGAAACAAGAACAACAATATTTTTCATATAGCCTCCGTCACTTTATTTCAACTTCAATACTACATAAATCCTCATAGCTGTTTACTCCGCCATCGGAATCCTCGTCTGCATACCGACTCAATGTCAGGTATCTGCCGAGACGAACATATCGGAGACGAGGTATTCCTTCACCCTGTTCCGAAAACCAGTAGATTTCGCTTTTTTTCATTATATCAAACCAGTTTATGCTGTTTATTGTGAAAATACCGCTGAATGTTTCTTCAGGGAGAAAATCGCAGTCAATTTCACCACTCGTTCTCGCGCATATGCAGTCCGCAAGTTTATCGTCGTAGCTGTGACAATACAGACCGATTTTATCCCAGGTGTAGTTAAAAATTTTTGGATTTGGATTTTCAGGATTGTAGGCACGATGATCAGTCTTGTAAGAACGATGTTCAGTTTTTCTTGCTTCGCCTAAAAGGTGTTTCAGCAAGTTGATGTCACAGGGCAGAGTAATATGCGCCTCGTTTATATCAATCCCGTTTTCTGTAACGTTGATGACAAGTCTGCTTGTGTCAAGGGCAGGCTTTTTTCTGAATAAACCGAAGAATCCCATTATTCGATGATAATACCTTCGTCGCCCTTAACGATTTCACCGATTTCATAAGCGGCAATACCGAATTCCTTCATAAGAGCGATAGCGTCAGCAACGGATTCCCTGGGGATAACGATGGACATACCGATACCCATATTGAAGGTGTTGTACATATCGTGTTCGTTTACGTTTCCGCGTTCCTGTAAAAGCTTGAAGATGTAGGGAACTTCGTAGCTGTTCTTCTGGATCTTTGCTGTAAAGCCGTCAGGGAGAGAACGTGGAATATTTTCATTGAAGCCGCCGCCTGTGATATGGCTGATAGCCTTTACATCAACCTTTTCAAGGAGTGCGAGGACGGGCTTTACATAAATCTGTGTGGGAGCAAGGAGAGCTTCGCCTAAGGTTCTGCCGTCGGGGAGAACTTCCATGAGAACTTCCTTGTTTGTGATGTCGAATACCTTTCTTACAAGGGAGAAACCGTTGGAATGTACGCCTGTGGAAGCGAGACCGATAATAGCGTCGCCTTCTGCAACTGTGTTGTTGTTGATAATCTTCTTCTTGTCAACAACACCTGTGCAGTAGCCTGCAATGTCGTATTCGTCGTCGGGCATCATACCGGGGTGTTCAGCTGTTTCGCCGCCGATAAGTGCGCATCCGGACTGAACACAGCCTTCTGCAACGCCGCTTACAATTTCAGCAATCTTTTCGGGGTAATTTCTTCCGCATGCGATATAGTCAAGGAAGAAAAGGGGCTTTGCGCCGCAGCAGATAATGTCGTTTACGCACATAGCAACTGCATCGATACCGATAGTATCATGCTTGTCAAGAAGCATGGAGAGCTTGAGCTTTGTGCCGACACCGTCTGTACCGGAAACAAGCACAGGCTCGTCAATGCCCTTTAAGTCAAGTGCGAAAAGGCCGCCGAAACCGCCGATTCCGTCCATAACACCGGGGATATTTGTGCGTTCAACGTGCTTTTTCATAAGCTTTACTGATTCATAGCCTGCGGTTACGTCAACACCAGCAGCCTTGTAGCTTTCGGAGAAACTGTTCTTCATAGTTTTAAATTCCTTTCATTGTTAATGTAAATCTGTAAATGATGTAAAACCGTAAAAGGCAGGAACTGCCGAAGGTGGCCCGCCCTGACACAGGTGCCGGAAAGCAGTTTTGCAATCCTGCCGTTTTGCTTGTTTCGATAAAATGAAATTTTGTAAAAGGCAGGAACTGCCCGAGGTGGTCCGCCTCTTATTCTTTTCCAGTCCAGCAGTAGGTGCACAGCTCACAGGGGTTCAGTCCGATTGCTCTTTCTGTGCCTTCGAGAGACTGGAACTCAAGGGATGTAAGCTTTAAGCGGCGGCAGATTTCATCACGGAGATACTTGCCTCGTTCTGTGCGGGAATTGCTGTACTCAGCGATATATTTAACGCCCTCCTCACCTTCGTTCTCGTGGATAATCTGTCTTGCAATAAGGTCAAGATCAGAGTTGCTCCGTGAGAAGTTGAGGAACTTGCAGCCGTACATGATAGGCGGACATGCGGAGCGCATATGCACTTCCTTTGCACCGTTCTCGTAGAGGAATTCTACCGTTTCACGCATCTGTGTGCCGCGTACGATACTGTCGTCCACGAACAGAAGCTTCTTTCCTTCGATAAGCTCGTGTACGGGGATGAGCTTCATCTTTGCAACACGGTTGCGCATTTCCTGGTTCTGAGGCATAAAGCTTCTGGGCCAGGTGGGTGTGTACTTGATAAACGGTCTTGCAAAAGGGATACCGCTCTTGTTGGCATAGCCGATAGCGTGGGGAACACCTGAATCGGGAACACCGCAGATGTAGTCAACATCGGGGAGTGTGCCGTTTGCCTTGTCAATTTCCGCCATGATTTCACCGTTTCTGGTTCTCATGGTTTCTACGGTAACGCCTTCGTAAACCGCATTGGGGTAGCCGTAGTATGTCCACAGGAATGAACATACCTTCTTGTTTTCGTTATTGCCCTTTTCAAGAACCTCGATGCCGTCGGCGGTCATCATTATGATTTCGCCCGGCTCCAGTTCCTTGTATGTGCTGTAACCCAGCTTCTGGAACGCAAAGGACTCCAGTGAGAAGCAGTAGCCGTCCTCTCGTTTGCCTACGATTATAGGCAGTCTGCCGTGCTTGTCACGGGCGAGGATAATTCCGTCCTTGGTGAGAATAGCAAGGGATAATGTGCCCTTTATCTTTTCCTGGGCATACTTGATACCCTTGACGATAGATGATTTCTGCGCGATAAGTGTGCCTACAAGAGCACTGGAATTGATAAGCCCGCTGCTCATTGTCTCGAAATTGGCATAGTCGTTGTCGAGTAATTCCTGTGAAAGCTCGTCATAGTTGCTGATTACGCCTACGTTGCAGATGGCGTATGTGCCGAACTTTGAGCGCACAAGAATAGGCTGGGGATCGCTGTCGCTGATGCATCCGATACAGAGTCCGCCGCTCATTCCCGATGCGTCGCTTTCAAATTTTGTTCTGAAGGGTGAGTTTTCAATGCTGTGAATAGCACGCTGGAAGCCCTTTTCTTCCGAATAGGCAGTCATACCGCCTCTTTTGGTGCCTAAATGCGAATGATAGTCAATGCCGAAGAATACATCGGTAACGCAGTCATTTTTAGAGGCTGCTCCGAAAAATCCGCCCATAATCTGAAACCTTCCTTTGTTTAGCCTATTTCCTTTGCAGTCTCCTGCATCTTTGCCTCTGCTCCAAGGTTCTTCTGATGCTGTTTTTCCTTGAACTGCGCATATTTTTCTGCAAGCTCGTCGTCGGAAACAGAGAGAATCTGTACTGCGAGATAGCCGGCATTTGCTGCACAGTCAATACCTACGCAGGCAACGGGAACTCCGGGAGGCATCATAACGGAGGAAAGGAGAGAATCCATTCCGTCAAGCACCTTTGCCTTTACGGGGAGAGCGATAACAGGGAGAGTTGTGTTTGCGGCAAGCGCACCTGCAAGATGAGCAGCCATACCTGCTGCACCGATAAGAACACCGAAGCCGTTTGCTCTTGCATTCTTTGCAAATTCAGCAGCCTCAGCAGGAGAACGGTGAGCCGACATAACGTGAAGCTCAAAGGGTACACCGAATTCGGCACAGGCCTCAGCGGCCTTTCTTACAACGGGAAAATCACTGTCGCTTCCCATAACAATTCCGACTTTTTTCATGGTTAAAACCTTTCCTTTCGTTTACATGGTGAAAAAAATAACAGCTGTCCGAATACGCACAGCCTGATTTTATATGCAATTATCCTGTGAAAATGTGGTATATTTACAGTATGAAAGCGATATAAATGACATAACAGTTACCTCTCATATATACCATAATAAAATAACAGGAAAACGATGTAATTCTATTCTACTATATTTTATGACTAAATTCAAGCGTTTTTTCA
This sequence comes from Ruminiclostridium sp., assembly GCA_045532185.1. Classification (GTDB taxonomy): domain Bacteria; phylum Bacillota; class Clostridia; order Oscillospirales; family Ruminococcaceae; genus Ruminiclostridium_E. Next base: position 28,044 of record JAZSFL010000043.1, read on the forward strand.
AAATTTTTTAACCAGTTTTTTATTATATTATACCATTAAAAAAGTTTAAATTGCACAATCGGCCCATTTCAGAGATTATAATTAAGCTTAAAATTGTATTTTTTAAGCCTAATTAGTGTATTTTTAGCTAATTTTAAGAAAAAGACGGTTACTTTTAAGGTACAGATTTTACAATACCGACAAAAAAACACATGAGTAAAGTCTGTTTTGGAAGAAAAAAACTTTTTCGTGAATTTTGCCAAATAGTTTTCAACACAAGGTGGTTGAATTGTATAAAAACGAACGTTGAAATCAGAGGAAAAGCAATCGGACCGTCTTTGAAAAAACGCTGACCAAAAGGGGAAAATACGATTTCATATAAAATTTCAAAAGGTTGAAACTTTGTTGAAAAAAAGTTCGTGATTTTAACCAAATTTGACAAAAAAAGCGTTGAATGAAAACGTTTTCGGGAGGCGGTTTCAAAAATTTTTCAAAAAAAGGCTTGCAAAAGCTTGGAAATTGTGATATAGTTACAAATGTAAATTGCAGGACATCGCATGCAGACCTTATCTAATAAGAGTAAGCTACGTGTGACCTGATCAATTTAAATATTCTACCACGGTTTCGTTATTACGAAGCCACGACTAATTGGAGGAAAAAAGTTATGAAGAAAAGAATACTCACAGCGCTCTTAGCTTCTGCTATGATCCTTTCTGTTGCTGGTTGTGATTCCACAACAGATACAGGCGCTGGCGACACAACAACAACAACTGCTGCTGATGCAGGTGCTGCTGACACAACAACTGCTGCTCCCGCTCCTGACGCTGGCGATGCTGGCGATGCTGGTGCTGCTGACCAGGGTAAGGTTCTCAACATCTACTGCTGGAACACAGAATTCCAGGAGAGATACAACGCTTACGCTGCTGATGTAGGCGACGCTCACGGTGTAACAGTTAACTGGGTAATCAACACTAACGAAGGTGGCGTTTACCAGAACAAGCTCGACGAAGCTCTTCTCGCTCAGCAGGATGCTGCTGCAGACGACAAGGTAGACATCTTCTTAATCGAAGCTGACTACGCTCTCAAGTACACAAACTCTCCTTACTGCATGAACATTGCTGACCTCGGCATCACAGACGCTGACCTCGCTAACCAGTATGCTTACACACAGCAGATCGTTACAGTTGACGGCGCTCTCAAGGGTGTTACATGGCAGGCAACTCCCGGCCTCTTCGCTTACAGAAGATCCATCGCTAAGGAAGTTCTCGGTACAGATGATCCTGTAGAAGTACAGGCACAGCTTGCTGACTGGGGCAAGTTCAACGATGTAGCTGCTAAGATGAAGGAAGCTGGTTACACAATGCTCGCAGGTTATGCTGATGCATACAGAACATACTCCAACAACGTTACAACTCCTTGGGTAGTTGACGGCAACCTTGTAGTTGACGACAACATCATGAAGTGGGCTGACGATACTAAGGTATTCCAGGACAGCGGTTACTCCAACAAGGACGTAGGTCTCTGGTCTGACGCTTGGGCTAAGGAACAGGGTCCCGAAGGTAAGACATTCGGCTTCTTCTACTCCACATGGGGTATCAACTTCACACTCCTCGGCAACTCCCTTGCAGATCCTAACGGCGCTCAGGAAGTTGGCAACGGTATCTTCGGTGACTACGCAGTATGTGAAGGTCCTCAGGCTTACTACTGGGGCGGTACATGGATCTGCGCAGCTACTGGCACAGACAACACAGCTGTAATCGCTGACATCATGAAGAGACTCACTTGCGACACTGCTACAATGAAGCAGATCACAATTGATACTCAGGACTACACAAACAACAAGGCAGCTATGGACGAAATCGCTAATGATCCTACATTCGGTTCCGCATTCCTTGGTGGCCAGAACCACATCGCTCTCTTCGCAGCAGCTGCTGGCAACATCGATTGCTCCAACATCTCTGCTTACGACCAGCTTGCTAACGAAAACTTCCAGCAGTGCATGAACGATTACTTCTTAGGTACTGTTGATAAGGCAACTGCTCTTAACAACTTCTACACAAAGATGAAGGATACATATCCTGAACTCACAGTTCCCCAGGCTTAATCGTCAGGTAAACTGAATATTACTACGGTAATAGCTAACTAAAGAAACGGGAGTAAGATATATTTATTGTCTTACTCCCTTTTTTTAACCAAAAATCGAAAGGTGGATTTCGGCTTTATGGCAAATGCAAGCGTAGCGGCATCCAACAAAAGAAGAGGTATCAGCTATGAAAAATGGGGTTATTTCTTCATTGCGCCGTTTATTGTTGTTTATTTAGTTTTCAACCTTGTCCCTCTCTTACAGACATTCTACTTTTCATTTTTTGAAAAGTATACAAATACTGCTACATGGGAGACAGTTGAACGCTTTGTCGGCTTTCAGCAGTATTTAAACCTCTTTACTGAAGGTCGTATTTTTACTTATCTCGGCAATACAATGATCATGTGGGTAATGGGCTTCATTCCCCAGATTGTCATTTCGTTATTATTTGCTTACTGGTTTACCAATGTAAGACTTCGTCTTAAAGGTTTAGGCTTCTTCAAGACAGTTATGTATATGCCTAACCTTATCATGGCAGCGGCATTCTCTATGATGTTTATGCTTCTGTTCTCCAACATCGGACCTATCAACGAAATCATCAAGACATTCACAAACGGTGAAGCGTTCAACTTCATGGCGCATACATACAGTGCACGTGGACTTGTTGCTCTTATGAACTTCCTGATGTGGTTCGGTAATACTACAATTCTTCTTATGGCAGCTATGATGGGCGTTGACGCTTCTATTATCGAAGCTGCTGAAATTGATGGTTGTACTTCAAGCCAGATTTTCTGGAAGATAGTTCTGCCTATTATCAGACCTATCCTTATCTACGTTCTTATTACTTCTTTAGTCGGCGGTCTCCAGATGTACGACGTACCTTCTATTTTAACCAACGGTAAGGGTAACCCGAACGACAGTACAACAACTCTTATCATGTACCTGAATACTCTTATTTCACGTTCCAAGAACTACGGTCAGGGCGGTGCCGTTTCCGTAATTATCTTCATCATGTGTGCAGTTCTCAGTATGATTGTTTACTACTTCTTCACAGATGCTGGTGTTGAAAAGCGTGAAAACAGAAAATCATTCAAACTTCAGAAGAAGGGAGGAAAGTAAGAAATGGCTACATCTAAGACAAAGGCAAGAATGAATGCCTATGATGAAGATAAGAGCATCGGCCTTACCATACATCGTATCGTTTGCTACGTTGTTCTTTCCATCTTTGCTCTCCTTGCGATTTTCTTCTTCTATCTCCTTTTAATCAATGCGACAAGAACACATAATGAGATTCAGACTTCGCTTTCACTTCTCCCCGGTTCCAACTTCCTTATAAACCTTATCGGTGATGAGGGCGGTAACAGCAAGTTCGTGGGTGTTCTCAATGACCCCAATCTCAAGATTCTTCAGGGACTTTTGAACTCTCTTATCGTATCCGGTTTATCTGCTTTACTTTCTGTATATTTCTCAGGTATGACCGCTTACGGTGTTCATGTTTATAACTTCCCCGGTAAGAAGGCTTTCTTTAATACTATCCTTCTTATCATGACAATTCCTACGCAGGTGTCCGCTCTTGGTTTCTATAACTTAATGAATGACTGGAATCTCACAAATAACTTCATTCCGTTAGTTATACCTGCTGTTGCAGCTCCCACAGTATTCTTCTTCATGAAGCAATACATGGAAAGCTCGCTTCCTATTGACATTGTTGAAGCTGCACGTATTGACGGCTCCAATGAATTCAGAACCTTCAACGAAATTATTCTTCCTATCTTAAAGCCGGCGTTTGCTGTTCAGGCAATCTTCTCATTCACAGCTTCCTGGAACAACTACTTCATGCCCGCTCTTATCCTTGATAAGCCCGAAATGAAGACAATGCCCCTTTGGATTGCGTTCGTTCGTGGACGTGAACTTGCAACACTCAATTTCGGTGAAGTTTACATGGTTCTTGCTCTTGCAATTATCCCTGTAATGATTGTATACTTCTGCTTCTCCAAGTTTATTGTAGCAGGTGTTACACTTGGTTCTGTAAAGGGTTAATCGGGATATATTCCCCGCCAGAACGAAATCACTTCGATTGCCGGACAGCTTATGCTGTCCGGCTTCTTGGCTTTCGGGAGCCCGGATTTGATGTTTTTATCAGAGAATATGCGGAATATACCAGCCTGTTTGTCTGTATGGTGTTTTAAATCGGGTCAGATATATTCAGCATCAGGTGTATGCGGCGCACTATTTGTGCCGCAGGCACAAATCAGCGCAGACGGCAAAGCCGTCTGCGCTGTGTTTTATGCGGCAAAGCCGCATAAAACAAGTGCGCCGCCTCTGTGAAAATCACTCACATTCACAGTCGCCGCACTCGCAGGGGCGCTCAAAGTAACTCTGAGGTTTCCTGCAGACGGGACAGAACTGAGGCGCTGATTTTCCGTGATGAATATGACCACAGTTTCTGCATATCCACACAGCTTCCCCATCTTCGGTAAAAACTTTACCCTGTGACAGAAGTTCAATAAATTTACGGTAACGTGCTTCGTGGTCGCGTTCGATTGCGCCTACCATATCAAACAGAACGGCAATGTTTTCAAAACCTTCCTCCCGTGCTGTTCTGGCAAAGGAGGCATACATATCCGTCCATTCGTAGTGTTCGCCGCCTGCCGCGTTTTCAAGTGCCTTCTGAGTACTTGCGGGTATACCCTCGCTCATGATTGACAGCCATAATTCCGCATGAGCCTTTTCATTAGAGGCAGTGCGGTCAAAAATATCAGCAATCTGTTCGTACCCTTCCTTACGGGCGATTTCGCCGTAGATAGTGTATTTTGTCCTCGCCTGTGATTCGCCCGCAAAGGCTGTCTTCAGATTTTCAAGTGTTTTTGAGCCATCTAATTGCATATTTTACCTCCGTTTTTTTATTTGCTGTTATTATTGTCATGGATGGCGATATTATACGGAAAACTATTGAAAAAATTGCGGACGCGTGGTATAATTGTAAAAAAGGAGGCGAGAGAAATGCAGATATATGAATATGGCAAGATCGCTGAGGCTGTACGTGCCAAAATCGAGAATACAAAACAGTTCATTCAGGGAGACATTTCCTCGTCTGAAAGTTTTTCTGATATTCTGCGTGGTTATATGACTGTGGAAAGCAGTGAAAAGAAGGTTGTTTCCGCTACGGGTAATTATAACAATTCTTCCTCTGTGGCTAATGCAATCAGCGGCAGCACGTTGCTGTATGCCCTTCAGAACAGTGATGAAGACACCACAGCAAGCGCAGTGCTTAATATGCTGGGATTTTCGGATTACAGTTCAAGCGGTACAACTCAGCTTAAAACGGCGGCAGATAATCTTTCTGATTCTGCGGCTATGCTTATAAGCTTAAATGAAACAGGTACGGAAAACGTTTCAGCAGTTTCTGATTTTGTAACCGATTATAACAATTTAGTTACGCGATTAAGCGCAGAAAGCAATTCCTCGGCATATCTTTACAGAACAGCGTTTTCGGCGGCACTTACTGCGGCGGGGGATAAGCTTGCATCTGCCGGCATTACTTACGACAATGGCTACATCTCATATGACGGTGCAACAGGCGGAAGCCTTCCTGATGATTTTCTGACGAGCGTAGTATCTGCGGCATCGACAGTCTCTGCTTATGCAAGCTCCGTTACAGCCGACAGCGAAGAAACGGATAACGGACTTACTGATTATTATACAGCCCTTATTGGCACTATGATGTGATGCTAAAATAGATTAATAAGGTAAATTAAGTTAAACTATTAAGTTAATTTGTAACTTTTTAACAAAAAAACAACCGTATAATTTTAATATACGCAGATTGACAACAGACGCTGCAATTGGTATAATTTTATTATAGGTGTTTATATAATTTGTTATAAACTTACTAATTTTTATCAGGAGGTTAATGATGAAAACAAAGAGAATTTTATCTTCTGTTCTTGCTGCAGCAACAATCCTTTCTGTTGCAGGCTGTAACGGTGGCAGCGGCAGATCAGAAGTAACAACAAATGCAAACGCTGCTGCTACAACTACAACTGTAGCTACAACAACCCTTGATACCGATAAGGAACTTCAGGCTGCTGTAGAAAACATTGCAGAAGACACAAAGCTCGAACTTACAGTTGACAAGAAGATCAAGTGGCTTGCATGGTGGGATATTGATGAAACACAGGCTGCTGCTGAATTATTCAAGGCACAGTACGGTATTCCCGAAGAAGGCGACGCATCCTATGGTGCTGATTTCGCAAACGAAATCTTCGTATGGACAAACGTTGCTTACGGCGACCGTTATGACAAGCTCGGTCAGCTGGTTGCTTCCGGCGACTCCCCTGACATCTTTCCCTTCGAAATCGGTTACTTCCCCATTTCTGCATACATGAACATGTTCCAGCCTATCGACGGTATTGTTGATACAACAACTGATGACTGGGCAAAGTATCGTGATGTAATGGACGACTTCACATGGGGCAATAAGAACTGGTGTGCTATCACAGACATCAACACAAGTACATTATTATGGTACAGAAAGACCATCATTGAAGAAAATGGTCTTGAAGATCCTTATGAATTATACAAGAACGGCGAATGGACATGGGATAAGTTCCTTGAAATGGCTGAAGCATTCCAGCAGAGTGGCGACAGCAAGTATGTTATCGACGGCTGGAACGTTCCCGACGGCTTCGTAGCTACAACAGGTGTTCCGCTGGTATCTATCGAAGATGGTAAATTAAAGTCCAATATCGCTGATGCATCCGTTGAAAGATGCATGCAGTTTATTGAAAAGCTCGCAACAGAAGATTATCGTTATCCCTGGGATCTCAACGGTTTCTCCACAAACCAGAGAGCATGGTTCAACGGTGATACATTATTCTTCCTTGAAGGTACATGGGCATTCGAATCCGATTCCTGGATCAAGTACAGAGAAAGATTTGAATGGGCAGACGACGAATTATTCTTCGTTCCCTTCCCCCGCGATCCCAGTGCTGATCAGTACTATCAGGCTATGAAGCAGGACGCTTACATGCTCTGCGCAGGCGCACAGAATGTTGACGGCTTCGCAGCTTGGACAAACTGCGTACTTATCGCATCCAAGGACGAAAGCGTTGTTGCTACACAGAGAGAAAAGTCCAAGAGAGACTTTGGCTGGACAGACGAACACCTCGATTTCATCCAGGAACTCAAGACATCTATGGTTCCTGTATGGGATTTCAAGAACGGTATGTCTGTAGGCTGTGCTAACGACAACATGCCTACTCTTGAAGGCGGCGACGGTTCTCCTACAAGAGGTCTTCTTGTTCTTCCTTACACAACAGCAGGTGTAACATATACACAGGTTCGTTCTACATTCGAAAATATGGTAACTGCTGATATCGAAGAAGCTAACTCCAAGTTAGGTTAATTTATTGAGAGGTAAACAATGAAGACAAATAGAATTTTATCTTCTGTTCTTGCTGCAGCAACAATCCTTTCTGTTGCCGGCTGTAACGGCGGCAGCGGCAGATCAGAAGTAACAACAAATGCAAACGTTGCTGCTACAACTACAACTGTAGCTACAACAACACTTGATACAGACCAGGCTGTTATTGACGCAGTAGGTGATATTGCAGAAGATACAAAGCTTGAGCTTACAGTTGACAAGAAGATCAAGTGGCTTGCATGGTGGGATATTGACGAAACACAGGCTGCTGCTGAATTATTCAAGGCGCAGTACGGTATTCCCGAAGAAGGCGACGCATCCTATGGCGCTGATTTCGCAAACGAAATCTTCGTATGGACAAACGTTGCTTACGCTGACCGTTACGATAAGCTCGGCCAGCTGGTTGCTTCCGGCGACTCCCCTGACATCTTCCCCTTCGAAATCGGTTACTTCCCCATTTCCGCATACATGAACATGTTCCAGCCTATCGACGGTATCGTTGATACAACAACTGATGACTGGACAAAGTATCGTACAGTAATGGACGAATTCATGTGGGATAACAAGAACTGGTGCGCTATCGTAGACATCAACCCCAACTACGTATTATGGTACAGAAAGACCATAATCGAAGAAGTTGGTCTCGAAGATCCTTATGAATTATACAAGAACGGCGAATGGACATGGGATAAGTTCCTTGAAATGGCTGATACATTCCAGAACAGCGGCGACAGCAAGTTTGTTATCGACGGCTGGAACGTTCCCGACGGCTTCCTTGCTACAACCGGTACTCCCCTCGTATCTATCGAAGACGGTAAGCTTGTTCACCACTTAAATGACCCTGCAGTTGAAAAGTGCATGGCATTTATCGAAACACTTGCAACAGAAGACTATCGTTATCCCTGGGACCTCAACGGCTACTCCACAAACCAGAGAGCATGGTTCAACGGTGACACATTATTCTTCTTAGACGGCACATGGGCATTTGAATCCGACTCCTGGATCAAGTACAGAGAAAGATTTGAATGGGCAGATGACGAATTATTCTTCGTTCCTTATCCTCGTGATCCCAGTGCTGATCAGTACTATCAGGCTATGAAGCAGGACGCTTACATGCTCTGCGCAGGCGCACAGAATGTTGACGGCTTTGCAGCTTGGACAAACTGCGTACTTATCGCATCCAAGGATGAAAGCGTTGTTGCTACACAGAGAGAAAAGTCCAAGAGAGACTTTGGCTGGACAGACGATCACCTTGATCTTCTCCAGGAACTCAAGACAACTATGGTTCCTGTATGGGATTTCAAGAACGGTGTATCTGTAACTTGTGCTGCTGACGGTATGGATGATTCTCCCACACGTGCAGTTCTCTGCCGTCCTTACACATTCGCAGGCGAAACCTATACACAGGTTCGTGCTGAATGGGAAAACATCATTGACGCTCAGGTTAACGAAGCTAACGCTAAGTTAAGCAGCTGATAAAACTGAATAAGTACATAAGCCGCAGGCAATTGCCTGCGGCTTTTTGTTATGCTTGTTGTAATATATGTGGGGCGCGCCAACGGCGCGCACATCCGGATTTTTACCTTCGGCAAAAATCCGGAATCGGGCGGCTTCGCCGCCCGATTATCTGTGCAAGACTGTGATGAAACAAAGCATATAAAAAGGAAATCATCATTGAAAAAACAGATGAGCAGTTCTTTGATTTCTGCCACAGCACTTTTTTGCAAGGCACAAGACTATAGAAGGCAGGAAATGCCTGAGGCGGCTCGCCTTTTACAAGACAGGATAAATCGACACTGTATCTCCTGCCGTAGCACTTTTTTAGCAAGGCACAGGACCATAGAAGGCAGGAAATGCTTAAGGCGGCTCGCCTTTTGTAAAATATTTACATATATTATACAAAAAATCCCTTATACTTTTGTACACATAGTACCTTGCAATACAAAGTACTATGTGCTATAATAAATACAACAAAGTACCTTGTGTTGCAAGGTACTTGTAAAATAAGTGAAAGGGAGGCATAAAATGAAATCACAGCTTAAACGAGGAACACTTGAGCTTTGCGTGCTTTCCATACTCTGGAGGGGCGATTGCTACGGATATGAGCTGGTAAACAGGATTTCCGATGTTATGCAGATAACAGAGGGAACAATTTATCCGTTGCTGAAAAGACTCAAGGATAACAGGACTATTGACTCGTATATTGTGGAATCCCAGGAAGGTCCGCCACGGAAATACTACACCATTACTGACCTGGGCAGGCAAATTCAGAAGGAACAGGAAGAAGAATGGTACAGCTTCTCGGAAGCAATCAATAAATTACTTAAAGGGGATGGAATAGTATGAATAAAGCGATTTTTATGAACGAGCTTGCAAAAAGCTTATCGGAATATGGCGTAAACGACTCTAGAGATATACTTATCGACTTTGAACAGCATTTTGAAGACGGCAGAGCGGCAGGGGAAACAGAAGACCAGGTTTGTGAAAAGCTGGGTGATCCCGTGGAAATTGCAAAGCAGTATATGCCCGAAACAGATATAAAGGTTGAGGAAAAGGAAATAAAGCAGAGCGGCTTCGACTCCAACAACTACTCACAGTCCTACACACAGGCTCAGTTCCAGACTCCTCCTCCTGCACCTGTTCAGCAGCCTCAGGGCTTCCAGCCTGACGCAGGAAAGATTGTCGGAATAATCTGTGTTGATATATTTGTATTCAGCTGGGCGCTTCCGTCGCTGATAAGCCTTATTGTGAGTCTTTACGGTTGTGCGGTGGGCTTTGGTGCAGCAGCCATCGGTTCTGTTGTCGGCGGCACAGTAATTCAGTTTGTTGACATTTCATCATGGTTCTTTACAACCCTTTCACCCGTTTCCACAATCCTTTTCGGCATAGTTCTGGGTGCTATCTGCTCACTGCTTGTAATTGCGAGTATTGCGGCAACAAAGGGCTGTATAAATGTGTTCAAGCATATCATTAACTGGCACAGCAGAGCATTCGTAGGCAGAAATGTCTGCACAATCAATAAGAAAAATAACAATACAGGGGAGGCATTATAATGAAAAAAGCACTTATTATTTCAATAATCGTACTTGTAGTTGCATCAATCGTGTTCGGTATTTCCGTAGCCGCAACTGGAGTCCGTGAGGGACAGGGCTTCGGCATTTCCATAGGAAGAATTCCTTTTCTTGGCACAGGCGAAGCCTTCGGAAGCAACACAAAGGCAGGGGATGTAAGGACATATACCTTCAAAGACGATATAAGTGACATTCAGCTTATTACCTCTGTTGCCGAAACGGATGTAAGCGTTGCTGATGTGGATGAAATCAGAGTAAGATATGAAACTGAAACAGGCGGCTTTATGTTCAACGCAAGAGTTGAAGGCGACAGACTTGTTGTAAAGGAAGAAGGCGGATTTTTACTTTCACTTTTCTCCTTTGGTGATAAGAAGTCAAAACTGGAAGTAATACTTCCCGAAAAGGAATATGATGATGTAGAAATTATTACCGCTTCGGGCAGCACAGATATCGAACAGCTTGTATGCAAAGACTTCAATTCCATAGTTACAAGCGGAAACAGCAATTATGAGATTTTCGCCCCCGTTATTTCTGTTACAACCACATCGGGTAGTGTTGAAGTAAACAACTGTACTGACGAAAAGGCAGACAGAATCAATCTTGACAGTGTTTCGGGTTCACATACAATCAGCGGCTTCAAGTGTGATGAATTCAAGTTCAACAGCGTAAGCGGCTGCATAAAGGCGGAGGGTATTTCAGGTAAGGGCAGTGCAGATATTGTTTCGGGCGAAATCTTTATTGACTACGCTGAATGGGATAACAATCTTAAGCTCAATGCGGTAAGCGGCGAATTTGATATTACTCTTCCCGAAGATGCAGGGGTGGAAATCGACCTTGACGCATTAAGCGGCGAGGTTGAGGTTGAACTCAAGGAAGACGACGGCGACACAGACAAGAGTACCTTCTCAGGCGAAAGTAATTCGGGCGAGCTTGGCGGCGACAACGTTCACGAGGTAAAGGTTGACCTTGTCAGCGGTGAAGTATCCATTCATAACTAAGGAGAGTTTATGAAAACAATAATTATCTACGGCAGTGAATACGGCACAACCGAAAAATATGCTCGGAAGCTGTCTGAAACCACAGGAATACCCTCAAAAAGCTATAAGGATATGCCTGATTTAAGTGGATATGACAGAGTGATACATTTCGGCGGTCTGTATGCAGGCGGAGTCAAGGGGCTTAAAAACACGGTTAAAGCTATAAAGGACGGAACAAAGCTTGTGATCGTCACAGTGGGCTTAGCTGATGTGAGTGACAAGGAAAATACCGACCATATCAAGAAATCAATTGTAAGGCAGGTGCCTGAAAAGGTACTTGCCGACGCTTCCGTATTTCATCTGAGAGGCGGCATTGATTACAGCAGGCTGAATTTCGTTCATAAGACTATGATGACGCTGTTATGTAATAAGGCGAAAAATCTTCCGGAAGAGAAGAAGAATGCAGAAACAAGAGCTATGATAGAAACCTTCGGTAAGCAGGTCGATTTTGTGGATTTTGAAGCTTTGAAACAGATTGAGGAAATATTATGAAAAGAATAATAATTTACTATTCCCTTGAAGGTAACACCGACTACACCGCAAAGCTCCTTTCAAAGGAGCTGGGTGCGGATATGCTCCGCCTTGAGCCTGTTACCCCCTATCCCACTGACAACAGAAAATTTTTTGCAGGAGGCAAGGACGCAACCTTGGGTATTGAGCCGCCATTGAAGCCGTACGATTTTAACGCTGATGACTATGATACGGTTATTCTTGGCACACCTCTCTGGGCGTGGACAATAGCTCCACCCTTAAAGACTTTTATCAGCGGCAATAATCTTTCGGGCAAGAAGCTCGCTTTCTTCGTTTCCAGCGGCGGTGGAAGCGATAAGAAATGCTTTGCGAAGCTTCATAAAATGACAGGAGCGGAGAACGTACCCTGCCTTTCAGTTGTGGATCTGCTGAAAAATAAAAATCCTGATGATATTGCAAAGGTCAAGGCGTTTGCGGATAAGATAAAGAAGATATAGCAGGAGACATACAATGCAAGGAAAGAGAGTTCGTAAAATGATAATTGGTTTTGTGGCGGTGACCGTGGTTCTTTTATTATTGATTTTAATTATTTTTCCGCCCAGCAGTGGCAAGCTTCCGCAATTCTATAATGAAAAAGCAGAAATTGTTAAGAACAGTATATCGGAAAAGCTCTGTTTGGAAATTGATAATGGAAAGCTTGGAATGATTGTAACGGGTAAAGATATAGGCAATCCCGTGCTGTTGGTATGTGGAGGTGGTCCCGGCATACCCGAATATTTGCTGGAGAACATGTATCCCTCCTGCCTTGCAGAAAAGTTTGTGGTATGTTATTTGGAATACAGAGGAACAGGTTTATCGTATAGTTCGGAAATTAAAGCAGAGGAAATGACAACGGAAAGATATATATCTGATGTATTGGCAGTAACAAGCTACTTATCGGAAAGATTCGGGCAAGAGAAAATATACATTATGGGACATTCTTTCGGCAGTTATATTGCGATTAAGACAGTACAGCAGTCCCCCGATTATTATAACGCGTACATAGCAATGGCTCAAAACTGCAATCAGACCGAATCCGAATATCTTGCATATGATTATATGAAAGCTGAGTACAAACAATCGGGCAATACAAAAATGGCAGAAAAATTTGAAAATTGCCCCATAAGAGAGTCGGCAGAGATGTATAATAAATATTTCTCTTCTTCTCTAAGAGATACGGCAATGCACGAATTAGGAGTCGGAACAACAAGAGATATGAATTCTGTAATTACTGGAATTTTCTTTCCAAGTCTTAGGTGTAAGGTTTACACCTGGCAGGAGAGGATAAATATATGGAGAGGAAAGGCGTTTTCAACGCAATTCCCTGTAGTAGAGGATTCCATTCGTTTCAATGCCTTTGATGAAATAGCGTCTTTACAAATACCTATTTATTTCTTTGCAGGAAAATACGATTATACCTGTAATTATGATTTGCAATATGAATTTTATGAACAGGTTGAAGCACCTATAAAGGAATTTTATACGTTTGAAAATTCAGCACATAGTCCTATATTTGAAGAGTCTGAAAAAGCTTTGGAACTGATTGAAAAGATATTGGAAGTCTGATAAAAAGACATTAAAAATACAGTTGTGCTGTTCACAACTGTATTTTTTTATTATACCACTTTTATTTTCTATAATTTTGTGGTATACTATGAAAAGTAAAGAAAAGGCGGTGTGAAATGAAAAAATATTCAGGCAGCTATAAAAGCTCAAACGGAGTCAATAGAATCGCATTCAACGTAACTGTTCCCGATGGTAAACCGAAGTGCATCGTGCAGATTGCTCACGGGATGTGCGAGAACTCCCTTTTATATATGCATATGATGGAATATTTTTCCGCACACGGATTTATAGTCTGCGCTAACGACTTTCTCGGTCACGGTCGCTCTGTCCGTAATTACGACGATGTAGGCTTCTTTGCACAGAAAAATGGCTGGCGATGCATAGTCCGCGATATGAAAAAGCTTACGGACATAGTCTGCCGTAAATTCCCTGATCTGCCTGTAATATTAATCGGTCACAGTATGGGCAGTTTTGCCGCCCGTGAGTATCTGACCTGGTACGGTGATAAGCTTTCGGGCTGTGTTCTGGTGGGAACAAGCGACGGCTTTGACAATCGCAAGGCACTTGTGCTGCTTACAAAGCTTCTATGTCTTTACGAGGGCGGCAGATACCACCTGCCCTTTGTTCTTAAAGTCGGCAGCGGTCTTTTCTGCTCAAAGATGGGCAAGATGAGCTTCGGCTGGGACTGGCTTTCCCGTGACAGGAAAGTGTGCGATCTGATGGACCGCCACGCTTTCGACTATACCGCAAGGGCATATAACGATATAATTACGCTTCTTGATGTGATCTCGGCTTCTGACTGGGCGTACAGTATACCTGCGAAGCTTCCGCTTCTTATGATGAGCGGCAATAAGGACGGCGTGGGCGAATGCGGCAAGGGGGTAGCGAGACTTTACCGCAGGCTTAAAAAAGCAGGCTGTGAAAATGTAAAGGTAAGGCTTTACGGCGGTGCTCGGCATATGCTTTTACACGAAACAAACAGAAAACGGGTCTATGATGACCTGATTTTATGGATAGACAAGACTTTGAAAGAGGTGCAGAATGAAAAATCAGTATCTTGAAATGGGAAAAATCACAAAAACACAGGGACTCAAGGGCGAAGTGCGTATGCAGTACTACTGCGACAGCCCCGACCTTGTGGAGGAGTTTGATACTCTCTACATGGGAAAGGATAAATCACCTGTTGAAATAGAAAAAAGCCGTTATCTCAAAAGCGATGTGGTGGTTATAAAAATAAAGGGTGTCGATACACCCGAGGATGCACAGAAGCTTATCGGTAAAATTCTGTATCTTGACCGTGAGGATGTGGAACTGCCTGAGGATGTATGGTTCATACAGGATATTATCGGGTTGCAGGTTGTTGATAATGACGATGGCACTGTTTACGGTAAGGTTGATGAAATCTACCAGAACGGCGGAGCCGATGTTTATTCCATAAAGACTCCCGATGGAAAACAGTTGATGTTCCCTGCTATTCCTGAGGTTCTTATCAACACTGATTTAGACGAGGGTAAAATCTACATACGCCCCCTTGAAGGTCTTTTTGACATATACCGCGGAAAGGGTGAAAATGGCGATGAGGATTGATATTGCGACCCTTTTTCCTGCAATGTGCGAGGGCGTTCTCTCCGAGAGCATTATCGGCAGAGCGCGTAAAGCGGGGTATATTGAGGTGAATTGCCACAATATCCGCGACTACACTCTCAATAAGCACAAGAACGTCGACGACAAGGCTTACGGCGGCGGTACAGGCATGGTTATGCAGGCGCAGCCTATTTACGACTGCGTAATGGCGATAAAGTCACAGCTTCCGGAAGACGCAAAGCCGAGACTTATCTATATGTCTCCTCAGGGCAGGATTCTTACTCAGGAGATAGTGAAGGAGCTTGCGGCGGAAGAAAACCTGATTCTCCTGTGCGGACACTACGAGGGCGTCGACCAGAGAGTGCTGGACGAGCTGGAGTTCGAGGAAATATCCACAGGAGACTATGTTGTGACGGGCGGAGAGCTGCCTGCCCTTATACTGGCAGACAGCGTTGCAAGATTACAGGAGGGTGTTCTTCCCAACGAGGACGCCTATTCTATCGAAAGCCACTATAACGGACTTCTGGAGCATCCCCAGTACACACGACCCGAAGAATGGATGGGTAGAAAGGTGCCTGACGTGCTGATTTCCGGACATCACGCCAATATAAAAAAGTGGCAGGATGAGATGGCTTTAGAGGTTACAAAAAGGAAACGTCCTGACCTTTTATAGGGAAATGTTGAAAACTTCTTGTTCATGTTGAATACTATGTTGAAAACTATTTGTGCATTTACAACAAGCTTTCGCAGATATTTTGAGTTTGTATGAACAAAAACGGAAAATTATTTCAAAAGTTTCGTAAAAAGGCGAAAAAGTTGTTGACTTAAATCTTTTTTGGGGATATACTAAAACAGTAGACGACGGCAGTTAATATCTGCCAAGGGGTAACTTAAAATTATGGAGGAATTTTCTTATGTTCGTAAGAGAAGTAGACGTTAAAAATCAGGTTGGTCTTCACGCAAGACCTGCAACATTCTTCATTCAGAAGGCAAATGAGTACAAGTCTTCTATCTGGGTTGAAAAGGAAGAGCGCAGAGTAAACGCTAAGTCCCTTTTAGGTATCCTTTCCCTCGGTATTGTAGGCGGTACAACAATCCGCATCATCGCTGACGGCGCTGATGAACAGCTCGCAGTTGAAGGCTTAACAAAGCTCATCGAAGGCGGCTTCGAAGAATAATTCGGTTATAACAGAAAGAGCCGTATCGGTTTCCGATACGGCTTTATGTTTTTGGTGGTTCTATGAAAAAAATAAAATCTCTTATATATATTATAATGGTATGCCTGACGCTGGGGTCGTGCTCGCAGACTCAGAACAATTACGAGGGTAAGGAACTTATCGACAAGGCGGCGGAGATTCACACCGCATATGAAAGCGCATGGGTCACGATATACTCTGATGAGCTTACTGACAGACAGAGCATAGTGTACCGCTTTGAGGGTGAAGTGATGCAGTACATGTATTCTGCTCACGTTGACGGCAAGACCTACTACGAGTTCAACAACGGTACGGAGCTTAACTACATCACTCTCCCAGATGAGACAGAGTGGAGCTTTACCGCTAAGGGCAGTGAGGACTATTACAGCTACAGTAAGGCGAGCCGCCATTATTTTGCTGACGGAGCGCAGCTTTTTACTGATTATGAGGCGGCGGTTTCGGCAAGTGAAATCACGGAGACAGATGATTCAATAAACATAAAGCTCAGCTATGACCTTGAAAAACTGTCGCAGTACAGCGCATTCAGGGAATACGGCGAATTCACGGATTTTTCCATGGAATTCTTTATTGATAAGGAAAACGGAAGATGTCTTGTATTCAGCAACGAGTATACTCTGGCTGACGGAACGAGTCATTCCTATCAGGTGACTATGCTTGAGAGAGATGCAAATGAGCCGATTGAGAGAATTGAAATTGAATAAATTTTTTGGGTGAACAAAGTTCGCCCATTTATTTTCAAAAGCCTTGTTGTGATATTGCACAAAATCAATTTGCGATTTTGATTAAATTTCTACATCAGAAATGGCAGGAAATTTTGCAAAAAGTGTTGTAATTCTCGGCAAAATGAGGTATAATATCACTTGCACACTGCGAATAATGCGTAGAAACCGGAGGTTGCGTCTGCTCGACAGACGGTAATTCCGGTGGAGCATGTCCGGCTAAAAGTCGGGCGAAAACAGGAAAATTCATTCGGTACACCCGCCTTTGGGAAGGGTTTGCCGGAGGCAGACACCCCCGTTGTAAAGGGATTCGGTGACAACCGATATGGATTATAAGGGAACACACGATATAGTGTGCAACCGAAAACCTGATTCTGTTCGCTTTCATGAAAAGCTCGGCGCAAGCCGAAGTGCAAATCTATGAAAGGGGATATACGAAAGTGGCAGTTAAGGAAAAGGTAAGAGTTAAGATCAAGGGCTACGAGCACTCCATTGTTGATGCTGCAGCAGCTAAGATTGTTGAAACCGCTAAGAGAACAGGTTCCAGAGTTGCAGGACCTATTCCGCTTCCTACAAACAAGGAAATCATCACAATCTTACGTGCGGTTCACAAGTATAAGGACAGCCGTGAGCAGTTCGAACTCAGAACCCACAAGCGTCTTATCGACGTAATCCGCCCCACAAACAAGACAATCGAAGCATTACAGAGTCTTGAATTACCCGCGGGCGTAGAAATTTCAATGGAATTCTAATTCCCCACAGTGTTGCAGAAAAATTGCGACCGAAGTAGAAGTTTCGAGTTATGTTGACTACGGTCAACCACTAACCAAGGCAGACACGCTGCACTTGGTCATGTTGAGGAAATCTCAACCAATAACCAATTAGGAGGAAAACCATGAAAAAGGGTTTAATCGCAAAGAAAATCGGCATGACCCAGATTTTCGACGAAGCGGGAAACGTAGTTCCCGTAACAGTAGTTGAAGCCGGCCCTTGCGTAGTTGTTCAGAAGAAGACTTCTGAAAACGACGGCTACGAAGCAGTTCAGCTCGGTTTCGGCGACATCTCCCCCAAGGGCGTAAACAAGCCCATGCAGGGACATTTCAAGAAGAATGACGTAGCATTCAAGAGAACACTCAAGGAGTTCAGACTTGATGACACATCCGCAGTTAACGTTGGCGACATCTTAAAGGCTGACACATTCGCAGTAGGCGATGTAATCGACGTTCAGGGTACCAGCAAGGGTAAGGGCTTCCAGGGTGCTATCAAGCGTCACAACCAGCACAGAGTAAAGATGACTCACGGTACTGGTCCTGTTCACAGACATGCAGGTTCCATGGGCGCTATCTCCGACCCTTCCAGAATCTTCAAGGGTAAGGGAATGCCCGGTCACATGGGTTGTGACACAATTACTGTTCAGAACCTTGTAGTAGTCAAGGTTGATGCAGAAAACAATCTTATCGCAATCAAGGGTGCTATTCCTGGTCCTAAGAACGGAATCGTTACTATCTGCGACTGCGTTAAGAAAAAGGCTTAATGGAAGGAGGAAGCAATAATGCCTAGTTTAAAAGTTCTCGATATGACAGGTAAAGAGGTTTCCAACATTGAGCTGTCAGATGCAATTTTCGGTATCACTCCTAACGAGGCTGCTATGCATACAATGGTAGTTAACTACCTTGCTAATCAGCGTCAGGGCACACAGTCCACACTTACACGTACAGAGGTAAGCGGCGGCGGAAGAAAGCCTTGGAGACAGAAGGGTACGGGTCATGCAAGACAGGGTTCCACAAGAGCTCCTCAGTGGAGACACGGTGGCGTTGCTCTCGGCCCTAAGCCAAGATCATACCGTTTCACTGTAAACAAGAAGGTTAAGAGACTTGCTATGAAGTCTGCTCTGTCTGTAAAGGTTATGGACAACAACCTTATCGTTCTTGATTCCATCAAGATGGAAGAATACAAGACAAAGACTATCGTTAATATGCTTAAGGCTATCGAAGCAGAGGGCAAGAAGGCTCTCATCGTTATGCCGGAGGTTGACAGCTTTGTAATCAAGAGTGCTGCAAACATCCCTGGTGTTAAGACAGCTCTCGTAAATACAATCAACGTTTATGACATCCTCAACGCTGAAAAGTTCATCGTTGTTCAGGATGCTGTTAAGAAGATCGAGGAGGTGTACGCATAATGCTGGCACAGGATATCGTAATCAAGCCAATCATTACTGAAAAAAGCATGGCTGGTCTTCAGGAAAACAAGTACACTTTCAAGGTAGCTAAGAAGGCTAACAAGATCGAAATTGCCAAGGCAATCGAAGAGCTCTTCGGCGTTAAGGTTGCTAAGGTTAACACAATCAATGTAAGAGGCCGTTACAAGAGAATGGGTCTCCACGCAGGCTACACAGCTTCCTGGAAGAAGGCTATCGTTACTCTTACAGCTGATTCTAAGACTATCGAATTCTTCGATGGCATGATGTAAGGCCATTCTGGCTTTTACTCCTTGACCCGAAAGGGTTCAGAGTAGGTATGGAAGGTAAAGCTTCCGCAAAACATCGCAAAGATTATAAAGGAGATTGACTACAATGGCTATTAAAACATACAAGCCTACCACACCGTCCAGAAGACAGATGACGGTTACCGATTACAGCGGTCTCTCCAAGGTTGCTCCTGAGAAGAGCCTTCTCGCTCCTCTTAAGAAGAACTCCGGTAGAAACAGCTACGGTAGAATTACTGTTCGTCACAGAGGCGGCGGTAACAGAAGAAAGTACAGAATCATCGACTTCAAGAGAGACAAGCAGGGCATGAACGCTACTGTTCATACTCTTGAATACGAACCAAACAGAAGCGCATTCATCGCTCTCGTTCAGTACGAGGACGGCGAAAAGAGATACATCATCGCTCCTAACGGCCTTAAGGTAGGCGACGTTATCCGTGCAGGTGCTGACTCTGATATCAAGCCT
>JAZSFL010000042.1:0-25783 GCA_045532185.1 Ruminiclostridium sp.
CACCGAATACAGAAAAACAGCAATGCAGTCTTATTGAAGAAGCGGCGCGGGCGGTTACCCCGCCTGATCCGTTTTTAACAAATTTTTTCTTTCTGAATAAAATATAAAGGTAAAACTGTATTATCAGCGGAAAGGAATAAATGATGAATGTAATATTTGAATCAACGCTGATTCCCTTTATAGGCACAGCTTTAGGTTCTGCCTGCGTATTTTTTACAAAAAGAGTTTTCAGCGATAAAATAAAAATGGCATTATCTGCCTTTGCGGCAGGTATAATGACCGCTGCTTCGGTATGGAGCCTTATTATTCCTGCTCTGGAGCAATCATCAGCTCTTGGCAGACTGGCGTTTCTGCCGTGTATAACGGGAATAATTACAGGCATGACCGCTCTTATTCTTCTTGACAGGCTTATTGCCTGTATAAAATGCCGATGCCGCAGAAAAAGGTGCAGTGAAAAGACGAAAACATCAATGCTTCTTCTGGCGGTGATTATTCATAATATTCCCGAAGGCATGGCGGCGGGCGCGGTATATGCGGCAATAATGACAGGAAGCGCAGATATATCAGCCGCCTCGGCATTAGCGCTTGTAATCGGAATATCCATACAGAATTTCCCTGAGGGAGCAATTATTTCTCTGCCACTTCATTCCCGCGGAATGTCAAAAGGCAGAGCATTCCTCTGCGGGATAATGTCGGCAGTTGCGGAAGCACTCGGTGCACTTGTCACTCTTGCGGCAGCAGAGCTTATTGTTCCTGTGCTGCCTTTTATGCTTTGCTTTGCGGCGGGCGCAATGCTTTATGTTGTGGTAAAGGAACTTGTTCCCGAGTTTTTATGTGATTCATTTCAGGAGGTGTGCATTGTTATTTTCTCTCTTGGCTTTTCAGTAATGATGTCACTGGATACAGCTCTCGGGTGAAATGTCCCTCTCTGCCTTATGATGTCCTTGTATGCCGTTTTACGGTGTGATATGCTTTAAGCATACGGGAGTCATAAAAGAAAGAGAGGAAATTATAATGGAAATTTTAATCACCTGTCTTGTTTCGATGATTGCGGCACTTATAGTATTCATTGCAATCCGAAGCAGGAAAATCACAATCAGGGACTGGCTGCTGCTTGCTGTTGCGGAAGCAGAAAAGCAGCTGGGTTCAGGGACAGGACAGCAGAAGCTTAAAAGGGTTTATACCTGGTTCACACAGCGTTTTCCTGTGGTTTCGTTTTTTGTATCCTTTGACATATTCTCGGCTTGGGTTGATTCGTCACTGGAGATAATGGAGAGGATACTTGAGAGCAAGGAGGATGGAAATGGAGAGAATTAAGGTTATCGACATATCCTATGCTCAGCAGAAGGTGGATTTTGAAGCTGTAAAGGCGTCAGGCGTAGAAGCTGTTATTATCCGCACGGGTTATCTCGGCAAGACAGACACTATGTTCAGCTCCCATATGGAAGGAGCAATCTCTGCAGGTCTTGATATCGGCGTCTATACCTATATAATGGCGGACAATACTGCACAGGCGGCACTTGAAGCTCAGGAAACCATAAGCAGAATTGACCGTTACAGGGGTAAAATAACCTATCCAGTGTTCTGTGATATGGAAAACGGCAAGTATTACAACAAAGAAAAATTCGATAACAATTCCCGTACAGATATAATCGAAACTTTCTGCAATGTAATAAGCGGAGCAGGCTATTATCCTGCTGTCTATATCAACCCGTCATGGCTTGAGCAATGGACAGAAAAGGAGCGACTTCTTGAAAAATACGATATATGGCTTGCCGCCTGGACCCAGAGTGATGATATTCCTACAAGATACAATTATGGACAGAAGATGTGGCAGTGGGGCTCGGAGCCGGTAAAGGGAGTGAACGGTGAAGTCGACAGCAACCTCTGTTACGTGGATTATCCTCAGCTTATAAGAAAATCGGGAAAGAACTATCTTTCTGACAGATATCTTGTAAGAGCGGAAAAGATTATTAAGGCGGAGGAGCTTCCACAGACCCGGGCAAGGCTTGAAAAACTGGGATTTGAGATAAATACCGCAATAGTATAGTCAAAATGTATTTGTTTAGCGGGATATACTTGTCAGGTTGCATAAAAAAATAAAAATATCGTTAAAGGTATTGCATATTTCATTGAAATGTGGTACAATGTAAACGATTAAGGTGCGATGACACCCAATAAAAAGGAGGAATATCCCATGATAAATATGCCCGCTGTAAAAATCGGTATTGTTGCAGTTTCCCGTGACTGCTTCCCTGAATCTCTCTCCGTAAACAGAAGAAAAGCTTTAGTAAAGGCTTATACAGAAAAGTATGGTGACGCTGAAATTTACGAATGCCCTGTCTGCATCGTAGAAAGCGAAATTCATATGGTACAGGCTCTTGAGGATATCAAGGCTGCAGGCTGTAATGCTCTCTGCGTATATCTCGGTAACTTCGGTCCCGAAATTGCTGAAACCTTACTCGCTAAGCATTTTGACGGTCCTGTTATGTTTGCTGCAGCTGCTGAAGAAGACAGTGAAACAAGCCTTATTCAGGGCAGAGGCGAGGCATACTGCGGTATGCTTAATGCAAGTTACAACTTAAAGCTCCGTAATGTAAAGGCTTACATACCCGAATATCCTGTCGGCACAGCTGAAGAAGTTGCTGACATGATCAAGGAATTCGTACCTGTTGCAAAGGCGCTCATCGGTCTTTCTGACCTTAAGATTATCAGCTTTGGTCCCCGTCCTCTCAACTTCCTTGCTTGTAACGCTCCTATAAAGCAGCTTTACAATTTAGGTGTTGAAATTGAAGAAAACTCCGAGCTTGACCTCTTTGAAGCATTCAAGAAGCACGAAGGCGATCCCAGAATTCCCGATGTTGTAAAGGACATGGAAGCAGAACTCGGCGCAGGTAACTTAAAGCCTGAAGTTCTCCCCAAGCTTGCTCAGTACGAACTTACACTCCTTGACTGGATTGAAGCGCACAGAGGCTACAGAAAGTATGTTGCTATCGCAGGCAAGTGCTGGCCCGCATTCCAGACACAGTTCGGATTTGTTCCCTGCTATGTAAACAGCCGTCTTACAGGTCGCGGTATTCCCGTATCCTGCGAAGTTGATATCTACGGTACATTAAGCGAATTTATCGGTACATGCGTATCCGGTGACGCAGTTACACTCCTTGATATCAACAACACAGTGCCCGCTGACATGTATAAGGCATCCATTGAAGGTAAGTTCCCCTACACAGCAAAGGATATCTTCATGGGCTTCCACTGCGGTAACACATTCTCCAAGAAGCTCAGCGCTTGTTCTATGAAGTATCAGATGATTATGGCGCGTAACCTTCCCGAAGAAGTTACACAGGGTACTCTTGAAGGCGATATCGTTCCCGGCGATATTACATTCTTCCGCTTACAGAGCACGGCTGACTGCCAGCTCAGAGCATATATTGCACAGGGTGAGGTTCTCCCCGTTGCAACAAAGTCTTTCGGTTCTATCGGTATTTTTGCAATTCCTGAAATGGGACGTTTCTATCGTCACGTTCTTATCGAAGGCAACTATCCTCACCACGGTGCAGTTGCATTCGGTCATCACGGAAAGGCACTCTACAATGTATTCCGTTATCTTGGCGTTGAGGACATCGGCTTCAACCAGCCCAAGGGCATGATGTACAAGACAGAGAATCCTTTCTGCTAAGGCGAACCGCCTTTGGCATTTCCTGCCTTTCTGAAGTTTCTCTTTTGCAGAGACAAGTGAAACGGCAGGGTTTGAAAAACTGCATTATATCTGCACATTTTTAATAAATGTGTTTTGCGAAAACGACAGAAAAACAAAGAGTAAAGGCACTGCATACGCAGTGCCTTTATTCTTTTATTCACTGATTTCATATCCGAAAATGCGGTACAGGTTCTTTCCTGCGCCGCCCATGAATCTGAAGCGTATTCTGTCAACACCTTTAAGCTTGTTTACGTATTTTTTCTGAATAATGTCACTGTTCAACACGCATTTTACATTATCGGTCTCCAGAATTTCAGGCTTATCCATAGCGAAATCAATCTTTGCTTCCACATTATTGACAGGATTTTTATATTTCGACATCTTCGCCGCGAAATGTGAGTATGCATCGAAAATAAAGGTGGTTTTCCTGAATTTATCTCTGAAATTATCCATGAGATTTTTCATATCTGTTTCAGAAAGGTACATACTCAGACCCTCAGCTATAACAAGTACATTCTCGTTTTTGCACTCAATGCTGTCAAGCCAGCTGAAATCCGTTACAGATGAGGAAAGCATGGTATAATGCCTGTTTTCTTCGTAATATTTTTTTCTCAGTTCTATAACATCGGGTAGATCAAGGTCGTACCACATAATATCATCATGGGCAACTCTCAGAACCCTTGCGTCAAGTCCGCAGCCAAGCTGAATAATAAGGGGACGGGATTTATGTCTGATGAAATTTCGGACAATTTCATCGTACTGTTTAGCGCGCATTGCCATATATATTGCAAGCTTGCGTGAATGGTCCACATTATCAAAGCTTTCTTTTTCAGCTTCAACGATTTTTTCGGCGGTTTCGTCCCGTAAAAATCCCTCTTTGCTCATCATCGCCTTACCGTAAAGAGGAATAAACAATGTTTTACTCTCGTTTGTCATTACTGTTCCCCCTGTAAGAATCTTTCCACAATTTCCAGCCATTTCAGCGGCTTATAGATAGCCGCCTCACAGTGCCCCATCTTTCGGAAGCAGATAATCTTAGCTTCGGGGTAATTCTTTTTAAGATGCGCACCGCATTTCATCTGGAACACTTCAGTTCCTTTGGTTCCGTGAATATACAGGATTCTCGTTTCGCCGTGAGGAATCCCCTTGCACAGTTCGCAGCCGCATACGGAACCTATCATGTTTCTTATGCTTGATTCACTCATGTTGTCGGCAATTTTCAGGAAAGAATCAAGATATTTTTCGGGAAGAAAATGCTTCTTGAAATTTTCCAGAGTTTTCGGGTCACGCTTCTTTGATTTTCTTATAATGGACAGATAATTGCTTGTCATTATCTTAGCAGGAATTTTACCCATAGGCATAATAGGTGCACTGTCCATGACGAGATTATGTATTTTTACAATGCCGTTGCGCCACATGATACTTGCAATTGCGCCGCCCATTGAAACGCCGCAGACAGCAAAAACCTCACCGCCGTAATTCTCCATACAGTATTTTTCAATGCCTGCCGCCTGCTGTTCAATTGACAGGAATTCGCTTGCCTTATCCTCTTCATGTGCATCAAGAACAACA
This sequence comes from Ruminiclostridium sp., assembly GCA_045532185.1. GTDB lineage: Bacteria > Bacillota > Clostridia > Oscillospirales > Ruminococcaceae > Ruminiclostridium_E. Next base: position 5,273 of record JAZSFL010000042.1, read on the forward strand.
ACGGTAACGTGATATTTGTTACGCATATGCTTAATCTGTTCTTCCCACATCTGCCATGGGGTGAGGGTTCCGTGAATCAGGATAACTTTTGGTGCGTCCGATTTGCTGTAAACGTGAAAGTTCATGTTGTCACTCCTTAAATGATAATTCCCTCAAAATGGTCCATTTCGTGCTGAATAATCTGCGCCTCAAAATCCTTGAAAGTCTGCTTTTTCTTTTTCCATCTGCGGTCAAGATATTCAACCGTAATTGCCTTGTAACGCTTTGCGGTGCGTACACCCTCAAGGGAAAGACAGCCTTCCTCGGTTTCGTATGAAAGTTTTGTCTTATCCATGATTTTCGGATTTATCATAACCACATATTCCTTGCCGATAAGTGCCACAAGTATGGTTTTTCTTATACCTATCATATTCGCCGCCATGCCTACGCATCTGTCCGCATTGGCCCTTACAGTGTCCAGCAAATCTGCGGCGACCTGTAAATCATCCTTTGTTGCAGGCTCTGATTTCTGTCCTAAAAAGAACATATCCGTAACAACTTCCCGTACCATATTTACTCCTTTATATTCTGAAAATAATCTGCAATCACAAGGTCAACCATTCTTCCGTAGCTTTTTGTGCCATCGGTCTGATTGTTTATTTTCAGGTATGTATCATTTATTGCGTCTGAAACCTCCGCCACAGGGGTATTGAACTGTGACCAGTATTCGCTTGCATTCCTGTTGTGTTCCACAACTATGGGGTCAATAAGGGAATAAACCCTTAAATATTCCTCAAGCTCAACCTCGGGATAATAAGCGTTCAGCAGAAAATGCAGGGCAGCCTGATATCCGCTGAACCGGAGATATGCACTGTCACTTTCGCGGCAGGCGAGATAGGCTACAAAATTGGCTTCGTCCTCTCTCATGAATCCCGTAAGGTGGGACAGCTCATGGCATATGTTGTGCCCTATGGATTCGGGAGTGTCGCAGGTGTTGTAGTTGGCTTCCATTGTAAATGGAATGAATATACCTACGATTTTTGTGTAGCACCACAGGGGTGAAAGTATTGCGACAGGCTTTGCGTGGGGATAATAAGCATTCATGACAGGATATTGCTCCGAAAGCTTTTTCATAGCTTCAGTTTCTATATCGAGATGATTTTCGGGCAGTACGCAGATTCCGTTTTCATCAAGTTCAACCAGTCTTGCGGATTCATTGGTTTTCGCTATGACATATTCAAGCACTTCGCAGACCTGTTCCCTGGTATATTTCTGTATTTCAAGTCCGCTGTAAGCTGAAAAAGGAGAGCGGTAGTAGTTGATGCCGCAGTTGAAAACAAACACGAACGCAATAAGTGCAGCAACCACCGAAATAATGGAAACAGCTGACAGAATACGCGGCTTCAGAGGCTTTTTCTCACTTTTTTTCTTCTTTTTAATTTTCAGAATCAGTCTGATAATTCCAAAAACAGCAAGACCCACAGCTCCGATTACCAGCAGAATGACAAACATTTCGGCAATTGAGAAAGGGAACAGTTCCGAAATGAAAGCAAAAACCTTCTGAATAACAGGATAGATATTAAAGGAGTACCAGTTTGCGAAGTCGGTACTGTTGTATGCGGCAATTGTGGCTACAGCGGACAGGATAGTTACAGCGATTGCTGTAATAAAGCGAATTTTTACTGATTTTTTCATTTTAAAATCTCCATGCTGTGTTGACAAAAAAGGTTCAAAGTGCTATAATGCTTAACGTAAACTAAATCAGGTGGACGCGGGGAGAAATCTCTGAGGAAAGTCCGAGCATCACAGAGCAGGATAGCTGTTAACGGCAGCCGAGGGCGACCTTAGGGCAAGTGCAACAGAAATATACCGCCTGTTTTTCAGGTAAGGATGGAAAGGCGAGGTAAGAGCTCACCAGAACGGCAGAGATGCCGTTGCTATGTAAACCCTATCCGATGCAACGCCGATTGGTTCGGAGAGTAATGCGCCTGCTCGGCGCACTTCGTTTAAGGCGGCTACATTGCGAAAGCAAGACAAGCTTACCGGCGACGGTAAGATTAGATAGATGTTCACCCAACGACAGAACTCGGCTTATCGATTTAGTTTTCCTTTGGAATTTTCCGTTTTACGGTTATATATTATGTAAACATGTGCTTTCGGCACTGTTTGAATATCTGAGTTGTTATATTCATTTTCCCTTTTGCTCCTGTATTTCCGGGAGCCTTTTTTATTTATTTCATATTTCGTCACCGCAGTCGGCTTTCCGCGCTTTCTTGAAAAGCGCTCCGTCCTTTTTGGTGACGATTTTTTCGCCTATGCCGTCAGCTGTGCATAGCTTCAGTGTGATTTTTCCGCTTTCAATTTTCGGATGACGAAGAATTCTTGCATTGCAGGGTTCGCATTCCTCTCTGACAGCGGCAATGTAGCAGAATTTTTCATCTTCATAAGGTACGTCACCGCCCTTGAGCTGCTTGTGCAGTTTTGTGCGTGAAACGCGGGAGGTAAAATGGCACCAGTCATTTTCCGGGAGAGGACATTTATTATCATGAGGGCAGGGGGCAAGAATATTCGCACCGCTGTTTATCAGTTGTTCTCGTATTTTAAGTATGTTTCTAAAGCCTTTCGGGGTGCCCGGCTCAATAATAACCAGCATTTTTTCTGTTGCATTCCACATGGCGGAAACCAGCTTCTCCTGCACCTCGTCAGGCATTTCGTTCAGCACATATGACGCTGTCACAAGGTCAGCCTTTATATCGAAGCCTTTGGTTATATCACGGCTTATCCACTCGCATTCAAAGGGGAAGCCCCCTTTTGCCATAAGGTTTTTTCCGAAATCAATCATGCTTTTTTCGCGTTCAAGACAGGTAATTCTTTCAATATCCGGAAAAATTTCCGCCGCTGCCCAGCTGCAGGCACCTGTGCCCGCGCCTATGTCAAGGACGGAAGTGATTTCACCGTCGAATCTGTCAGCCGCGTACTGTATGGCACTGCCTGAAGCACCGATTGTAGCAGGCATTCTGACAATGGCATAGGCTGCTGCTTCTGTGTCGTTTGTAATGAGCGGTTTTCCGGAAGCAGCTTCACTTCTGTATCTTTCCGATATGGTGTCAGCTGCGGAAATAAGCTTTTTTACGGGTATCCCTGCGGCAAGCTCTTCCGTGATATTCCTGAATTCAATAGGCAGTTCCATAATATTTCCTTTCCGTAAAGCTAGAGCACGACATCAATTGCGGTGTCGTGCTCAGAATGTCTTATAATTATAATATTACAAAGCGTCTGCAATGTCAAGAATAAGCTTTTCAGTCTTTTCCCAACCGAGGCAGGGGTCGGTAATTGACTTGCCATATACTCCTTCTTCGGCCTTCTGTGTGCCGTCTTCGATATAGCTTTCGATCATAAGACCCTTGATGAAACTGTTTAAGTCATCGTTGTGACGCTTGCTGTAGAGAACTTCCTTGGCAATGCGGATCTGTTCAAGATAACGCTTGTTGGAGTTGGAGTGGTTGCAGTCAATAACAACGCTTGGATTTACGAAACGTGCTTCGTTATATAACTCGTGAAGGTGCTTGAGGTCTTCGTAGTGGTAGTTGGGGATTGCTTCACCGTGCTTGTTTACATAGCCTCTTAAAATAGCATGTGCATAGGGATTGCCGTCGCTGACAACTTCCCAGCCTCTGAAAAGGAATGTGTGTGAGCTCTGAGCGGCAGTGATGGAGTTCAGCATAACGGAAATGTCGCCGCTGGTGGGGTTCTTCATACCGCAGGGGATATCCATACCGCTGGAAACAAGTCTGTGCTGCTGGTTTTCAACGGAACGCGCGCCGATTGCAACATAGGAGAGCAGGTCGGAAAGATAGCGGTAATTTTCAGGGTAAAGCATTTCATCTGCACAAACAAGACCTGTTTCCTCAATTGCTCTTGCATGAAGCTTTCTTACGGAGATGATGCCCTGGAGCATATCTTCCTTCTTGTTGGGGTCAGGCTGATGAAGCATACCCTTGTAGCCTGCGCCTGTTGTACGGGGTTTACCTGTATAGATTCTGGGGATAATGAATACCTTATCCTTCACCTGTTCCTGAATCCTTGCGAGTCTGCCGATGTAGTCAATAACGGGTTCTTCCTTATCAGCGGAGCAGGGGCCGATAATAAGGAGGAGTCTGTTGTCTTTTCCTTCAAATATATCAGCAATTTCCTTATCCTTGATTTTTTTTGTTTCCGAAATTTTTTCGGTCAGGGGATAAAGCTCCTTTATTTCCTTCGGAATAGGAAGCTTTCTGTTGAATGTCATTCCCATAGTATTTTTTCCTTTCATCGTTATACAATATTTATACATAAAGGGGGCAATGCCCGATTTAACAAATTAAAGCTTAACAAATTTAAAGTGATGAAAATAGTTTTCCGATAATAGCGGATTTATTGTTAAATCCGCTTGTCATCGATATTAAAATTCAAATTCTTCCGCTTCTTTTTCGCTGATTTTATCAGCATAGAAGGTGTTTATTTTATCAAGAGCAGCAGCCAGAAGCTTTCTTTCATCTTCCTTGAAGCATTCTGCAAGCTCTTCGGCGGTTTCCTTACGGTAATCGGTGTACATTGAATAAGCCTTTTCACCTTTGGCGGTAAGTTTTATACGTACTGAACGACCGTCATTCACGCATCCGATTTTTTCTACATATTTCTTTGAGGTAAGTTTGTTTACTGCAACAGTAGTTGATGGACGGGTGATGTCAAGTTCAGACGCAATCGCACTGATTGTAGGTCCGTCTTCACCCTTTGTATTGAGCTTTATGCATTCAAGCAGATGAAGCTCATTGACAGTAAGATTTAAATTTCTGTCAATACATAATGTCTTTTCTTCAAGCTTCGTCATATTATGACTGATTTTACTGAGAAGCCTGTCGAATTCAAAATTAAATCCGCTCATAGTGTTTTCTCCTGTTCCTGCGTTTAAGTCAAATAAATCAAGTTGCTGTATTTTTTGTCTGTATATTTTTCTTTTTATATGTATGTGGTTATACCACTTTATGTTATTATACCACATCATTTTGTTAAAGTCAATAAAAAGAGGCGCAATTTTTAAATAAATTTTTCTTAATTTAAAGTCTTGATTTATTGATATTGTTTTTTATTTATGATATACTATATTAAATCCTTATTTTGACATATTTGTGTGAAAGGTGAAATTAAATTATGAAAATTGTAATTCTTGACAGTGATACAGTATCAACAGGCGACCTCAGCTTTTCCGGCATTGCCCGTTACGGCGAGGTCAAGCGATACGGTCTTACCGAACCCGAAAGAATTGTTGAACGCGTCCGCGATGCAGACATAATACTCTGCAACAAGACATTCATTACCCGTGAGGTTATGGAAAAGGCTCCATCCCTTAAGTATATCGGACTTTTCGCCACAGGCTTCAACAATATCGACCTTGAATGCGCGAAGGAAAGAGGGATAGCTGTTGCAAATGTTCCTGCATATTCCACTGAAGGTGTTGTTCAGCTTACATACGCCTTTATTCTGGAGCATTACTGTCGTCTTTCTGATTATTGCAGACACGTTTCTGATGGAAACTGGAAGAAAAGCACCACATTTTCATATTTCCCGTTCCCTATCGGATCTCTTGCAGGTAAGACCATGGGTATCATCGGCTACGGCTCAATAGGCAGACGCTCCGCACAGATTGCCAAAGCATTCGGAATGAAGGTTCTTGTGTATACAAGAACACCCAAGTATGACGAAACGGTTGAATTCGTTGATTTTGATACAATGCTTGCACAGAGCGATATTGTTTCGGTACATTGTCCGCTCAATGCACAGTCTGAAAAGCTTATGAATGCCGATGCATTTGCAAAAATGAAGGATGGCGCATTGTTCATAAACACAGCCCGCGGTCCCATTGTTGATGAGTATGCACTTCGCGATGCGCTTCTCAGCGGAAAGCTTATGGGTGCAGGACTCGACGTTCTTGCAACAGAACCTATGGCGGAGGATTGTCCTCTTTACGGAATTGAAAACTGTCTGATTACACCTCATGTAGGCTGGGCAGGACTTGAAACGAGACAGCGTCTTATGGGCGTTGTGGAAAGCAATATCGAAGCCTTTACCGAGGGCAGAAAACAGAACAGGGTTGTATAACAAATTACGTCAAAAAACTACATTTCCTTGTTTTCATCGGTTTATCACCTGTTTATCGTTTGACAATTCTCAGATTTTGGTATATAATTATCGGTAATGATTGGAGGAATTATATTGAAAAGGAAAATGCGAGGATTGACTGCGCTGCTGATTTCAGCGTGTGTGATGCTTTCTTCCTGTACGGACAGCAAGCCTCAGACTACAGACGCAGCCACTTCAACCTCAGTCGTATCAACTACTGCCTCCTCTGCTACCGAAAAGACAACTCTTGCGGCACTTGCCAGCGAGGATGAGAAGACTCAGGAAAAAGAAAAGACTCCTCTCGTGGTAGCAATGACGGAGTATGATAACACCTGTAATCCGTTTTATCAGACAGGTGATTTTGACGGCTTGATAAATGAACTTACAGGAGAAAAACTCCTTGCCAGAGACCGTAACGGCAGAGTAATATATAACGGAATAGACGGCGAGCGGGTTCTTTATAACGGTACATATTACGAATACAGCGGTATTGCCGATGTAACCGAAAACTACAATGAAGAGACCGACGAAACGGTATATGTGTTCAATCTTCGTCGTGATGCTGAATTCAGCGACGGCGAAATTCTTGATGCAGACGACCTTATTTTTACACTTTATATGCTTCTTGACCCTTCCATGTCCAATATTTCGGAAATTCAGGGAATCGGTATAAAAGGTGAAGTGAATTACCGTCTCAACAGTTCTATTGCCGATACTCTTTCTGCTGAAGAAATAAGCGAGGCACTGCAGACGGAAGCAGTACAGAAGAAAATCAGAGATGAAATAGTAATGCCTGTACTCAGAAGTGAGTTCGAATGGGTGAAATCCCTTTATGAAGACAGCAGCTATTCGGTTTACACTGAAAGTTATCCTGAACCAAAGGATTTAATGGCATTCTTCTATTCTGTTGACAGCGAATACAATTCTGCCGATGTTGCTTCTGAACAGACAGTTCTTTCCGACCTTGCGGATATGTACGGCGGAAATTATGAACTGCTGGGCAGTATGTCCGAGGGTGATTCTGCATTCTACCGCACCGACGCTGTTATCTGCGCTATTGAATATCTTTCGGCACAGGCTGAGGACAGTACGGAAGTAAACAGCATCACAGGAATAGAAAAAACAGGCAAATTCAGTGTAAGGATCACCGTTTCCGGCAATACCTCTTCGGTGATATATGAGCTGGCTGATATAACTGTTGCACCACTCCATTATTACGGAGACGAAAGCTGCTTTGATATTGCAGCGGAGAGCTTCGGCTTTGAAAAGGGAACAGCATCAGCACTGATAGCGGAAAAGGAAACATTACCTCTTGGAGCGGGTCCCTATTATTACGAACGCAGTGAAAGCGGTATCGTATATCTTTCTGCAAATGCCGGTTATTATAAGGGTGCACCATTAACTGAAAAAATAGAAGTCAGACAGACAACGGTTGATTCATCTGTTTCGGCTGTAAGCGATGGTGCGGCGGATATAACATATCCCGACGGCTCCCTCAGGACTTCAGATGAAATAAATTCCGCGAACGAGGCTATGGAAAAGCTGTATGCCGCTACAATCAGTAAGGACGGTTACGGATACATAGGTATCAATTCCGCAAATGTCAACATAGGCGGCAATCCGTCTTCGGAAGAAAGTATTGCACTCAGAAAGGCGCTTGCAACAGCTATCTATCTTTACCGCGATATTTCTGTTGAGCGTTATTACGGTACTGTGGGTATAAAAACAGATTACCCTGCGGCGTTAAGCTCATGGATAGGAAATGAATACGAGAAGCCGTACAGCAGGAATATTGACGGTGCGTCGATATATATGGACGGAATGCGTGATCAGGAAAAATCCGCGTCAGTCAGGAGAGCATGTCTCGGTTATCTTGAAGCGGCAGGTTATACTGTTGAGGATGGAAAAGTCGTTTCCGCCCCCGAAGGTGGCGCTCTCAGCTTCAATGCTGTGATTGCGGCAGACGGAAAAGGAAATCACCCCTGTTATTATGCTCTTGAGGCAGCAAGCATTCTGTTGTCAGAGATAGGCATAACTATTACAATAACCGATACTGCGGACGCGTCCCAGATGTGGTCTGTAATGAACAGCGGTACTCATCAGATATGGGCGGCTGTCTGGGAGACTGGTGTTCAGCCCAGACTCAGCACAATGTATTCCGATGAAAATTACTACGGAATTGAAAATGAGGAGCTTGATGAATATATCAGAATCTCAGCTTCTTCAAAGGATAATGAAGAATTGAAAGCTGCATATATAGGATGTCTCAATCTGATTTTCGGAAACGCTATTGAAATACCCGTGTATCAGCGTTCCGACTGTGTGCTTTTCAGCACTCTCAGAATAAACTGCGAAACCCTTCCGAAGGATATGACGGGTTATTATTCATGGGTTGATGAAGCACACCTTATTGAAAAGAAATAATGCGGAAAGGAAAACAAAATGAAAAAAGAAGTATCTGAAGCTGTAGAGAATTACCTTGAGACAATTCTTGTACTTTCAAGGAAAAAGCCTGATTTGCATGCAATAGATATATGCGACGAGCTTGGTTATTCAAGGCCTACTGTTTCGGTTGTCGTAAAGCAGATGAAGGGTAACGGTCTTATAACCGTGGACGAGTTCAATCATATTTCCCTTACAGAAAAGGGCAGAAGAATTGCCGAGGGAATCTATGAACGACATACTGCAATTTCCGAGTTCTTCATGAATATCGGCGTAAGCCGCGAAACTGCCCTTGAGGATGCCTGCAAAATTGAGCATGACATCAGCGACGAGACCTTTGAGTGCATAAAGAAGCACATTGACAGTATAAAGGAATAAGAAAGGATTGTCCGTATGGCCAAGGAAGTCAAGACTAATGCAATGCGGTTTCTGGAGCAGAAGAAGATACCTTATGAAATGAAATCGTACGAATGTGATGAATTTATTGATGGAATAACGGTTGCCGAAAAGCTGGGTCAGGACCCTGCATATACCTTCAAAACGCTGGTAGCTCACGGCAAAAGCGGCAATTACTATTGTTTCCTTCTGCCTGTTGCTGAGGAGCTTGACCTTAAAAAGGCGGCAAAGAGTGTCGGCGAAAAGTCGGTAGAGCTGCTTCACGTAAAGGATATAAATGCCGTTACAGGTTATGTCAGGGGCGGCTGTACGCCTATCGGTATGAAAAAGCAGTTTATGACAGTTGTTCATTCCTCAGCCGAAACCATGGATGAGTTTTTCATCAGTGGAGGCAGAATCGGCACTCAGATAAAGCTTTCTCCTTCTGCACTTATAGCAGCAATCCGTGGAAAATTTGATAATATTCTGATGTAATAAACAAGCGCCATTGCTTAGTGCGTCCGTCATACAAAAATTTTTAACCCCGCCGTTTCACAACTGCGGGGCTAATTGTTTCTTATTGAAGGAGGGGATTGCCAAAGGCGGCTCGCCTTAGCAATGGCGTTTTTTCTCTGTCTGGTTGAGTTTTTCTCAACAAATATTATATGGACTTTTTTCCTCAGAAGGATTATTATAATATCAGAAGCTTCTGAAAAAAATAAAGGAGTTGATTAATATGCTCAAACTCGGAGAAAATCTTAAAAAGCTCCGTACTGAAAACGGACTGACTCAGGAACAGCTTGCGGAAGCGTTCGGAATATCGCCCCAGGCAGTGAGCCGCTGGGAGAATAGCGGTGCGTATCCCGATATAACACTGCTTCCTGTTATTGCCAATTATTTTGATATTACCACAGATGAATTGCTGGGTGTGGATATTGAAAGAAAGCAGCAGGAAATCAATAAAATTCTGGAGCATAACAAAGTTCTTCGCAGTCAGGGAAAAAACAAGGAAAGCATTTCCTTACTTCGTGAAAAAATAATTCTTTATCCCAAAAGTGCTGATATCTCATATCAGCTTGCACTTTCTCTTTATTGCGAATTATGTGCGAATCACGAGAAAACAGAAGAAACCCAGGAAGAAATCATAAACCTTGTCAATAAAGCCGCTAAACTTGATAAAGGTGAAAGCTATTTGACCTACGCAGGAAAACAGCTGCTCTGTATGGTTTATGAAATGCAGGATAAGCGTGATGAAGCTTATAGAATTGCCGTTAATATGCCAAGCCTGTGGGTCAGCCGTGAGGTTATGCTTGTGCATGCTTTGCAGGGGGATATGGAGATAAACCAGCGGCAGCACAATCTTCTGACATTTATGGATTTATCCATAAATAATCTTCATCATTTGTCCCGTAAGATGGACAGTCCCGAAAAAAGCATAGAGCTTCTGAAAAAGGCAGTTCAGCTTGCAGAAATACTTGCAGGCGAAGACCTGAAATTTTACAGCGAGCGTGTTTTCAAATGCTATATGAAGATTGCAGAGAACTATTGTGCCTTGGGAAAAGCGGATGAAGCCATGGAAAATATTGAGCTTGCGTTAAAATATGCGGAAATGTTTGAAAACCGTCCTGAAAAATCGGAATATACCGCGTTCTGGCTGAAGGGTTATTTTGATGATAAGACAAAAGCCACTACAAATACAGAGGTAACTCTTTACAGCTATCTGCTTACAAAAATATCGGAGGACTCTTTTTCGATACTGCATAACACCCCTGAATACGTTGACTTTTTTCAAAAGGTAAGAGAAAAATTATAAAGAAAAGTGCACAGCAAAGCTGTGCACTTTTGTTACACTTTTATAAATCTGTTCCCTGCAACAGCGGTTATCTTGCCCGCAATTTCAAGGTCGAGCAGTATTTCGCTTGTCCTCGGGATATCCTCGTCGATATTTCTGTAAATTTCATCAAAGGTAATTGCTTCGCCGCGCTGTGCTATCAGCTTGTAGACGAAAGCGTGAACTTCTGTTTCAAAGTCGTCTTCCTGAAATTCAGTCATCATCCCTGTTTCAGTTCCGGTAACCGGAGATTCAGCTTCCATTGTTTTTTCATCCGATACGGACACGGTTGTTTCTTCGGAGACTGACGAAAACTGTTTTCTGTGTGATCCGAATTTTATATGATTCGGTTTGTAGTCAGTTTCATATGCAGGTCTGAGCGAATTCGGCGAAAGATATAGTTTTGCGCCGTTTCTTACACCTGATACAGCCGCTGAGTACTTGTCCGAGAAAACATCTTCGGGCGGTACAAAGAAAAGAGCAGGTGAATATCTGGCGGCATTCAGTGAACCACTGTTTGCTGCCGCCTGAAAAATAATCATTGCCTTGGAAATTCCTCCTGAAATTCTTGCACGCTTCAGGTAATTTGCATTGCTGGACTTTGTTTCGGGCAGAAATTCCGAAAGAAGACAGCCGCCGTTCATCAGAATCTGCTGACGCATTACCTGTGACCCCTTTGGGTATTCGCAGTCAAATCCGCAGGGCAGAACCTCTATACAACCCTTGCTCAGCTTTATTGCTGTAAGGCAGGCAAGCTGTTCACAGCCTGCGGCAAGAGATGCCACAAAGGTGTATTCGCCGCACAGTTCCTCGCAGACAGCGGTTTCGGTAGCAATGGTGTGTTCTGTTACCCTGCGTGTTCCGCCTATGGTGAGCAGCCTGGTTTTCAGAAGCTCTGTATTGCCCTTTGCGAACAGCACGTAGGGAGGGTTATCCGTGTTTTTCAGGTTTTCGGGGTAGGCTTCGTCATCATATGTTATGATTGTTATGCCTTTTGATTCAAGGTGGGAAATCAGCTTTTCCGCATCCTCAAGGGTAGTCTCTTCCGCCTTCTTTGCATAATCCTTGCCTGCGGCGGCAAAGTTGTTTTTAAAGGCATTGTAGATTTCCCTGGGTGAGCCGAAACGGACCATAAGCTCGTGCAGATCGGGGTTGCCCGTATCGAAAACCTTTATAAGCCAGAGATAGTATTTTTTCATCTCTCAAATTGTTCCTTTTTAAGTATGATTCTAATTGCCTTAAGACCCGAGCGGAAGTTGATTGCCGCAATGAGCAGGAACAATACCGCAAGAGCCGCATAATAAACAACAATATCAGTTGCAAAAATAATAATCGCACTCATTCCGAGAAGCAGAACGGAGTTAAGAAGCATCTTCGGAAGCTTCATATCCATTCTTACTATTTTTCTTGTATCAGCCGCACGGATGATGAAGATGACAAGGAAGCTTGCAAAAGCAGCAATTGCCGCACCGTGAAGCCCCATAGTCTTTATCAGCACAATGTTCAGCACTACATTTATTACTGCGCCGATTGCTGCGGTAATCATAGAACGTACGGATTTTCTTGAAGCAACATAAACACTGCCCATAAAGGTTGAGAAACAGGTGAATGAAACTGAAAGAATAAGAAAGGGTGTATACTGATATGCAATTTCAAATTCAGGCTCGCAGAAAATCAGAATTGCAGGTCTTATTACCAGCATAAGTCCTGCGGCGAGTACATACACGAAGGACTGGAAAATATTAAATACGTTAGTGTAGAAGTTTGCAATTGTCTTTGAGTTATTTTCAGTGATTGCGGACATATTCCACGCCTGTGAGAAGATCCCCGAAAAAATGGAAATCATACTGGGGAATTTGTATGCCGCCTTGTAGATGCCGCTGGCTTCAAAGCTTATGAATTCCGAGACGAAGAAGCTGCCCGATGAGTTTATTATCCACCACATTACCGCTGTTGGTATCATAGGCAGACAGAAGCTCATCATGGATTTTATCATATCCTTGCTGATTCCCGTGAAAATGACATATTTCCACAGCTTTGCCATAAGAGTCAGGAAAGCAATAGAGCAGATATCTGCGAGAATTACCGACAGCAGATAGCCGATATTTCCCATTCTGAATCCGAGGAGCAGGATAAGGTTGAAAACGATATTCATAACGGTTGTAAGAATACCGTCGATTGCATAAAGCTTTACATGACCTACCGAGCGTACGAACAATGCACAGCAGCTTTTAAGGCTTCCAGTTACAACGTAGGCAACTGTTATCCACGCATAATCGCTGAGCAGAGCGAATACCGCATTGTCAGGGAAGAGATTTGAAAAAAGTCCGATAAGCGGAACAAACAGCAGTATAGCCGCAAGACCGATACCTGTGACTCTGACACCGATTGAGAAAACCTGCCTGTTGTCAAAGGCATTGTCAAGTCCGAAGCGGATGATTGACTCGCCTATTGAAAGGGTGGCTACCGACATCAGAAGTGTAGCTGTATCTATTATGTTGTTGATTTCGCCGTATCCGGTAGTTCCGAGAGTTGCCTGATAGAAACCCATCATAAGGATTATCAGGAACTTTGAGCCGAACTGTCCGAGACCGAGGATTATAGTGTTAGCCGCAAGGGCTTTATATCGGTTCAACTGTTAATCTGCCTTTCTTAGGTTCTTGAAAAATTCTGTTAAAAGTGAAGCGCATTCTTTTTCAAGAATGCGGCTTCTTACAAACGGCTTGTAGCCGAAATTATGTTCATAAAGAGAGATAACTGAGGATAATGCGCCGCCGTTTTCGTCAAATGCACCGTAAACTATTCTTTTAAGCCTTGCATTCATAATTGCGCCTGCGCACATGGGGCATGGCTCAAGAGTGACATAAAGAGTACAGTCCGAAAGCCGCCAGTTATTCTTATGCTTTGCCGCTTCCTCAATTGCAATCAATTCTGCGTGTCCTGTAGGACGCTGTTCGGTTTCTCTTGTGTTATAGCCTCTGCCGATTATTCCGCCGCTTTCGTCGACAATAACCGCGCCTATGGGTACTTCGCCCATAGCTTCTGCCTTCTTTGCTTCTTCTATTGCGAGAAGCATCATTTCTTCATCATACAGCATTGAAATAATACGCCTTCGCGCCGTGCTTCGGAAGCTTTACGGAAAGCTTGCCGTCAGCTGTTACGGCTTCGCCGCTCCACAGCTCATTGCCGTTTACCTTGCCGTCGATTTCAACATCTTCGAGGTTGATTTCAATCTCGCTGTCAGCTTCGCCTGCATTGAATACTGCAAGGTAGAAGCCGCCATTTGCGCCTGCGGCAACCCATAAAACGTGCTCAACACCGTCAATTTCCTTACGCCATACCTGATGAGCGTGACGGGCGTCCTTGTGCATACCGAGAATGCCCTCGTTTGTGAGAAGCTTCAGGGTAAAATCGTCCATAACCGTCATTTCTCCGCCTATCATAAGAGGCGAGCGGAAAATACTCCACAGGGTCATCATTGTGTACTGCTCGTCCTTTGTGAACTTTGTGCGGTTGTTCTTATCATAATCCTGTAAAATCGCACCTACGGGGAGCATATCTGCGTCGGGCCAGTTTCCTGCGCCTGTATGTGTGCACCACTTTTCGGCGCGTTCGAACATAGCGTAAAGGAGTTCCCACTTATCCCAGAAATCGTCAGTAATGCGCCACATATGCGCAGTCTGCTTGTAAAGTTCTGCTTTTTCGAGAATTGCTGGTCCTGGAGAAAGGCTCAGCACCATATCCCTGCCGCAGTTCTTCATAGCGTCACTGAGCATGATAAGCTCTTCTTCTGCGTGGCTCATTTCACGGCAGATATCATCGCACTTTATAAAGTCAACGCCCCAGGAGGCGTAAAGCTCAAAAACACTGTCATAGTATGCTCTTGAGCCGTCCTTGTCTGCGTCAACTCCGTACATATCAGGATTCCACTGACAGATGCGGTTTGTACTTGCAATCTGACGGGCAGTCTTGTCCGTGCCCTTGATTCTGACGTTCTGATGAACTGCCTGACGGGGAATACCGCGCATAATATGAATACCGAACTTCAGACCGAGGGAGTGCACATATTCAGCCAGAGGCGCAAAGCCCTTTCCGCCTGCTGAGGAGGGGAAACGGTTTTCCGCAGGAATAAGTCTGCCGTATTCGTCCATACAAAGGTCGGCAAAAGGCTCATATTCGTGGCAGGTAGCGGTAGGCTGTGACCACTGGATATCAACGACGATATATTCCCAGCCGAACTGCTTTAAGTTCTTTGCCATATATTCTGCGTTCGCTCTTACTGTTTTTTCATCAACTGAAGCGCCGTAGCAGTCCCAACTGTTCCAACCCATGGGTGATGTCTTTGCAATCATGCCTGTACCTCCGAATCATCGCCGAATTTTTCCTTGTAGTTCTTTATGCACTGTTCAATAACTGCCGCTGCTGCCTTGTGCCCCTGTACCTCGTTTACAGCGGTGGTTTTTCCTTCAAGCTGCTTGTAAACGCTGAAGAAATGCTGCATTTCTTCAAAGATATGACGGGGAAGCGCTTCAATGCTGCGGTAGGAGTTATAGTTGGGGTCTTCGAAGGGGATAGCGATAATTTTTTCGTCATTCTTTCCGTTATCCACCATGCTGATTACGCCGATAGGATAGCAGGGAACCAGCACCATAGGGTCAATAGGTTCATTGCAGAGCACGAGAACATCCAGCGGGTCACCGTCGTCGGCTAAAGTTTTCGGAATAAAGCCGTAGTTTGCTGGGTAATGGGTTGATGTATAAAGGATACGGTCAAGAATAAGAATACCGCTTTCCTTGTCAAGTTCGTATTTTTTCTTGCTGCCCTTTGTGATTTCTATTATGGAGAGAAAGTTGTAGGGTTCGATTCTTTTGCTGTCAATATCATGCCAGACGTTCATTTTCTGTGTCCTTCCTTTTTAAAGATTTGGTTTATTTATGCGGTTTATTCATATAAATCCGCTATGATTCTTGCTACGTACACGCCCGAGGCTGAAGCCTGTGACAGGGAGTGTGTAACGCCCGAGCCGTCGCCGATTATATAAAGTCCCTTTACTGCAGTTTCAAGGTTTTCGTCAACACTTACCTTGGAGTTGTAGAACTTGACCTCAACGCCGTAAAGGAGAGTGTCGTCGTTTGCCATACCGGGGGCAATTTTATCCAGAGCGTAAATCATCTCTATGATGTCATCAAGCTGTCTTTTCGGGATAACAAGGCTCAGGTCACCCGGGGTCGCCTTTAATGTGGGGGTTAAGAAGCACTGGGAAAATCTGTGGTCGTTTGTTCTTCTTCCTGCCACAAGGTCGCTGAAGCGCTGGACAATAACGCCGCCGCCCAGCATATTTGAAAGTCTTGCAATGGATTCGCCGTAAAGATTGCTGTCTCTGAAGGGTTCAGAGAATGTATTTGAAACCAGAAGTGCGAAATTCGTATTTTCGGTATGGTATTTCGGGTCGGAATAGCTGTGACCGTTTACGGTAATGATACCGTTGGTGTTCTCGTTTACAACCTCGCCGTAAGGATTCATACAGAATGTGCGGACAAGGTCACCGTATTTCTTGGTGCGGTAGACTATTTTACTTTCATATACTCTTGAAGTAATATGTTCAAAAACCGCCGCAGGAATTTCAACTCTTACGCCGATGTCAACGCGGTTGCTCTTTGTTTGAATTCCGAACTTGTCGCAAAGTCCTGAAATCCATTTTGAGCCTGAACGGCCTGCCGCAACAACTACCTGATTACAGCAGTAGGAGTCCTTTTCAGTTTCAACACAGAATTTATCATCTTTCTTTTCGATTGATGCGACCTCTTCATGGAAATGAATATCCACCGTATCCTTTACATAGTCGTAAATGTTCTGTAAAATCTCACGGTTGCGGTCGGTACCGAGATGTCTTACCTGTGCATCAAGAAGATGAAGGTCGTGCTTCAGGGCTTCCGCCTTTATATCGCTGGTAACAGTGCTGTAAAGCTTTGCGCCCTCACCGCCCATTTTAAGATTGACTTCATCCACGTATTCCATAAGAGCGATTGCTTCTTCTTTTCCTGTATGAGTATAAAGGTCGCCGCCGAAATTATTGGTAATGTTGTACTTTCCGTCGGACATACCACCTGCGCCGCCGAAGCCGTTCATTATACTGCAGGTTTTGCAGTGGACGCAGGAGGTTATTTTCTTTCCGTCGATTGGGCAGGTACGGTTTTTGATGGGACCGCCTCTGTCAATAATGCATACTTTTATGTTCTTATCGAGTTTTGTAAATTCGTAGGCCATGAAAACGCCGCCTGCGCCTGCGCCTACGATAATTACATCATAGTTCTGCATAATTACCTCTTTTTATTCAAATATTTCCGCCATTTCAGGATAATCCTTCTTGAGTCGGATAGGTCTGAAGGTGTCGGACTTTACGAAGCAGTGCTTTGAATGACCTGTAATATGGATATTACCGGTTTCCTTGTCGCATACCTCATATTCGATTTCCAGCTTTGCGCCGCTGAACTCTGTGATCTTCACATAAATCAGCACAGTCTGCTCGAATTTCACAGGTCTGTGGTATCTGCATTCAACGCCCATTACAGGAATCATTACTCCCATTTCCTCCATTCTGGAGTAGGGGAAGCCTTTGTCGCGCATATAGGCGATACGCGCTTCCTCGAACCATCTGATGTAGTTTGAGTGATGGACGATAGCCATCTGGTCAGTTTCGTAGTAAAGTGCGGTTCTTTCAAAAATGTATGAAGGGTTTTCCATTTGTTTTCCTCTCTTATGATTTTAAGAATTCTTCGATATTTTCGAATGCTTCTGCGGCGTACTCTTCTATCTTGTTTTCGCCTGCAGCCCTGTATTTTTCGGCTCTCTGTTCAGGGGTAAGTCTGTAATAATCCAGATACTGCTCCATTGCCATTCCGTAACTGATCTGCTCCTCGGCTGCCTTGAGCCAGTAGCAGTCACTCTGCATAATGCCGTGAGTCTTCATAAGAATTTCATAGGGTTCGTAGCTGGAAAGACCCAGACGCTGAAGTTCGTACGGTGCAATATAGGGGTTGTCGGGGAAGATACGGGAACGGATGAGGAAATAGATATCCTCTGCCTTGAGCTTGCGGTGCACAGGAGTCAGAATCGGTATATCCGTATTTATATTGTATGTGAAGTCAACAACACCATCTTCTGAAACCGTATATACACACAGCAGAATGTTGCTGTAATACAGTTCCAGATGAAGAGGGAGCGGCACCATGAAGGGCGCGGCTGAAACGGGTATATATGAATTTGCTTTGATTACATTTGCTTTTGACATTTTTATCACCTCAATGCAAAATAATGTTCTGAACCACAATAAATTATAACACAATTATAAATATATTTCAATATATTTATTGACTTTATTACAAAAATAATGTATTATATAACCTAATGGCGTGTTCCCACGGGAATATTGCCATATGTGCAATGGAAAGGAAGATTTTTATGCGTGAACTGCTGAATACGGGCGTTAATATCGGTCTTGATTATTATGACGGGTATGATGCGCTTATAGGACAGATAAAAGGGTATTCTGTTGCTGTAAAGGAAAATCTCTCCACAGGAAGCTACGGTTGTCTTTTCTGGGCGAGAAAAGGAGAATTCGGCACTCTTACAACTGCCGGACAGTATCTTGAAGAGCAGAAGCAGAAGAATCCTGAATTTATTAAAAAGTTCATGGTGAATGATACGGGTGTTGCTGTTGCGCTTACCCGCTCTTCCGACGATTTTGCAAATGTAAACAATCTCAAGAGATTCATATATGATTTTACAACCGAGCTTTCACGTAACAATTATGTGAACTGCTGCTGTGAATGCGGCTCAGCGGAAAATCTCAGCATTTATGATACAGATGGCGCTGTTGCGCAGGCATGCCCGTCCTGTGGTGTAAAGTATATTTTCATCTGTGCCTGCAAAAATTCTTCCTCAGCTTCATTGTCTTCGTTCGGCGCGTCCGTTGCTTCCGAAAAAACGGAAACAAGCACTGCGGATGTTGCGGTAGCTTACGCTGAAGCATCTGCGTCTGAGAAAGCGGCAATACTCACTCCCGTTGAGGAAAGTGCTGTTGTTTCCGAAGAGAAAAAAGGTGAATCGCCTTTTGCGGAATTTGAATACAGACGCGAAGAAAAAAAGGAAGAATCTGCCCCCGCTCCTGTTTCGTCTGCGGCGGAAGAGGAGTTTTCCCTGAAGGAGTTTGAATATAATCCTGAGGAAAAGATTGTTGAAGAGCCTATAAACGAGGTCAAGGAAGAACCTGCTGATTTGTCTGCTCTTATGTTTGATGAAGCGGATAAGGAAGAAGTTTCTGAGACGCAGACGATTGAGCCTGCGGAAAATACACCTGAAGAAAACTTTGATACTTTCCTTTATGAAGAAGCGAAGCCTGAGCCTGAAAGACCCCGTTCGCTGATATTTGAACAGGCTGAACGTGAGTTTGCTGAGGAAAAGGCAAGAATGGCGGCTGAAGAAGCCAGACTCGACCGTGAGGTGGATAACCTTCTTATAGAAAACGGTGACATTGTACTGAAAGAGATTACCCCTGAAACAGATGACGGAAGTAACGATGTCACAGAGGTGTACGATGACAGCAATGACGGCGAGGATTTTGATATAGAGGAAATCGAATCTACTGTTGAAATGCCTACCGTTACAACGGGACACCCTCAGCTTGAAGCAGAGGAAACGCCTCTTGAAGCAGACGGTTCTGTTCCGCTTATAAATCCCAATTCGCACCGCGAGGAAAGACATGTTTCAGCTGTTGATGGTCCTGATGCGGTTCAGCCTCTTGATTACGGCCAGGCAAGGGTTACATATGAAAAACTCAGCGATGAGACCGCTCCGCGTTTCAGCGCAGGTGATGGTATAAACAGAGGGTATAACAACACAACCCCTCCGCCCTATAATCCTGCCTCTGCTCACTCCTCCTACACAAGGAGTGCTTCTTTTGCGGATGACAGCAATGTGCCTATGGGTATTATAGGTGCACTTGTTATGGGACTTATAGGACTTGTTATATGGATTGCATTTGCACATTTCCTGGATATTATTTCCGTATGGGGATGCCTTGCGATAATTTTTACAGTCTACGGCGGATATTATCTGGGTGGGCGTTCCCTCGACAAAAAAGGAATAGTGATTTCCTTCATTCTGACGCTTGTGATGGTTTTTGCAGGTGTTGTCGGTATGTCGGTATTCGATGTAATGGCTGATTTCAAGGAAGAGTACGATCTGGCAATATCTTTTGCTGATGCTTTTGAATGGACAATCGGTTCGCTGGATGTCGAAGTAACCAGGAAAGCCTTTGTGACGAATGCGGTTATTTCTATGGGTGCAACACTTATCGGCAATATAATCGCAGCTGTGAATTTCTGGAAAAAAGCATAATATATAAGGGTATTATCTCAGGATAATGCCCTTTTATGTTGAATTTTGACAACAAAGGTTAATAAAACCAGAAATAAAAACACATTTTTGTAGAAACGAAAAAAAAGTGTTGACAAAGAGGGGTGATGATGATATAATAACAAAGCTGACCCGCTGAGAGGCGGTCGGGAATCACAAAAACTTTCTTAAAAAAAGTTTAAAAAAGGTATTGACAACAGGTCAAGGCTGTGATATAATAATTAAGCTGTCTCGCGAGGGGCGGCGATGAGTACCTTGAAAATTGAACAATCTAAGTACGAATTAACAACCCTTGAAAATTTCAAGTA
>JAZSFL010000032.1:0-32108 GCA_045532185.1 Ruminiclostridium sp.
GCTGTTTTTATTTCTTGAAGCGCGGAGATTATCAGCTTCGCCTTTCACTTTTCTGCTTTCTGCATCAAGGGCAATAACTTCGTCAACAAGGCCAACTTTTTTGTCCTGGAATTTATTTTTAATATTCTGTTTTACTATTTCGGGGTTTTCTCTTAAAAATTTAATGTCAAGCATCTTTTTTAAGTCCTTTCATCTGTTTTATCTTATGCACGTGTAAGACGTTCAATAGTAATTGTCCAGTTGATTACCTCGGGTTCGAAATTCTCAACATTAGGGGCGAATTCAACAGAATGGGCCACTTCGTATTCAATGCCCTGAATCTTCATTACGCCCTTTATGGGGTTTTCAACTGTGCCGCAGTAATAAATTGCGGCACCCTGTAAGAATTCTGCCTTTCCCTCAACCTTGTCAATTTTCTGGAAAAGATCAATGGTCTTCTGGGACGGAGCAGTCTGCTTCACAACTTCCTCGTACTGGCTTCTGGAAATCACAAGCTGGAATTCCTCAGAAAGCATATCGTACGGGATAGCTGAAATATCATAGATTGTTTCCGGTTTAAGTTTAAGTTCGGCTTTTCTTGCCGCTTCCTGCGCCGCAGGACCTGCCTGTGTGCAGAGTACAAGGCCGTAATAGAGTATACCTATCACTGCAACAAGGACAATAATTCCGATTAGGGTTGAAACGGGACTTTTTTTCTTAACTGACATAATCATTACCTCTCAATTCTGAAATGTTAATTTAGGGAAAAGTCTGTTGGAACCAAATTCATTTTTTCTGGAAACTGTTTTATTTCTGTGACAGGAATGCGATAAGCTCTCTGAGCTCCTCTTCCGTCTTGCAGTCGATGCTCATGGTGTATCTGTCCTTTGATTTGTCTATACGGACAGGCTTGCCTACAAAATCAGTCATGCTGATTTCCGCTTCTACAAGGAAAATATCCTTGGGCGGCTTTGCTCTGGGCTTCTTTTCTGATTTTATCTGCTTCGCAAGCTTTTCAAGGGTGCGTACGCTTATTCCGTCGTTTACAACCTTCTGTGCAAGCTCACGCTGGTCCTTCTCGTCGGGCACGCCGATGATTACCTTGCAGTGTCCCACGGAAATCTGGCCGTCGCGGACCATTATCTTTACATCCTCGGGAAGTGTCAGGAGTCTTAAAGCGTTTGTAACGGAGGAACGCGCCTTGCCCACACGCTTTGCAACCTCGTCCTGCTTCATGCTGAAGGTGTCGATAAGCTGCTGATAACCGAGAGCTTCTTCAATGGGGTTCAGGTCCTCACGCTGCAGGTTCTCGATAAGGGCAATCTGCATAGTCTGCTCATCGGAAAGCTCCATGATTCTTACGGGAACTTCCTTGAGCCCTGCAATCTTTGCTGCTCTCCAGCGTCTTTCGCCTGCAACAATCTGGTATACATCGCCGTAAGGTCTTACGGTAAGTGGCTGGATAATGCCGTTTTCCACAATGGAATCCGCAAGCGCCTGCAGTGCTTCATCATTGAAGGTCTTTCGGGGCTGTTTCTTGTTGGGCTCGATTTCGGTAATCTTAAGCTTCTGGGGAGCTGAGACTTCTTCTGTGCCGAAAAGGCCGTCATCATCGAAAATTGAAGATAAATTATCTCCTAAAGCTGATTTCTTTGCCATTGAATCTCCTTTCCGTCAAAGCATTTCTTCTGTTTCTTTACATTTTCTTGCAACTTCCTTTGCAAGAGATGCATAAGCCTCCGCGCCCTTGGAGCTGGGATCATAGTACATGATAGGCTCGCCGTGGCTGGGAGCTTCGGAAATTCTTACATTTCTGGGTATTTCTGTCCTGAAGATAGTATCCTCAGGGAAATTCGCCTTTATGCTTCTCATAACTTCCCTGTTTACTGTGAGACGCTTATCCAGCATTGTAAAGACAATACCCATAAGCTGTAAGTTGCGGTTGCTGGATTTCTTCACGCGCTTTACAGTGGCAAGAAGCTCTGCAACACCCTCTAAACTGTACGGCTCGCACTGCATGGGGATAATAATTCTGTCGCAGGCGGAAAGTCCGTTCAGGGCAAGTATACCAAGAGAGGGGAGACAGTCGATGATTATGATATCATACTCATCCTTTACCTGTAACAATGCCTTTTTAAGACAGAGGGTCTTATTCTCGAACTGTAAAAGTCTGATTTCCGCTTCCGCAAGGTTTGAAGTTGCGGGCATGATTGAAACATTTTTAAACTTTGTTTTAAGTATAGCCTGTGCAGGGCGTACTTCGCCCATAAGCACTTCATATGTAGTATATTCAAGGGTTTTCTTCGCGGCACCTGCATAGCCGTAGCCTGTAGTTGCATTACCCTGAGGGTCAAGGTCTACAAGCAGCACTCTCTTGCCCATTGCGCCGAGAGAAGCACAGAGGTTTATGGCTGTTGTGGTCTTTGCTACGCCGCCCTTCTGGTTTACGATTGATATGATAGTTGCCAACTCTTTTGTCCTTTCACTGAAAATTATCATTATTCAGTTTATTATAGCATAGATTAAGAAAAAAATAAAGACTTTTTTTACAAAAAGTCTTTATTTGTGATAGATTTTTATGTTTTGCAATGCCGTAATATATGTTTATTTTAAACAATTTCAGGTACTTCCCATTTCTCTGCCTGGTTTTCATATTTAGCCGCATTTTCATTGTCGCCTGTTTTTCTGTAACAGTCCGCAAGCTTTTTAAGATACTCTGTCCCCTTTGTGTAGACAGAAATCACCGCTTCCGTCTCAAAAATACCGTCATAGTACCAGCAGAGAGCTTCGTCATACTTGCCGTTTTCATAGAAATAATCCCCGATTTCAACGCACATTTCACTACAGGGGCAGCTCATGGCTTCGTGGATGGACAGACGGAAAAACTCGGCATTGTTACCTGTCCTGCGGTAAAGTCTTGCCAGCACGCAGGCAGCCTCCCGTTTTTCGTCAGCGCTTCTGGACGGGTCGGAAAGGCTCAGCTTGTAGAACTCCTCCGCTTCGGCTAAATCCTCGTTGTCGCCTGCAATGAAAAGCTCCTTGGCATACATGCCGTGAAGCACCCTGTCAAGGCGCATGCCTTTTGACAAAGCCTTCTGGAAGGTTCTGAAATCCCGCTTTGCGTGGCTTCCCTTTGCGAGATGCTGAATTTCAATGCCGCTGTCGTAGATTACAGGGTCAAGTCTTACCGTTTCGTGAACGGGATTTATCCATTCAAAGGTGCGGAGTCTCTTGAAAAGCTTCGGACGCATTTCACGCTTGGAATTATAAGCGGTATTGGTTTCCATAAGGTTGAGATAATACATCTGCACAATCTCAATTTCAGGCAGCATTGCCGCTTTAACTTTTTTGAACAGCTCTATGTTCTTTTCGTCAATAACCTCGTCGGCGTCGGCTGTGTATATGTAGTCCATGGTTGCCTTGGAGAAAACGAAGTTGCGCGCCGCGGAAAAGTCGTCAATCCACGGAAAATCATAGATTTTATCGGTAAACTCCGCCGCAATTTCCTTTGTACGGTCGGTCGAACCCGTATCCGCAATAATAATCTCATCGGCAATGGGTCTGAGGCTTTCGAGGCAGGCGCGGAGCTGCTCCTCCTCATTCTTTACAATCATACAGACGCTTATGGTTATCATATTTGCTGTCCTTTCGATTTATTCGGTAATCTTATTTTAGAACAATTACGTTCCAACCTTCCTGAACGGCAGTTGAAACGATTGAGAAGCCATTCTTCTTCAGCGCCGCAAGCACCTCGTCCAGTCTTTCGGTAATAATTCCGGAAACTACAAGGGTTGCACCAACAGCCATAAAGTTACGGAAATATTCACTCATACCGATAATTACATCGGCAACGATATTTGCCACAACTACATTATAGCCTGTGCCGATTTCGTTGACTAAAAGCTCGTCCGCAAGGATATTACCGCAGTATGCCTTGTATTTATCGGAAGAAAATCCGTTCTTTTCCATATTTTCCGCCGCTGTGTCAACTGCGTTCTTAAAAATATCAACCATGCATGCGCTTTCTGCACCCAGAAGCATTGCCGCGATGGACAGAATACCACTTCCACAGCCAAGGTCAAGCACTTTTTCGCCACCGTTTATGATGCCTTCAAGCTTTTCCATTACAAGTCTTGTGGTGTGATGCTGGCCTGTACCGAAGGTGGAGGCGGGGTCGATTTCAAGGATTTTTCTTTCCCCGATGTCGGAAACATCCTCCCATGAAGGCTTTACTATAAGCTTTTCTCCTACTGTAAAAGGCTTGTAATACTGCTTCCAGTTGTTTGCCCAGTCCTCTTCCTTTACGTTGTCGATCTTCATTTCAAGAGAGCCGTAATAACCGCTGTCGGACTTGCGCAGTTCGGCAAGCACACCCTTCAGTTCAGAAAGGGTTTCCATGCCCTGCTCGTTGTCCTGTAAGTAAAGGGTGATGTGGGTGGGCATATCCTTGAGACCCATGAGGTCGTCGTCAACATAGTCCCAGTTCATATCCTTATTTTCGAGAAATTCCTCGAAATCTGCGCTGTCGTGAATTGTAAAACCGTTTATGCCAAGTTCAGAAAGGCGGATTACAAGGACATTTACCGCTTCGGAGTTGGTATAGACGTCAATCTGCATAAAATTCATATCGTATCTTTCCCCTTTTTCTTTTTATGGTTATATTTCCATTATGCAACATTTTCCGAAAAAAAGCAATAGAAAAGCGGCATTTTTTAGTAATAAACCACCGATAACCAAATCGGAGCAGAAAATATGTTGAAAATTACTATTGAATAAAGCGGCGTAATGGTTTACAATATACTAAACAAGTACAAATTCCGAGGAGAACAGTATGAAGAAAATCAGATATATTATTGCCTGTATTTATTGTGCAATGGCGTGCTTTTTTATGAATATCACCGCATTTGCCGAGGGTGCGGAAGAATTTACCGAGGCAGACAGAATGATTTTCGGGGTTTTCCCTATATGGCTGTTTATGCTGATTGTCGCGGCGGTTGTTATGCTGACGATTATCATAATTATTGAGATTTTCAAGAGAAAGAACAAATAAAAAACGGCGGAACCGTACTATGTACGACTCCGCCGTTAATCTTTATTGTTCAGTTAATCCTGCCTTACAAAAGGCGGAACTGCCTGCTGCAGCCCGCAGCTTATTTAACACTGAATAAAATCTCACCATAATTGGGTACAGGCCAGTAATCACTTGCAACCATTGTTTCAAGCTCATCTACATCTGCCCTGATTTCGTTCATCTTTGCAAAAACCTTATCATGATAGAATCTTGCAATATTCTGAACATCTGTGATTGTCTTTACTTCTTCAAGATATGCGCAGAGTTCGCTGTTCTTCTTTGTCATGGAGGTTGTGAGAGCGCAGATTCTTACAACCATTTCCTTTTCCACGCCGATATCCATGCCTACTGTCTGCTTGGAAGCGATAATATCGCAGAGGACCTTCTGATAGGACATAACCGCGGGAGTATAGTCGCGCTTCACCATTTCAACTACTGTCTGAGCCTCGATGTTGAGGGTCTTGTAGTAATTTTCAAAGAGGATTTCCGCACGCGCATGTATTTCACGCTCAGAGAATACCTTGTGTCTTGTGAAAAGTTCAATTGACTTTTCATCCTCAAAATGAGGAAGTGCGTCAACAGTGGAAACAAGGTTGGGGAGGCCTCTTACTTCGGTTGCTTCCTTTACCCATTCCTCACCGTAGCCGTTGCCGTTGAAGATAACTCTGCCGTGCTTCTTGAAGGTTTCAACAAGCAGGTTGTGGAGCATGTCGTCAAAGTTTTCGGGAGTTGCCTTTTCAAGCTCGTCAGCGAAAACTCTGAAAGATTCAGCTACGATTGTATTTAAAATAATGTTGGGAGTTGCTACGTTATGGGTTGAACCTACGGAACGGAACTCGAACTTGTTACCTGTGAAGGCAAAAGGGGAGGTTCTGTTGCGGTCGGTGTTGTCCTTCTTGAACTTTGGGAGGGAGATGATGCCAAGGTCGAAGTATGCAGACTTCTTTACAACGGTTCTGCCGTCGATAATTGCCTTTACAACCTCGTCAAGCTCATCTCCGAGGAATATGGAGATAATAGCGGGTGGAGCCTCGTGAGCACCGAGACGGTGGTCGTTGCCTGCTGTTGCAACGGAAAGGCGGAGCAGTTCCGCATAATCGTCAACCGCCTTGATAACTGCGGCTAGGAAGGTAAGGAACTGTGCGTTTTCGCTGGGAGAACGGCCGGGCTTTAAAAGATTCTGTCCGTCGTCGGTGGATAATGCCCAGTTGTCGTGCTTACCTGAACCGTTGATGCCCTTGAAGGGCTTTTCGTGAAGCAGACATACCATGTCATGCTTCTTGGCAATCTTCTGCATCATTTCCATAGCCAGCTGGTTCTGGTCTGCGGCAATATTTGCGGAAGCGAAGATCGGTGCCATTTCGTGCTGTGCAGGTGCTGCCTCGTTGTGCTTTGTGGTAGAGGGAACACCCAGCTTCCATAAAGCCATGTCAAGGTCCTTCATGTAGTCGGAGACTCTCTGCTTGATTACGCCGAAATAGTGGTCTTCCATTTCCTGACCCTTGGGTGCAGGTGCACCGAAAAGGGTGCGGCCTGTGTAGAGTAAGTCCTTACGCTTTTCGTAAACGGACTTGTCTATTAAAAAATATTCCTGCTCTGCGCCTACTGTGGGAATAACACGCTTTGATGTGGTGTTTCCAAAAAGGCGGAGAATACGCAGTGCCTGCTCGGAGAGCGCGTCCATGGAGCGGAGAAGGGGTGTTTTCTTGTCAAGAGCCTCGCCTGTATAGGAACAGAAGGCTGTGGGTATATAAAGTGTTGAATCCTTGACGAATACGAAGGAGGTAGGGTCCCATGCGGTGTAGCCTCTGGCTTCAAAGGTTGCGCGGATACCGCCCGAGGGGAAGGAAGAAGCGTCGGTCTCGCCCTTTATAAGCTCCTTGCCCGAAAATTCCATGATAACTGTGCCGTCGCCCGTGGGAGCAATAAAGCTGTCGTGCTTTTCTGCGGTAATGCCTGTCATAGGCTGGAACCAGTGTGTGTAGTGGGTCGCGCCCTTTTCGATTGCCCAGTCCTTCATGGCTGTGGCAACGCTTTCGGCTATTGTTCCGTCAAGCTCACTGCCTGTATTCATGGTTTCCTTGAGCTTCTTGAAAACCTCCTTGGGGAGTCTTTTTCGCATTGTAGACTCATTGAAAACGTCCTCGCCGAAAATTCTCGACACATCAATTACTTCTGTCATAAAAGGTCGTTCCTTTCTTATAGATAGGCTGTTCTACATTATTTTTTTACAGTAAAATAATAATACAATCATGTTTGTTTGTCAATATGGGAATATTTACAAAAATAATCAGCTTTCCTGCCGTAACGCTGTTTTTTCTTTCTTCGGTTTCTTTCTGCGGCGTTCGGCAATTTTCGTCCATACGCCCCATAAAAGCAGGTTCAGATTTATATATCCCAGAGATTTTGCAAGGGCATAAACACTTTCCTGTGCGTTTTCAAAGGCACTCATAACGCTTGTGTAAAGACCGCATACCTCCCACACGTTCTTACATACGGGAAACAGGGAAATAAACGAAAAAATCACGGGAAGCACATAAATACCGAGGGTAGAGGATTCCTCTGTCAGCTCGTCTGTGCCGTGGCGGAAGATAAGAGCAAAGGCAAGAGCACATACAGCAATGAATGTGGGGTAGATGAATATTACGGTTGAGTCGGTGCGTACCGAGGGATATTCCTTGAAATAGAAAACCGTTTCCAGCTGAGGCACAAGAAACTCCGAGGTGTCCTCAATGTTCACGGAGTAGCCGTATACCCTGTCATCAACCTGATATTCGTAATGCGCAAGCCTTGCGCCCTCCTCTGTGATTTCCGTAAATCCGCTGTAACAGATTCCCACAATCTGAAGAGTGGAAAAAAGTGCGGTAATGAACAGTATTGCAAAATACAGGAAAACAAAGGCAAGAAAAATCCAGCCGTTTACCCTGAGTCTCGACAGCTTTCTCATTTCCGTCACCTCTCTCCCGCCAGAATGCTGTGTTTATGCTCTGTTCTTGATAATCTGAGCCATTTCGCCCACGTTCTTCATGCCCGAAACCTCGCCCATGGTAAAGCGGATTCCGAACTCGTCCTCGACTGCCGCCATAAGTGTGATATGGTTCAGGCTGTCCCAGTCGTCAATGTCATCGGCTGTTGTCTCTTCGTCCAGTTCAATGTCCTCGTCGTCAAAAAAGTCCCTGAATACTGTGTTGAGTCTCTCAAAAATTTCATCCATTTTAATTTTCCTCCGAATTAACATTTATATGCTTTGTACGGGGTTCAAAACCACTTGTTTCAAGCTCCCATACAGTATTTCCGTCTGTGTCCGATACCTTCGTAAAACCGAAAGTACCGAATAATTCCTTTACCATTGCGTTTTTCGCGGTGGGATAGTAATATCCCTTTATCTTTGAAATGCCGCATTTCTTCGCTTCGCTTACCACGTTGTCAAGCATGGCGAATTCCATTTCCCTTTTGAGAACGCGGCAGCTCATTATCCATAAATCAATATGTAAGGTATCATTGTCCTTATGACCGATAACTACCGAAACCACGCCGTTATCGCCGAACTTGTCCGAAAGCCTGCCGTAAAGGGTGATGTATTCATCGTCGGAGGCGAGCTTCTCGATTTCTGCGTCGGTGTAACGTCTTGTGGTGACATTGAACTGGTTGCTCTTGTTGGTAAGCTGGGCAATTCTCTGTAAATAAGGCGGCGCAAAGTTCTTTATCTCCGCGGACATCTGAAGGCTGTCCAAATATTCGCCGTAATCGGAGAAGCTTTTCTCCAGGCTTGCACGCTGTGCGTTGGCCTTATACATTTCCGTACGCTTACGGTCATCATCTGACAGGGAAACCACCTCGAAATAGCGGTTCCTGTCCATAATGCGGATGTAATTCTCCGCTCCGTCCATTTCCGGTACGGCTGTACCTTTAAGCTGTTCGCGTACAATCTCGCGTTCCGCGGGATTGTCGTCTGCAAAAACGAAGCTTTCGGGGAGCAGATTCAGTTCATTGGCCGTTTCAAGGATATTTCTGTCCTTATTCTCCCAGTTCGCCTTTATTACCGTGAAATCGTCAGGCTTTAACGTGCCGTCGGGGTGATTGAGTCCCGCCTCGGCGTTCTCGTAATCATTCTTTGAGCATACCGTAAGCAGTACCCCTAAATCCTTATGGAGTCTGACATACTCCTGGAACTCGGAATAAACCTGTCCCGAGGGTAAATCCATGCCGATTTTAATATTGTCCGCTCCGTCGTCGCCTACAACTCCGCCCCAGAGGGTGTTGTCAAGGTCGAGGGCTATTACCTTTTTATTCTTGCCGTAAATTGCCTTGATAATCGCCGCAATATTCGCCGCAAGAACGGGCACGGCAGGCAGTGCAAGGGCATATTTATACATCTGCCAGCTGAGGTTGTCCGCCCAGTTATCAAGTCCGTAGCAGGCGGAAACGTAATTTATATCATTTATGTAGAATTTCTGTTCATTTTCCGCATAATCCGCAAATCTGAGATTCAGCTCGTTCACCGTTCTGACTCTGCCGTGAATATCGGAGCAGTCGGAGTTGCCTAAAAGCCGGAAGGGGGGCTGTTCAAAATTGTTCTGAATTATGGGACAGCCGAACTTATCCTTTAAGCTTTCCCACATCTGCTTATAGCGCATAAACTCGCCGTCGATTGCCGCCTTCGCTTCCTCTCTGCTGTCGGTTACGGAAGGGTAACGGTTTATATTGCGGTTTGTGGTATGGATATAGATAAGGTCGGGAGCAAACTGCGTCAGTTCCTCGGGAGGGAACATTGCATCCTGCCAGTACTGACCGTATTCGCTGATATAGAATAACGGCTCTAGTCCGTAATTCAGCAGAAACAGCTCAAGCTGGTCACAGACCGCATTGGCGGTAGAGCCTGCCAGCACGGCAATTTTCACGGGAATACGCTTTACTCCGTCATTTTTCATTTCCTTACGCAGACTCTTCTGCTTTTTAAGCAGATAACCGCTGTCAAAAGGGTAGGTAAAAAGGTCTTTCATTGAGTTCCTCTCAGTAATTCAGTATTTTTTCAAGGTAATTGCCGTTTGTGCCTGCGGCGGTAAAGGTGCATACCGAAAACAGAAGGTCGGTTGCCCCCACTTCCTTGCAGAACTGCACGGCGTTCTTATAGAAATATCTTATGTCACAGACGTAGATTTTTTCAAAGGAGGAGGTAAGGAACGGCGCAACGGCATTTCCGTAGCTCTCCTTGAAAATCACAAGTGTACGCCCGTTTTTCACATCTGTTTCAATTTCCGCCACTACATTATCCGCCCCCAGGAATGAGCAGTAATAACCGCTGGCGTCAGGAGTCGTTATAAGATTCCCTGCCCGTTCGCTGCCGAGATAACCGTCATAATAGGTGGTTTTCAGGGTGCTGTTGTTGGGCGGAATGTAAAGGTCGAACTGCTCGGGGTCGTTGTAGATAAGGGAGCTTTCCGTATACATATACATTGAGCCTACAAAACTGCCTCTTGATACCTTTTTGTACCGGTTCAGGTCTGCAAATGGCACTCCTGCGCTCTCTGCAAAGCTTTTCGCCGCATAGTATCCGCCCAGAGGCATCCAGTGATGGTCGGTGCGGGAGTAAATCGGCTCATCCGTATGGGCAGCAAGGGCAGAATATGCGTCAACATTTATAACATTCTTAAGCCCCGCACGTATATGCTCTGCCTTATTCCACTGGCTTCCCGTGAAATTGTCAAAGCCGTCGGGCACATAGAATTCCGCCGAGGTAGGGACAACCATATTGTATACATTCACATCGGGAAGCTGTGTCTTGAATTGATTTACGCTTTCCGTCCAGCTTTCGCACAGACCGTATGTGCCCCAGCATGGCATAATCGCCCAGTAATGACCGTCAATATCACATATCATAAGGCCGCTGTCGTCAATTTCCGCATAACTGCCCGACATAACCTGTACCGCCTCGGGTTTTTCCGAGGTGATAAGCTCCTCTGTCACAGGAGGCAGAGTGGTAATGTCGGTGCTTTCGGTTATTTCCGCAGTGGTTTCGGCGGTTGTGCCGCCGATAAGGGTACCCGGAATTGTGGTTTCGTAGTGCTTTGTGCGGACGGTTGTTGTTTCAGCGGCGGCAGCTTCAGGAGTTTCGCAGGTTTCTGCGACTTCCTCCTCGCCCGGGGTGGCGCTTGTGCCATTGTCCGCGGCAATATACGCTATAACTCCCTCTGTGTCCACCGTTCTGAAAGTGACGACTTTTTCATTTTTCTGACAGGCGGAAAGCATGGCTATACACAAAATTACAGCAAGAACTGCCGCCTTTTTATTCTTCATCGTTATCCTTTGTGGTTTCTTCAGCCGCCTCAGCAGGTGCTTCGGTGGTGGTCTTCTTTGTCTTCTTCGTCTTTTTTGTTGTCTCCTCGGGCTCATCTTCGGGGACAGTCGTTGTTACCGCCGTTTCTTCGTCCTGAGCTTCCTCGGGAGGTGTTGTTGTGGTTGTCTTTTTGGTTTTCTTTGTAGTTTCCTCTGCTTCAGGCTCGGGAGCTGTTGTTGTGGTAGCAGTTGCCGCCATTTCTTCAAGCTCAGCCTTTGTAGGATTGTCAAGTACGGTATGGAGTCCGTTTGCGTTGGGGCCAACCGCCGAGAAAGTACACATTGTGAACAAAAGGTCGGTAATGCCATTCTCCTTGATGAATTCAACCGCGTTAAGGTCGAAATATCTCATATCACAGACGTATATTTCCTCAAATGAGCCTGTATAGAAAGGAATTTCCGCATTGCCGTAGCTGTCCTTGAAGATAAGGAGTTTTCTGCCGTTCTTACAGTCGGTTTCAATGCGTACAATCTTCATATCGCCGCCCATGAAGGTAGAATACGAAGAACCTACAGGCATATCAATGAACAGCGGGAAGGTATAATCAAAATTATAGGCTGTGTCATAATAATATGTAGTATATTCGTTTGCAGGCTTGTAGTAAACGAACTGTTCAGGGTCATTCAGGATATTCGCGCTTTCGGTAAAGGCATACATGGTACCCACATAACCGTCCTTTACAACCTTTTCATAGGTGGAAATATCCGCAAAGGGCACATCCGCCGCCTTTGCAAAGGCTTCCGCCGCATAGTATGCGCCCAGGGGCTGCCAGTGGTGGTCGGTACGCAGATAAATGTCCTCGTCTGTATGCTCCGCCAGTGCGGAAATTGCGTCAACCGTTGTAATATCCTCGTCAAGCTGTGAAGCTATGCTGTCAACGCTCTTCTGATGGCTCGCGTTATAGTCCGCAAAATTCGAAGGAAGATAATATTCGCCTGCAGTTGGGGCAATCATGGTATAAATCTGAACATCGTCACCCAGCTCCTCATGGAAACGGTTGAGAGCAGACGCATATGTTGTTCCCTTTCCGCCGCCGAACAGGGAAATTGCCCAGTAGTGGCCGTCCGAACGCTTTACAACTACCTGTCCGTTGGTAATAACACCGTCAGCGATTTCGTTGACATTCTTTTCGGTGGTAACAGTTGTAGTGGTAACGGGCGCAGTCGTTCCTGCGGTTGTACCTGCGGGAGCAACTCCGTCAGCCGCTGTCGTTGTGCTTTCGGTTGTAACGGGAGCAACCACGGGAATATCCTCTTCCTCTTCGGTAATTGCCACAAGCTGACCATGTATTTCGGCGTCGTTGAGCTCTACGCCGTATGCACCCTTTATCCCTGCGGCAAGCTTCTTGATTTCGTCGCGGTAGGGTACTGTATCGTCATAGAACTCGGTGATTCCGTTTGTATATGTGCCGTTTATAAAATCCTCATATGTAAATTCGGGGAAGGTGGCAAGCTGACGCTGTTCAATAAGCGACTTCTCAGGTCTGGGAAGTGCCAGCATAGCTATAGTGACCGCCCCGAAGAAAACTGCGGAATATATGATATTTGCGCTTGCGAAAACAGGTTTCAGAGGCTTTACCGATTCCTTTTTCGCTTTTTTCTTTTTCTCCGCCATTCCTCTTCTCCTTTCAGGGGTATGAACTAATTATATATCTGTTGGGTTTTTCAGTCAAGTGAAATAAATGGTGATTTATCAAATCTTTGCCATCACTTGTTGTATTTGTTCATGGCTTCGTCTGTCTTGTCCTGCACCATAAGCTCAGCCGCCTTTGCCGCGTTGGAAAGGGATTCTTCAAGGGCTTCGGCCTGTTCCTTTAAAAACGGGGACAACACCCAGTCCGCAAGGTTATAGTCAGGGTGAGGCTTTGCGCCGACGCCGATTTTTATACGGGGAAAACTGTCACTGTTCGTGCAGAGAATAATGCTCTTTATGCCGTTATGGCCGCCGTCGCTGCCTTTTCTGCGGATTCGTGTGCGCCCTACGTCCATGGAGATATCGTCATAGATGACAATAAGCCGCTCGGGAGGAAGCTTGTAGAAATTAAGCGCTTCTCGTACCGCCTCTCCGCTGTTGTTCATAAATGTGGTGGGTTTCATTAAAAGACAGCGCACACCGCCCAGCATTACATCACCCGTAAGAGACTTGAATTTAAGCTTTTTCACCTCTGCGTTTATATTCTTCGCTATGGTGTCAATTGCCATGAAACCTGCATTATGACGGGTGTTTTCGTACTGTGTGCCGGGATTTCCCAGACCGCAGACGATGTATTCAACCGCACCTGTAAGGGGCGGCTCTTTTTCCGCCTTTAATTTATCAAGAATGTCAAAAACCGACATTTTTTCCTGTTCCTTTCCTGTTACTGTAATCCTTCCAGCACTGTTCTCATAAGTGAAAGTGCCGTATCTCCCTTTTCGGGAGCAATTTTAAAGCAGATTTTTCCTGCAAGATTCAGATTTATTCTGCCGTTAAGCTTTGTGTTGAGCATTCCGATTTTATTCATATCGGGCTTTTCCGTATAGAAGCAGATACCGTCCTTGTTCTGGATAATTTCCGAGACGCCGATATTCTGCGCCAGGTTACGAAGCTCCGCAACCTCAATAAGTCCGTATACGGGCTTCGGCGGTTCGCCGTAGCGGTCAATAAGCTCGTCTGTCACATCATAAGCGTCATCCTCGTTTCTTATAAGAGCAATACGCTTGTAACAGCTGATTCTCTGCGCCTGATTTGAAATATAGGATTCGGGAATAAATGCGTCAACCTTTACGTCAATGAGACATTCGGGTGTTGCTTCAGCGGTTTCGCCTCTTTCTTCCTTTACCGCTTCGTCAAGAAGCTTTAAATACATATCATAGCCTACCGCGGAAAGATGTCCCGACTGGCTTGCGCCTAAAATTGAGCCTGCGCCGCGGATTTCAAGGTCGCGCATTGCGATTCTGAATCCCGAGCCGAATTTTGTGAATTCACGCACGACGTCAAGACGCTTGGTGGCGATTTCGCTGAGCATTTTGCCTCTTTTAAAAGTAAAATAAGCGAATGCACGGCGGTTTGTTCTACCGACTCTTCCGCGAAGCTGATGAAGCTGTGCAAGTCCCATATAATCTGCGTTTTCAATAATCAGGGTGTTGCAGTTGGGCACATCCACACCCGTTTCTATAAGAGTCGTGCAGACAAGCACATCAATTTCATGTTCAAGGAGCTTTCGCCATACTTCAAGAAGTTCGTCTTCTTCCATTTTTCCGTGAGCGATACCTATTCTCGCTTCAGGCACAAGTGCGTGAAGCTGTGCGGCGCACTGCATGATGCTTTCAATACGGTTATGGATATAGTAAACCTGACCGTTTCTGCGCAGCTCCTTGTTGATAGCCTGTGTGATAACACCCTCGTTATGCTCGATAACGTAGGTTGTTACAGGCTGTCTGTCCTGAGGAGGGGTTTCAATAACACTCATATCGCGGATTCCCGACATTGCCATATTCAATGTACGGGGAATAGGTGTTGCGGAAAGGGTTAATATGTCCACCCCTGCAAACATTTCCTTGAACTTATCCTTGTGTGCAACGCCGAAGCGCTGTTCTTCGTCAATAATGACAAGTCCGAGACTCCTGAAGCCGATATCGTCCTGGACAAGCCTGTGTGTTCCCACAACGATATCAACGGTGCCTGCTTTAAGCTTTTCGATTGTTTTCTTGATTTCCTTCTGAGTGCGGAAGCGTGACAGTAAATCCACATTTACAGGGAAATCACCCATACGCTTCAGAATTGTCTGGTAATGCTGCCATGCAAGAACCGTTGTGGGGCATAAAATAGCACACTGCTTACCGCTCATGACACACTTGAATGCCGCTCGGAGGGCAACCTCGGTCTTGCCGAAGCCTACGTCGCCGCAGAGGAGTCTTTCCATGGGTCTTTCCGATTCCATGTCACGCTTGATTTCAGCGATACAGCGAAGCTGGTCATCGGTTTCCACATAGTTGAAGTGGTTTTCAAAGTCCGCCTGCTCGGTGCTGTCAGGGTAGAACGCAAAGCCCTTGGATTTCATACGCTTTGAATAAAGCTGGATGAATTCCGCCGCCATTTCCTTTGCCGCAGCCTTTGCCTTGGTCTTTGCCTTCTGCCACTGGTCGGTGTGCATTTTAGACAGCTTTACGGTGTTTATATCACCGCTGCCGATATATCTTGAAATCAGATCCAGCTGTGTAACAGGCACATAAAGCACATCTGTGCCTGCATAGCGGATTTTTATATAATCCTTGCTTATTTTGTCCTGGGTAAGCTTCTGTACGCCCTCAAAAACGCCGATACCGTAACTGTTGTGGACAACTAAATCGCCTACAGCTATATCATTGAGGGAATTTATTATCTCTGCTTTCTTGCGCTTGGGTTTTTCGCGGGTCTGTACGCTGACTGCGGTGTGGGAGATTGCCGCTAACTTCGCTTCCTGATAATTATAGCCTGAAGTCAGCACCCCTGTTGTTATATAGACTCTCTTTGCATAAAGCTTTTTGGGGGAATCGGAGTAATCCGCAGGTATACCGTCACCTCTTAAATCCTCCGCAAGGGTCTTTGCGCCCTTTTCCGTGCCTGCAAAGACAATTACGCTGTAATTATCCCTGAGATACGCCTTGAGTTCTTCTAAAAGGTACTTGTATTCGCCGCTCCAGGGGGCAACCTGCCCCGCACTGACATTAAGAAGCTTTGAAAGTCTTATGTCGTGGCCGCGCATAAAGTTGTCGAAATAGGCGAAAACCATTTCTTCAAGTTTTGCGCCATACTCCGCCTTGGTCAGCATATAACGGTCAAGTCCCTTGCAAAGCACCCCGTCCTCGAACAGCATTTTTATATCCTCGTTATGCTGTGCAGAAGCCGATTTGAAGCTTTCGTTGCAGGCCGAATGCTCGCATATTATCACATTCCTGCCGTAGTCGAAAAGACAGCTCTCCCTTTCATAGCAAAGGGGAAGGTATCTGTCGCTGTCGGGCAGGATTCCGTTTTCAAGCTTTTCTATATCTGCGGCAATGCGCTTTTTCACGCTGTCAGCGTGCTTGCCTCTGATTTTTGCGGAAAAGGCGGTTAATCTATCGGAAAATGCTCCGTTGCTTTCAAAAAGAATTTCCATAGCGGGAGCAATTGTTATTTTCTTGATTGTATCTATTCTTCGCTGGGACTCAATATCAAAGGTGGAAATGCTGTCCACTGTGTCGTCCCACAGCTCTATTCTTACAGGGGCAGGGAAATTCACGGGGTACACGTCGAAAATTGCGCCACGTACCGAAAACTGGGAAATTCCCTCAATCTGGTCGCATCTGCTATAGCCTAGAGATATAAGTTTTTCCGAAAGCTCCTGTAAATTTATTGTATCGTCGTTATTTATTGTCACCGAACGGGCTAAAAGCACCTCGTCAGGAATTGTCAGCTGGGAAGCGGCTTCGGGAGTTGCACAGACGATTCTGCACCTGCCCTCGCACATTCCGTACAGAACACCCAGTCTCTTGTGCTCGTATTCACGGGAGGAGGAATCCACCTGCCCCAGCATCAGATCCTTTGCAGGGTATACGAATGCTGTTTCCGAGCCTGTCATTGTGTTTATATCGTTACACATTCTCACACATTCGCCCTCTGTTTCGCACAGCACAATAAGAGGAGGGACGAACCCGTCCTCCTCTGAAAGTGCCGCTAAAAAATGGGCTTTATGTATGTGGGAAAGTCCCGTAAGCATTACGGGCAGTCCGTTTTTATGCTCTGCGACGGCATGATATTCGTCAATCTGCCGTGCGGCATTTAAAAAATAATCCATTTTTCACCTATTATATATAGTATATCTCTTTAGTTCCTCAGGGACTTTAAACCATACTCTATTATAGCAACAATTGCGGAGCTGAGCACCAGATTTATTGCCATTTCCACAAGGAAGTTAAGTCCTACAAAGGCAGTCAGCATGTATGCACCTGCATTTTCAAAACCTGCGCCTGCTGCCCATTCCTTGATGGTATCCATAAAGAACAGGGAGCATCCGAGAAGAAATACACCCGTGTTGACTACGGGGGATGCAATGCCTGCCGCAATTACGGCAACGAGTCTGTTTCCGTAACGGAGAAGGTCGTATACAATGCCTGCTGCAGCGCCTGCAAGGGTACCCTTCAGAACACAGGTTATAATTGTTCCGGGCACATTTACCGCCAGGAATGCGCCTGCGTCAGTAAAGAGCACAACCACGCCGAACACAAAGCCCAGCCACGCACCTGCTTTCCAGCCGAAGAGGGCCGCGCCTACCACGATAGGTACCAGCGTCAGGGTGATTGCGAACATACCGAAGCGTATGCTGATTGCCATTGTCTGTAAGACAACGACGATTGCGGTCAGAAGACCGAGACCCACAAGAGTCATTACGTTAAAATTTCTGTTTTCCATGATGGAATCCTTTCTGCCTCCCCATTTTCGGGTGAAGCGACGGGTTTATATTTTAAGCGTCGGCTTATCCCGGAATATGTGGTGAAGCGGCTGTGCCTGCTTCCCATATACACATCCTGAAGAAAAAGCTTCCGCCTGACCCCTGAAATTATGCCTTGGGTTTGTTTTTACGGTAGATTATCAGCAGACCCTTGAGTAAAAGCTGTGAATCAAGAGTCATTTCGTGCCTGCAGTAGGGTGCTACCGTACCCGAATAACCGCCTGTGGCAACCACCGACTTTACTTTTCCCATTTCGCTCTCGAAACGGTCGATAAAGCCGTCGATTGTTCCTGCCATACCGATGATTACGCCCGAACGCATACAGTCGGCGGTGTTTGTGCCGATTGCCTTGTCAACAGCGCCTGCGGAAATCAGCGGAAGTGCCGCCGTGCCGCTGGAAAGGGAGCTGAATGCCATTTTTAAGCCCACAGCCAGCGCGCCGCCCAGGAAATCGCCCTTTTCATTTACCGCAAGAATCTTGCTTACCGTGCCGAGATCCACAATGATACAGGGCAGAGGATATAATTCCTTTGCGGCAACCCCTGCACAGCAAAGGTCAGCGCCCAGAGTTGCAGGGTCGTCGATTTTGATATTGAGTCCTGTCTTTACGCCCGGACCCACTATCATTGCGTCAATATCCATATAGCGTTTTACCGCGGTTTTAAGCTGTTCTGTCACAGGAGGAACTACCGAGGAAATGATTACGCCCTCGAAATCCTCCTTTTTTAAGCCGTGCATATTGAAAATATCCAGTAAAATCATGGAGTACTCGTCCGCCATTCTTGAGGGGCGGGTTTCCACGCGGATTTCAAACACAAGCTTTTCGTTTTCGTCGTATGCGCCGAAAACCGAATTCGTATTACCTACGTCAACTGTAAGAACATACATGCCTTATTCCTCCTCTTCCGCTTCTTCGTCAGCATCCGCCGCCGCGGCATGCTTTTTCTGAAGCAGACGGTATATAACTATCATTGCGGCAAAAATCACCACGCCTGAAACGGTTATTATAATCGCCATGGGGTAGCCTGCAGTAGTGAATGACATTTCAATCACGTGCTGACCGGGGGTAAGCTCAACACCGATAAGCGCGTCAAGCACCTCGATGTATTCGGTTTCCTTGCCGTCCACCTTTACTGTCCAGCCCTTTTCAACGGGAACAGTGGTGAACAGGATATCGTCGTTCTGTGCATTTACGGAAATCCTGAGCTTTGTGGGAGAAACTCTTTCAACCACGGTTTCGCTGTTCTTCGCTTTAAGTGCGCTTAGATCCTGGGTTATAGCCTCGTGGTCGCAGTAAAGGAACTGCGCCTCGCGGAAATAAAGGTCATCACGGGTAAGGGTAAGGCCGATTGTTACCATTTCGCCCTGAATGAAATCACCGATTTTCATAATACTGTTGTTGTCGCCCTCGAAATATGTGCCGAGGAAGATTTCACGGTTCAGCCACACGTTTACGGTTCTTTCATACTTTGAGGGAAGGTACATGTAAAGTGCGGAGGTTTCGGGCATCTCAAAGGTATACACGATTTCGGTATTGAGACCTGCCTCTTTCTTCTTAAAGCTGTGGTGGCCGTCTGTGGTCTTGCCCTGGGTTACGTTTGTAAGCTCTAAATCCACATCGTCGATTATTCTGGAGAAATACTCGGTTTTCTTTCTGTCCGAGGTCACCAGCTGTCTGCCGTACAGCATATACTGCAAGAGGTCATTCTGATTCTGGAGAGGCTCGGTTGCGGAAAGCTCAAGGTCGGCAACATCCTCGTTTACAAGATATGCGGGAGGCATAGCGTACCGGTTCTCTGTAACGGTGATATCGTCCTTGCTTTCAATATTACCTGTGCTGTTGTCAGGGCAGGTAAGGATATACTTTACACCCATAAGGCTGTTTGTAACCTCTGTGCCGCCCGATGAACGGGTGTAGTGGCTTCTTGCGGAGTAGCCGAGACGGGATAAAAGCTCGATAGGCTTTGAATTAAGAGTGCTGGAGCTGTGGGAAAGTCCGTACATTCCGCAGGCCATCGGGTCGTTTACCGTTCTGTGGTATTCCTTTTCTATGCGGTAGAAGCCGTCGTCATTCGCCTTGATTTCATCAACAACCTCTCTTGTAGGAACAATTACGTCCACATAAGAGGGTCTTGTGGAGTATACGATGTCCCAGTCCTGACGGAGAAGCTGGACAAAGGTATTTGCGAATATTTCAAGGGAAATAACCGCTGTGAAGATAATGCAGATATGCTTTTTGTTGAATTTATCCTTGAACTGGACAAGCACTGCCGAAATCACAAGGAGAATGAACATTACAGGGAGAATAACCTGCATGCTGTCCATGGTGTCACGGCTGATGTCGTCAAGGTAGTTATCTGCCTTTTCGATATACAGGAGAATTGCAAATAATGCAAGGGCAACACCTGCGATATGCTTCTTGCGGATTTCGCCGATGTTCTCGAAGGCTTCGGCAGCAAAGCGCACCATAAGGAAGGACAGCATGAAGCTGTAACGGTAGGGAAGCCAGTTGGGAAGCTGTCCCCCGTGCCAGAGCATATCCACCTGACATATCCACATGGAAACGCAGAGGATTGAGATGATGACCGCTCCGCCGATTCTGTCGCGGCCTCTGATTTTCTTCATAAAGAAGTAGCAGGGAAGCAGTAAAAGCACGATTGTACCACAGTAGATAAAGGGAAGTCCCGACATCCTTACGGTATCATAGGTAAGCGGGAACATCTTATCCAGCATTTCGATAAGGTCGAAGTTTGTATAAACGGAGCTGTAATCAGGCTCGGAGAATTCAAACTTGCCGTAGGAAAGGGCATTGTAAACGGGAATCAGCATATAGCTTGAAATCATCGCCGATACAAGAGCCACCGCCGTAAACAGCATACCTCTGCCGATAAAGAGCCCTGCAAGTCCCTTCTTGTGGGAAACGACTGCGTAGTAGAGGAAATAGATTGCCGAGAAAATGGCAATCATGAAGCCGATATAGAAGCAGGTAACGAATGCATACACAAGAGAGATTGTACACATTACGAACTTGCCCTCGTCAATAAGCTTTTCAATGCCGTATACAACCAGAGGGAGAATCATTACGCCGTCAAGCCACATGGGGTTCATGGTCTGGACCATGGTATAGGCACAGAGTGCATAGCTTGCGGAAAAAACGATTGTGGTAAGCTTGCCGAAGCCTCTGCCGCGGCTGAGGTAGATTGCGGTACAGAGTCCGATTGCGCCTACCTTTGTCACCATCATGGTAAGAAGACCCTCGGTTATCATGTTTCTGGGGAACATCCATACAAGGAAATTGAAGGGACTGCCCAGATAGTAGCCGATAATACCCATGAATTCGCCCGAAAGGTTTCTGCTCCAGGAATAGAACACGCTTTCCTCGCCCGCGAAAACATCATACATGTAGTCGTAGTAATATACGTACTGACCGTTCAGGTCAAGGGATAACACCGATTCGCTTCCGAAAGGGTACACGCCGAAAATAAAGTATGCAATAAGTAATATAAGACAGGGAATGCCGAAGGAAACAGGAAGATGAAAGTCTGTTATGAAGAATCTTTTAAGTCCTGCCTTTGCATATCCCAGATATTTTGTCACGACGCTCTGTTCAGCGGTTTTCTCCATTTTTGTTCTCCTTTTTTGTGTCTATTGAAACTATATAGCGTGGTCTGAATTTTATTTCCTCATATATTTTCGCCATGTAATAGCCGATAATTCCCAGACCCATCATAATGAACGCACCCGAAATAAGGACAAGCAGTATCACCGTAGGGAAGCCTGCAGCGGAAACACCCTGAAAATACTGGA
Organism: Ruminiclostridium sp.; assembly: GCA_045532185.1. Classification (GTDB taxonomy): domain Bacteria; phylum Bacillota; class Clostridia; order Oscillospirales; family Ruminococcaceae; genus Ruminiclostridium_E. Next base: position 21,643 of record JAZSFL010000032.1, read on the forward strand.
CAAGGGTATTTATTCCGAAAACCACTGCAATTATAAAAAACACAATGCCCATTCCCGTTATAAGCTGCAGAGGCAGGTTTGTAAAACTGGTGATGCTGTTTATTGCGAATTTTGCAAGCTTCTTGAAATTCCACTTGGTTGTGCCTGCGTTACGGGGCGCAACGTGGAATTCAAGTTGTGTTGTCTTAAAGCCTACCCAGCTTGATAATGCACGGAAGAAGGTAAGTCTTTCAGGCATATCGTTAAGTGCATCGATAACCTTTCTGTCCATGAGCTTATAATCGCTGGCACGGTCAAGGTTCACATCCGCAGAATTCTTCATAAGACGGTAGAAGGTCTTTGCAAAAGTCTTGTAGATAAAGCCTTCCTTGCCGCGGCTTGCCTTTACCGCTTCCACCACCTCAAAGCCCTGCTCCCAGAGGTTCAGCATTTCGGGGATAAGCTCGGGGGGATGCTGTAAATCGCAGTCGATCACCACCGCACAGTCTCCGTCACAGGCTCTGAGTCCTGCGAAAATTGCGCCCTCCTTGCCGAAGTTGCGGGAGAATTTAAGTCCTCTTACAGATTTGTTCTCCTTTGAAAGACGGTCGATAAGCTCCCATGTCCTGTCTCTTGAGCCGTCGTCCACGAATATAATTTCGCACTCCGTACCGTTATCGGAAAGGATTTTATAAATTGTTTCCGCGGTTTTTTCAATGTTCTCCTGCTCATTATATGCAGGAATAATAACTGATAACATTTATTTTTCCTTCTCTCAGTAGTTTTCTCTTGATATTACAAGGTTTCCTGTTGTCGTTTCTATTTTAAGGATATTTACACCCTTTCCGCTGAGGAAAGCCGCGTCTCCTCTGCGGTTCTTTACGTTCTTGTCAAAGCCGTAGCTGGTACAGCTACCGCCGTTGGTTGCAAACTCTGCGAAGAAGTCCGCCCTGCCGTCCATATATGCGGTGACAGTGCCGCTGCCTCCGCTTACGGACATTTCCCCCACGAAGGAATCCACGCTCATGGTTATATTTCCGCTTTCAGACTTTATTTTCGTATGCTCGTCCGCACCTGCAACAAGTATATCTCCGCTTCTTGTGGAAAGCTCCAGGGAATCAGTCCCCACATCGGCACAGATTATATCGCCGCCGCTGGTTGCGAGACTTACCCGTTCATAACCTCTGTTGGGCACTCTTACAGTAACTCCCGCACTTTCCGCACCTTTCGAAAAAAGGGACAATGTAAAGCTGTCATCCTCGGTTACCCGCAGGGTACCGTATTCATCGCAGCTGATTATAAGCGGAAGTCCGCTGTGCCATTCGACCTGACAGCTGTCGTCATCGGAAAATTCAAGATTCACAGGCAGTGCACCTGTCACAACTATTATTTCCCGTACGTTGTCAAAATTTTTTGTACCCGTAAGAAACAGGGGATGCATATCGCCCACAGGAGTAAACAGCTGAAGGATTACCGCCGCAATGATAAGCAGAATACCTGTTATTACGGATATCAGCGTTATTCTTTTAAGCTTCCTCATCATAAAGCCGCCTTTTCCGCCATACCATGCCTTTTATAAAGCTCTGAAGCCGTTTTACGGGAGCAGTGCACACAAACACAGAACCCAGACACATTCCGCCGCCGAGAAGGATCATTCCCAGTCCCAGCATACCCATTGCAGGCAGCCCTATATCCGTTATTATGTCCACCGCACCTGCGATTCCGAATAATGCAGACGGAAAAATTATCAGGCCTGCCGTAAAAAGAGCAAGTGCTGTGAAGATGTAAAGGAAAATCAGCAGAAACAGTACTGTAAAGCCGAAAATCCCCGACACAAGCCGAAAATAATAACCGCCTTTCTTCATCTCTGCACTCATCTCCTTATTTTTCAAGATACAGATTTGATTATACCATACTATTAATACATTTGCAATATGCTGAATGCCGAATATCGGCAGAGCGCGGTCAAAAGTTTTGTTAAAATCGGAGTACTGCATGATAAGCTTGCATAATCACGCTGCGACGATTGCAACCATCGCAGGGAGCTTCTCTCCTCAGGGTTTCAGCGGGAGACTTTACTCTCTCGCTGAAAGACTAAAGCGGAACCCGCCGCCTGAGAGACGGGGAACATCTGCGACATGGTTATAATTTTGAAAAAAGTGATGCATATAGCTAAAAAGCAGGAAAAAAGTTACCTATTTTTTACGAATTCATAGAAAAACAGGGGTAAGTTTCGGATTACCCCTTGACAAGGCGGAGTAAATTGTTTATAATAATATGGCTAAGCTATGGGTGTACTATGCTCATCAGCAGAAAATCAAACAAGGGAACGGCTTAACCTGGCGGCAACCGCAGGTCGAAGAGCCGGCCAATAAGAAAGGAAAGGTAATATATCATGAAAAGAACATATCAGCCTAAGAAGCTCCAGAGAAAGAAGGAACACGGTTTCAGAAAAAGAATGAAGACCGCTAACGGCCGTAAGGTACTCGCAAGAAGACGTGCTAAGGGCAGAAAGAGCTTAACATACTAAGATAAAATGGGAGAATATTCCAGAAAATTCTTCAGTATAAAGAACGACCGTGAGTTCAGATTCCTGTTTAAAAAGGGCGAAACCTGCGTTAATTACGCTTTCGTCTGCTATTTCAGGGAAAATAAGCGCCGCAGAAACCGCTGCGGTATAGTTACGGGCAAGAAAATAGGAAATGCGGTTACACGAAATCGCGCAAGACGTATCATCAGAGAGGCATTCAGGATTTTCGACCATGACCTCCGTTTACGCACGGAGAAGCGCTACGATTTCATTTTCGTGGCAAGAACACAGACTGCATCTCAGAAATCAGGAAAAATCCTGCAGCTTATGAATAAGAAGCTGTTACCTCTTGTTGTGCCCGAATCAAGGAAAAACGGATAGGAAAACGCGTTCCGTGGAACGTCGTTTTCCCTTTTAATCCGTATTCAGTGCCATGAAGTATATCTTAATCGGAATAATAAAACTTTACAGACTGACATTATCGAAAATTCTGCCGCCTTGCTGCCGGTTTACTCCTTCCTGTTCACAATATGGTTTAACCGCTGTGAGCAGATTCGGCGCGGTCAAGGGCGGCTATTTGACTATCAGAAGGATTATAAGATGTAACCCCTTCAACCCCGGCGGGTATGACCCCGTGCCGGAGGAATTTTATTTTTTCAAGAAAAATTCTAATTGTGAATGACTCAGGAAAGGTGATTTACCATAAACTTCTTAACTAATATTTTGAGCACGCCTTTAGGCTGGATTATGTGGCTCTGCTATTTTCTTGTACAGAACGTAGGCTGGGCTATTATTCTCTTTACTGTTATTATAAAGGCTGCATTGTTCCCTCTTAACCTCAAGCAGCAGAAAAGCATGGCTATTTCTCAGCTCTACACTCCCAGAGTGCAGGAAATCCAGCGTAAATATAAGAACAACCCCGAAAAACAGCAGGAAGAACTTACAAAACTCCAGAAGGAAGGCTACAACCCCACAGGCGGCTGCGGCACAATGCTTCTTTCCATGCTCGTCCTCTTCGGTATTATCGGCGTAGTTTACAAGCCCATGACCCACATGGAGCATTTCAAGGATTACGAAATTGCCGCTATTGTTGATACCGCGGAACAAATTGAAATCGCACAGGCTATCCTTGCAAGTCCCGAGGATGCTGAGGCTGTTCTGGCCTATATTAATGACCCTTCTTCCATAACTCTTATAAGGAGCAAGGACGAAGACGGCAAGGATGTTTCCAATCAGATTGTTCTCGCCCAGGACTTCGACTATGAAGCTTCAAGGAATGCAGTCGTGGTAACTGCAGAGGATCTGGCTGTATATGGCGTGCTTACCGATAACGACATTGCAAAGATAATCAATTCAGGCTCACTGCTTGGCGGAGATAAAGGCTCTTCCCGCATTTCCGCAGAGGTAAAGAATGCCCTTACGGTTATCCAGACAAATTACAGGGAAGGCAACTACTACAGCGAATTACGTGCCCTCAAGACTTTCGAAAACGAAAATAACCGCACTCTCTTTGAGCTCGACAATGATATTTCCGATGAGCTTATGACAAGAATGGGCACCCTTCTTGAAAATATGTACTTCGGTCCTATCAGTCTTATTGACACACCTACATGGGAATTCAACGCACTTCTCATTATCCCTGCTATCTCCTTCATCTTTGCTTTTGCTCAGATGTTTATCCAGCAGCTTATCCAGAAGAAGCAGAATCCCCAGATGGCTGCAATGCAGCCCGGAAGCGCAAAGATCATGCTTTACGCTATGCCCTTTATCTCCCTGTGGATTTCCTTTACCGTTCCCGCAGGTGCAGGTTTCTACTGGGCACTCTCATATCTTGTAGGTATCGCTCAGACGCTTATTACTGCAAAATTCTGGCCTGCTGACAAAATCCGTGCCGAAGCAAAGGCAAAAATGGAGGCAGCTGCCGCTCAGAAGGAGCAGAAAGCAAAGGTTGTAACTGTTGACGCAGACGGTAAGGAAACTGAAAAGGTTCAGCGTTTATCCGAGCTTACCCAGAAGGAAATAAAGGAACTCAACAGAAAGAAGCTTGAAGCCGCAAGAAAGGCAGACGCTGAAAAATACGGTGAAGAATATGTAGAGCTTCCCGATGACGATGATTTTTAATAACCGAAAGGAGTATATAATGGAAAAAATTTATACAGCAAAGACAGAAGATGCTGCCAAGGAACAGGCTGTAAATGAATTTGCCGCTTGCGGAATCGAAGAAAGCGACATTGAATTTGAAATTCTCGAAACTCCCGTTAAAAAGCTTTTCGGCATGAAGGGCGAATTCAAAATCAGAGCATATGCCGCTGAACCTGTAAAGGTTGCAGAGGAAGAAGCTCCCGCAGTTTTTGAAGATGAGGAACAGGCTGTTGCAGCTCCCGCCGACGGCGTTAACCCCCTTGAAAGCGAAAAGGTAAAGAACGCTGTAAAGTACCTTACAAAGGTGCTTGCCGCTCTCGGCGCGGAGGATTTCAGAATTGAAACAACTCTTAACGGCGAAACAGTTTTCCTTGATATCGTAGGCGAAAAACTGGGCGTTGTAATCGGCAGAAGAGGCGAAACCCTCGACGCTCTCCAGTACCTTACAATCTTAGCAAGCAATAAGGCAGAAGAATCCTACTGCCGTATTTCCGTTGACTGCAACGGCTACCGTGCAAAGCGCAAGGAAACTCTCGAAGCTCTGGCTGTAAAGACAGCAAACAGAGTTTTAAAGCAGGGCAGAAGAGTTACTCTTGAACCCATGAATCCTTACGAAAGACGCATCATCCACAGCAAGGTTGCGGAAATCGAAGGCGTGTTCAGCAACTCCATCGGCGAAGAACCTTTCAGAAAGGTTGTTATCTCCAGCAACACAAAGCCCGCTTACAACAAGAGCAATGACAGACGCCGCGGCGGTCACAGCAATGTTTCCGGCAAGAGCTACCGTCAGTCCACAGGCTTCTCCACTTCCTTCGAAAGAGAATACAAGCGTACACAGGCAGAACCTGTCGAGTATTCTCAGGAAACAGTTGACCTCGAAAAGGACAGCTCTGTTCTCTACGGCAAGATTGAGCTCTGATTCAGTTAATTTCCAAGGGTGAAAGCCCTCCATAAAAATTCCGCCGTGCTTACCGTAAGCACGGCGGAGTCATACTGGGATATAGCCAAGCGGTAAGGCAACGGACTTTGACTCCGTCACTCGTGGGTTCAAATCCCGCTATCCCAACCATAAAAACAATGACGTCCTCGCTCCGGGGGCGTTGTTGTTTTGTTCTCTGAAAACTACTTATGTCCCGTCGCACAAGCAAGTGTGCGAAAAGTGCCTGCCAATTGTGTGACGGAACTGCCGAAGCGGCTCGCTTTGGGGTCGGGATTTGAACCCACAATGGGTCTATGGGTGCAAGCACCCGGTCAGATCCCGCTATCCCAACCAGAAGGACCTCGTCAACGACGAGGTCCTTCCTGCTGTATTCGCTCTGTAAATTCAAAAGGCGGCCCGCCTTATTTATCCGCGCCGCACCCTTCAAATATCTCCTCATAGCTTGCGCCGAGAAGCTTCTTGAAAAGAATAATTTCATCGGGATATATATGCCGCTGTCCTACTTCGATTTTGGCCAGCGCGCTCCTTGTAATGTCGCATCCGCACTGCTTCAGCAGGTCTGAAAGCTTCTCCTGGGTAATGTCCCTGTGTTCGCGCAGCAGACGGATGTTCGCACCTATGACTGATTCTATGTCTTTATTCAATATCTTCAATCTCCAGTTCTTCAAAAATAGGAGAGTTGAAAAATTCCGTTATGGTTACACCCATTCCGTCACATAAAAGCTTGAGCGTCACAATTCCGGGGTTCTTGCTGCCGCCTTTGAAAATATTCTTGACGGTGGACGGCGCAACTCCTGACAGATTCGCAAGTTTGTTTACGGTTATTCCCCGTTCCTTTATAAGTTCATTGAGCCTTTTTACTACTGCATATCTCATGGTATACTCCTTGTTCAGGACTTTATATGGTCTATGCTGATTGTACTCCATTCTTATGAAAAATATCGCCCAAATATGGGCGATATTGCCTTCAAACCCTTTTGTTGTCGGAATTTGTCGAAAAGTTTTTCTTGACAAATAAGAGAAAATATTGTAAAATAAAGTTGCACCTGAACAGGTGCAAGTTTTTTCTGTCGTTTTTGTAGCTCCTCCAAATAAGCTACAAAAACACCACTTTGGGCAGTCTGCTGTGCAGACTGCCTCTTTTTTTGGCATATTCAAGCCTTTTTGTGTGGAAATGGTGTATTTTTGAAAATATTTTAAAAAAATTTAAAAAAATACTGGAAATACCACTTGAAATGTGCTATAATATATTTGTTATGCAGAGTACCATGCAAAATCTATACTTGCGGTATAAAAAGCCGTTTGTTTTACATTTTTGCGGGGGACAAGCTGCGAAACTAATTTATTTTATTGGAGGTAATACCAATGGCACATCAGTATTGTTATTTATTCTCCGAGGGTAATGCAGACATGCGTGAAATCCTCGGCGGTAAGGGTGCAAACCTGGCAGAAATGACCAACATGGGTCTTCCTGTTCCCCAGGGCTTCACAATCTCCACAGAAGCCTGCACAGCTTACTACGATGACGGTCGTAAGATCAACGACGAAATTCAGGCACAGATTAACGAATACATCGTTAAGATGGAAGAAGTTACAGGCAAGAAGTTCGGCGACAAGACTAACCCTCTTCTCGTTTCCGTACGTTCCGGTGCCCGTGCTTCCATGCCCGGTATGATGGACACAATCCTCAACCTCGGTCTTAACGAAGACGTTGTAAACTACATGGCTGAAGCTTCCGGCAACCCCAGATGGGCTTGGGACTGCTACAGAAGATTTATCCAGATGTACTCCGACGTAGTTATGGAAGTTGGTAAGAAGTACTTTGAAGAACTTATCGACGAAATGAAGGAAAAGAAGGGCGTTACACAGGACGTTGAACTCACAGCTGACGACCTCAAGGAACTCGCTGGCCAGTTCAAGGCTGAATACAAGGCTAAGATCGGTGCTGACTTCCCCACAGATCCTAAGGAACAGTTAATGGGCGCAGTTCAGGCTGTATTCCGTTCTTGGGACAACCCCAGAGCTAACGTTTACCGTCGTGACAACGACATTCCCTACTCCTGGGGTACTGCTGTAAACGTACAGATGATGGCATTCGGTAACATGGGTGACGACTGCGGTACAGGTGTTGCCTTCACACGTGACCCTGCAACAGGCGAAAAGAAGCTCATGGGCGAATTCTTAACAAACGCTCAGGGTGAAGACGTAGTAGCCGGCGTTCGTACTCCTATGCCTATCGCTCAGATGGAAGAAAAGTTCCCTGAAGCTTTCAAGCAGTTCACAGATGTTTGCAAGACTCTCGAAAACCACTACAGAGATATGCAGGATATGGAATTTACTGTTGAACACGGTAAGCTCTACATGCTCCAGACACGTAACGGTAAGAGAACTGCTCAGGCTGCTCTCAAGATCGCTTGCGACCTCGTTGATGAAGGCATGAGAACTGAACAGGAAGCTGTTCTTATGATCGACCCCAGAAACTTAGATACACTTCTCCACCCCCAGTTCGACGCTGCTGCTCTTAAGGCTGCAACTCCCGCTGGTAAGGGTCTCGGCGCTTCCCCCGGTGCTGCTTGCGGTAAGGTAGTATTCACTGCTGAAGACGCTGTAGCATGGGCTGAAAGAGGCGAAAAGGTTGTTCTCGTACGTCTTGAAACATCCCCCGAAGATATCACAGGTATGAAGGCTGCTCAGGGTATCCTCACAGTTCGTGGCGGTATGACATCTCACGCTGCCGTTGTAGCTCGTGGTATGGGTACATGCTGCGTATCCGGTTGCGGCGACATCAAGATGGATGAAGAAAACAAGAAGTTCACACTTGCTGGCAAGACATACAACGAAGGCGACTGCATCTCCATCGACGGTACAACAGGTAATATCTATGACGGTCTCATTCCTACTGTTGACGCTACAATCGCTGGCGAATTCGGCAGAATCATGGCTTGGGCTGACAAGTACAGAGTTCTTAAGGTAAGAACAAATGCTGATACACCTGCTGACGCTAAGAAGGCACGTGAACTCGGCGCTGAAGGTATCGGTCTCTGCCGTACAGAGCACATGTTCTTCGAAGCTGACAGAATCGCAGCATTCAGAGAAATGATTTGCTCCGACACAGTTGAAGAAAGAGAAGCTGCTCTTGCTAAGACCGAACCCATCCAGCAGGCTGACTTCGAAGCTCTCTACGAAGCTCTCGAAGGTAACCCTGTTACAATCCGTTTCCTCGATCCCCCTCTCCACGAATTCGTTCCTACAGAAGAAGCTGACATCGCTGCTCTCGCTAAGGCACAGGGCAAGTCTGTTGAAGATATCAAGAATATCATCGCTGGTCTCCACGAATTCAACCCCATGATGGGTCACAGAGGATGCCGTCTTGCAGTAACATACCCTGAAATCGCAAAGATGCAGACTGCTGCTGTAATCAAGGCTGCTATCAACGTTAAGAAGGCTCATCCCGACTGGACAATCGTTCCTGAAATTATGATTCCTCTCGTAGGCGAAATCAAGGAACTTAAGTACGTTAAGGATGTAGTTGTTAAGACAGCTGACGAAGTTATCGCTGCTGCTGGTGCTGACCTCAAGTACGAAGTTGGTACAATGATCGAAATCCCCCGTGCTGCTCTTACAGCTGATGAAATCGCTAAGGAAGCTGAATTCTTCTGCTTCGGTACAAACGACCTCACACAGATGACATATGGCTTCTCAAGAGATGACGCTGGTAAGTTCCTCAACGCTTACTATGACGCTAAGATCTTCGAAAACGATCCATTTGCAAGACTCGACCAGACAGGTGTTGGTAAGCTCATGGAAATGGCTATCAAGCTTGGTAAGGAAGTTCGTCCTGAAATGCACGTTGGTATCTGTGGTGAACACGGCGGCGATCCTACATCAGTAGAATTCTGCCACCAGCTCGGTCTTTCTTATGTATCTTGCTCACCATTCAGAGTACCGATCGCAAGATTGGCTGCTGCTCAGGCTGCACTTAGATAATAATCGGCGAATGCCTTTTATACAGTCAGCATAGGGTTTGATGATGCGAAAGCATTTTGAAAATCCACAGGTTCGTACCGGAGAGAAATTGATGGTATGGACTGAATGTTGATGATTAAATAAAACAATATACTCTCTCATTGCGTGAAAGTGATGAGAGAGTTTTGTTTATACATTAAGCGATATTATATTGAAAATTTCTGACAAGTATGATATAATCATAATGTCTGAGTAAATACAGCTCTGAAAGGAGTTTTTAATAATGTTGATGAACTTAGTATAATCAAGAGGGGATATTATGAAAAATAAGTATAATGTAACAATAGAAGAAACTATTTCAAAGACCTTTGAGATTGTTGCTGAAAATGAAAAACAAGCTAAAGAAATAGCTATGGACAAGTATAATTCAGGGGAATTTGTACTTGCTCCGGGAGAATTAACGAATAAGCAAATTCAAGTTTGTGATGATGATATTTTAATAGATTGGGAAGAATTTTGATGAACTTTAATTTTGATACTTCACTTGGGGAGAACTATAAAAGCAACTCACAAAAAATTCGCGTAATGAGTGAAAATTGGGTAGGTAAAAATATATTTTGTCCGATTTGTGGAAATCCTCATATCTCTAATCTTGATAATAATATGCCGGTTGCAGATTTCCAATGTGATAATTGTGGTGAAATATACGAATTAAAGAGTAAACAAGGTAAGTTTGGAAACAAAATAAACGATGGCTCATATGCAACAATGTTGAAAAGAATAAACAGTTCAAACAATCCTGACTTGTTTATTATGAGCTATTCAACAGATTATCAGGTAACAGATTTAATTCTTATTCCTAAGTTCTTTTTTGTAGAAAGTATTATTGAAAAACGTAAGCCACTTCCA
>JAZSFL010000022.1:0-11965 GCA_045532185.1 Ruminiclostridium sp.
AATATACAAAATAACTAAATATTGCTTACTAAAATATGCAAAACGATTAAAGTAATTAAGTTAAATCACGATGGTTAAGCTAATTACGGGAATAGTAATACTGCACAAAAAAACAGGACTCCTAAGAGTCCTGCCTTTTGTTATAAGTATAAATTACTTTCTCTTCTTAGCTACGATGAAAGCACCAGCAGCAACTACTGCGAGACCTGCAACAGCAGCAACGTCAGCAACGCCTGTATCAGGGGAGCCCTTGGAAGAGTCTGTGGAAGCGTCAACGTCACCTGTAGCAGGAGCTTCGTCTTCTTCTTCAACTACTTCTTCTTCAACTACTTCTTCTTCAGTAGCTTCTTCTTCAACTTCTTCTTCAGCTGCATCTTCTTCGATTTCAGCGTCTTCTTCTGTTTCTTCTTCAACTACTTCTTCTTCAACTTCTTCTTCAGTAGCTTCTTCTTCTGTTGCTTCTTCAGCTACAGGATAGAATTCCATAGCGTTGCCGTCAGCATCGAGGAATACTACGTTATCAATGTACATATCTACAGGATATGCTTCAGCAGCCCACTTCATGAAGAGGATGTGGGAACCTTCTGTGCCGTTTGTGAAACGAGCAGCGCCAAGGCTGTATTCGAGTGTGATTGTTCTGAAGGATTCAGCGTATTCATCACATGTCCAAGCGCCGAGTTCTGTCCAGCCAAGAGCACCGCCTTCGCCGTCCTGAGCGCCGCAACCGCCGCCCTGCCAAGAGGGAATGTCGTAAATGATGTTGTCAGGATCTGTAAAGTCGTCAAGAATAACCTTGGACTGAACTGTAAGGTCAAACTTGAAACCTGCGAGCTTATCCATGTTGTCAGCACCTACGAGTGTGTTGATATCAAAGAATACCTTAGGAATTCTACCGGGCTTCTGGATGTCAACCTTTAACTGCTTGCTTCCCTTGTAGTCAACAACGGAAAGTACGGACTGGTCGCCGCCGTCATCAGTCTTCATTGTGATACCAGTGAAATCACCGTTTTCAAAGTCGAGAACTGTAACTGCTTCTGCACTTGCAGAGAATGTCATTGCGGATAATGCCATAGCACATGCAACAACGGAAGAAAGAATTTTTCTTAACTTCATTTTGAGTTTACCTCCATAAAAAATTTATCGGTCAATCGATATTAACCTATCCTTAATTATATAGCATTAAAAAGCATTTTTCAATATGTTTTTTGCACAATAATATGTTGATTTTTTTGTATAGAATTTACACTTTTTTCACCAAATATTTGTGCAGGATAAATAAAAACGAGGTCGTTTCCGACCTCGTCTTTTTTTAATTTAAGTTAACCGTAAAGATTACCGATTAGGATCTCTTCTTGGAAACTACTACTGCAGCAGCAGCAACGATTGCAGGAACAACTGCGAGAGCTACGCCTGTACCAGGGTTAGCATCATCGTCTTCTGTTTCAACGATTACGTCGCCTTCAGCGTCTGCATCGTCTTCAGCAGCATCGTCTTCGATTTCAACATCGTCATCTTCTTCGATTTCAACGTCGTCATCTTCAACTTCTACATCGTCTTCTTCTTCGATGTCAGCTTCAACGTCAGCGTCTTCGTCGTAAGCAAGTGTTACCTTTTCAACGTAGAGACCTACACCGTTGTCGTACTTGATACCCTTGGAGAGGCCGTAGAAGATGTTGTCGATAACGCCCATTGTCTGACCGCCGAGTGTTTCGAGGATGTCAGAAATGTCGAATGTAACTGCACCAGCAGCTGTGTCGAGTGTAGCAGGAGCCTGGAGAGAACCAGTCTGTCTGTAGTTTAAGAAGAGTGCGAAGTCGTTAGAGGAAGAACCAGCGATAAGTGTCTTGATACCTGTCTGTGTAGAAGGAATACCGCCGTTTTCCCAAGCTGTGCCGGAAGAACCAGCATCAGGAGCTGTGAATGTGAATGTGATTGTACCGTTTGCCTGCTTGTTGAAGAAGTCAGCAACCTGAGTAGCAAGACCTGTGAAGCCTACCTTTTCAGTACCATCTGTTGTGTCATCGCCGTTGTATGTCTGGTTTGTGCCAGTGTTAACACCGTCACCTTCGTTGCCCCAGTAACCTGTAGAACCGTGAGCGTCAGAAACAGAAAGGGGAGCGATTTCGAGACGGCCTAAGTCGTCTGTACCTGTTACTTCCATGAAGGGGTAGTTAACAGTTGTGGAAGAACCGGAAGCTGTAGCGTTGAAGCCCCAGATGTTGTCAGGAGCGTGGAGATCGCCAAGGAGAGTAGCGATTTCGTCTAAGATATCGCCGTTACCAGCCTGTGCAAAAGGTGTAACAACTGTGAGGTCAGACTTGTTGATCCACTGACCGTAGTTCCAAGAACCGTCGTCGAATGTGGACTGTACTGTTGTGGACTTCTTACCTTCAACAGAGATTTCGAGCTTTGTGAACTCGAGGAACTGTTCGGGAAGGAATGTGTCAAGTTCAGATGTGTCAGCGTATACAGGTAATGTGTATGTGCCGTCACCGTTGTTTGTGAACTTGTAAGTGTAAGTCTTGGAAGCAGCGCCTCTTGTACCCTTAACACCTGTAACCTTTAAGGAAACGCTTGTTAATTCCCAAGCAAGGTTGCTAGCTAACTTAACAGTAATGGAGTCATCGGATGTGATACCGAGTGTGTTGTTACCATTCTGGAATTCTTCGTCTGTGAGGTAGTACTTGTCACCAAGTTCTACACCAGCGGAACCAGCGAATTCAACTGTACCTGTGGTCTTACCCATAGGAAATTCCTTTGTAGCAGCGGAAGCTACTGTTGCCATAGATGTAACTGCTAAAGAAGCAGCAACAGCTGTAGCGAGAAGTTTTCTCATCTTCATGATGTTTGTCCTCCATAAAAATTTTTTAGTAAATAGCTTATGCCATTTCCTCATTTATTATACAATGTAAGAGTCGAAATTTCAATAGTCATTTTCCACATATTTTGTTTATTCATTCAGTGAGTTCTGAACAAATTCACAAAAGAGGGAAACTCTTATTGATTCCCGGCCTTACCTGTATTCCAAATTTGGTTTAATGACCGTTTACATTTAGGTAGTCATGGGTTCAGGGGAAAAAGTTTCACTTTTTTTAAAAATTTTTTCAATTTTTTTTGAAACTTCTGAAAACCGCATAACAGAGCCGTAAACTCAGTCCTTAACCACGAGAAGTACCCAGTACTCTCCTCCATTTATCGTCTTATAATATCCGATTCCCATTCTGTCATACTGATAGGTATCGCTTATAAGATGTGTGCGGTTCACTGATTCATCAAGAAGCGCATTAATGAAATCAACAGGATTTTCATGGCTGCGTTCTATAAATTCGCCTATAAGTGTGTAAGCAACACCGTATTCTGCAGCTGCAGAGCCGTAGCTGAGACCGCTGGGACGCTTGTTGTCAAAGTAAATTGAAATTTCCTTTGCTCTCAGGCAGGCAGCCTTGGTTAAATCCTCATCAAGTATAAGTGTGGGACAGCCGTTGGCAAGTCTGTAATCATTGAGAAGTTCTGCAGAGCCCTGGATGTTATAGCTGTTGAAATCGAAATTGTCCAGAGGCATTGAAATTCTGCCTGCGATTTCCCATGTAACGGAACCATCCTTGTAGCCGTCCTTTACCGCATACGCCATAAGGTCGGCAAATTCGTTTACAAATACGGGGCCTGTGTAGATTCTTGCCTTGTCGTTGTTTCTGGGAGTTGTGCCGTTTGTTGTATAATAGATTGTTACACCGGGAGTAGCGCAGGTCATTTTGATTTCTCTGATGCCTGTATCCATGCTCACGCAAGTGTATTCAATCTCTGCACACTTGATTTTTACAGTAAGCTTGATAGTTCCCACACACTGGCCGCTTGCATTGTACTGACGGGCACGGAGAACGCCGGGTTCTTCAAACTTGACGCGGGAAGAGTACTTCTTTGAACTCTTTGAAGGAGCAGTACCATCTGTTGTGTAGCGGATTGTATAGCCGCTCTTTGCAGGGGTAAGGGTTACGTAGGTTTTGCCGCTGTCCATGTAAGTAACCTTGTAGTTGATTTTCTGATCGTCAACTACCTTTTCCTTGGCAGCTGCCTCTTCAGCAGCTTTAATTTCAGCCGCGCTGGGCTTGTTGTCGGACGAAGTGCCGTTGTCTGCATTATCCTTGTTATCAGCCGCAGTGTTGGAAACAGTCTCTTCCTTTTCAGATTCAACAGCCTCAACGGGTGTAATATTTACGGTCTTTGCGTAGGTTGTGGTTGTCTTATAACCGTCGCAGTATGCTCTTGCACGGATTTTTGTCTTTTCAGTGATAACGAGCTTGTCTGTATAGAGCTGAGAATCCTGAGAGGGTTTTGTTCCGTCTGTTGTATAACGGATTTCTGCGCCGTCTGTATGGCAGTTCATAGTAACTTCCGCCTTGCCGCCGAGCTGTGTTACCTTGAAGGTTACGGGAGCAAGCTTAGGATTTACAGTGAACTTGATGCCCTTGACTTTCTTTCCTTCAGGAGTGTATTCCGCAACACGGAAGTATGTTTCCTCATAAACCGTAATTTCGCCGCTGTATTTTTCTGAATCAGCGGAGGGGGCGGTACCGTCTGTCGTGTATGTAACATAGTTGTCGGAATCTCCGGGAACAAAGGTTACGAATGCAGTTCCGAAATAATCATATTCAATATTCTTGCTGAGTTTTCCTGCCGCAAAAGCGGAAACCGAACCTGCAGTAAGCGAGGTGGCAAAAAGAACCACTGCAAGGAATAAGGACATGACTGCTTTTAAATGCTTTTTCATTTTCTTTTCCTTTCCATTTGGGGTTTAACGAGTACTAACATTGTATCACATTGCCCATTTTATGTCAAGACGGAAAACGGCAAAGATTTTCTTATATATATTATAATAGTATACCCCTTGTCGCAGAATGTCGGCGAAAATATGTTGACAAAAGCGCAGTAATGGTGTATAATTGGCAATACCGACGGGGTCGTAAAGGTTTCGACGGGGGCTGTGAAGCCCGTTAAGCACGCAGAGTTCGCCTAAACTCTCAACAAATGGGCAACTTAAAATTAAACGCAGACAATAGATCTGAATTAGTAGCTGCCTAAGCGCAGCTTCCGTCCTGCCGATGAGTGCTGCGACTTCGGTTTGGGCGTGACACAGCAGCCAACGTCCTGAGTGATAGCCTTGTAACTCTTGCCGTAACCAAAGGGCTGCCCTGAGGTAATCCTGTCAACCGGAGTGCCGATGGGGAGATTCAAATGATTGACTAAGCGTGTAGAAAGGCGTGTGAATCGGTTTTCGGACGGGGGTTCGACTCCCCCCGACTCCACCAAAAAATAAGACTGCCTGCCTGCTTTTTGCGGGCAGGCTTGTTTTTTGGCTTGAAGACGGAGGAGAGGCGAACCCCAAGGGTTAGGCTTATGCCGTCGACTCCCCCGACTCCGCCAAAAATAAGCCTGCATTTGCAGACAGGCTTGCTTTATTTCTCGTATTGTTGTATAATTATCACAGAACCACAACCGAAAGGCGGCATAATATGCGTATTGATAAATTTATCTCTGAGCAGGCGGGTGTTTCGCGCTCCGATGCCAAGGCTATGATAAAAAGAAAAGAAATAACCGTAAACGGTGCGGCTGTGAAATCCGCCGATACAAAGATTGACCCCGAAAAGGACATTGTTTCCGTATGCGGTAAGGAAATAACATACCGTCAGTTCATGTATATCATGCTGAACAAACCTGACGGTGTTGTCTGTGCAACCCGAGACGGACTCAGTTCCACCGTGCTTGAGCTTCTTCCTGAGGAACTGCGCAGAAAGGGACTTTTCCCCGCAGGCAGACTTGATAAGGACACCGAGGGTTTTGTTTTTATCACCGATGACGGTGCGCTGGCGCACAAAATGCTTTCTCCCAGAAACCACGTTGAAAAAGAATACATTGTAACTCTCGAAAAGCCTGCAGAAAAGCATTATCCGGAACTTTTCGCTTCGGGAATGACAATCGACGGCGACGAAGAATGCCTGCCCGCAAAGCTTACCTTCACCGATAACAGTCATATTGTGCGGCTTGTTCTTCACGAGGGCAAGTATCATCAGGTAAAGCGCATGATGGAAGCGGCAGGAAACAGGGTTACTCATCTTAAAAGAGTGCGCATGGGCGGAATTGAGCTGGACCCGTCCCTTGCTTCGGGCGAATGCAGGGAAATAACTGCATGTGAACTGGATAAACTCTATTAAAAGCAAAACGGCGGAACCGTACTCTGTGTACGACTCCGCCGTTAATTTTTATTATTCAGTTAATCCGACTTTATAAAAGGCGGAACTGCCTGAAGCGGCCCACTTCAAAAGCGGAATCTGCCACGGCGCTTCACCGCTTATTCTCTCAGATTTTTTACAATGGAAATGGACAGATATTTGAAATCATTATAAAGGTCAATTTCTTCCACAACACCGCCAGTCGAATTCTGTACCTGTACAACAGGACGAAGCACGTTAACGGTATTGCTCTTTACAATTGCCTTTCTTCCGTCGCTTAAAAGTACCATTCCGCCTACAGGATAAGGCGCAAAAGCAGCTAAGAATGCAAGGATTATTTCATAATCGAAATGGGTGTAGCTGCCGCCCATCATAAATTCCTCTGCCTCGGCTACACTCCAGGGCTGTCTGTACGGACGGTTTGAAGTGAGGGCGTCGTAAACGTCGGCAACCGTAATAATTCTGGCAAGATAGGAAATCTTTTCACCCTTGAAGTGCAGGGGATATCCTGTGCCGTCATACTTTTCCTGATGCATAAGAACTGCGTTCATTACATCCTGACTGTATCCGCCGTGCTCCTTAAGAAGGCGATAACCCAGTGCAGGGTGCCGTTTTATTTCAGCAAATTCCGCATCGGTAAGCTTACCGGGCTTTCTGATAATCTCAATAGGAATCATTCGCTTGCCTATATCGTGAAGAAGAGCCGCCTGCGCAAGGTCGCGGAGCTTTTCTTTTTTCAGACCAAGCTGTTTACCGATAGTGACCGACATCATGGCGACACGCAGACAATGCTTGTATGTGCTGTCATCGTAGGACTGAAGCTGGTGCATCTTAAGCAGCAGGTTATCGTCCATTTCAACGCTCTGCAGAAGGTCATCGGCAAGGTTATCCACCTGTGCTACAGCGTCCTCGGAAATGGTGTCAATAGGAGTTTCGTCATCAGAACCGAAAACATCCTTAAGGGTGTTCAGCGATTCATGAACATCAATTTCAGCCTTCATCTGCTTACTCAGACCGTCTGTGGATATCTCATTCTTGATCCACACGCTTCTTACATTATAGCGTTCCTTTAAGTTAAAAATAGTAACGCTGTCCAGCTTACTGCCTGAATATAAAAGTATCTTTTCGGAATCAGGTTCATATACGTTTCTGGCAATCACCATGCCCGAAACCAGTTCATCAACGGGAGTTTTAATTGCATCTCTTACACTTGTCTGCAAATTATTCGCTCCTTTCTACACATTATATACTTGAATATTTTATACATTATAACATAATTTTTTCTGTTTGTCATCACCTTTTTGGATATTTTTTAGCCAAGAAACCGTTTACAGCAAATTTTGTAATTTTTGCTGAACTTTGTTATGCAAAATGCTAAGGCTGATTAGACGGTTAAAACAAAACATCGGAAAGCCGCAGCTTTCCGATGTTTAACTGTTTGTTACTGTGCTTTTATCAGCTTCCTTATAACAGGTACTCCGAAGATAATTCCCGCACCGATAACAGTGAAAATCATTTCGGGAAGCATATAAGACCCGTTATATACGAGAGAATACAACCAGGCATTATCAAACGTGTCAGGCATCCAGATATCAAAGAAGATTGAGCCTGAAATAAAATGGCTGACAAACCTTAAAATTACCGAAAGCCCCACTCCTATAAGCATAAGAGGTGTGCTTCTGTTTCTGAAAATACCTGAAAGTCCCAGAATGCCGAAAGCAAGAAGATAGTCGAACACTATACAGCCTACCCACATCCTTACATCGAGTCCCCAGCTCATAACTTCGCCCAGCGCCATACAGAGCTGCACCGCGCCGTAAAGGAATGAGCAGACAAATCCCCATTTAATGCCGTATTTCAGGGAAATCAGGCATATGGGCAGCATTGAAAGCAGGGTTATAGAACCGCCCTGCGGCAGCTTATACACCTTAATCATGCTCAGCACCGTCGCAAGAGCAATGAAAACCGCACTTGTGACAAGTTTTTCCACATTTGTGTTTTTTGTTTTTTCCATAAATATTTCCTTTCTGCGCCTTTGTTTTACGAGAGTGCTTTCCGACGCAAACAAACAGTCCCTTTTTGCACAAAAAAGAGACTGTCTGAAAATACTTATTCATTCGTCCATTCCCTACGGCAGCATTATCTGCATCAGGTAAGGTCGAAGCGTTAATCCGCTTCCTCTCAGCCGAAATATCAGCTCCCTTTGTACGCCTGCTATTATAGCACGATTGTAATAATTTGTCAACCCTTACTGTATCGTCACACCCTGATAGAAGAACTTCAGAATCTGTTCATAATTATAACCGTACTGTGTTGCAAGAATGTTTGCGCCATGCTGACTCATGCCTACACAGTGACCGTAGCCGTAGGTGGTGATAACAAAGCTTCCTGTCGAAGCGTCATACACAATGTCAAAGCTTGCGGAACGGATGCCGTACTCCATGATTGTTTCACGGAATACTCTGCCGTTTATATTCACGGTCTTTGAGCCGTTGTAGAAATTTTCCTGGCCACCGATAGTCATACTTCCCACAAAGTTGCCGTCAATTCTGGATGTGATTGCAAACCATGTGGAAGGATCTCCGCCCAGAGCAATGCCTGTGTTCTTGAGAACAAGCTCGCGTATCTCATCAGTAGAGAAAGTCGCCTTTCTTCCGTAGTTGATGTCATAAAGGGCGTCAAACTCGGTAACAACGCTTCTGAGATACGGGTAATCAACTCCCCATACATTTACAGAAGAAGCGGTTGAACCCGCAGAAGATGCACAATATACCGCCTGAATCAGGCTTCCGTTATAATAGATTCCCTTGCCGATAACCTCGTTTACGCAACGCATAACCTTGTCGCTGGGGGTCTTGAACAACACATATGCATTCTGATTGTTCTGGTTGTAATACTTGATATAGGTGTACGCGGCAATTGCCTGCGCCTTGATGGCTTCCTCGCTGAAGCTGTCGCCTACTTCCGCCATAACCGCCTTTGCAACAATTACCGAGGCTTCATCCGTTACGATAGTGCCGCCTGCGTTTACGGTAAGTGTTTCACCTGCGATATTTGTTTCGGGGATTGTTGTGGATTCCGTTGTGGTGGTTTCCTCGGTTGTTGTGGTTGCCTCAGTTGTTGTCTCAGCTTCGGTAGTAGTTTCCGCTGTTGTGGTGGTTTCTTCTGTTGTAGTAGTTGTTTCTTCGGTAGTTGTGGTGGCTTCGGTTGTGGTTTCTGCCTCTGTCGTGGTTGTGACAGGAGCGGCAGTGGTGGTTGTTTCCACCGTCACAATTGAAGTGGAAGCCGATGTAAGTACCGTCACCGCAGTTGTTGTGGTTGTTGTCGCGGCAGCGGTGGTTGTGGTGGTTTTCGGAGGAAGAGTGTAGTCCACATCGTCCTCGTTAAGCTGAAAATCGGGAGGAGTAGTTGTTGTAGCGGCAGGAGCCGTCATTTCCTGCGTTACCACAAGGATAGGCTCGGTTGCGGTATAATCCGCAAGGGATGGTTTCTTTCCGTTGACAACATTGAGCTCCGTGGAATATGTATAAATTACTTTTTCGGGACGGGGAGAAGCGGTTGTGGTGGTTGCAATAACCGGAACTGCTTCTTCAGGCTGCGGCGATTCTGTGGTTTCAAAGGTCTCAGCCGTATTTTCGGACATCTGCTCAGCAAGGTTTGAATCAAGACTGTCAATAGTGCCCACGATTCCGAACAGGTAGATATAAACACTTATGATTGCAAGTGCCGCCGCAATTTTAGCAATTGACCCTTTTCCCATAAAACCGCCTCCTTTCAATAAAATCAGCCTTCAAAATCCTTTATCCACGATGTATCCCACTTTCTTCCTGCCCATTCGCAGTCATAGGTGGTGTAATATGCCTCAAACATTTTTCTCTTTACATTGCCGTCATCATCATAGCCTGTGTTGTCGATAAATGCTGAAGGGTCCATGGAAATGCTTTCGTCTTCTCTTACCTTTCTTGCCACAACTACAAGTCTCATGTCGGAGAACATGGAGAAATCGCAGGTAGAAAGGGTAAGGAGCTCGTCACCGTACTGTAAATCCACGCCTGTGTAGAAATAGCTTCTGTCAAGACATTCGGCAACAAAATTGTTGAACTCGGTCTTTGAACCGAAATAAACCTGAGTCCAGTAATCAAACACCTCGCCGTGTTCGGTTTTGGTATTTGTCAGGAAAATCGAGAAAATCTTGTACTGGTTACGCTCATAAAGCGTGTCGAATTCAAGAAGATAGTTGTTCTTCAGGAATTCTATGCCCTCTTTTCTGAAGTTTGAAAGAGGCTGGAAGAAATTGTTTGTAATAAGGTTGTGACCGTAGAGCAGGGTGTTGTGAGGCATTTCCGTCGCTGAAATTTTACCCTGATAATCGGCGAAGATTGTGCCGTTTTCGTTGTAACCGCCCTCAAAATTATGCTTCAGGTAATACTCGTTGTCATCGGACTGAACAACAGGATACTGAATGTAAGGGTACATGGAAATCCAGCCTACAAAGTCGTTGTTCTGCTCATAGTAGGGCATATATTCTGCAAGAACCTCTACCTCTTCCGCTTCCTTTTCCTCGGAAGAGTTGTTCTTGTCAGTATCATCCTTGAGAATTACGGTGATTACCTCGTCGGAAGCATTCTGCTCCTTCTGGTCTGCCCAGTACTGGGCATCCTTGTTGTTTGCATCCTCTCTGAAAACATAGAAATTCAGCATCATACAGCCTGCAACTACAAGCACAATGATTGCAACAAGGAATACTATCTTTCGTACGACTTCGCCCGTGGAATCCCCTTTCCAGGGGATAATTCCGCTGATGAAGCTTTCAAAACCACTCATCTGCTTTTTCTTCTGAGGGCGGAGACGTACGGCTTTTTTTGTTTTATTTTCGGACATCTGCTGAAAACCTTTCTATCAGAAAAACGGAAAATTATACTGTGGGAGCTGCAGCCTTGCTCTGGGGGAACTGTTCGATATATGCGTCAAGTCCCTTTACCTTTGTGGTATCCCACTTTCTGCCTGCCCACTTGCCGCCGTTTACCTGATAGTAGTAATCAAAGTAGAGAGGGCTTTCGTTTACATATGCCTTGCTTGTGTCAACTGTGGGAGTTTCGCCTTCTCTTACACGTCTTGCAAATACTACGCAGCGTGTATCAACTGCCTTGCCGAAAGGATAGTAACAAGTGGAGAGTGTAAGGATTTCATCGCCGTATTCGAGGTCAACGTCTGTATAGAATACGGATCTGTCCATAATCTGAGCCACATATTCAAAGAACTGGCCTTCGTTCTTGATTTCTCTCTGCTTATAGTACTTGAATACTTCGCCGTGTTCTTCCATTGTGTTTACGAACATGCATGCAAATACCTTATATTCGCTGCGTTCTGTTTCCCAGATTGTGTTGAATTCGATTGTAGGATTGTTTATGTAGAAATCAAGACGGTTTGCATAGTCGCCGTTGAGTCTTGCGTCATAGTAACGTGTGAGCTTTGCGAAGCTGGGTCCTGTTACCATATTGTGACCGTAGATAATTGTGTTTGCGGGTCTTGTTCTTGATGTGAACTGACATTTATAGTCAACGAATAAAGAACCGTTTACATAGTCGTTACCGTTAAAGTCTCTTGTAAGGTAATACTTGTTATCCTCTGCCTGTACAACGGGGTCGTTGAGGTTAGCGGCTTCAAGTCTTATCCAGCCGATAAGGTCGTCGTTTTCTTCATACTTAGCCTCGTACTCGGACATAACAGGGAGGGGA
>JAZSFL010000030.1:0-24921 GCA_045532185.1 Ruminiclostridium sp.
GCCCCGTTTGCGCCGGGGGCCCATCCCCCCCCGGAGCGGGAGGCCCTGCCCCCCGCTCAGGGGCGCGGTTTGCTTCGCAAACCGCAGACGCGCTGCGCCGCACACCCTCTGCCCGCCGCCGTCGGCATACATCACCTTAAAAAGGACATTGTAAAAGGCGGCAGCCTGTTTATCTCATTGAATCAGCGGTAGTTTTCATATTCTCTGCCTTAAAAAGGAATGTACCCGCAACAAGTACGTTTGCACCGGCTTCCTTTACAAGCTTTGCGGTTTCTGTGTTGATGCCGCCGTCAACCTGAATGTCGATATCCTTGCCGAGACGGTCTGCTTCTGCCCTGATAAGACGGATCTTGTCGGTCATCTCAGGGATAAAGCCCTGTCCGCCGTAGCCCGGCTCAACAGTCATGACCAGGATCATATCGGCCTTTTCGATGTAGGGAAATACCGCTTCCGCGGGAGTATTCGGCTTTACAGCAACCCCTGCCTTTATTCCGAAAGAATGAATTTCGTCGATAACAGCATCGGGCTGGCAGTCGCTTTCTATGTGAAAGGTGATGATGTCCGAGCCTGCATCCGCAAAAAGCTTTATCTGACGCTGAGGATGCATTACCATAAGGTGAGTATCCATTTTTGCGGTTGTGTAGGGAAGAATGGATTTCTGAATACTGCTGCCGTAGGTGATGTTTTCCACAAATTCACCGTCCATAACGTCATAATGAACGTATTCAACACCGTTTTCTGCAATTTTCGCCGCTTCTTTTCCCAGTTCGGCAAGATTGGAGTTAAGCACTGAGGCTGAAATTTTTACTGAAGGCATATTTTTATCGGGAAGACCCGTTCCTTTCTTTGCGCTGATACCGCATAATAATACATTTTAATGATACCGCAAAATCCCTTTTCCGTCAAGTATTTCGGGGCGGTTTTTGGGTTATATGCGGAAAAATGGTTAATTTTAAACAGTAATCGGAGCAGATATTTAAAAATATTCTATTTTAATAGTAAAAATAAGATTCTCCCATGGGAGAATCCGGTTTCGCTGTTTTACAGATTATTGAGTCCGTACTTTTTAAGGATTGCGGGGAAGTCGCGGTAACTGTAGTCAAGGTCAACATCTGTGGAAATGCCGTCCACCTTGCCCTTGAAGCTGTACTGCCAGATATAATATCCGCCGTCATAGGTTACTTCGTCACCTACCTGTGCAAGCCAAATTGCGTATTTATCCAGAATGGTCATGTCAAGATTATTTTCAAGCCATGTCTTGTATGAATAGAACATGGGGAAGTATTTTGCTTCCATAAGCACTTCAAAGAACGCTTCAATCATTTTTGTAAGCTTCTTTGTGCCGATACCCGACTGGAATTCCTCTTCCATATCGAGGATTACGGGATACTGGATTTTATAGCCGTCTATTATCTTGAGAAGGAAGCGGGCTTCTTCCTTTGCCTCGGAAACAGAGGTCGCATAGCTGTAGAAATACACGCCTACGTCAATTCCGTTTTCCTGAGCCCCCTTGATATTCTGACGGAAATAATCATCTTCCTTCATGGTGTTTGTGGAGCCTGCTCTGCCGCGTCCTGCACGAATAATGGCAAATTCAACGCCTGAGTCCGCAACCTTCTTCCAGTCAATATCACCCTGAGCATAGGAAACGTCAATACCTTTGCGGAGAACTTCTTTTTCCTCGGTGAGAATGTTTATGGTCATGTCATAATAGACATCTTCGGGACGATAGTCAAGGAATTTACCGCTCTTTGTGGTGTGAACGGTTCTGAAACGGGTATAGCTGGATTCCTCTTCAAGGGTGAACACACCGCTTATTCTTACATCGGATTTTGTACCGACCTTCAGGTGGCCGAACACGTCCACGCTGCCGTTTTTGGTAACTGCAAACCTGCCGCCCAGATGAAGACTGCTGTTCTTTTCGGTCTTGATGACGCCGCTTAAAGTGGTATCACTGCTCTTGTAGAAGTCAGTTTCACCCTTTATGTAGATATAACTGCTCTTATAAAGAAGAACGGTGGATGAGATTTCCGCTGTACCCTGCCTGTATACGGTCATGTCGCCGCTTACCTTGAGGGTGCCGCTTACGGAGGACTGGAATGTGCCGTAAACGTTGAACTCGGCAGCTTTCTTGATATTGATAGTTCCCGAGTTTACAAGCTTACCGCCCTGGGCAACCGCAAGCTCGCCGTTTACTGTAAGCCCGCCGTCCCTGTAAATTTTCAGTTCACCGCCGTCCTTTACGCTGAGCTTTGTTCCTTGGGGAATCTCAAAGGTCTTGTGCAGCTTGACTGTTTGGGTGATTACGTATGTATTGCCTGCTGCAAGTTCGCTTTTTCCGTCCCACACAAGAGTCTGTCTTTCGGCAGAAGCGGTAACAGAGAATAAAACTGCAAAAAGGCACAGGCACAATGCTGTCAGAAAGAGTTTTTTGATTCTTTTCACTGCTTTTTTCCTTTCCTTAACGGCAGAAAGTGAGAGTTCTTCCACAATCCCGCACCGTTGTAAAAATATATAATGGTTTGTACCTATATTTTCTCATATAAGAGAGCAAATGTCAAATGTTTTTTGATATTTTCCACATATTTCTTGTTTATCGGAAAAATAAACAGCGGAATAAAACTATCTCTTGTGAAAATTCACAATTTTCACTCAAAAAATTATATAATTCAAAGAAATCTTACAAAAAACCTTGATTATTTGTTACATTTGAGATATAATAAAAACTGGTAATTTATTATTTATCGGAGTAATTATGATCGAAAAACTTACAGGGCATCTGAAAACCATCAACCGCCACAAGGCGCTTGTTATGAAATACTGTTTCCGCGCGGGACTTTACAGGCAGGGACTTCTTCACGATATGTCCAAGTATTCGCCCTCGGAATTCATCACAGGTGTGAAATACTATCAGGGCGACAAAAGCCCCAATACAGCCGAACGTGCCGAAAACGGGTACAGCCGCGCATGGCTTCACCATAAGGGCAGGAACAAGCACCATATGGAATACTGGATTGACTACGGTCAGACAGGAAATAAGGAAATGACAGGCATTGAAATGCCCGTAAACTATGTGGTGGAGATGTTCTGCGACAGAATTGCCGCCTGCAGGGTCTATAACGGGGACACATACACTGACGCCGACCCCTATGATTATTATAAAAAATCACATTCCCATTATATGATACACCCCGAAACAGACAGACTGCTGCGCCGTCTGCTGATAATCCTCAGGGATTACGGGGAGGAAACGGCCTTCCGTTATATAAGGAAGAAAATTCTGAAAAATCTCTGAAAGGAGTGAGCTTATGTTCGCACAGGTAAACAGCATCGGTCTTTTCGGACTGAACGCTTTCCCCGTGACAACCGAAATAAGCTCGTCCCAGGGCGTTCCCGCGGTGAATATCAGCGGTCTTGCCGACCTTTCCGTACAGGAAAGCAAGATGCGTATAAAGGCAGCTGCCGAGAACTGCGGAATCAGGCTTCCGAAAGCAGTTTTTACAATAAATCTCGCACCTGCCGACGTAAGAAAGACAGGCTCCTTCTACGACCTGCCCATTCTTGTGGCAATGCTCAGCGTTTCAGGCGTAATCAACAGCGACCTCAGAGACTGCGCATTTATCGGGGAGGTTTCCCTGAACGGCGATGTGTGCTTTGTTCAGGGCGCATTATCAATGGCGATAAAGGCGGCGGAATGCGGCATAAAGAGGTTGTTCCTGCCTTATGAAAATGCTGCCGAGGCGGCAGTTGTAAAGGATATTGCGGTTTACGGAGTAAAGAATATCGCTGCTCTTGCCGCACATCTTAATGGCCTTTCACCTATTCCGAAAGCTGAGCCTGCCGAATTCGATATAACAGAGATGACAGGTATACCTGATTTTGCTGATGTAAAGGGTCAGGACGCAGTAAAGGGTGCAATTGAGGTTGCCGCGGCAGGCTTCCACAACATCCTGCTCATCGGGCCTCCCGGAACAGGAAAAAGCATGATTGCAAAGCGCATCCCCGGGATACTGCCTGAAATGACCTTTGAAGAAAGTATAGAAACCACGCAGATTCACTCGGTAGCAGGCATTCTCAACAGGGAACACCCTCTCGTGACTCATCGTCCGTTCCGAGACGTAAGCCACACTGCCTCCTCGGTGGGACTTATCGGCGGAGGAAGCATCCCTAAGCCGGGCGAAATCTCCATGGCCCATAACGGGGTATTGTTTCTGGATGAGTTTCCCGAATTCGACCGCAAGGTGCTGGAAACCCTGAGACAGCCTCTTGAAAACGGCGAAATAACAATTTCCAGAGCTTCGGGCTCAATTACATATCCCTGCAACATAATGCTTGCGGCGGCAATGAATCCCTGTCCCTGCGGCAACTACGGCGCACAGGGCAAGGTGTGTACCTGCTCCGCAAGACAGGTGGAAAACTATCTCGGAAAGATAAGCCGTCCCGTGCTGGACAGAATTGACATTCAGGTTGAAGTCCCCTCGGTGAAATACGAGGAATTATCAGGCAAGGACAAGTCGGAAAGCTCAAAAATCATTGCCGGGCGTGTGCAGAAGGCGCGCGACATACAGCTTGAACGCTTCAGGGGAACGAATATACGAACGAATTCACAGATTACCCCTGATTTACTCCACGAGGTCTGCGTAATGGATGAGCAGGCAGGGCAGTTTTTAAAGAACGCCTTTGAAAAATCGGGGCTTTCCGCAAGAGCATACGACCGCATTTTAAAGGTGGCACGCACCTGTGCAGACCTTGACGGTGCTGAAATCATAGAAAAGAGGCATATTGCAAGAGCAGTGCAGTACAGAACGTTGGACCGAAAGTACTGGCAGTGAGGCGAGCCGCCTCGGGCAGTTCCTGCCTTTTATAATCCTGTATTCGGCGAAACGGATGAGACGGCAGGATAATAAGGCGGCGCATAGCAGCAGAGCAAGGCGTAGCGCCGCACCAGATTCCGCCTTTTTAAAGGCTTATGGAACAACAAATGCAGTGTGACGGCGGGGCAGAAGTTTGCGGAATGCCGTAACAAATAAAAGGTTTGCCGCCTCGGGCAGTTTCTGCCTTTTCTCAAAAGCCGAGCGAAGCGAGAAATAAAAGTTTTTGGTCAAGCTTTTTTTCAAAAAGCTTGAGGCTTGCCGTCTCAGGCAACTCTTGCTTTTTACAAACTGATTTTATTCATTTATTTTGAAAACAAAACCTTTTAATATAGCAGAAAGGAAAGGTAACCATGGAAAAGCTGAAAATAACTACCTTCGGAGAATTTTCGATTTCATACGGCGATAAGGTTATCACCGAACAGTCCAAGCGTTCCAGAAAGATGTGGACGCTGTTACAGTTCATGATTGCCAATCATAACCGGGACATCTCCCAGGCGGAACTTATAAATCTTCTCTGGGGAGAAAAGAACAGCGAAAACCCTGTAGGTGCGCTCAAGACCTCCCTGCACAGACTGAGAAGCTGTCTTGCGGAGCTGGAGCTTCCCGACGGACAGGAAATCATCATAAATTCCATGGGAGCATATGCCTTCAACAATCGTCTCGACTGCGAAATTGACTTTGACCGCTTTGAGGCACTCTATAAAAAGAGCATTTCCGCCCAGTCCGAAAAGGAAAAGACAAACCTTTATTTACAGGCTATTGACCTTTACAGAGGCGATTTCCTCGGACGCTCCCGTGATGACAGCTGGGTTGCGCCCCTTAACGCCTATTATCATTCCCTGTATGTGAGAATTGTACGTGAGACAATCGAAACCATGTTCAAGCACCGCTATTACAGCGACCTGCTGGCAATCTGCCGCAAGGCGCTTACCATTGAACAGCTGGACGATTTTATTCATTATTACTACATAAAGACTCTTTTTGAGACAGGGGACAAGACTACCGCAAAGAGCCATTATGCCTATGTTATGGATTTATTCTACAACAAGCACGGTATAAACCCCTCTCCCGAATTTGTTTCCCTCTATGAGCAGACTGTAAAGGATGACCGCTCCTACAATGTAAATTTCGGCATTTTAAAGGGTCAGCTGGACGATATAGGCGAGGAAACAGGCGCATTCTACTGCGAGTTCCCGTTCTTCAAGCATGTGTATCAGCTGGAAATACGTGACGCCATAAGAACTAACAGACCTACTCATCTCTGTCTTATTACGGCGGTTTCCAAAACCCAGGAGGAGCTTGAACCAAAGGCTCTCAACCGTGTTACAGGCAAGCTTTCCGACTGCATCAGGAATTCTCTGCGTTCACGAGATGTTTACTCCCGTTACAGCGCTTCCCAGTTTGTAATATTACTGTCAAACACCACAAAGGAGCAGGCGGAAATGGTACTGAACCGTATTTTAAAGCGCTTCAAGAAGGAAAACCCCAAAATGAACTGTTCGCTGCTCTATAAATTTGACAGAGTGGGAAAGACATTGCCCCAGAACATTGACGGAGACAGAAGAAATGGGGTATAAAACAATAAACGGCAGTGCCGAAGCCCGTTTTATCGAGAAAAAAAGCGAATTTATCGGCTACATCCGTCACACTGAAACAGAAGCGGAAGCCATAGCCTTTATAAACGAGATACGAGCCATGCACCGAAAGGCAACCCACAACTGCTATGCATATATGCTCCGCGACAACAACACTGCCCGTCACAGCGACGACGGGGAGCCGGGCGGAACGGCGGGCGTGCCTATCTACGAGGTGCTCCGCAAGGAGGGGCTTATTGATGTAACTTGCGTTGTTACCCGATATTTCGGGGGGATAATGCTGGGGGCAGGAGGACTTGTAAGAGCATATACCCAAGGAGCGAAGATTGCGGTAGAAGCGGCGGAAATCCTCAATATGTGCACTGCGGCAAGGTTGTGTCTGAAGCTTGACTACTCCCTTTACGGAAAAATCGGCAAGACCCTTACCGATTTTGATGTAAGAACCGAAAAGGAAGATTTCGGTGCAGACGTGGAAATCACACTCTGTATACGCTCCGAAGATGAGGAAAAATTTACAGCGGCGCTGATTGATTTGTGCAACGGCAGCATTATAGTTAAAAAACTCGAAGAACTGGAATACAATTTTGGTTAATATAACAAAAATTATAAAAACTCCCTCGAAAAAAAGGATTTTCGGGGGATTTTTTTGTATAGTAAAGTAGCGGAGGTATTCTCTCCGCTGAAAACAGTGCTTATCTGCGCAGGGGGGTGCGGCGCACCCCGCTGCGGCTGCGGAGCAGCCGCAACGGGCCCCGCAGCGAAGCTGCGGAGTGGTTCTGCGCTTCGCGCAGAACGTGCGCCGCCCCGCCCGGCGAAAAGGAGAACCCGTTATGCTTCCAAGAGAAATCACAATAGATATAGAAAACCGCACCCTGTCTGAATACGCCTGCAAAAGCACGGATTCAAAGGGCAGGGATGTGTATGAAGAACCCTGCGATACAAGAACCGACTTTCAGCGCGACCGTGACCGCATTATACACTGTAATGCCTTCCGCCGCTTAAAGCACAAGACGCAGGTATTTCTTATTCCCAAATCCGACCACTACCGCACCCGGCTTACCCATACCCTCGAAGTAGCGCAGATTGCCCGCACCATAGCCCGTGCGCTCCGACTCAATGAGGACCTGACCGAGGCAATCGCACTGGGTCATGATCTGGGACACACTCCCTTCGGCCATGACGGCGAGCGAACCCTTGCAGAGCTTTACTCGGGCGGATTCAAGCACTACAAGCAGAGCGTCAGGGTTGTTGAGAGGATTGAGCGTGACGGTATAGGCCTCAATCTGACAAAAGAGGTTAAGAATGGCATTTTATGCCACACCAATATGACCGCTGACACTCTGGAAGGTGTTATTGTTAAATTTGCGGATAAAATCGCATATATAAACCACGATATCGAGGACGCAATCCGCGGCGGAGTACTGAAGCAGTCGGACCTGCCCGACTTCCCCGTGAGAATTCTGGGTGAAACCAAGAGCCAGCGCATTACCGCCCTTGTAAAGTCCATTATCGAAAACAGCATGGATAAAGGCGAAATTTCTTATGACGAGACCACGAAGCGCGCACATGATGAGCTGAGGGAATTCATGTTCCAGAACGTGTACTATGCTGAAGAAACCAATCAGGAAAAGGGCAAGGCCTGCTTTATTGTAGAATATCTTTACAACTATTACCTGAAAAATCCCATGAGAATGCCCGAATTGTACCGCGAAATCGCAAAGGAAGAGTCTACGGAAATTGCTGTCTGCGACTATATTTCCTGTATGACCGACGATTTTGCCGTTGACCGATTTACCGAGCTCTGTATCCCTAAGTCGTGGAACAAGACGGCAACAGAATAAAACAATTAAAAATAAAAGAAAGGAGCACCCATGGCACGATTATCCGACAGCTTTCTGGACAACCTGCGAATGAGCAATGAAATCGTCTCGGTTATGTCCACATATGTGAATATAAAGCGGACGGGCCGTGATTATGTCTGTGCCTGCCCCTTTCATTCCGAAAAGACTCCATCCTGCCATATTTACAGCGAAACCCAGAGCTTTTATTGCTTCGGCTGCGGCGCAGGCGGAGATGTAATAACGTTTATAAGGCTTATTGAACGCCTTGAATATATGGAAGCGGTAAAGTTTCTGGCTCAGCGTGCAGGAATAGCGATGCCCGATGATGAAATAGCCGATAACGGCATGAATTACCGCACAAGACTGCTGGAAATGAACAGGGAAGCAGCACGGTATTTCCGCGACACTCTCCTTTCCCCCCAGGGCAAAACAGGACTTGACTATCTGCTTGAACGAGGGCTTACGCCCAACACCATACGAAAATACGGACTGGGTTTTGCACCCGAGGGATGGCACAACCTGCATTACTATCTGCGGACAAAGGGCTTTACCGATGACGAGATGGAGGACGGCGCTCTTCTCGCGCGCAATAACAACTCTCTTTATGATAAATTCAGAAGCAGGGTTATGTTCCCCATTATAGACCGACGGGGTAACGTTATCGCCTTTGGCGGACGAGCACTTGAAAAGGACGCAAAGGCTAAGTATCTGAACAGTGACGAAACTCCTGTTTTCCACAAGAGAGAAAACCTGTTCTCCCTGAATTTTGCAAAGAATACAAAGGAGAAATCCCTTATTCTCTGCGAAGGGTATATGGATGTAATCGCCCTGAATCAGGCAGGTTTCGACAACGCTGTTGCAACCCTCGGCACGGCAATTACCCCCCAGCAGGCAAACCTTATGAAACGGTACGCCGAGGAGGTTGTCATTTCCTATGACTCGGACGAAGCGGGACAGAAGGCAACGGTCAAGGCCATAAATCTGCTTGGCGAAGCGGGAATCCTGGCGCGGGTGCTTCATATTCCCGACGCAAAGGACCCTGACGAATATATAAAGCGGTTCGGAGCTGAAAGCTTCCGTCACATACTGGAAAAGACCGAAACGGCAATCGACTACGAATTTGCAAAGCTTCAGAGGGGAATCGACCTTTCGACCCCCGCAGGCAAATCCGCTTTTCTTCAGAAAGCGGTGGCATTTCTGGCGGAACTGCGAAGCGACACGGAGCGGACGGTCTATATCTCCGAGGCGGCAAGGCTGTCGGGTCAGCAGATTACAGCCATAACCGCCCTTGTAAAGGATAAGGCGGCGAAAAACCGTTTTTACAGGCAGAGAGACGAGGAAAAGAAGCTGATACGGGGCGAAACCAAGCGCGACCCTATAAATCCCGATTCGCTGAAATTCCCTACTGAGGAAAAGGCGGAAAGAGGAATAATCGCTTTCCTTTTCCACTCCCCGGACAGGCTCCGCGATGTCGAAACAAAGCTGAGTGAAGAAGATTTTCCTACCGAATTCAACCGAAGGGTATACAGTTTTGTGAAAGAACGTATAAAAAACGGTGAATCCGTCGACATTTCGTCAGCGGGAAGCGAATTTACCGCCGAGGAAATGGGAAGAATAACAGGTATATGCAAGCAGGGTGATATGCTTCCGTACAGCTTACCGCGGCTTGACGAATACATAAAGGTTTTACAGAAATTCAAAGAAAAAGCACAGCAGAAGCCCGTTGAAGAAATGACCGACGAGGAAATGCTGGCATATATAGAGGAGAAGAAGAAAAAAAGACATACTTAAAATAAGGAAGGACTCAATATGGAAACAAGCAAGACTTCAAAAAAGAAATCCACAGAAGGAAAGGAAATGACAATGCCCGATAACAAGACAATTTTAAACGAGCTTTTAGAACACGGTAAGGCAAACGGAAAGCTCACAACAAAGGAAATCACCGACGCTCTTGAAACCTGCGAATTTGATGCAGACCAGATTGACAAGCTGTACGATGATTTCGAAGCATTCAACATTGATATCGTTGACGACTTTACAGTGGACGAGGACCTTGACACCGCCCTTGAATTCGCAGGGGACGATGACCTTGATTTAGCGCTCTCCACAGAAAGCATTGCCATCGACGACCCCGTAAAAATCTATCTGAAGGAAATCGGACGCGTTCCGCTTCTTTCTCCCGAAGAGGAAATCGAACTTGCACAGCGTATGTCCTCAGGCGACCCCTATGCAAAGAAGCGCCTCTCTGAAGCAAACTTACGTCTCGTAGTAAGCATTGCAAAGAGATATGTGGGCAGAGGAATGCAGTTCCTGGACCTTATCCAGGAAGGCAACCTGGGTCTTATCAAGGCAGTTGAAAAGTTTGACTACACCAAGGGGTACAAGTTCTCCACATATGCTACATGGTGGATAAGACAGGCTATTACAAGAGCTATCGCAGACCAGGCGAGAACAATCCGTATCCCTGTTCATATGGTTGAAACAATCACAAAGGTAAAAAAGGTAAGCAGCATTCTTCTCCACAAGAACGGCAGAGAGGCTACTCCCGAGGAAATTGCGGAAGAACTTCGTCTTCCCCTTGACAGAGTACGTGAAATCATCAGAATTTCTCAGGATCCTGTTTCCCTCGAAACACCTATCGGTGAAGAAGAGGACAGCCACCTGGGCGACTTTATTCCCGACGAGGAAGCTCCCGCACCTGCTGAAGCGGCTTCCCTCACACTTTTAAAGGAACAGCTTGACGAAGTGCTCAACACCCTTACAGAACGCGAAGGCAAGGTTCTCCGTCTCAGATTCGGTCTTGAGGACGGCAGACAGCGCACTCTCGAAGAAGTGGGCAAGGAGTTCAACGTTACTCGTGAACGAATCCGTCAGATTGAGGCAAAGGCGTTAAGAAAGCTCCGCCACCCCCAGAGAAGCAAGAAGCTCAAGGATTTCCTTGATTAATGAAAGGACTTCATTTTAAATGCATATAACACTTGAAACTGATTACGCGATCAGAATCGTTGACCGTCTTATAAATTCGGAGAAGAGACTTGACGCAAAGACCCTTTCGGAACGTACCGATGTACCCCAGCGCTTTGCCCTGAAAATTCTCCGCAAGCTTACAGAAGGCGGAATCGTAAAAAGCTACAAGGGCGCAGGCGGCGGCTATGAAATTGCACTCAGTCCGTCGGAAATATCTCTTTATGATATCGTTGAGCTGGTGGAAGGAACCTACCGCTTCAGCCGCTGTGTAAGCGACGGCTACAACTGCACCTGCAACAAGAACGAGCTTCCCTGTGCGTATCAGAAGGTTTTCAGCAATATTTCAGAAGAGGTCTGCAAGATGCTCAGAAAACAGACCTTTGACAAATTTGTAAAATGAAAGGAACTTTCCGATGAAAGCAAAAAAAGAGAAAAAGACCATGATTTCTCAGGATAATTACATCTTTGCCCTCGATATCGGCACAAGAACCGTAGTGGGCGTTATCGGCGAATACATTGACGAAAAATTCTGCCTCAGAGACTACATAAGTATACCTCACCCCAAGAGAGCAATGGTTGACGGTCAGGTTGAAGATATAAAGCAGGTTTCCAGAGTGGTTGCACAGGTGAAGGAACAGCTGGAGGAAAAGAACGGCATAAAGCTTACCAGTGTGGCTATTGCGGCGGCAGGACGAGCTCTGCGCACAATGCACACCACTATGGAGTTTGACATTTCCGAAAAGGATTATATTACCGAGGATATGGTAAAATCCATGGAAATCGAGACAATCCAGAAAGCAAAAACCGAACTGGACGCTTCCTCGAAGAGCCGCTCCTCCTTCTACTGCGTGGGACATTCGGTTGTAACCTATAAGCTTGACGATTACAAGATGATGAGCCTTGAAGGCCACAAGGGCAACTCCGCTGAGGTTGACCTTATCGCCGCATTCCTGCCCAGTGCAGTTGTGGAAGGTCTTTATGCGGTTATGGACATGAACGGCCTTGAAGTTACAAGTCTCACCCTGGAACCTATTGCCGCAATGAATGTCATCGTTCCCCCTGAAGTGCGCCTTATCAACATCGCATTGGTGGATATCGGCGCAGGTACCTCGGATATTGCTGTTGCAAAGAACGGTTCCGTGTACGCCTACGCTATGGCTACTATTGCAGGCGACGAGATTACCGAGGAAATAATCCGTACATACCTTGTTGATTTCAATACTGCCGAGCAGATGAAGCAGAGCTGTACCGAAGGAGGCAAGGAAGAAATTGAATTCCGCGACATTCTGGGAATTCCCCACAAATGTTCTGCAAGCGAAATATACGAAAAAATCACTCCCTCGGTGGAAAGCCTCGCGGATACAATCTGCAGCTCCATTCTCGAAGTAAACAACGGCTCTCCCGCGGCTGTGTTCCTTGTAGGCGGCGGCAGCCTTATTGACGGACTTCCTTCTCTTGTTGCGGAAAAGCTGGGACTTGACGAGGCCCGTGTTGCAATCGGCGGCGGAGATTTCTTAAAGAATGTTGACGAAAACGGCGCAAAGCTGGGCGCGGAATTCGTTACCCCCGTGGGTATTGCAGTTACATCGGTGCTTGAACAGGGCTATGATTTCTCCGTAATCCCTGTAAACGACAAGAAGGTAAGAGCCTTTGACACAAAGCGCCTTACAGTATTTGATGTTCTCACGATGGCAGGATACAAGAGCTCTGACATTATGGGCAGAAGCGGCAGAAATCTTGTCTACACCCTCAACGGCAAGAGAACCGTGCTCAAGGGCGGCAACTTTACAGCTGCCGAGGTTTATGTAAACGACAAGCCCGCTTCAGTTGTTTCGCCTATAACTCAGGGCGACCGTATCCGATTTGTTCCTGCAAAGAGCGGTGAAAACGCAACAGCAACCCTTGTGGGT
The DNA here is from genome assembly GCA_045532185.1 of Ruminiclostridium sp. Classification (GTDB taxonomy): domain Bacteria; phylum Bacillota; class Clostridia; order Oscillospirales; family Ruminococcaceae; genus Ruminiclostridium_E. Next base: position 13,188 of record JAZSFL010000030.1, read on the forward strand.
ATCGTAAATTACAGCAACAACACTTCGGGTACTGTTACATTCGGCGGTCAGCAGCATAAGCTGGGCCTTACCGTTACAGTAAACGGCAAGCCTCAGGAAAAAGGCTATGAAATCCAGCCCATGGACAGCATCGAGACAGGCGGAATCATAACCCTGGGCGACCTTATTGACAGTCTTGACATTGAACTTACAGGCGTTGAATACTACGTGAACGGCGTGCTTGCTGACGAAAGCAGAGTGCTTGCTGACGGGGATATTGTTTCCTGCTACGGCGGAGATTCCGATGATTTCTACGGAGAAACAGAGGAAGAGCCTGAGGCTGAAGAAGCGTATACTCCCGCACCTTCGTTTATTTCCACCCCTGCGCCTGCATTCACTTCTGCACCTGCTCCTGCGTTTACTCCTCCTGCACCTGCGGTTACACCGACACCCGCTCCTGCGTTTACTCCTCCTGCACCTGCAGTTACACCGCCGCCTGCTCCTGCAGCAGACGCTATGGCTGTACTTGCACAGAAGGAAAGTGCGGCATCGGCAGGCGGTACAAGAGTTGAGCTGAATGGAAGACTTGTAACCCTTCCCGATAATTCCAGCCACATGCTTCTGGATTTACTCAACCATATTGATATTGACATCACAGCTCCAAACACCGAGCTTATCCTTGAAATAAACGGCCAGACGGCGAACTTCAGTTCACCGCTCAAGGACGGAGACAGAGCTGTTATCCGTACTCAGCTCCGCAGCTAAGGAAAGTTTTGAAAGGACTGGTAAAAATAAAAAAGCTTCTTATATTGCTCCTTTCGGCGGCAGTCCTCTGTTCCTGCTCAAAGGAGCTGGAATATCCCGATTCCTTCCCTGAACAGACCTCCAAGACCGAGGAAGGGGAAAAGGAAGTTGAACAGGAGACAGTGCTGATTGTTCCCGAACAGACGGAGCAGGACTATGATATGTATGAGCCTGCGGATTTTGTCATTGCCGAGGAGGAATACAGCGAATCCTATCAGCTGGAATTCAACACCGATGCATATTCCTACACCGAAGGTCTCAACGGCTTCAACGGGACAGGCTTTATCTGCCTCAGTTCAGGGGATAATGCCACCATAACGGTTACTGTTCCCTCGTCTCAGCACTATAAAATCGGGCTGAGAACCTGTTCCACAGGCTCAAAGACTGCTATTATCACAGGTGCAAAGACAAAAATCAACAATGACGGCAACGAGGTGCTTGAAGGCGGAGACACATGGGGCGCGGTTTATGTAGATGAAAGCGTCATTTTCGACTATTTCTATCTCGACTCTGTTTATCTCAGCAAGGGAGAGAACAATATAACCCTTAAAGTGCTTTCGGGCATTGCCTACTTTGACGATATCACAATCGAAAGCTCCGCAACAGTTCCCGAACTCGCTTATGCAATCTCAAATGCCTGTGTGAACAAGAATGCAACAGACATTACAAAATCCGTCAAGAAATATCTGGCGGACGTCTACGGCAACAAGGTAATTACCGGTCAGTTCTGCTCTTCGGGCACAAACACCGAAATCAATGCCATTTATATGGATACAGGCAGATACAGCGCGATGAGATGCGCCGATCTGGGAATATTTACGGAGTATTATCCCGAAAGCGACAAGAACAATGCAGACGAGATAAACGTTGCCACTGAATGGTGGAATAACGGCGGACTGCTGAATTACACCTGGTACTGGTACGCTCCTACGGACAACGACAGCCACATTTTCACAGAGCTTACGGATTTTGACCTGAGAAAGGCGGTTACAGACAGTGACGTTGCTTCCCTGGACCCTGAAACGCTCAGCCTTTATGAGCAGACGGGCAAGATAAGCTCCGAATGCTATGATATAATCCGTGATATTGACCTTGTTTCCGCACAGCTGAAGATGCTTGCGGCAAATGACATACCTGTTATTTTCCGTCCTCTTCCCGAAGCGGGCAACGGCTGGTACTGGTGGGGCAGGGACGCAGAAAGCAGTCTCTGGCTCTACAACCTGATTTACGACAGAATGACAAATTACCACCAGCTTAACAATCTTATCTGGGTCTGGGACGGCGAAGCGGCTGATTATTACCCCGGAGACGAGAGAGTTGATATAGTTGGTATGGACATGTATATTGATTCTGATATTTCGGGTAATACCAGAATGCTTGATTCAATAAAATACACCATAAAAACAAAGGCGTGCGCCCTTACGGAATGCGGAACAATCCCGAATCCCGATAAAATCGTACGCGACAACGCCTACTGGTTATGGTTCGCACTCTGGAAAGGCGATTACATCATCAACAGCGACGGCAGTATAACCTATTCCCACTGCACGCACAAACAGCTGGACTACGCCTATAACAACGAGCTGTTCATTACGTTGGATGAACTGCCTGATTTCAGTAAATATTAAAAAATAATGCGAGTGAAAAAATTCCACTCGCGTTATTTTTTGAATTGTGATATTCCTGCAGAAGAAGCTGCTTTACAGCTACGCGCAAAAAGTCATTCTGCAGAGTATTAACATCATCCCCTGACAGAATTAAGGAGACCGCCCTTGCTTATAATGTCCTTTATGAATTCGGGGAAGGGCTCAGCCTGATAGGTTTCGTTCCTTGTGACATTTGTGATAACGCCTGTGTCGAAATCAACCTTGACCTCGTCACCGTCCGCAATTCCCTTTGCCGCTTCGTCGCATTCAAGAATTGCAAGGCCGATGTTGATAGCGTTACGATAGAAAATTCTTGCAAAGGTAGATGCGATTACACAGCTTATGCCGCTTGCCTTGATGGCAATGGGCGCGTGCTCGCGTGAGCTTCCGCAGCCGAAGTTTGCGCCTGCGACCATAATATCGCCGTCTTTTACCTTGCTGATGAAATCCTTGTCAATATCCTCCATACAGTGGGAGGCAAGCTCCTTGTGGTCGGCAGTGTTGAGATAACGGGCAGGGATGATTACGTCAGTATCAACGTTATCGCCATATTTAATTACTTTTCCGTGTGCGTTCATGGGTATCCTCCTATATTTCAAAGTCAATACAGCTTCTTGTTGCAGTGAAGGGTCTTACATCCCTGTCGGCAACTTCCACATGTGCAGGATGGACAGCATAGGCTTTCAGCGCTTCAGCGCTTGTAAATGTGCTGTCCAGCATAAGGTCTCCGTTTGAGCTGGGAAGCCTGTCGGTCTGCACACTGATTTCTGTAAGTCCGTCAATTTTTCCCATAAGGCCTTCAAGCCCCGTCTTGATATTCTTTTTTATTTCTTCTTTTTCAGCTTCGGAAAAGCTGTCCTTCAATGTCCAGATAATAATATGCTTTACCATTTTTTACACCTCATCAAAAATATCAGCGCCTATGTAACCCTTTAATGCACAGGCTGCCGCAACAGCAGGGCTTGCAAGGTAAACTTCGGAGGTGGGATGTCCCATTCTGCCTACGAAATTACGGTTTGTAGTGGAAATCGCACGTTCGTTTTCCGCCAGGATACCCATATGACCGCCGAGACAGGGACCGCAGGTGGGTGTGCTGAAAGCACAGCCTGCATTGATAAAGATTTCCGCAAGTCCTTCCTTTATGCAGTCGAGATAAATCTGCTGTGTTGCGGGAATAACAATACATCTTACATTTCCGGCAATGCGCTTACCCTTTAAGATTGCCGCCGCCGCGCGCATATCGGAAATTCTGCCGTTGGTGCAGGAGCCGATAACCGCCTGGTCAATAACAACCTTTTCGGAAATTTCGTCAATTGTCCTTGTGTTTTCGGGAAGGTGAGGAAAAGCTACTGTAGGCTTGATTTCCGACAAATCAATATCTATAATCTGTTCGTAGTCATCGTCGCTGTCGGCCTTAAAGCTTTCAAAGGGACGTGTAACCCTGTCCTTCAGGTATTCGAGAGTGATTTCATCTACTTCAAAAATGCCGTTTTTGCCGCCTGCCTCAATAGCCATATTGGCAATACACAGACGGTCATCGATAGAAAGGGATTCAAGACCCTCGCCGGAAAATTCCATAGACTTGTAAAGTGCGCCGTCAACACCGATTTTTCCGATAATATGTAAAATAACATCCTTGCCGCTTGCGTGGCCTGCAAGGGCACCCTTCAGGTTGAACTTTATAGCGGAGGGAACCTTGAACCAGGCTTCGCCTGTTGCCATACCAGCCGCCATATCGGTAGAGCCTACGCCTGTGGAGAATGCGCCGAGAGCGCCGTAGGTACAGGTGTGGCTGTCCGCGCCGATACATACCTCACCGGGAGCAATAAGTCCTTTTTCAGGAAGAAGCGCATGCTCGATACCCATATCGCCTACATCAAAATAATTCTTTATATCATATTTTCCTGCAAATGCGCGGCACTGCTTTGTGAGGCCCGCCGCCTTGATATCCTTGTTGGGTGTGAAATGGTCCATTACAAGGGAAATTTTTTCGCGGTCAAAAACAGATGTAAATCCGCTCTTTTCAAACTCGTTGATTGCAACAGGGCTGGTAATGTCATTGCCCAGAACCATGTCAAGCTTTGCCTTTATAAGCTGTCCGGGCTTTACAGAGGGCAGACCTGCCGCCCTTGCCAGGATTTTCTGAGTCATTGTCATAAGAATTTTCCTCCTTTTATATAGTAACACTTATGAGGTGTCTCAATAAAAAAGACCGCATCCGATTACACGGATACGGTCTATGGTTGCATTAATCATTATTACATGATATTAATTTTTACCTTGTCAAAGAAATCCTTTACGGTTGTAATAGCAGCAACAACATAGCTGTTGATGATAAATACATCGAAATAGATACCAAGCATCAGAATATCGGAAGCTCCCGAATGTCCTCCCTGACCGTTACAGAATATACACGCGGAGCCTACAGGATAGTGATATAAGCCGCGGCAGATTTCGTTTGCTGTAACGCAAGCACATACGCCGATAAGTTCAATAGCAGCATATATAATAAATATAAGACCTGCTATATGAGTAATCTTTTCAATCTGTGCGGTGTTGACTTTGTCCATTGACTTTGTCGCCTTTGCCTTATATACAAGAAAAGCGAAGCCGGCTAGCTGAACAATCACGCTGAGCGCAATCAGTATATAGGGGACAATCGGAATATTAACACCGTTTAAAAAGCTACCAAGAATCATTTTAGATTTTCTCCTTTCTCAGATAAAAGGCATGTATTTGAAATGCTTGCCTGCAAATAAAGCGATAAATGACCATACAGGGTTGAAAATAAGGTAGAGAACCCATGCGGAGCCGTTGAAGAGGAGATCGCCTGCTCCCATAATAATGGAAACAGCAAAGAATCCTACAAAAAGACCGAGGTCAGCAAGAGCAAACAGCTTATTACGCTTAATCATGAAAAGAAGAACAGAGGCTGTACCAAGTACGGAATAAGCCGCCTGTAAATACATACAGAGCTGATAACCGGAGAAGTTCTGGTCAACGGTGCTTGCCATAAGGCCTGTTGCACTGCTTATAAGAACATCGAAATTAGTAAGGCCTGTAAATACGCATACAAGTGCGCCCAGTACCATAAAAGTGCAAATCAGACAGAAAACGAAGCGTCCGAGAAGAAATCCCTTCAGGGCAATACCAAATTCGTCTTCAATGTAATCCTGTTCATAAAAACCCTCAGTATGAGGAGTAATATATTCATCGAACATCTGAAACTTTCCTTTCTTTCGGGCATAGTTCACCTGCCCGTTTTTATACTACTGAATTATAGCATATTTTGTATTTTTTGTCAATAAGAAAACGCTCTCTGTAAATAAATTTGTAGCTTTTACAAGGGGAACAGGCAGTTTTTTGTCAACGTTTACATAAATTCTACGCAGATGTAAAAATTGCACTTTCAGTTTTGTGCAGGATTGACAGTTGAAATCACAGGTTTGATGTGATACTATAATTACTATATTAAAGAATCTGCTGAAAGGAAACAAAAATGAAACTCAGAAAAATTCTTTCCTGCATTCTTTGCGCAGGAATTTTAACACTCTCAATGTCCGCCTGCGAAAGCACTCCCGCAGATACAGGCACAGATACTACCGCGGTAGACATCGCCGCCGATACCGAAGAAATCATATTGAATACCGCAATAAGCGGCGAAATCCGCGATATATCCTCCATGGAGCTTATCGACGAGCTTGTGGCAGGCTGGAATCTGGGCAATACCCTTGACGCTACGGGCGGCAATACAGTTGCCAGCGAGACCTCCTGGGGCAACCCCGCAACCACAAAGGAAATGCTTGACACCGTAAAGGCGGCAGGCTTCAATATTATCCGTATTCCCGTAACCTGGGCAAAACATCTTGACATCAACGATGAAATTGACCCTGCATGGATGGACAGAGTCCAGGAGGTTGTGGATTACGCAATTGATGAAAACACATATGTTATCATAAACCTTCACCACGAGGAATGGAACAACACCTTCGCCGAGAAAAAGGATGAAACAGTTGAAAAAATAAAGAAGGTATGGTCACAGATTGCTGAAAGATTCAAGGATTATGACGAACACCTTATTTTCGAGGGTCAGAACGAGCCCCGCAAGAAAGGCACCGACCTTGAATGGACAGGCGGTGACGAAGAATGCTGGGACTTTGTGAATGCCACAAATATGGCTTTCGTGGAAACTGTGAGAAACAGCGGCGGCAACAACGCCAAGCGTCATCTTATGATTCCCGGCTACTGCGCTACCTCCGACCCTATGGGACCCAAAATGATTCAGCTTCCCGAAAATGATGACAAAATCATTGTTTCGGTACACGCATACACACCTTACAGCTTCGCGTTGTCCGACACCCCTTCCAGCAAGTTTGCTTCTACAAGAAAGGGCGCAACCCGCGACATTGATTCTCTTGCTGAGATGCTGAAAACCAGCTATATCGACAACAATATCGCTGTAATTATCGGAGAGACAGGCGCTCGTAACAAGGATAACCTGGAGTCCCGTGTTGACTGGGCAGGATATTACACTTCAAGAATGAGAAAATCAGGCATTACCTGCGTATGGTGGGACAACGGTTCCATTGTAGGCAGCGGTGAAAATTTCGGTCTTCTTGACAGAAAAAACTGTACATGGTATTTCCCTGAAATCGTGGAAGCCTTTATCAAGGGTGCAAAGGGCGAGCTGACATTTGACAGAGCAGAGTAAAAACAAAGCCGGCAGCAACGCTGTCGGCTTTAAAATTATGCCTATAAAGCAGAAAAAACCTCGTACAAAAGTACGAGGTTTTTCTGGCGGAAAGAAAGGGATTCGAACCCTTGAACGGTTTCATCCGTTACACGATTTCCAATCGTGCGCCTTCGACCAGCTCAGCCATCTTTCCGAGTGCTTAATTATTTTAGCATTTTTTAATGCGTTTGTCAAGAGAAAACGCCAAAAATTTTTAAAAAATTTCTTTTTTCATATAAATTGACATATTTTATTAAACATTGTGCCAAATTTAACAAAAACCGTTGATTTTCAAACCGTTTTTTGGTATAATTATACCATTGGCAGCAGACTATCGCTGCAAGGCAATTACTACTGAAAGGGAAAGGTATTTAAAAATGAACAGATTTATCCTTAACGAAACTTCCTATCATGGCGCAGGCGCAATCTCCGCTATCGTTGACGAAGCAAAGAACAGAGGCTTTGCAAAGGCTCTCGTATGCTCCGACCCTGATTTAATCAAGTTCGGCGTAACCAAGAAGGTTACAGATTTACTTGACGGTGCGGCTTTAGCTTATGAAATTTTCTCCGAAATCAAGCCCAATCCCACAATCGAAAACGTACAGGCAGGCGTTGCAGCATTCAAGGCAGCAGGCGCAGACTATATCATCGCTATCGGCGGCGGCTCCTCCATGGATACCGCAAAGGCAATCGGCATAATCATCAACAACCCCGAATTTGCTGATGTAAGAAGCCTTGAGGGCGTTGCTCCCACAAAGAAGGCATGCGTTCCGATTATCGCAGTTCCCACAACAGCAGGCACAGCAGCTGAAGTTACTATCAACTACGTAATCACAGACGTTGAAAAGAACCGCAAGATGGTTTGCGTTGACCCCCATGATATTCCCGTTGTGGCAGTTGTTGACCCTGATATGATGTCCACAATGCCCAAGTCCCTTACCGCCGCAACAGGTATGGACGCTCTCACACACGCAATCGAAGGCTACATCACCAAGGGCGCATGGGAGCTTTCCGATATGTTCCATATCAAGGCTATCGAAATTATCGCAAGATCCCTCCGCGGTGCAGTTGAAAACACTCCCGAAGGCAGGGAAGATATGGCTCTCGGTCAGTACGTGGCAGGTATGGGCTTCTCAAACGTTGGTCTCGGTATCGTTCACTCCATGGCTCACCCCTTAGGTGCATTATATGACACACCTCACGGTATTGCAAACGCTATTATTCTCCCCGTTGTTATGAAGTACAACGCAGAAGCTACAGGCGAAAAGTACCGCGATATCGCTAAGGCTATGGGTGTTCAGGGTACAGAAACCATGTCCGTTGAAGAATACCGTGCAGCAGCTATCGAAGCAGTACGCAAATTAGGCGAGGACGTTGGTATTCCCGCAGACTTAAAGGATATCGTCAAGGCTGAGGATATTCCTTTCCTTGCACAGTCTGCTTTTGATGACGCTTGCCGTCCGGGCAATCCAAAGGATACTTCTGTTGAGGACATCACTGCACTTTACAACTCACTTATGTAATCACTAATGTATCACCACGCAAACCGAACGCTGATTACGTTCGGTTTGCATTATTTAAATTAAAGGAAGAAAAATGAGATACACACTTGAAATAGACTTTGACGAGTTCAGCTATGCGAAAGCGTTAAGAGCAATTTTACCATACGCTAAAAAAGAGGATATCCCTCTGCCTGAAATGGTTCTTTCCGCTGCGGGAACTCCGGGGGTACTGGAAAATTTTCTGCGGTTTATTCCGAAAGAGGAGCAGGACAGAATTTTCCTGTCCCTTATCGAAAAGAACAAGGACAGGCTTGCAAACGCCGCTAAGAAGCTTGCTGACAAGAACGGCATGGAGCTTAACATAACCGATATAAGGCTGAAAAAGCTACCCTGAGGATGTGACTTATGAACAAGATAATCCGCAGTGCTGAAAAAAAGGACTACGATGCAATTTACGTCCTGCTGGTAAATTCGCTGGGCTACAACACCGACAGGCAGGAGCTGCACTCCCGTCTTGACAAGCTCAACGACGGCATTTACCGCACTCTTGTGGCGGAAATTGACGGAAAGGTCGTGGGATTTGTAGGCTACTGCACTCTCGAAGCCTTTGAATATTCTGGCGGCTACATAAAAATTCTTGCACTTGCCACTGATGTGAAATATCAGAAAACAGGCGTAGGTACTGCTCTGCTGGGTGCTGTTGAGCATCATGCACGGAATGACGGTATTCCCGTTATAACCTTAAACAGCGGCAAACAGCGTTCAGACGTTCACGGCTTCTATGAAAAAAGAGGGTATCAGAAATACAGCCTTGGGTTTAAAAAGATACTTTAAGGAGAATGACATGTCTTTGCCTAAGAAAATTCTGTCAGTGCTCTTATGCACCTTATTTTTATGTGCTGTACTTTACTTTGCAATAGTTACAATAGACGTTTGCACAGGTGGAGGAGTCGCCAGAGGCTTACCAAAAGGCTCATCTGTGCCTGATTTCAAGGGATACAGCTATGCAGAATGCAAGTTTTATTACGCTAACTATTTTGATTTACAAGGACACTACGAATATTCAACAGAAGCAGCTGATGGAATTATAATTGCCCAGAGTCCCGAACCGGGTATAGAGTGTCGTGAAGGCTCGTACCCGACAGTAAAATGTATCATCAGCAAAGGTCCTCGCATGGTTAATGTTCCGGATACGGTAGGAAAAGATTCAGAATCAGCAAAAGCGATTTTTATGGGCTGCGGTTTTGAGATGATGACTGTAAGCTGCAAATATTCAGACGAGTATCCAAAAGGCACAATTATTTCCACAATACCTGCTCCGAATACAAAGCTTATGTATGGTGATACCGTTAAATTGATTATAAGCAAAGGCAAAGCACCCAAAGAAACTTTACAAGGAGATGATTAAAATGCTTAAAAATATACCAAAGATAATGTCCCCCGACCTTTTGAAAACTCTTATGGAAATGGGACACGGCGACGAAATTGTTATCGCAGACGGAAACTTCCCTGCCGAGACTTACGGTCAGCGTGTTATCCGCTGTGACGGTCACGGCGTTACCGAGCTGCTTGACGCCATAATGCAGTTCTTCCCTCTTGACACCTACACAGAAAAACCTGTTATGCTGATGGAGGTAGTCAAGGGCGATAATGTTGTTCCTACAATTTGGGACGATTACAAGGCTGTTATCAACAAGTATGAGCCTGAAAACTGCAAGATCGAAATGATAGAGCGTTACGCTTTCTATGAACGTGCAAAGACTGCTTATGCTGTAATTGCAACAGGCGAGGAAGCTATTTACGCTAACATTATTCTTAAAAAGGGTGTTGTGAAATGAGCTTAAAACGTGTTCTGGCATTTGATTTCGGTGCTTCAAGCGGCAGAGCCATCATAGGCACCTTTGACGGTGAGACTATAAAGCTTGAAGAAATACACCGCTTTGAAAACACTCCCGTTAAAATGAACGGCACTCTTTACTGGGATCTGCCGAGACTTTTCCACGAGGTGAAGCAGGGTCTTATAAAGGCAGCTGAAAGCGGCAGCTTTGACAGCGTTGCCGTTGACACATGGGGCGTTGATTTCGGTCTTATCGGCAAGGACGGACACCTTCTTGAGCTGCCTGTCCACTATCGTGACGAGCGAACAAACGGTATGCTTGAAGAAGCGTTCAAGCATATTGACAAGGGACAGTTCTACAAGATAACGGGCAATCAGTTTATGGAGATAAACACGGCTTTCCAGCTGCTTTCTCTTAAGCGTAAGCGTCCCGATTTTCTAAGGAATGCTGATACGCTCCTGCTTATGCCCGACCTTTTCAACTATCTGCTGACAGGCAAAAAGCGTGCAGAGCTTTCCATTGCGTCCACAACGCAGCTTCTTAATGCCGTCAACAAAATATGGTCGGAGACGGTTTTGAAATCTCTTGCTCTGCCCAAAACGATACTTCCGCCTGTCTGTCAGCCCGGAACTGAGGTCGGCGAACTGACGGATGAGCTTTGCGAGGAGCTGAACATTCCTAAGGCAAAGGTTATTTCCGTATGCGGTCATGATACTCAGAGTGCGGCGGCGGCGACACCTACACAGGACGAGGATTTCATCTTCATTTCCTGCGGAACATGGTCTCTTTTCGGCACGGAAACTGACGAGCCTGTCATTGATGAAAATTCCTCTGCTCTCAACATCACAAACGAGATAGGCTACGGCGGAAAGGTTACTTTCCTTAAAAATATCATCGGCTTATGGCTTATTCAGGAGTCACGCCGTCATTACAGACGTGACGGAAATGAGTTTTCCTTTGCAGACCTTGAAAGGTTTGCTCTTGAAACAGAGCCGTTCAAATGCTTTATCGACCCTGACTATGTTGATTTTGCAACACCGGGTAATATGCCGAAAAAAATCCGTGATTTCTGTGAACGTACAGGTCAGTACGTACCACAGAATGAGGGTGAAATCATAAGATGTGCAGCACAAAGCTTGGCACTTAAATTCCGTATGGTAACAGAAGCTATGGAAGATGTAATCGGCGAACCTCTGTGTGCTGTTCACATGGTAGGCGGCGGTATTAAGGATA
>JAZSFL010000014.1:0-77374 GCA_045532185.1 Ruminiclostridium sp.
GGGGGGGGGGGGGGCCCCCCCGGTGGGGCCTTTCCCGGCACAGCGCCCCGCCGGGGGCTCCCCCCGCGGCGGCTGTTTGCATGCCGTATGGCACGCAAACGTGCTCCGCACCGCCCGTGGCAGATTCACACGGCAGACAAAGGCTTAAACATTGACATAGCATATAATTTGTGGTACAATAAAATTTGTGGCAACAATCACGGAAAGGAGCAGAAGTATGAAAAAACGAATATTGTGCCTGCTCCTGTCCGCTTTTGTATTATGCGGATGCGCAGAGGAAAAAAATGAAATTATTACACTGCCGTCAGGTGTTCCTATTACCGATGGACAAGCTGTCAGGCCTGCTGAAACCATTGCCGTCACCACCACAGTAACAACTGAAACAACAACTTCCGCACCTATGCCCTCCGGCACGGTAAAAATCGCCTTTGCAGGAGATACAACCCAGTCAGATGTTTTCGCTGAAGCAACCTCCTGGCGCTCCATGAATTATCCTTTTGAAGATGTGAATGAAATTTTCAGCAGTGCTGATATTTCCTTTGTAAACCTCGAAACCTGTGTCAGTGACCGCGGCGAAAGCGAGAAAAAAGAAGGGTACGGCTTCCAGACCTTACCCGAGTATTTACAGGTATACACAACCGCAGGAATTGATATAGTCTCTGCCGCAAACAACCACATCCGCGACTATGGTATGGATGCCCTTGATGACACTTTTACAAATCTTGACTCCTACGGTCTCTGTTACATCGGTGCAGGCCGAAACATAACCGAAGCTGAAAAAATGATTGTCTATGAGGTAAACGGTGTCAGGGTCGGCTTTACCGCCCTCAATATGATAAATATGAATCCCACATGGTACGCGAAGGACGACCGCGCAGGTATAAACTGTGTCGATTTTGCGGCTTGCGAGGATTATCTCAACCTTATTTCCGAGTATGATAAACAGTGCGATGTGCTTATGGTTTCGGTTCACTGGGGCGTTGAATATACCAATGCCATAACCGAGGAGCAGGAGCAGTTCGGTCATATGCTGTGCGATAACGGCGCGGATATTATTCTCGGTCACCACTCCCATACCTTACAGCCCGTTGAATATTATAACGGCAGTATGATTTTTTACAGCCTGGGAAATTTCCTTTTTTATAAAATGGATGATGAAGCAGGAAAAACTGCAATTTTTGAAATAGAGATAAATAAAAACGGCTTTGTAAGCGGTAAGCTTTCTCCTGTTTTTATATCAAACTGCAAATCAAATCTTCTGGATGAAGACGATGAGATGTACGGAGAAATAATTGAACTGTGTAAAACAATTTCCGCTCCATATGGGGTGAACATTACAGAAAACGGAGGCATTGAAATTGCCAATGGTTAAAAGAATTATTGCTCTGCTGCTTTTGTGCGGAGCATTATGCGGCTGTGTCAGCAAGGCAAGCGCCAACGAAATACAGCCCGCAATAAATTACATAGAGGAAACACAAACCACAACCTCATCTATACTGACAACCACCACAACCGCTGAGGAAACCACTGTTTCCGAAACAGCAACTCCTTCTTCAGAAACAACAACCACTGCGGCTTCAACCACAACATCAGAAACAACTGCCAAGACTACGAAATCTCCTGATAAAAAGCCTGTTACCTCTGCTGTAACATCAGAAAAACCCGTGGCTTACACCAACACCATAACACTGAACGGTCCGAACCTTGTATACACAGGTGAAAGCTTTGACTATACATATAAAATAAGTCATCGTAACGCAGACCGCGCTTCTGTTCTCTGGCAGTGCAACGGCAACGCAGGTACAATCACAGAGGACGGAAAATTCACCGCTACACAGGTAGGCACGGTCCTGTTGCGCATATCGGATATTTCCAACGGTCTTACCGATACACTGCTTGTTCACGTGGTTGACAGTCCCGAGGATGTGGATTTCGTGGTTGAGGTAAACGGTATTCCTATCGCTAACAAGACTTATCCCGTGCCCAAGGACTACAATCCGGGGCTTCTTTCCGAAACCTATGACGCATTTATGGACCTTAAGCTTGCAGCACTGAACGATGGTGTAGAAATCAATTTCATGTCGGGTTTCCGTTCATACGAAGAACAGACTGAAATCTATGCAAACTGGAACAAGGTTTATTCCGACGGACAGGCTGACCGTGTTTCCGCCCGCCCGGGACATTCCGAGCATCAGCTGGGACTTGCAATTGACGTAAACTCCATTGAGTTTTCATTTGCAGATACTCCCGAGGGAAAATGGCTTGCGGAAAACTGCTGGAGATTCGGCTTCATTATCCGCTATAAAGAAGGTACCGAGCATATCACAGGCTATATGTATGAGCCGTGGCATATCAGATATTTAGGAAAAGAACTTGCTCAGGATGTGCATTTCAGCGGGCTTACATTAGAAGAGTATCTGGGTATTGATTCGTGGTACAGGATTGAAACATATACCGATTCAGATTCAGATGAATAAAGCAACTGCACAGGCGGATTTTATCCGCCTGTTTTGTTATACAAAATTTTCAAACCCCGCCGTTTTACAACTGCGGGGTTTAAATTTTCTTTTATACGGAATTAAGCGTTGTTAGCTTCCTTTTCCTTTTTCTTTGCTTCAATATCAGCGAGAGCTTCCTTTCTGGAAAGACCGATCTTGCCCTGATTATCAATCTTGATAATCTTGACAATAATCATATCGCCTACGTTGCATACGTCTTCAACCTTTTCTACACGGCGGTTTTCAAGTTCGGAAATGTGAACCATACCTTCCTTGCCGGGTGCGAATTCAACGAATGCGCCGAATTCCTTGACACGTACAACCTTACCCTTGTAGATAGCACCGATTTCGGGCTCTGTAACAATAGACTTGATTGTATCAAGGCAGGCATTTGCCTTTTCACCGTTGTTGCCGCAGATGAATACATTACCTTCTTCGTCAATGTCAATCTTTACTTCAAAGTCAGCGCAGGGCTTCTGGATAACCTTACCACCTGTACCGATAACTTCTCTGATCTTGTCAACAGGCACCTTAGTGCTGATCATCTTGGGAGCATATTCGTTTACTGTTGCTCTGGGAGCGGGGATAGCCTTGAGCATTACTTCGTCAAGAATCTTGAGTCTTGCCTTGTGAGTCTTAGCGAAAGCGTCAGCGATGATTTCAGGTGTAAGACCGTCAATCTTAAGGTCCATCTGGATAGCTGTGATACCCTTGTGAGTACCTCCAACCTTGAAGTCCATATCGCCGTAGAAGTCTTCGAGACCCTGAATGTCAACCATTGTCATCCAGCGGTCGCCTTCTGTGATAAGACCGCAGGAGATACCTGCAACGGGAGCCTTGATCGGAACACCGGCGTCCATAAGTGCAAGTGTGGAACCGCAGATGGAAGCCTGGGATGTGGAACCGTTGGAAGAAAGAACTTCAGAAACGAGTCTGATTGCATAGGGGAATTCTTCAACAGGGGGAATAACGGGTTCGAGAGCTCTCTGAGCGAGTGCACCGTGACCGATTTCACGTCTGCCGGGACCTCTGCTTGCCTTTGTTTCACCTACAGAGTATGCAGGGAAATTGTAGTGGTGCATATATCTCTTGGTATCTTCGTCGTCAATACCTTCAAGCTTCTGAGCATCGCTTACAGGGCCGAGTGTAGCAACTGTAAGAACCTGTGTCTGACCTCTTGTGAAGAGACCTGAACCGTGAACTCTGGGGAGAAGGTTTACTTCGGAAGCGAGAGGACGCATATCGTCCATGCCACGTCCGTCAACACGCTTCTGTTCGTCGAGTAACCAGCGTCTTACGATAACCTTCTGGAGCTTGTAGATAGCTTCGTCAATCATGGAAGCCTGATCAGGATAGATTTCGTCATACTTTTCGTGAATAGCGTCCTTGATAGGCTGGAGTCTTGCTTCACGTACGTTCTTGTCATCTGTGTCAAGGGCATACTTAACCTGGTCGCCGAATTCTTCCATAAGAGCGTCGATAAGGTTGTGGTCGATTTCCATGGAGGGGAATTCAAACTTGGGCTTGCCGATAGCAGCCTGGATTTCCTTGATGAAAGGAATGATGGACTTGTTGATTTCCTCGTGACCTGCCATGATAGCCTTGAGCATTGTGTCATCGTCAACTTCGTTGGCACCTGCTTCAATCATTACAACCTTCTTTTCGCTGGAAGCAACTGTAAGCTGTAAATCAGACTTAGCTCTCTGTTCAGCGTCGGGCATGAGCACGATTTCGCCGTCAACAAGACCTACGGAGATACCGCCGATAGGACCGTTCCACGGAATATCGGAGATTGTAACAGCTACGGAACCACCGATCATGGAAAGAATTTCAGGCTGTGTGTCGGGATCAACTGCAAGAACAGTCATAACGATAGCAACATCGTTTCTCATATCCTTAGGGAAAAGAGGACGCATAGGACGGTCTACAACACGGGATGTGAGGATAGCCTTTTCGCTGGGTCTGCCTTCTCTCTTGAGGAAGCCTCCGGGGATCTTACCTACGGAGTAGAGCTTTTCTTCGTAATCAACGGAAAGCGGGAAGAAATCCACGCCGTCACGGGGCTTGGGGCTTGCTGTAACGTTTACCATTACAACGGATTCGCCGTAACGGATCCAGCAGGAGCCGTTTGCAAGACCGCATACCTTACCTGTTTCAACAGTGAGTTCTCTGCCGGCAAATGTGGTCTTGAAGGTTCTGTAATTGTCGAACATTTCTGTTCCTCCTTATAAAATTTTATTTCACAAGGTACAGATTTTAGCAATAAAGTCAGCCTGAAAAAGCTTTCAGACTCAGTTTACCGCTAAAATCCTCTGTACCTTAAAGTGCGGATTGGTAAAAAGGGCAGAACAGCCCACAAGGCGTTCTACCCCTTCCGATGCAAAATTACTTACGGATACCAAGCTTTGCGATGATTGCACGGTAACGTTCGATATCCTTCTTCTGAAGGTAACCGAGAAGGTTACGTCTCTTACCAACCATCTTGAAAAGACCTCTTCTGGAGTGGTGGTCCTTCTGATGTGTCTTTAAGTGTTCGGTAAGGTCGTTGATTCTCTTTGTGAGAATTGCAATCTGTACTTCAGGAGAACCTGTGTCGTTTTCGCTGGTACGGTTTGCTTCGATGATAGCTGTCTTTTCGTCTTTGAGCATCATGATAAATACACCTCTTTAAAAATATTTTGCACGCACATAGCAAAGGGCAACAGTGTTTCTCTTAAAAGAGCATAAGCCTCAGTGCCAAGTGAGTGTATCTGCATAACGCAGCAAGAGTATTATAACATATATTTTCTGCTTTGTAAAGACTTTTTTCAAAATTTGTCCAAAAATTTTAAGCAGTTTTAGCTGGTAAATAATACCCCAAAACTATTGACAAAAATCTTATATAATTGTATAATATTTACATACGATTTTTATTTCAGAATGAAATGTGAGGTACTTATTATGGCTCTTGTAAACATAATGGAAGAAATAGTTGATAACAAGATTGATGAGCTTATCGGTTACAGCGGATGCTGCAGCTGTGAACACTGCAAGGAGGACATAAAGTGCCTTACACTCAACGCGCTTCCTCCCAGATATGTCAGCACTACCAAGGGTGAACTCTTTTCAAAGCTTTCTCAGGCTATGATCAAGCAGCACTCCATTGACGTAAATGTTGCCTGCATCAATGCTATCGAATTCGTAAAGACACATCCGAAGCATGATTAAAAAACCTTAATAATCTTATAAAAAACTGAACCCCGCCGTCAGACTGACTGCGGGGTTTGGTGTTTATTGTTTAGTTCAGGAACTGCCCGAGGCGGCTCGCCTTAATACAGTGAGGCACGGCATCCGTGTGTACCCTGCCGTTTTTCCTGTTTCGGCAAAGTACAGATTATAAAAGGCAGGAACTACCCGAGGCGGCTCGCCTTAATATAGTGAGGCACGGTATCCGTGTGTACCCTGCCGTTTTTCCTGTTTCGGCAAAGTACAGATTATAAAAGGCAGGAACTGCCAGAGGCGGCTCGCCTTAATATAGTGAGACACGGTATCCGTGTGTACCCTGCCGTTTTTCCTGTTTCGGCAAAGTACAGATTATAAAAGGCAGGAACTGCCCGAGGCGGCTCGCCTCAGAATGTAAAATTCATAGGTCCGTTCTTGGGAGCTGCGGGCTGCTGAGGAGCAGGAGCAGACGCAGAAGGCTTGGATTCACCGCCAACGCTGGGCATTGAATTGAAAGGCACTTCCTTGGGCTCTGTGCCGGGAATACGCATATATCCGGGACGTTCAGGCTCGGGGTCAGGCTTAACAGCGTCACCCATTTCGTACATATTCTTAAGCTCAACCGTGCTGATGCTGGGCTTTATGTCAGTCGCTTCATCTGTAAGACCGGGATTGTCCGTATTTTCTTCAAGCTCGGTAACCCCTGTAACAGGCAGTTCAATCTGTCCGTAGTAGGCACCTGCGCCGTGCTTGCGCAGATAGTGCTTGTCAAGGAGCGACTGCTGAATACGTGTGATTCCGAACTCGAAGTTCATATTGTAAAGTGCCATGTGGGCAACTTCTTCCAGCACAAGTGCGTTTTCCACCGACTTTGCAGGGCTTGTACCCCATGTGAAAGGACCGTGGGAAGCAACAAGACAGGCAGGAATATCCATACATTTAAGGCGTCGTGACGCAAAGGTGTCGGAAATGTGGAAACCTGTCTGCTTTTCATATTCGCCGTTTATCTGGGAATCATCCATAGGAAGTGTGCAGGGAATATCTCCATAGAAATAATCCGCATGGGTTGTGCCGTAAGCGGGAATGTCAAGACCTGCCTGTGCCCAGATTGTAGCATATTTTGAATGTGTATGAGTAATGCCTGAAATTTCTTCAAATGTCTGATAAAGCGCAATATGGGTGGGAGTGTCGGTAGAAGGATTGTAGTCGCCCTCCACAACCTCGCCGCTGAGGCTTACAATAACCATATTTTCAGGGCTGAGCTTTTCATATGGAACGCCGGACGGTTTTATAACAACAAGCCCCTTTTCACGGTCAATACCCGAAACATTGCCCCATGTGAGCTTTACAAGTCCGTATTCCTGAAGCTTCATATTAGCTTCATATACCTGTTTTCTTAATTCTTCAAGCATACTTTACACTCCTTTTTTCAAGTGGGTAATATATTTATTATATACTATTTTGTTTTTTATTACAAGTGGAAAAAGAATTTTCTATGAATCATAGTAAAACGTTTACATTTTTTTGTGCAGTATAACGAGACGAGCCGCCTCAAGCCTTTTGTAAAAGGCTTGACCGAAAACTTCAGTTTCTCGCTTCGCCTGGTCAGAGAAAAATCACCATGAAACATACTTGCTGTGACAGCAAATCTGTTATCAGAGCAGGTTGCCCCCTGCCGCTTTTCATACTGCGACAGAATTAAACATTATAAAAGGCAGGAACTACCCGAGGCGGTCCGCCTCACAGAAAAATTCCTTTTTCACCCGTCCGTTTTCATCAAACTCTATACCATCTGCCTTCAAAAGCTCAACCTGCCTGTTTCCACCGCCGAAAGCAAAGGCTTCGGACACCTCTCCGAAACGGTTTACTACACGATAGCAAGGTATCCTTTCAGGGTCGGGATTAGCATGGAGAGCATAACCAACCACTCTTGCAAGCCGAGGGTTTCCCACAAGGCGGGCAATGTTACCGTAAGTGGTGACTTTCCCTTTCGGAATCCGCCCTACAACTGCATATATTTCCTCAAAAACCGTCATACCTTTCCTTTCACCAGCACCGCCGCATTACTGATAAGAGAATCCAGAGCGGAAAGCTGTTCCGAAGTAACAGCTTTATCGTCGTAGCGGAGTCGGTCATAAGCGGTTGTGATTGTCATAAGCTCTGCACCGAAAATATCCCTGCCCTTTTCGTACTGGTCGGTTACCGTATCGGAAGCAGTAAGCTTCGCCTTACAGTACTTCATTTGCCGCAGAAGCACCGCATATCCCAGCCTGTATTTCTTAACAGGATCTGTTTCCTTTTTGTACTGTTTCATCAGTGTGGAATAGGACAAGTCCCTGCCCCGTTTCACACCTGTAACCTGCTCAAATACATCAATAAATTCAGGCTCTGCTTCGGAAACAGCAGTTTCCCTCGAGAAAAAACCGATAAACCTTTCAATAATGCTTTTAATAGCTTTAAAAATCTGCTTTCTGAAAAAAATCAGAAGTATGATTGCCAGCAAATACCATAATACTACATTATGGTTTTCGGTATAGCCTGAAAGCCCGACGCCCGATTCACCGCTCTCAATACTCATGAATTCGGAATCGCCTCTCATAAAAATTACAAAAAACTTAATAAAAAACCTTACTGTCTGATTGAGAAACCACACTATCTCGTCCACAAACACATACAGCATAAGTCCGCAGACAGTCGCCCCCGTTACAAGAGCAGCATTGTAACCCGAAAGCCCTTTGGGAAGCATTGTGCGGGTTTCCTTCCGTCGGTTTGCCTTGTCGTAAATGCCGCTCTGGTTTATAAGGAGTGCCGCAAGACACATTTCCACCATGAATGCAATAATGACTGCCGTCTGTACAGGCTCTTTGAGCTGAGACTTGCACATTGCCCCGTAGTAAAGATAGCAAAGCAGGGTTACACCGATATAAACCCCGAACATAAACGCAGGGAAAATATCAGCATAGTGCTTGTGAGCGGCACGTTCACCGAGAAAATACCACAGTACGCAGGATGCACCCACTGCAAATATCACTCCTGCCTCATCTGTTATGAAAAGCAGCAGGAATGCAGCAAAGAATGTGAGCAGACCTGCAAAGCGTTCTGCAAGTATCAGTTTTTTCCGCTTTATGGTTACTTTTCCGAAAGCGTAGCCAAGCCCGAAAACAATGCCGAATCCGCCGTAATATGCGAGCATGCGCAGTACAGAAATATCTTCAAATGATAAAACATCATTTGTAAGCACAAAAGGAAAGGTCACGAGACCAAATGAAATTATCGCAAGAAATTTAAGTATCCCCGACCTCATATAACCACTCCTTTCGTGAAATCAGTCCTTTAAAAATGTGTATCTGTGAATTCTTCCGAGATGGATGACCTCGTGACCGCAGTCCTTTTCGTCATTGCAGTAGAAGAATACGTTTCTGCCAAAACGTTTCTGTTCCCGCGCAAAGTCAAGCACACGTTCGTCAATATAAGGTGTAATCACCGCAATATCGGTGATTTCTTCAAAATCAATTCTGCTGCAGAAATCACAGAAATCTGTATCGCACTCGTTTTCAAGTCCTGAAAGAGCGCGTAAAATGCCGAGATAATCCTCTTCCGAGCAACCGCCGTTTTCCAGGATTTCTCCTGAACCATTGGTGGCAAAGGAAACGGAAATTCTTTGCGCCGCATACATATCAATTAAAAATGCCGCCGCCTTTATCATGGTTTCCGTGTCGGCAATCACGGGCGGTCTGGGGTCGCCTATCCCTGTTTTCTGCATATTCATCAGAATAAGCACACGGTTTTCCGTTGTAAAATCGTTATTGAACACCATGAGCCTGCCCTCTTTGGCAGTACTGCTCCAATGAACACGGTTCATAGGCTCTCTGCCTGTGTATTCCCTTGAGCCCGATTTCAGAAAGGGATCGTCACAGATAAAACGACGGGTAAGAATCTCACCTGCAAGCTCCTTGCTGGACAATTCCCCCTCACCTACCTGATATGGCGAAGGAAGAATACGTATGGACTGCCCCGATTTTACACTCCGCGAAACGCTGGCAAGCCCCAGCAGGTCTCCGCCTATAAGCGATGTACTTTCAAGGGTGAATTCTCCTCGCTTTAAGGCAATCGCCTTACGTGTACGGGTGCATTTCTGATAAGGTTTCAGTGCAAAGACGCTGGGCACGAATCTGGCATCCGAGCCGCGTGCCGCTGCGCTGCCTGTAAATTCAAGCCAGCGGCTTGTAGAAAGTTCGGTTTTGAGCCACGGCACGGGAAGCCACTTATTGTTGGAAACCTCTTCCACAATTTCTATGGTCTCGCCTTCAAAGGCTTCATTGACACTGAACCTGACGGTGTATTCCACATTCCGCAGCACCATCTTGCGATACAGCAGCTGCTCCGCAAAAACCACGGCGCCCACAATCAATAAAATAGCTATAAGCTCCATATTTACTCCGTTAATCAGCCGATTTCTTCCGTGGGAACAGGTACGGTATCCAGAAGCAGCTGTGTGATTTCCTCTGCCGCACTCTTCTTGCTGAGACTGAGGGACAACTCACGGCACACGAGCCTGTGGGGGATTACATAAGGGGCTACCGCCTTTACGCATTCGGGATTTACAAACTCCATACCCTTCACCGCCGCATAGGCCTGTGACATTTTCTTTAATGCAATAAGTCCTCGTGTGCTGAGACCCAGACGGATTTTCTCGTGGGTTCTTGTAGCTGCACCGAGGTCGGAAATATAGCCGAGCACTGCTTCATTCACCCTTACGTTGAGCGCTTCCTTACGCGCGGATAATAAATCCTCCGCTGTAAGCACCGCACCGATTTCCGAAACAGGGTGAGCTTCACTTATACCCGAAAGGATGCCGATTTCCGTTTCCCTGTCGGTATATCCGAGAGACATACGGATTAAGAATCGGTCAAGCTGGGCTTCGGGAAGAGGGTATGTTCCTGCGGTTTCGACAGGATTCTGGGTTGCAATAACAAAGAACGGTTCTGACAAAGCGTGGGTTTCACCGTCAATGGTGGTCTGACGCTCTTCCATACATTCAAGCAGGGCGGACTGAGTACGGGGAGTTGCACGGTTTATTTCGTCCGCAAGCAGGATATTTGTAAAAACAGGTCCTTTTCTGAATCTGAACTCCTGTTCCTTCATGTTGTAGAAATTTATACCCGTGATATCTGAGGGAAGCAGGTCGGGTGTGAACTGGATGCGGCGGAAATCACAATCCAATGACTTCGCCATTGCACGGGCAAAGACGGTTTTTCCTGTACCCGGGACGTCCTCCAGCAGCACATGACCGCCGCAGATAAGCGCCGCCGCCGCAAGGTCGGTTTCCTT
The DNA here is from genome assembly GCA_045532185.1 of Ruminiclostridium sp. Lineage (GTDB taxonomy): Bacteria > Bacillota > Clostridia > Oscillospirales > Ruminococcaceae > Ruminiclostridium_E. The sequence goes on from JAZSFL010000014.1 coordinate 11,031, forward strand.
TTCCTTACCCTTTATTACCTTTCCGATATTTTCTTTAAGCTTTTCGGCAAATTCTCTGGTTTTCATAAGTTATCCTTTCATATATGGCGAATATGCCCCACATAAACAATGTGAGGCATAATTTTTATACATTGTAATATTTCTCGTAGTTTACAAGCTCTTCAAGCATCTTCGGCAACTCTGCATCCATATTTTCATCTGTAAACTGACAGGTGCCCACAGCCTTATGACCACCGCCGCCGTATTTCAGCATAAGCTGGCCTACATTCACTTTGCTGGTGCGGTTGAGGATAGAATAGCCTACCGCAGCTGAACAGCCCTGACCGCCCTTACCCGAAACAATCCATGCGGAGATATTCTGCTCAGGATAGAGACTGTAAATCATGAAGCGGTTACCTGTATAGATAGGCTCAACGCCGCGTAAATCAGTAATGATAACATCACCCTTGATCACTGTGTGAGCGTGCACCATTTCCTTGAAGAGCTGTGCCTGCTCGTTGTATACATCGATTCTCTCCCTGATGTCGGGCATATCGAGAATTTCCTGCGTTGTCATTGTACGGCAGCATACAAGAAGCTTTTCCATAAGCTGATAGTTGCTGATTGTAAAGTTGCGGAAACGACCTAAGCCCGTTCTGGGGTCCATAAGGAAGCCGACCAGAATCCAGCCCTGGGGGTTAAGGATCTCATCAATGGTGAGATTACCACTGTCCACCTTGTCAACTGCTTCCATAAGGTCATCAAACTGGGGGAAGCGTTCCTTTCCGCCGTAATATTCATAGATAATGCGTGCGCAGCTGGGAGTGATACGGCTTTCGCCCTTGTACTTGCCCTCAAGCTGGTTACGCTCATATTCGCTGGAATGATGGTCAAACCATAAGCCGCAGCCCTCAACAAAGGGAACGTTTGCGAGAACGTCATTCTCGGTAACGGGAACAAGTCCGTCCTGAATATCCTTGGGATGCTTGAATGTGTAGGAATCAATGATTCCTGCTTCCAGAAGAAGCGCACCGCAAGCAAGACCGTCAAAGTCGGAACGGGTAATTAAATTCATCATGGTTATGTACCATCCTTTCAGGTAAATATTTAATCAACTGAAACAATTATACCAAAACTTTTCAAATTTTGCAATGATTTTTTGCAAAATTTACTATATTTTTTACAAAAATAATTTGATTCTTGTTATAAACCTGCCTAAAGCAGACTTATTTTCCATATATCTGCGGTAAACTGCCACTGTAAACCTGTATACGGAAACCCTCTCCTCCTCGGAAACAGGCGCAATCTCGGCTGTGCCGAATTCGCACTTTATGAATACGGGCATTACATCCGCAAGGAATACGTTTATGCCCTTCATAAAGATTGCACCATCGACTCTTGCCGCAAAATCATTCATAAGCTCGCATCCCGGAGAAAGCCCTTCCCTGTCAAGTATAAGCATAACAAGCTTATACATTTCCTGACAGGCAAGGTAAGGATTTTTCCTGCGGAATCCCGTCCACACCTTTTTCTCGGCATTTTCAAGACGCTTTATAAACAACCGCACTGCCACAATCACAAGAGCAACTGCCGCTATTACACAGAGGGCCGTTATCAGCACAGGAATAAGAGGATTGTCCTCTTTCACAGGCTCTTCCGTCAAGCCGCCTTCGCCATCTCCTGTACCGTCTGCTGATACGGGAGGCTTTGTGGTTGTATCAGCGCTTTCGGTCAATTCAGGGATTTCATCGCCCTCATCGCTTACAGTAGTTACGATTTCTGCGGTTGTAGTGGTAACTTCGCTTGTAACGGAGCTTTCCTCCTCACCCCGAACACCTTCTGATGCCATGCCTTCAAAGCCGTCTACGGCCGCTGTGGGGTCAAAAGGCAGCCATCCGATGTTGTCAATATAAACTTCCACCCATGCGTGCAGGTCTTTTTCACGGAGGGTATATTTATATCCGCCGTCTACCGCTTCACCCTCACCTGCCACAACATATCCTGTTACATACCTTGCAGGCACGCCCAGTTCACGGAGAGCGAGAGTTGTTGCAGTTGCGAAAAGAGCACAGTGACCCTGCTTCGTTTCATAAAGGAAGCTGTCAAGTACCTCAGCGCCCTCTCCGTTGTCAACGGAAAGAGAGTAGCTGAAATTCTGACGGAAATAGTCGCAGATGCCCTGAGCCTTCTGATACCCGAACATCCAGTCGGTAATATATCCCTTTTCATAAAGCTCAGCTATAAGACCGTCTATATTTTCGTATCTCTGATCTAAATATGCACCCTTGACATATTTATCATATGCTATGATAATATCACTGTTGGCAAGCTCATATTCCGTCCGGTACAAGCTGTATTCGGCACCGCTTATAACGCTTTTCATACCCTCAAATGACATATCGGGAGTAAGGGCGAGATTTTCGATAGTATTAAGATAATTTTCGCCGCTTTTTGTTCTTAAAATATAATCGCCGAAGCTGTCGAAATACCCGCTGGTCTTATAATCAGGAGCATAAACCGCCAGTGGCTGGAAAACTACCGCAGTGCGCTTGCGATAGGTGACCGAAACCTTCTGCAGAGGCAGAAAATCATCAGGATCATAATAGCCTGCCGCAGCGATATGCTGACGGCTGTTTTCATACATGATTTCGGGATAGAAATCCTTTACCTGCTCCCACATCTTCTGATTCAGATATGTAACATCTTCATACTCATCGCTTACGGATGTCCAGTTGGTGCCGCTGAAATTAACACCTATATCGCCCTTTAAATAAACAGGAATATCATTTCTTCCGAGAGTTACGTCAAGTACGGGTGCGGCACTGTCAGAAGGCTTGCTGATGCCGATACCGCCTGAGTTATCGCCGTACCGCGAGTAACTGAAATATTCATTATGGGCATCAGAATTGCCGAAATCGACACCCCATTCCTCTTCTATTCTGGAAACCAGATCCGCGCTCATTTCCTGGACATCAGCAAAAAACTTTTCATAATCAAAAGTTGTACCCTGAGGAATGATATGTCCCATGGTAACCGCAACAGCACCTGCTGTAACAAGAGCAATTATTCCGTTGGAGGAATATTTCATATAACGGGGAATATCGCTTTTCAGCTTACGTCCCAGAATTGCAAATCCTCTGCGCCTGCGGTAGGTCTTTTCGTTGCGGCGCGACGCTTCACCTGCTTCACTGCGGTTTACGTGGCCGAACATACCATCAAGTTCATAGCCTGTGTGAATTGCATAGAAGCCCATAAAAAATGCCGCAAATACCGCTATTGAAATGTGATAGCCTGCTATCTCCGCCACAAAAGAGGGAGCTGCAAAGGTTGCAAAGACAAGAAAAGCATAGAAGCCATGGAATCTTGTGCGGCAGCACGCAGAAAAAAGTATACCCATAAGTATACCCACAAGCGAAAGTCCCAGAATGCAGGCTTCCTCTGTATGTATACTGCCTGCTTCAGAGTGGATTACAAACTTTTCCGTATCAAGAAGCCTGCTGTCCAGACGTATCATCAGATAATCAAAGAAATATGTAAGCTTATCCATCAGCTCATCATTAAAGAACAACGTCCCGTAACCGCCCAGAGAAAGGAAATACACAATTCCCGACGGCAGAACCGAAGCCAATGTAAAAATAACAGCAGAGGCTATGCCAGCGCAGATTGCCGCTTCAGTAAGACCGTATTCCATAAGAAGAAGGTCGCCTACTGCGTAAACAGCGGACGCGGATAATCCTGACAGCAGAACAAGCCTTATCAGAAAAAGTCTGATAAGGCACGGGGGCTTATTGAAATATGTATCATTCAGAACGGTATTCTGACGTTCCTTTTTATTCATATAAGCAGTTCCTCTGTCCAAAGGGATTTGCCGCAGTTACTCAAAAAGCGCAGCTTCTAAAGACGCGGCTATATTGTCAGGGTCGATATAATTGACCCTTATTCGTGTATCTGTGTCAACAAGCGCCATAAAACCTTCATCCTGCTTTTCAGAAGCAAGAAAAATACGTATGCCGGTGCAGGCAGCAAGACCGCCCGCCAGAGCAGTCCTGAGTGCTTCCGTTTTCATTGTTGCCGCAAAAATAAATGCCATTCCCGAATCTCTTATAACCTGAGCACCGTCAGTGGAAAGCTGAACAAAGTTCTTCTCGCCCTCACATACGGGAATAATGGAAAATTTGCGGTAAAGGTATTCAAAATCATCTGCAGTCTGAGCTGCAACAATTTCCGGTTTCCCACCCTCGTCATTATAAATACAAGCGGCAGTACTTCCTTCGGTAATAATCTTTCTTGCTACCGCAAGAGCCGCCTCAAGTATTGCATCAACCTCACGCTCACCCTGAAGCTCGTCCTCATACACGGAGCTTGTGTCAATCAGCAATGCGGCACTGCTGCTCAGATTCAGGTCTGACTGCTTCACCATAAGCTTGTCCTGCTTTGCGGAAAGCTTCCAGTGCACCCGTCTTAACGAATCCCCGTCAGCATACTCACGGACGGAGGTGAAGGTGTCGTTTTCAAAAAATGTATACTGGGTGCGCAGACTGTCGGTTTCTTCGTCGCAGAGTGCGCCGTTTTCTCCGAGAATAAGCCGCCGCGGTGCAACAACAACATTGCACACAGGAAGCTTTTTAAGCCTGAAACGGAACAATCCCAGAAAATCATAAAGCTCGGCACTTGTTATCCCCAGAGTGTAAGCGCCTCTGTATCTGAGAAAGCCGTCGAAAACAAACTCCGACCAGCTGAAAGGCATAACGCTTGCCACAATTAGTTTGTCCTTTACAAGATTACCATCATCATCCTGAAACGTGCCTGTCATTTTCAGAGGAGAAACCGGAAATAAAAAGCGGTTCTTCACCTTGACTGCAAGAGTGAACCTGCGCTGTTTGGTGGTAAAGATATTGACGCTTGAAAGTTCAAGCGCAATAGCCAGTCTTGTGCATACCAGCACGATAAAGGATATGACGGGCAGAACAAGTAACGTCAGCATAAGCACAAGAGTCAGCTTGCTCTCGTATGCCGCCGCAAATACCACCGACATAGCCAGTATAAAAATATATGTTATTCTGTATTTTACCATAATATCAGCCGTTTCTTGTGAACGGAGGCTTCACATTCTTTACAATATCGCGGAGAATATCCATGTGCTGGAGTCTTGCATCACGGGAAAGACGCAGACGGTGAGGAAGAACATAAGGCGTCATTCTCAGCACGTCCTCAGGAATTACATAGGCTCTGCCGTTAAGGAATGCATAGCTCTGTGCAGTTCTCATAAGAGCAAGTGAAGCACGGGGACTTGCGCCCAGCTGAACCGAAGCATGGTTACGGGTCGCCGTAACGATATCAACTATGTATTTATACACAGAAGGCTCGATATTTATCTGGCGCACAATCTCTATCAGCGAAACAATCTCTTCTTTTGTGCAGACGGGAATGATGTTGTCCAGAGGGTTGTCCGTCTGGCGGCTGGCAAGCATATTGATTTCCTGCTCCGCTGTGGGATAGCCTACGGAAATTTTCATTATAAAACGGTCAAGCTGCGCCTCGGGGAGAGGGAATGTACCCACGTATCCCAGCTCGTTCTGGGTAGCAATAACCATAAATGGGTCAGGGAGTCTGTGTGTAACGCCGTCAACGGTAACATTCTGCTCTTCCATGGCTTCGAGAAGCGCAGACTGTGTCTTGGGAGTCGCACGGTTTATTTCATCCGCAAGGAGAATATTAGTCATAACAAGACCCTGACGGTATTCAAAGCGGTTGGTTTCCTTATTGAACATATTGAAGCCTGTAAGGTCGGACGCCATAACGTCAGGTGTGAACTGTGCGCGGCGGCTCATAAGACCCGTAGCTCTGCCCAGCGCGGTAGCAAGAGTGGTCTTGCCTGTGCCGGGAACATCCTCGATAAGCACGTGACCTTCAGAAAGCAGAGCGATAAGTAGCATGGTGATAACATCACGCTTGCCGACAATTACCTTTTCCACCTCGTCAGCCACCTGCTGAAGCTTTTTATTTTTAGCAATTGTGTATTTATCCATTTTTTCCTGTCCTTGTTAATTCTTTAATTATACTGCTTTTTATTATATCACTTTTCCGCAGCAAAATCAACCGATTTTAAAATTTGTAATAAAATTGTAATAATTTGTGCCAGTCTGCAACAGCAGACCACTGTGAAGCAGCGAGCACAAATTTCAAGGTTCGCTCAGCCGTCAGAATCTCTGATTCTGCCAACGGTGTGCGGTTCTTATAATTTGTGCCAGTCTGCAACAGCAGACCACTGCAAAGCAGTGAGTACAAATTTCAAGGTTCGCTCAGCCGTCAGAATCTCTGATTCTGCCAACGGCGTGCGGTTCTTATAAATCATGCGTACCCACAAAAATAAGGACGGATTGTAACGCAATCCGTCCTTTTATTACTTATTTGATTGTAACCTTATTTGAAAGATTTGCCTTTGTGCCGTCGCTGTCAACAGCACGTACCGCAAATCTGTAATCATATTTCGCAAAATCAAGTCCCGAAATATTTATGCTGGTTCTTGTACTCTTGACAGTTGCAAGTCTCTTGTAGCTCTTTCCGTCTGTGGAATAGAAAATCTGATACTTTGCAACACCGCCGATGCTGTCCCATGTAAGAGTAACCTTGCTGCCGCTCTTCTTGCCGGTAAGCTTTGTAACAGCTTTCTTCTTTGTCACAGACAGCTTCACAGGCTCGGAATAGTCGCTCCATTTACCCGATTTCTTATCATATGACTTTACATAATAATAATATGTGCCGCCTATATCGGAATTCCTGTTTATACAGCTGGTATTGGTAGTCTGAACAATTCTTGTCTTCTTGCCGTTTTCTGATGTGGAACGGTAAACGCGGTACTTTGACGCACCGTCAATCTTGTTCCAGCTGATATTTACATAGAAACCATCCTGCTCAGCTTTTACTGTGATAGTGCTTGTCTTCTTGTCAGAAGAAGATGACGAGGAGGAAGAAGACGATGAACTCTTCATTGCAGGCGCACCCGCCTTTACGATAGCCTTTGCAATTTCTTCCTGTGTCCACTTTACAGAAGCACGGTCGATAAGCTTGTATGCAACGTCGTTATTGTCCCAGATTGCACAGCTTATACCGCGTTCTCTCGCGTACGCAACCCATTCACCAAGGAACTTTGCGCTGTTGTCATTATACTTGTTGGGGCCGGGGTCAAGGTTATATTCAGAGAGAATTGCGGGAATTCCCTTCTTTACAAAATTGTCGTAAACCTTGTTGATTGTGTTCTTGTATGTACCTGCGGACATTGTGTAAAGATGAATGTCAACAATAAGGCGGTTCTTTACAGTGTCTTCGGGAAGCTGGAAGCCCTTCACCATAAGGCCGTCAATTGATGTGTCATAGCCGCCTGTAAGGATGTATCTGTCCTTGTTCTTGCCGCCTGACTTACGGATAGTGTCAAGTGAAGCCTGGCTGAGCTTATTGATGCAGTCAACTGCGTCAACCACTTCAGCAGGAGGATTGTTCACCTGGAACCACCATTCGTGATTTGTACCCTTGAGACGGGGTTCGTTTATAATTTCAAAAATAAGACGTTCATCGTAATTGCTGAACTTTTCGGCAACCTGTCCCCAGATTTTTGTCATATACTTTTCGGAATTCTCGTAATGAGCGGAATCAGGATAGTAGTAACCCTTGTCAACGTCATGATGAACGTTGATGATAACATAAAGACCTGCGTCAAGTGACCAGTCAACCACTTCCTGAACCCTGTCAATCCACTCGTCGCTGATATTGTAATTACTGTCAACATGATTATGCCACGAAACGGGGATACGGATTGTGCCGAAGCCCATATTCTTTATTTCCTTGACAAGCTTCTCGGTTGTCTTTGCGCCGCACCAGCCCGATTCATAATCAAGCTCGTTTGAAAGCCATGTGCAGTCTGCTGCGTCAAAGGCGTTTCCCAGATTCCAGATCGCACCAAGGCTGTCAACAAATTCCGTTGCCTCATTATCAGGTACTGTAACCGCCGCAGAAGCGGAAAGAGGCATAGCTGTCACAGCCATTACGGCCGCCATCAGTATGCCGGTAATTTTCTTTAAAAGCTTCATAAATTTTCTCCTGTTTAAAAATAAACGGCATTTACCTTACGATAAATACCGCCTTTTATCAGAGTTCTGTGCTCTCTGCAGTTTCCTCTTCGTTTTCGTCAACGTAGGGAATAGAATCAGAGCCGGCAACGTTAAGTGCATCATATTCGGAATATTCATCCTCACCGAAAAACTCATCGTCGTCGTCAATCATATCAAAATCTTCAAACTCATCGAATTCTTCTGCTTCGGCGTCCATCTTTTTCTTGATGAAATATACAGCTGTGAGCGCGCCCGCTAAAAGAGCGATAATTCCGACTAAAAGAGCGATAATATTCTTGTTCATTGGCTTTACCTTCCTTTGCTGTGGATTTTGCTTGCAAAATTAGTTTACAGACATCATTATATAACATTTTCAACCAATTTTCAAGGGAATTTGAAAATTCTGCATTTTTCACAAAAATGCTACATATTTCCTGTAACATTCATCAAAACGGAAATCGCCGCAACAGGTGCGGTTTCACAACGCAGAATTCTTTTACCGAGGGTTGCACAGATTATGCCGCAGGACTGTGCAAGATTTGCCTCTTCTGCTTCAAATCCACCCTCGCTCCCTATGAAAATATCAACTGTACCGCTATTTTTTCCGTTCATTATCTCATTTATACTCTGTCCGCCGCATTCATAGAACAATATTCCCGTGTTCTGTCTGTCAAAGGACTTTACCGCCTGTTCAAAAGTAATCATGGGCTGAACCCTGAGAACCCTGCCTCTTCCGCATTGCTTAGAAGCCTCGTCCGCAATTTTCTGATAGCGTTCGCGCTTCTTTTCGGCACTTTTCGGATCAGGTCTGGAAACACAACGCTTGGACAACACAGGAATAACCTCGCATGCACCCAGCTCCGCCGCTTTCTGAACAATAAACTCCATTTTGTCGGATTTTGGACAGCACTGGAAAAGGCGTACATAAATCCCCGCCTCAGCTTCATTCTTCTGGGAATCCAGAATCTCCAGTTCAGCGGCATTCTTGTCGGGATTTATCACTCGGCACAGATAATCGTTGCAGTCTCCGTCGCAGATGATTGCATAATCTCCCTCCTTCATGCGGAGCACCTGTGACATATGCTTTGAATCCTCGGGGGTAAGTACTGCGGTTTTTCCTATATTTTCCGTGAAAAAACGGGGGTAACGCCAACGTTCGATTTTTTCATCGGTTATTGTCTTTTCAAAGGTTTCTGTAAGTTCCATCTGTAAATTGCCTTTCGTTTTTATGAAAACAGCCCGCCTATCCTGATTTTATTCAGTTCACGGTCGGTTCTGAAAAAATTTTCGTATATAGTCTCTCCGAATTTATAGAAATCATCAGAGTGATTGTGGACAAAAATGTGCGCCACCTCATGGGCGGCAACATAGCTTATGAATTTTTCGGGAAGCTTACACAGGGCGAGATTGAAGGTTATCTTATTTTTCTGCTTGTTATAGCTGCCCCAGCGACTTTTCAGGTATCTGAATTCAAGACTTACGAGACTGCCCTTGTACCCTGCATGGTCAAGATATGCCTTAACCGCATCAGTGCAGAGTCTGCGGCACTCCTTAGCCATAAACGCAAGCACCGCTGTTTCGGGACTTTCTCCGTCCCTAAGGGGCACAACCAGCTTTTCCCCGTCTGTATAAGGTTCGCCTACGCCCTCGATAACAATAACCACATACTGCCGTCCGAAAAGGGTTATAACGCTTCCGTCGGTCAGTTCTGACGGCGACGACGGAACAATTTCCGACAGCTTTTCACGCTGCTCCCTTATCCAGTCGGTACGGCTTTCCACAAATCCGTCAATTGCCTTCTGTGAAACGCCGTATGGTGCGCTTACATAAACATTTCCATCCGCTTTAACACGTAGGCGGAGGTTCTTCATGCCCCTCCGCCTTACAAGATTATATTTTTCCATTAATATTTGCTGTCAGGTGTTTCGATAAATTCAGCATTTGCATAAGAATCGTTCTTTACGGAAGAACGGGGTGCAGAAGATGTTCTTGCAAAAGAAGCAGCTCTGGGTGCGGGCTTTTCTGCGGCGGGAACAGCCTTTTCAACTACCTTGGGTGCAGTTTTTTCTGCAATGGGAGCAGCCTTTTCAACTGCCCTGGGAGCAGTTTTTTCAGTAACAGGAGCAGCCTTTGCGGCAGGAGCTGTTCTTGTAACAGGCTTCTGCACAGGGGCAGCCTTTGCTTCGGAAGCGAAGCGCATACCGTCGATTTCAGCCTTGAGAGCACCTGAACGGGATGTAAGATTCTGAGCGGAAGCGACACAAGCCTGTGCAGCACTGTCAGCACGCTTTGCAGCGGCACCGATAAAGCCTACGCCTTCGTCAATCTTACCGATAACGCTTCTCTGCTCATCGCAGGAATCGCTGATTACGCCTACAAGGCGGGAAACCTCACGTGTTTCTTCAGCGATTGCCGCAAGGGATTTTGCAGTCTGGTCAGTTTTAGCAACACCGGCGCGTACATTTCTTACGCATTCTTCAATAACAGCAGTTGTCTGCTGAGCAGCTTCCTGAGACTTTGTAGCAAGGGTCTTTACTTCGCCTGCAACAACTGCGAAACCCTTTCCTGCTCCGCCTGCTCTTGCCGCTTCAACGGAAGAGTTGAGAGCCAGGATATTTGTCTGGAATGCGATATCTTCAATAACCTTTACAAACTTTGTAATTTCATCTGTGGACTTGCTGATATTGTCCATAGCGGCAAGTAAATCCTGCATATGTACGTTGCCCGCTTCGATTTCTGCGGCAGCGTCTGTGGCAAGTTTATCCGCCTTGTGGGCATTTTCAGCGGTAGTATCAACAGTTCCCCTGATACTTTCAACAGAATCGGAAAGCTGCTGAAGAGCATCTGTCTGCTCTCCTGTTCCGGCGGAAAGGACAGCAAACGCACCGCTTACCTGTGCGCCTTCACTGCTGAGCTGTTCGGCACTGCGGCAGATTGCGCCGAATCTGCGGTTGAGACCATCGGCAAGTTCTGAAAGCGCATTGCCGGTTTCTGTATTTTTAAGACAATCGGGAAGCTTTGCGGAGAAATCACCTGCCGAAAGCTTTGCGATAAATTCAAGTTCTGCACTCTTATCAAAAACTCCGCCGCAGATAGCTTCAGAGGCCTTGAGGATTTCCTCGGGGACATTTTCACCACTCACTGCTTCACCTGCAGCAAGCTTTTCAACAGAATCGGAAATTGCTGCGTTCAGCTTCTTTGAAGCCCATGCAGCAGCGACAGCCGAACCGATGATTGTAACTGCAGCAGCAGCCACAACACCAACTATAAGGTCACTTCCGTTCATGCATAAAGCCGCAAGAACAAGGGTCACAATTCCGCATACAACGCCGATTGCGGAAATAACGGTGATATTATCCAAAATAACTTTTCTGATATTCTTTTTCATAAAACAGCCTCCTGTGCCGATTCAGTATATTGTTTTTATATTAGCATATTTTTTGTTTTTTGTCTATAATTTTTCCGCTTTATCTGCGTTTTCACCAGTTTTATTTTAATATTTTGGCAAAAATCACTGCGTCGTCATCACCGTAATAACCTTTCCGCACGGAAATTTCCTCAAAACCTGCCTTTCTGTAAAGGGAAATCGCAGGAGTATTTCTTGAACGCACCTCAAGAAAAATCTTTTCCCCGCCCATAGTACGGCATTTTTCAATAAACCCTGAAAGAAGCTTTTCGCCTAGTCCCTTTCTTCTGTAATCACCGGAAACGGCTATCCTGTAAAGCTCCGCTTCCCCACAGATAATGCTCCCGAGAGCATATCCGCAGGGAATGTCGTCTTCTTCTGTTATAAGCCATACAGAACTGCCGCTTTTCAGCTGGTTTTCCACCGCGGAAAGGCTCCACGGATCGGAAAAGCAGGCAGTTTCAAGGCAGTGTATCTTTTCTGCGTCGGTCATAGGTTCTCCTTATCTGAAATCGTGGACTTCGGGCGAATCCATGTTATAACCCGTTTCAGCAGATTCAATATCCACATAATACTTTCTCATATCATCAGGGTCATAATAAACTGTAACGCTTCTGCCTACCAGATAGTCAATCTTTTTCATTACGTTTCCCGAGCTGTAAAGATACACTTCACCCGTAACGGGATCGGTCACCTGACATTCGGCTTTATAGGGATGTCTGCCATTGACAGTCACCTGAAGATTTCTTACAACATCCGTTATAATTCCTTCTGCCTGGACACCTGTTTCAAGAAGCCTTTTTATGGTATTCCTTCTTCTGATTGCCACAATGAGAAACGGCAGACCTATCAGGAAGAAAAGCAACCCTATACCGCCGAAAATATACAGGAACAGCATTACCTCATCGCCCTCGCCGATGCTGTTTCCGAAAGAGGCTGCACCTATGCCTGTGCAGATCAATACAAAACCTATGACACAGAAAACCACGCCTATTATCATACTTACCGATGGTACTTTTTTCATGCTTGCTCCTTATTCCCGCCGCCGCTTCCGCCGTCATAGGCCGAAGCAAGATCGACATAATATTTTTCCTTATCCAGAGGATTTACATATACAATAACCTTCTGCCCTTTGAGACGGGCGATGTTTTCCTCTACACTGTCGGAACAGTAAAGAAACCGTTCACCTGTAGCCTCGTTGCGGGCTTCGCACAATGCCATATACGGATGACGGCCTTTTATCTTCCTTGAATTATCAAGCGATACCGAGATTACCTCCGCAATAACAGGAGTTCCTGATTTCAGATCAAATCCTTCCGACGGACTGCCACCTGTCCGGAACGCAACCAGTGCAAGCACTCCGCCCACCAGAATAACAACAACCGATAAGGGAAGAAAATCCTCACCCGCTGTCTTGTAGTTTTCGCCTCTTACACTTGAAGGGTTTTCAGGGTTGTAGATAACGATTATTTCCTGCCCCTCGGACATTCCGTTGTAATACCCTGTCAGCCTTTCATTGTATGTAACGCCGTCAACCGTGTACTGCGCATACACGCTTCGTCTTATACTTTTTTTACCGAATCTTGAACGATGGAAGGATATATCAATTTCCGTAACTACCGCCGTGGTCTCTTCGGCATTTTCCCTGAAAGAAACATCGTCCGAAATCATGACCCATGCGATTATCAGGGATACAAGACCCATAGCAATAATCCCGATACTGAAGCCTTTCAGCTTACCGGGTTCAATTCTGAATTTCATATTCTCTCCTTATCTGAAATCGTGAACAGCCGGACCGCTGGCTATAGTATTCTCGTCAACGGAATCAAGATCAACATAATACTTGCTTCTGTCGGCGGGGTCGTAGTAAACGGTGACGAGCTGTCCCTGAAGATGACGGATATCACTCATAACGCCTTCGGAGCTGTAAAGGTACTTTTCATTTGTCACAGGGTCAACCACTTCGCACTGGGCCTTGTAGGGGTGACGCTTATTTATTCTTACGCTTCTGTCAAGGATAATGTCAGTAATAATTCCTGTGACCTGTTCTCCCGTTTCCTTCAGCTTCTTTCTTTTTGAAAGCTTCACCGCAGGAACTACACCTACCGCAACACCCACAACCACAAATACAAGGGAGAAAATCATGGCAAAGCCCTGAACGCCTGCACTCTTGCTTTTTCTTACATCGCGGGGGTTTGCAGGGTCATAGTAAACGGTAATCCTCTCTCCCTCGCTCATTAATGATGAAGAGCCGTTAAGCTCCTCGTTGTATGTATTTCCATCAACCGTGTACTGCACATAAACATCATAATCGGTTCTGTACTTTCCGTTTCTTCTCACTCTGGTCTTTTCCACATCAGTGATCAGAGCAGTGGTTTCCTGTGCAGTTTCCGCAAACTTCTTGGTGTCAATCGTAATGAACAGACATACAAAAAAGAAAATCAGTCCCATAATTATAAATATAATACCTGCGCTCAGCGATGCGCCTGCGGCACTTTTTCTTTTAGCCATAATTCAATCCCCTTATAATAATTTCCAGTTAGGTAAATTCCATTTACCTAAAACAAACACCATTATACACGCATTTGCATGATTTGTCAATAGCTTTTTACAAAAAATGTAAATTATTTTTACATTTTTGTTTGCCTTCTGATTTTTTCCTCACAGACAGACGGGCGAACACAGTTCGCCCTGTTATTTTTAAAACCGTCAGCATTAGCCGACACCCGTACCCGACGCAAGTCGGATTTCACTCGCCGCAAAACGGCAAATCTTACCCGTCAAAGATAGATTTATCCTGCGAAGCATATTTCACTGCCCATATAAAACTATGTCTTAATGCGCTTCGTACCAGCTGTCACCGATTTTTGCGTCTGCTGTAAGCGGAACCGAAAGCTTTGCCACGTTTTCCATTTCCTCACGGAGTATCTGCGCCGCCTTTTCTGCGTCGCACTCCTTTGCTTCAACGATAAGTTCATCGTGCACCTGTAAAATGAGCCTTGCCTCGGGAAGCTCCTTTTTAAGCCTTGCATAAACCTTTACCATTGCAAGCTTTATGATATCAGCCGCTGTGCCCTGAATAGGAGTATTCATTGCAATACGCTTTCCGAGAGCCTGAATATTTTTGTTGCTCATGGAAAGCTCGGGGATATATCTTCTTCTGCCGAACATTGTGGTTACATAACCGTTTTTCTTTGCCTCCTCGGGAGTGTTGTCCATATAATGCGCAACCCCGCGGTATTTTGCAAGATAAGCCTTTATATATTCGTCAGCCTGCTTTACGGAAACGCCGATATCCTTTGAAAGGGAGAATGCACCGATTCCGTAGACGATTCCGAAGTTTACTGCCTTTGCACTGCTTCGCATTTCGGGAGTTACCCACTCGGGGGGCTGATTGAACACCTGTGAAGCGGTGATTGTGTGAATGTCCTCACCTCTCCTGAATGCCTCAATCATGGCTTCATCGTCGGAAATATGCGCCAGCAGTCTCAGTTCAATCTGGGAATAGTCCGCATCCACGAACTTATAGCCTTCCTGAGCCACAAAGAACCGCCTGAACTCCCTGCCCAGCTCAGTTCTTACAGGAATATTCTGTATATTCGGCTCAGCGGAGGAAATTCTGCCTGTACGGGTTTCGGTCTGCTTGTAGGTTGTGTGGATTCTGCCGTCTTCCGCGATAACCTTCAGAAGTCCCACCGCATAGGTGGAGCTGAGCTTTGTAAGAGTGCGGTAATTCAGCACCAGTTCAATTATCGGGTCGTACTCCATAAGTCCCTCAAGCACCTCTGCATTGGTGGAGTAGCCGGTCTTGGTCTTTTTCCCGTGGGGCAGTCCCATTTTCTCAAAAAGTATCTCACCTAACTGCTTCGGGGAGGAAATGTTGAACTTTTCCCCTGCGCAGATATAAATCTGCTGTTCAAGGTCGGCAATCTGCCCGTCAAGCTCCCTTGCGAAGCTCATAAGTGCGGCACGGTCAATTTCCACGCCGTGTTTTTCCATGGAAACCAGCACATAGCTGAGGGGAATTTCAATCTCCGTCAGCAGGCTTTCCATATTCTCACCCTTTACCCTGCCGTAAAGCTCACAGTTGAGTCGGTAGAGAGTCTCTGCAATATTTTCCGTATCGTATACAACGCTGTACTCGGAGCATAGCCGTTCAAGGTTATACTCCGCCGCATTTACGTTAAGCAGATATGCCGCAAGTGTGGAATCGAAAACAACATTGTTTATTTCAAAGCATGTTTCCGACAGCATTTCCTTTAAATTGAAGGTGCGCTTCGGGGAATTCCCGGATAAAACCTTTTCGTAGTCTGCTTCGGGAATAATCTCGGCTTTTCCGTTCATACAACGGTATAAAGTTCCGTAAATTGCAATAAAATCAGGCACATTACGGTCGATTTCCTCAGCAGTGACGGTTTCTTTTTTCTCTGTAGCCTGCTGTGCGGCGGAGGCGATTGCCTCCTTGCCTATGTCAAGCTTTTTCAGCAGTGTGAACATCTCAAATTCAGTCAGCATTGCCGCTAATTTGACCTCGTCACGCTGACCGAAGCCGTAAACGCTTAAATCTGTATCAACGGGAGCAGTCTTACAGATAGTGCCCAGCTCGTAGCTGAGACGGCAGTTTTCCTCACCCTTCATAAGCTTTTCACGGACGGATTTCGTAACCTCTATTGTATCGATATTTTCATATATTTCATCTATGCTGTGGTATTTCTGAATAAGGGAAAGAGCCGTTTTCTCGCCTATGCCCGTAACGCCCGGGATATTGTCGCTGCTGTCGCCCATAAGTGCCTTTACATCTATTATCTGTAAGGGCGTAACTCCGTAAACCTCCATGATTTTTTCGGGGGTGTAGAGGATATCATCCTTGTTGGAAGCAAGATTCACTGTTACTCTGTCGGTAATAAGCTGAAATGAGTCACGGTCGCCTGTAGCAATGATACATTCGTAGCCGTTCTTGTCGCATTCAGCACTTAAAGTACCGAGAATGTCGTCAGCCTCATAACCTTCGCACTCGATAACCGTAACACCCATAGCAGAAAGCAGATCCTTTACAGGCTGCAGCTGCATGGCAAGTTCATCAGGCATACCCTTTCTGCCCGCCTTGTAGCCGTCATATTTCTTATGGCGGAAGGTGGGCGCTTTCAGATCGAATGCAACCGCCGCACCATCCGGTTTAAAGGCGGCGATAAGCTTCATATATATGTTGAAAAAGCCTGTTATGGCATTTGTGAACATTCCCTTTTTATTTGACAGCAGACGGATACCGTAAAAGGCACGGTTCAGTATGCTGTTTCCGTCGATAATCAGGAGCTTCATTTATTGTAAATTCCTTTCAGTCTTTTTGATAAAGGATGAAAAATGAATAATGAATGATTAAGGAGCGTCCTTGCGGACGCAGATTCTTAAAATCGTCCGCAAATCGGGCTCCTCAATCCTTCATCTTTCATCATTAAGCTTTCATCTTTTTACTTTTCTCACCTTTGCCACAAGCTTGCGGGTCTTGACTGCCTTTGCGGCGGCAGACTTTGCCGCAACCGCCTCGGCATATGCCTTGAAATAGAAATATCTCTGTGCATCAAGAGGCTCGCCGTCAGTTTCACGGCGGATATATGTGCCGTCAGGCTGCTGAACGCGTACCTTTACGTTGTCACTGAGCATGGTAGTAAAGTAATTCATAAGCCTGTCGCGTATATCCTTATCCTTTATGGGGGCAGCAACCTCAACACGGCGTTCGGTATTTCTTGTCATGAAATCCGCAGAGGAAATATACATCTTTTCACGGTCATCCTTACCGAAAATATAGATACGGCTGTGTTCGAGGAAGCGGCCTACAATGGATACGAGGGTGATATTGTCCGTTTCACTCTCAATTCCCGAAACGAGACAGGAAATACCTCTGATCAAAAGTTCAACCTTAACCCCTGCCTTGCTTGCCTGCACAAGCTTTTCAATAATATCCTTATCCGTAAGGGAATTCAGCTTAAGACCCACATAACCGTCCTTACCGTAGGTGATTTCACGGTCAATGAGTTCAACCACGCGGGGCTTCAGACAATGGGGTGCAACCCACAGGGAAGAAGAACTCTCCACGGCAGAGCCGATGGACAATGCCGAGAATACAAGGGATGCATCCGTGCCGATATCCTGGTCAGCGGTCATAAGAGTTATATCCGTATAAAGACGGGATGTGCGCTCGTTGTAGTTACCTGTGCCGATCTGGGTAGTGTAGGATATGGAACTGCCCTTCTTGCGGGTGATGAGCAGTAATTTTGAATGCACCTTCAGGTCGTCAAGTCCGTAGATAACATTGACCCCTGCGTCCTCAAGCCGCTTTGACCAGCCGATGTTGTTCTCTTCGTCAAATCGCGCGCGAAGCTCAACCAGAGCCAGCACATCCTTGCCGTTTTCCGCCGCCTTTATCAGTGCATCAACAATTTTACTGTCACGGGCAACTCTGTAAAGAGTAATCTTCACTGACACCACATCGGGAGAAACCGCCGCTTCCTCAAGAAGTGTGATAAATGGGTTGAAGCTTTCGAAGGGGTACATCAGCATAATATCCTTTTCGTCAATCTGACTGAGCATGGATTTCCCCTGAACAACGGCAGGAGAATGCTGAGGAATAAGCCTGTCAAAGAAAAGCTCGGACTTATCTGAAAGGCGGCTTTCGATTTCTCCGAGGAAACCGAAATCGAGAGGGTGTTTCACGTTGAAAACAAAATTATTTCCGATGGTAAGCCCCACCTTTTCCGCAAGCAGTGCGATATCCGAAGCGTTCTTATAGTGGGAATACTCTATTCTTACAGGACAGAGCTTGCGCCTTTTCTTTACGACCTCCTCCATTACGTCACGGAAGTCCACATCGTGGTCAAAAAGCGCCTCGTTGGCATCAATGTCAGCGTTTCTGGTTATACGGATAATACCTTTGTCCGCTACCTGATAATCACCGAAAACCTGACCCGCAAAAAGAAGTATCAGTTCTTCTGTAAGAATAAAACGGAAACCCTTGTCCGAAGGCAGGAACACTACTCTTCCGAACACATCGGAGCCTGCGGGAATAAGACCGCTTATTTCGTTGCCTTTCTTACCCGTAAGCTTTACATAAACGTAAACTGCCTTGTTGGCGATAAAGGGCATAGGATGCTTCTTGTCAATAACTGTAGGGAAAAGCAGAGGCTTTATATCGGAATTAAAATATTTCTGGAGATAATCCTTATCACTCTTGCTGAGTCTGTTCATTTTGACATGCTCCGCTCCGAACACCGAAAGCTCATCCTCAATAAGGCGGAACGCTTCCGAAAACCGGGGTACAAGCTCGGTTACCTTCTCGGCAATGAGAGCAAGCTGCTGTGCGGCTGTAAGACCCGTTTTGTTGTCAGGCTTATCCTTTTTCAGAAGCGTCTGATCATAGAGAGAACCTACACGCACCATGAAAAATTCATCAAGATTGCTTGCAAAGATTGAAACAAAACGCAGTCTCTCAAAAAGCGGAACCCTGCAGTCTTCTGCTTCTTCTAGCACACGCTGGTTGAATTTGAGCCAGGAAAGCTCGCGGTTGTCAAAATAGGATAAACTCATATAATTTCTCCTTAAAACGTATATTTGTTTGTTAAATAAAAATCAAATTTAGGCATAATTAACAATTATATTATACTAAACATCCCGTTATTTTTCAAGTCTTTCACATAAAATTTACAGATTTTTTAATTTTTTTCTTACGGGCACGGTTTTTTTTGCAAATTCCGTTGATTTTTCCCACAAAATGTGATATTATAAATAAGTATTGTATTTACAGAAAAGAAAGGAGATACTGATATGGCAAGAAGATGCACACGATGCGGATTTTCACTTACCGATACAGACCGCTTCTGCCCGAACTGCGGCGAAAATGCACCACAGGAAGTTGAAAACGCTCCCGTGTATACTTCCGTTTCCCGTCAGTCTGCAGGTTACACTCCTCCCCCTGTTCAGCCTGCCTCCTTTACTCCCGATAATTCTCCCCAGTATGCTCCGCAGCAGACAAACACAAGCGAAATGACTTTCAAAGACTGGATCGTGACAATTTTCGTGACCCATATTCCCTTTTTCTTTATCGGCGCTATCTTCTTATTCCTCTGGGGATTCGGTGACGGACCCGAAGACAGGCGCAACTACTGCAGGGCTATGCTTTTTTTCTGGGCTGTAGCACTGGCGCTTGTATTCTTCTTTTTGTTTTCATTTATTTTTATAGCTGAATTCGCATAAGCAGTTTATTATGCAAATCTTTACTTTTTTCTGATTTTGTGATATAATACGGCTTATGGTTGTACGTCACATCAACAAACGGAAGGACGTGAAGCATTGAATCTTAAAAAGCTTACAATAGTTACAGGACATTACGGTTCGGGAAAAACGAATATCTCCGTAAATCTTGCTCTCGAAGCGGCAAGACAGGGAAGAAAATGCACGGTCATCGACCTTGACATTGTAAACCCCTATTTCCGCACGGCAGATTTTGAAGAGCTGTTCGCACAGAACGGAATCACCCTGAAAACTCCCCAGTATGCAAACTCAAACCTCGATATCCCCGCTCTGGGAATATCCGTAAAGGGTATCCTTGACGAAAGCGACTGCGTTATCATTGACGTAGGCGGCGACGACGAGGGCGCAAAGGCTCTGGGCAGATACAAGGCGGTAATTTCCGAATGCGAAGACCGCGAAATGCTGTATGTCATCAATAAATGCCGCTATCTCACAAAGGAACCCAGTGAAGCACTGGAACTGATGCGCGAAATCGAAACCGCAAGCGGACTTTCCTGCACGGGAATCATAAACAACACAAACCTCGGAGCGGAAACCAACGAGGATATCATTCTCAGTTCCCTTGATTACGCGGAAAAGGTTGCCGAAGCGGCTGGGCTTCCCCTGAGAATGACGGCAGGTCGGAAGGAATTTCTTGAAAAGGTTACAGAAAATCCCTTCCCCGTTGAAATCTTTGTTAAAACCTTATGGAATTAAATAAACAAGGCTGCATCAAATAATTATTGCCGTGCGGATGCGCAGTTGAATTTTTCGTCAGACGATACAAAAAGCGCAGTCAATACTTTATGTATTAACGAGCATTTTTGTGAAGTATGGCGGAAAAGACACAAGTAGGCGCGTGGTAAAGGCGTAAGCCGTTAATTATGCGATGCTGCCAAAATCAAAAAAGAAAGGATTGGTCTTTTTATGGCAAAAATGACGGTTGAATTTGACCGCTGCAAGGGTTGCGGACTGTGCGTTACTGCCTGTCCCAAGAAAATTGTTGCAATCCAGCAGGAAAAGCTCAACAAGAAGGGCTACTACACAGCAGCCTGCACAGACGATGACGCTTGTATCGCCTGCGCACTCTGCGCTATGATGTGCCCCGATTGTGCAATCACTGTTGAAGGAGGTAAGAAGTAATGGCAGAAAAGAGCTTGATGAAAGGTAACGAAGCGTTAGCTGAAGCTGCTATCAGAGCAGGCTGCAAGTGCTTCTTCGGTTATCCTATCACTCCCCAGACAGAAATCTCCGCATACCTCTCCAAGCGTATGCCCAAGGTAGGCGGAACATTCTTACAGGCAGAAAGTGAAGTTGCCGCTATCAACATGGTATACGGCTGTGCAGGTTCCGGTATCCGCTGCATGACTTCCTCTTCTTCCCCCGGAATTTCCCTCAAGGCTGAAGGTATTTCCTACATCGCAGGCGCTGACTTACCCTGCGTTATCATCGACGTTGTAAGAGGCGGCCCCGGTCTCGGCGGTATCCAGCCCTCCCAGGCAGACTACTGGCAGATCACAAAGGGTCTTGCTCACGGCGACTTCCATGTACTCGTTTATGCTCCCGCTTCCGTTCAGGAAATGGCTGATATGGTTGCAAAGGCTTTCGATATGGCTGACGAATACAGAATGCCTGCTATGATTCTTGCAGACGGTCTTTTAGGTCAGATGATGGAGCCTGTTGAATTCCCCGACGTTGAGATCAAGATGTCCGACGCTTCCAATAAGCCCTGGGCTGCAAACGGTCACAAGGGTGAAAGAAAGCACAACATCATCAACTCCCTCTACTTACAGCCTCAGGAACTCGAAGACAAGGTTGTTGAACGCTACAAGAGATACGAGGATATAAAGGCTAATCACACAATGGCTGTTGCTGACTACTGCGACGACGCTGACATCGTTGTTGTTGCATACGGCTCTACCGCAAGACTTGCAAAGTCTGCTGTTGACGCAGCACGCAAGGAAGGCTTGAAGGTAGGTATGTTCCGTCCCGTAACACTCTGGCCTTTCCCTGAAAAGGAACTTCAGGAAGCTACAAAGAACGCAAAGAAGATTCTTGCAGTAGAAATGTCCATGGGTCAGATGATCGACGATGTAAAGCTTGCAATCAACTGCTCCAAGCCTGTTGAATTCTACGGCAGAACAGGCGGTATCATCCCCGCTCCTGCTGATATCTTAAATAAAATCAAGGAAATGGGAGGTAATAAGTAATGCCTGATTTCAAGAGACCCCATGCGCTTACCGACGCATACTTACATTACTGTCCCGGCTGTACTCACGGCATAGTTCACAGACTTGTTGCTGAGGTTATTGACGAGATGGGTATCGAAAATGATACAATCGGCGTATGCCCCGTAGGCTGCTCCGTTATGGCTTACGACTATTTCAACTGCGATATGATTGAAGCGTCCCACGGACGTTCCCCCGCTGTTGCTACAGGCGTAAAGAGAGGCAACCCCGATAAGTTCGTATTTACATATCAGGGTGACGGTGACCTTGCCGCTATCGGTACTGCCGAAACAATCCACGCTGCCACAAGAGGCGAAAACATCACCGTTATCTTTATCAACAATACAACCTACGGTATGACAGGCGGCCAGATGGCTCCTACAACTCTCCCCGGTCAGATCACACAGACAACCCCCTACGGCAGAGATACTGCTGAAGCAGGTTTCCCTGTAAAGGTTTGTGAAATCCTTTCACAGATCGACGGTGTTGCTCTCGCAGAAAGAGTTACAGTTATTGACCCCGCAAATATCAAGAAGGCAAAGGCTGCTATCCGCAAGGCTTTTGAATACCAGAAGAAAAAGCAGGGCTTCTCACTTGTTGAAGTTCTTTCCACATGTCCCACAAACTGGGGTATGACTCCCGTTCAGGCTCTTGAAAGAGTAAAGACCGATATGATTCCTTACTATCCTCTCGGTGTTTACAAGGACGGCGCTGTAAGAAACAAGGAGGAGAACTGATATGACAAACGAATTTTTACTTGCAGGCTTCGGCGGTCAGGGTATCCTTTTCGCCGGTAAGCTTTTAGCATACGTTGGTTTATACGCAGGCAAGGAAGTTTCATGGCTTCCCTCCTACGGTCCCGAAATGCGCGGCGGTACATGCAACTGCTCCGTAACAGTAAGCGATGACCCCATCGGCTCTCCCCTTATTCTTGAGCCCTCCGAGCTTATGGTTATGAATACTCCCAGCTTTGACAAGTTCATCAACACTGTAAAGGCAGGCGGTATGGCATTCATCGACAGCACTCTTGTTGACGGAAAGACTGACAGAACAGACATCAAGTGCTTCTGGATTCCCGCAACAGGTCTTGCAAATGAAAACGGCCTCAAAGGTATGGCAAACATTATCCTTACAGGTAAAATCCTCAAGGAAACTGGCCTTGATGACATGGCTGTCATCGAAAAGGCTCTCGCAAAGGTTATTCCCCCCAAGAAGGCTAACCTTCTCGACGCAAACTTAAAGGCTTTAAAGCTTGGTATGGATGCCTGAAGCGAGCCGCTCCGGGCAGTTCACGCCCTTTGAATTAAAAAGAACAGGACTACACATTTGTGTAGTCCTGTTTAAATAAAAAAAGACCGCAAAGCGGTCTTTTAATCACATAAGTTTTTTCAGCTGGCTTTCGCTGCTCTTTATAAGACTTAACAGCGCAGGAGCCTGCTTCGGGTAATCCGTTTCAATTGTCACCGTTGAAATCTCGGGAGCAATCTGCTCGGTTTCCTTTATAGCAATTGCCGCAGCACCCTCGCCCAGTTCAGCACCTGCACTTGCCATACGGCAGGCTGATTCGTTGCTGATTTCGAACATTGTATCACTGTTCTTCGGGTTGGTGCGGTAGATGATACGGAAAACCTTATAGACCGTGAAATTCAGAATATTTGTCACGGCATTATTAAGCTTTGAATTACCTATTCTTGATAAAATATTGTATATAACCTCGATACTGTTAGTAAGAAGCTTCTTTGAAAGTGTAATGGAAATATCTGCGCCGAAGCGTGCTTTTTCGTGTGACTGAGCATCAGGAATCTGGCTCTCCACAATAACGCTTCCCGTACTCATAGGCGAACGGCCTAAAAGATAGTCTGTGGAAACATTATAGTAATCCGCCGCTCTTACAAGGAAATCAAGCCCGCATTCTCTCTTACCCTTTTCATAATGGGACAGAAGTGCCTGAGCTACACCAAGCGCCGCAGCCGCATCCTTCTGGCTTATATGGCGCTCTTTTCTGAGCAGGGACAGAATTCGGGGAAAATCACTGTTCATCGCAAATACTCCTTTCAACATAGTCGAACAAATGTCGCATTGTATATTATATTAAATTTTTTCCGTATTGTAAAGTGGCATTTTCGACAAAAAAATGTTGAAAGATTATATATAATATACTAAAGTATCGCGTAAAACTGCGTTTTATGCGATGATTAACGATAAAATATGAAAAATGAATGATTAAGGAACGCCGCTTTGCGGCGTAATTCAGAAACCGTCGGGCTTGCCCGACTCAATAATCATTCATCATTCACCTTTCATTATTCATCAAAAAAGGACGGTAAAAATGAAAAACTACACAATTTATCTTATCCGCCACGGCATAACACAGGGTAATCTCGAAGGCAGATATATCGGACTTACAGACCTGCCCCTGTGCGACGAAGGCTACTACGCCATAAACCGTTACGCCCACGACAGGCTTTACCCGTCTGTCCAGAAGGTTTATTCCAGCCCTCTGAAAAGATGCCTTGAAACTGCGGATATTATCTATCCCGACCGCTATGTGAAGCAGATTGACAACATTGCGGAATGTGATTTCGGAGAATTCGAGGGTAAGACTCAGGAGGAACTTGAAAATCTGCCCGAGTACACCGAATGGCTCAAGGGCGGCTATGACGCAAAGGCTCCCGGCGGCGAAACCTTCGGTGAATTTACCTTACGTTGTCTCGACGGTCTCGAAGAAATTTTCAAGGATATGATGAAGGACCAGGTCACAAAGGCGGCAGTCATCACCCACGGCGGTGTAATTATGAATCTGCTTTCCGGCTACGGTCTCCCCAAGGGCAGACCTGCGGATTTCGCCCTGAATCAGGGGGAATGCTGGCAGATTAACCTTTCCACATATCTGTGGCAGAAGGGTCCTGTTTTTGAAATTGCAGGAAGAATTATCTGATGTGCAAGCACATCAGAACGAAGAATGAAAAATGAATGATGATTGATTTTGGTGTCCGCTTTGCGGACGAATTTAAAAAAACATCGCCGAAGGCGATACTTTAATCTTTCATTTTTTCATCATTCATCTTTCATCAATATAAAGGAAGGAATCGACAATGAACATTATCGAACAGCTCGCAGGCGAGCTTAAAATCAGAACAACTCAGGCAGAAGCCGCTGTAAAGCTTATGGACGACGGTAACACTATCCCCTTTATTGCAAGATACCGTAAGGAAGCCACGGGCGGACTGGACGACCAGCTTTTACGTGAGCTTTTTGAGCGTCTTACATACCTTCGTAACCTTGAAAAGCGTAAGGAAGAGGTTGCCGCTTCCATCGAAAGTCTGGAGCTTATGACAGATGAAATCCGTGACATGCTGGCAAAGGCAGTAACTCTCGCAGAAGTTGAGGACATCTACCGCCCCTTCAAGCCAAAGAAGAAAACCCGTGCAGGCATTGCAAAGGAAAAGGGCTTACAGCCTCTCGCTGACTTCATTATGGAGCAGACTCTGAAAGACCCTTACGCAGAAGCTGAACAGTATGTTGATGAGGAAAAGAAGGTAATGTCCGTTGAGGAAGCTATCGCAGGCGCTTCGGATATTATCGCGGAAACCATTTCCGATGACACTAACCTCAGAAAGTCCCTCGGCTCATTCTATGACCGCACTGCCCTTATCGTTTCAAAGCAGGCTAAGGAAGCAGAAGACAGCGTTTACGAAAACTACTACGATTACAGCGAGGGCGTTGCAAAAATTCCCACCCACCGCATTCTGGCAATCGACAGAGGCGAGCGCGAGGAAATCTTAAAGGTTACTGTTGAGGTTGAAGAAGCGGACGCTATGCGTGTTATCGAAAAGACTTTCGTCAAGTCCAAAAACACAAACGGCGACCTTGTAAGAACAGCCGCAGAGGACGCTTACAAGCGCCTTATCCACCCCTCAATCGAAAGACGTGTAAGAAACGACCTTACCGAAAAGGCATGCACCGCCGCTATCCATGTATTCAGCGACAACCTCCGTCAGCTGCTTATGCAGCCCCCCGTAAAGGGAACGGTTACTCTCGGTCTTGACCCCGCATACCGTACAGGCTGTAAGATTGCAGTAGTTGACGATACAGGCAAGGTACTTGATACAACCGTGGTTTACCCCACACCTCCCCAGAGCAAAATTGCCGAAGCTAAGGACAAGCTGAAAAAGCTTATCGCTAAACACGGCGTTACCACAATTGCTATCGGCAACGGTACAGCAAGCCACGAAAGCGAATGCTTCGTAGCGGAAATGATAAAGGAAATCCCCACTCCCGTAAGCTATATGGTAGTTTCAGAAGCAGGTGCTTCCGTTTACTCCGCAAGTAAGCTTGCCGCAGAAGAATTCCCCGAATATGACGTTTCTCTCAGAAGTGCGGTTTCTATCGCAAGACGTTTACAGGACCCCCTGGCTGAGCTTGTAAAGATTGACCCCAAGGCTATCGGTGTAGGTCAGTATCAGCACGATATGCCCAAGAACCAGCTTTCCGACGCTCTCGGCGGCGTTGTTGAAGGCTGTGTAAACAATGTAGGTGTTGACCTCAACACTGCGTCCTTCTCCTTACTCAGCTACGTTGCAGGCGTAAACTCCGCAGTTGCAAAGAATATCGTTGCATACCGCGAGGAAAACGGAGCATTTACAGAAAGAAAAGAGCTGCTTAAAGTCAGCAAGCTGGGCAAAAAAGCTTACGAGCAGTGCGCAGGCTTCTTACGTGTTCCCGACGGTAAGAATCCGCTCGACAACACAGGCGTTCACCCCGAAAGCTATGATGCGGTAAAGGAACTTTTAAAGCTCTGCGATATTGATATAAAGAAAACTAAGGATTTCAGCGCAGTTTCCGAATATGTAAAGGCAAACGGTCTTAAAAAGACCGCCGAAACCATCGGAATCGGCGAGCCTACTCTCGAAGATATCGTCAAGGAACTCATGAAGCCCGGCAGAGACCCCAGAGACGAGCTTCCCAAGCCTCTTCTCAGAAGCGATGTAATGGATATGAACAGCCTTACTGAGGGAATGGAGCTTAAGGGTACAGTAAGAAACGTTATCGACTTCGGCGCGTTCGTTGATATCGGTGTACATCAGGACGGACTTGTGCATATCTCCGAGCTTTCCGACAAGTATGTAAAGCACCCTCTTGACGTTGTCAAGGTAGGTGATATTGTTAATGTAAAGGTACTGGGAGTTGACGTGAAGAAAAAGCGCATCTCACTCACTATGAAAGGACTTAACTGATGACAGAATTCAGATATGAAAAGAAAAAGGAAAATATAAGCGATTATCTTAAAACCGTAATGTTCAGAAATAATATTATCAACAAGACGCTTATTATTGCTCTTATGGCATGTCTGCTGGTTGTGGCAGTCGCAGGCATTGCGTACTGTCTTGCAACAGGAAGTCTCGGTATGATTGCAATTACAATCACAGCAGTTGTACTTGCGGCTGTTTACCCTATAATCCTTATCGTCGTAATCAACCGCCTTACAGCAAAGCTTTCCAAGGGCAGCGACGAAAATAATGACGTTACAATCGGCGTATCCGAAAGCTTTATTCTCCTTATCAGAAACAACAACCCCTGCGGTAAAATCGAATGGTCGGACATTACCGAAATCCATGAAGGTAAGACAGGCTTTTATCTGATAGAAAAAGAAGGCTCCCTTATTATTCTGGGCAGAAACTCCGTAGCTTCCGGCACATATGACGAGGCGGCACAGGTTATCAGAATCAAAAAGGCGGCAATGCCGAAGGAAGCGTAAATGATAAACTATCAGAAAATTCTCGATAAGACAATTGAACAGCACGTGAAGAACGGCGAGACTCCCTCTCTTCTGCTTCACGCCTGCTGTGCACCCTGCTCAAGCTATGTACTGGAATATCTGTCGCAGTTTTTCAGCATCACCATATTCTACTACAACCCCAACATCACCGAAGAACCCGAATACCGCAAGCGGGTTCTGGAGGAACAACGGCTTATTTCAGAACTTCCTGCGAAGAATAAAATCAGCTTTTTGGAAGGCAGATATGACCCTGAGCGTTTTTTTGAAATGGCAAAGGGGCTGGAGGATGTTCCCGAGGGAGGAAAACGGTGTTTTGAATGCTACCGTTTAAGAATTGCGGAAACGGCGGATATTGCAAAAGAAAAGGGCTTTGACTATTTCACCACCACCCTTTCAATAAGTCCTCTGAAAAACGCGCAGAAGCTTAATGAAATCGGCGGCGAGGAATCGGAAAGAGTCGGTATACCCTATCTTTTCTCCGATTTCAAGAAAAAGGAAGGCTACAAGCGTTCAATTCAGCTTTCGGCAGAGTATAATCTCTATCGGCAGAACTACTGCGGATGTATATACAGCAAAAGGGCTTCCTTATAAGGAAGCCCTTTTTTAATCAGTATTCACATTATAATCCTTTTTATAGCCGTGAGCGCCGAAAATCTGCCATCTGCCTGCACCGAGTCTCTGAAGTATAGTCCTTCTCTCCTCAGCGCAAAGTGCAGGGTCTGTATCAACTGATGTCATAAGAATCGGAGCATGGCGGTTATAGTTTGCCTGTTCGGGAGTCATGCCCTTCATATTTATATAGATATCTCCCGTAAACGCAATATGATTCGTGTAATCTATCAGCACAATTTCACCAGGCAGATGACCGCCCTTTCCTTCGTAAACCTCGAAATGCAGGTCGCCGAAATCAAAGAAGCCTGTCTGCACCAACGGCATATCGCCGCCGCTTCTGCCATTGTGCACAACCGTGATTTTTTCGGGTGAGGGCGGAAAATATCCCGTCAGTATCTTGCAGATATTGATATATGGCTTATGAAGATTATTCTGCTCCCTGAAGCCGTCCTCGCCGTTATATTCCGCTTTCAGACATTCTGCACTCCGCTCGCTTGCGATAACCTCATCGAACAATGGCAGAAGTCCGCAGTGGTCAACGTCGGCATGAGTTATAAGCACTGTCTTTTTCATACCGTCATAACCGGGCAGTATCTTACGGAATATATCTTCCATTTCCTGTTTATAGCAGGCATATCCGCAGTCGATAAACAGCACCTCTTCCTTATGCTTTACAACAGCAGTATTGCTTCCGCAAGGCGGTTCAATAAGTATAAGCTCTGTTTCATCCGTCAGTCTGTGATTTGTGATTCTCGGGAGAAAAGCTTCTCCCTTGTAGGAAGCCAGCAGCTCGGCAAATTTACCGATGCTGTCAAAGGTACGGTAGGGTGACATACCCTGCTCATCGAGAGTCTGCATGGCAAGGTTTGTGTTAATCAGGAGCTTATCCTTCATCTCATCGGTAAGACCGATATTTCTTGCAATTCCGGAAATAAAACTGTTATAGAAAATGCTGTTGTCGTATACTTTTTCGGTATGGTTATAATCAATTACGCGCACACGGCAAAGCTTCTCAGCATTTGCAAGAAATTCAGAAACCTTATCCGCATCATCTACGAATAAGCCCATTTTGAACAGCTGATAATCAGTTCCATTTTCCTGAGAACTGATGTAGGAAATATTGAAATCAAATTCATCAATAAGCTTCAGAACATCTGTAACACTTCCCGGCTTATCCTCAAGACGGAATTCAATCAGCACTATGTTTGTGTTATTTCTGTCAGGCTGAAGATATCCTATTTCAGTAAGCTGCTCATCAGCCTTTTCATGCTGCGCGGCAGTTCCCTCTGCGTCTATGAAAAGCATGTGCGAATCTATTGCCTTATTGTAACTTACTCTGGTAATATTTATTCCGAGTTCCGCAAAACAGCGGCTTGCCCTGAGGAATGCGCCGATATGATTGGGCATTGTGGTTATATATGTTTTTTTCACAGCTTGGCCTCTTTTCCTGTTTCTACAAATATATTATACACTTCGATGTCAGAAAAATCAATATTTTTTTGTTTTTAATGTCAATTTTCGCAGAAAATATACCGACTTATTCTTTGATACTTTTACAGAATATTCTGTCATAAGGAATCATTTGCCGCAGAACTTCCATGATTGCCGTAAGTACTTGTCATAAACGGGGTTTTTATCCCGGTTTTTTCTGCTGGAAATACCGTATATACCGTGCTATACTTGAAAAAAAGCGAAAGGAACGGAAAATTATGGCAATCTTTCAGAAAACCGTAGGAAATACACAGAACACAGTGAACAGGGTTGTAGAAATCCCCATAAGCTCAATTTCGCCCAACCCTGCACAGCCACGGGTTATCTTTGATGACTACGACCTGTCACGGCTTGCGGTAAGCATTCAGCAGAACGGAATTCTACAGCCTTTAACAGTCCGCAGACTGGAAAACGGCATCACTTATGAGCTTATTGCAGGAGAGCGCAGACTCAGAGCCTGCAAGCTTCTCAATATGACCTATGTTCCCTGCATCATCATAGAAACCACCACCAGGGATAGTGCTGTGCTGGCGGTGCTGGAGAATTTACAGCGTGCGGACTTAAGCTATATGGAAGAGGCCTACGCTATCCGCAATCTCATAGACTACTATGGTCTGACTCAGGAGGAAACCGCCGCAAGGCTGGGAGTTGCGCAATCCACAATTGCAAATAAACTGCGTCTTCTTAAACTATCAGACGACGAAAAAGCAATGGTAGTAAAATTCAAGCTGAACGAGCGTCAGGCAAGAGCCCTTCTAAAGCTGGAATCAGGCAGACGAAAAGCCGCTATTGACCATATTGCCGCTAATCAGCTGAATACTGTCCAGACCGACCGATATGTTGATGAACTCCTTACGGACAAGCCGAAACAGAAGGTGAAAAAACGCTGGAATTTCCGTGCGGTGAATCTTTACATCAACACCTTCAACAAGACTATTGACGCCATGAAGGAAGCGGGCATAAACTGCGAAGCCAGCAAGAACCAGACCGATGAATTCATGGAGTATGTGGTGAAGATACCGCTCAGATGAGACACCTCAGGCGGTTCCTGCCTTTTAAAAACAACTAACCCCGCAGTTTTCAACTGCGGGGTATTTTTATATCGTTTATCAGTTTGTTTCCGCTGCTGTTGAAGCCGCCGACGCCGCAATAACAGCGCACATCGCTGCCTGCTGTGCCGCAACCATCGAAAGAGTGGTTGTGATTGCCGCTGTTTCGGCTGCCGACGATGAGTAGCTGTTCATAACCAGCATTGAAGCGTGCATAAGCCTTGTCTTCTTGTCATAGCCAAAGAAGCCGTAGCCCTCCTGCTCTGATAAGAACTTATCCGCTTCAATTATCTCATCTGCCATAGGTCCGATATCCACAGGCAGTAAGGACAATGCCGCAAGAATACATAACTCATAATACTTGCTGTACTTTCTGCCTCGCTTTTCAATTTCCCCGATAAGATCCTTGAATTTCTGAACTCTTGCTTCCTTGTCGCCGCTTTCCATTGCAAAAATATGAGAAATGCTCTGGATAACGTTGCCCTCATAGCTGAGCTTCTTTGTACGGCTATAATAATCCTCCATATCCGCAATAAGCTCTTCGTCGCTCTTCTCGGAAAAGGCAAAAAGCAGTGCAAAGGGACTGTCCTCCATGCTTGTAAGGAACGGGTGCTCCTTTGACATAAGCTTATAGATATGCTTACCTCTTTCGCCTAACTTATCCGCTTCAGAAGCGGGTATCATATCCGCAAGAACTGTTGATATATAAGCAAGATAGCCTGAGTTGCCGAAATACTTTTTAAGTATTTTATAAATTTCATGAATTTCCGCAAATTTCTCTTCGGGGTTTTCAAATGCTGCAAGCTTTACCGCAGCAGGCATTCTTGCATTGCCTGCAAAGCCTGAGAAAATACCTGTATTCTTCTCGATAATGGTCTTGCAGAGCTTTAATTTTTCGGTATCCGCTTTTCCGTTAAGAATAAGCGCACCCACTGGAAGAATGTAGTAATTTTCCCACTTGAAAACAGACTTTATTGCGTCACGGTCAGAGATAAACTGCTCACATACAGCCTTTAAATTCTCATTCATCTCATTCACCCTGCTTCGCCTTTACGTAGTCAACGATAATCTTAACCGCATTGTCAACACCGATGTCAGAATTTACGGAAAGGTCATAGGTCTGGACCTTACCCCAGCCGTCATCTGCAAAATAGTTGTAATATGCAACTCTGCTCTTATCCTTTTTCTTAACGTGAGTGGTGTAATTGTCAGCCTGTTCGCCGTATTCAGCCTTTACACGCTCTGCACGGCTTTCAAGGGGAGCGTGGATAAAGATGTTGATGACATCCTCCTTGCCGCGGAGAACATAATCTGCGCATCTTCCTACGATAACACAGCTTTCCTTGGAATGTAAATCCTTGATAACCCTTGACTGGGCAATAAAAATCATATCGGAAGCAGGCAGAATCTGACTGCCCATATAAAGATGATACAAAAGGCTCTGGGTCTTTTTCTGGTCATTCTGGCGGACAAACTCCTCAGTGTAGCCGCTTTCCTTTGCAACAAGGGATAAAAGTTCACCGTCGTAGAAGTTTATTCCCAGTGCTTCAGCAAGCTTCTTGCCTATAATTCTGCCGCCTGAGCCGTATTCTCTGGAAATTGTAATAACTGTCTTTTTCATAAGTATCAATCCTTTCCGATTGTATAATAAACCGCAAGAACTCCGTTTTGGACGGATATTTCAGCGGTTTGTCCCGTAAATTCATTGCTCACGCCGAGAGGGAATGAGCTTGTGAGAGTATGGTTTTCCAGCTCATATTTAAGCCCCTTAAGACATACACCCTCAGAAACATCAGAAAGAGAGAAAACCGAAACATAGCTTCCCGTTTCACCTGTCAGTGTGATTCTGCCGTTTCTTACCGCTGTAAGAACAAAACCGTCGCCGTGGATAAACAGGGTTATTCCCCTTTCGGCAAAGTATTTTAATAGCTGGATATTGGCAATGGTGTGGTCAAGTCTGCCTCCTGTGCCTCCGTAGATGTGAAAGAAAACACAGCCCTTTTCAGCACCCAGATTTATGGCAGTGAACATATCGGTAACATCCTTTTCCGACGGAAGAACGGTGACATTCCCGCCCGCGGGAACAACACCAAGGGAATCGAAATCCCCGACGATATAATCAGGTGTTATGCCAAGCTTTTCAAGCACCCTGTATCCGCCGTCAACGGCAATTACCGTATCATCGGAACTGATTTCCTGATTTATTCCGAAAAAATCACCTGCGCCGAAAAGATAGCAAACCTTATTTTCCATACAATTACCTCTATGATTAAATTATACTCTGTTTTTTGAAATTTGTCAACAATTTACCGGGACTTCTATCAGATTTTTTTAGTAATTATGACAAGACACTGCATACATCTTCTTCTGTAACATTTACAGGTTCGATTCCCGTAATTGCCGTGTAACCGCAGGCACTCAGGAGCATTCCGTTGTCAAGCTCTGTAATTTCAAGTAACCCCTTTTCCATAAGTCCGGAAGTCTCAATTCTGTCAAAACCCTCGCCAAAACCTTTGCCTGTAAGCTTTCCGACGCTTTCCTTCATACACCACAGACGGCAGATTGCTTCAGAGGGCATGGGGTCTTCTCCGCTTATCTGCAGAAGTTCCGTTTCGGTACATATTTTAGCGGAAATATCAAATTTCATAGGGCGTATATCCTGAATATCTATTCCTATTTCCTCACGGGAAACCGCACAGGCGGAATATCCACCCGCATGACTCAGGCTGAAAAAAATATGAGGATAATTCTTAAGATAGGGTTTTTCTCTTTCGCCATAAGAGAAAACAGGCACATCCGTAACACCGTATTCCTTAAAAAGCGCATAACGAAGCAAGGCGTAGGAGCAGATTTTTTCTTCCCTCACCTTTGCGTTGGATATGCCGTTCACCTTTTCAAGCCGCTGTTCTGACAGGAACGGCAGTAAATTTTCAGAGTTTTCGTTTTTCAGGATATATATTTTCATTGAGTCACCTGTGCTGTAAAAATGGTGCGTGCGGCATTGCCGCACGCACCGCCTTACGTGTCAACTTATATCAGTATTCTTTCATCGCAGTATTCGCACTCAAGCACATCGCCTGCACGACGGAAGCTGTGAGGGAGATAAGGCTCGGTGTGACAGATGCATTTGGGGTTGGTGCAGGTTACATCCTTTATAACCTCGCCGCGTAAAATCGGCTTGCATTTCATCTTGTAGTCAAGCATGGAAAGAATAAGCGCCATACGTACATACATACCGTAGTTTGCCTGCTTGAAATAAAGGGCTCTGGGGTCGTCGTCAACTTCAACCGCAATTTCATCAACTCTGGGAAGGGGATGAAGAACAATCAGATCCTTGCGCGCAAGCTTCATCTTTTCCGCATCAAGACAGTATACATCCTTCTGCGCCTCATATTCCTCGGGAGAAGCGAAACGTTCGCGCTGGATACGTGTCATATAGAGCACATCAAGCTGGGGAAGCGCTTCTTCAAGGGTTGTATATTCCACATAAGTCTTGCCGCTGGCGGAAATATAGTCCTTTATATATGTGGGAACTTTAAGTTCCTCGGTAGAAACAAGAATGAACTTATTGCCTTCATAGCAGGAGAGCGCCTTTAACAGGGAGTGTACTGTTCTGCCGTTTTTAAGGTCACCGCAGAAGCCTACTGTAAGATCTGTGAGTCTGCCTTTTTCTTCATTGAGCGTAAGCAGGTCGGTAAGAGTCTGTGTGGGGTGGAGATGTCCGCCGTCGCCTGCGTTGATAACAGGGCAGTCTGCGGAAATAGCCGCCGCCTTTGAAGAACCCTCAAGGGGATGACGCATTACTAAAATATCGGAATATCCGCTTACGATTTTTGTGGTATCCTTTAAATTTTCGCCCTTGGCAACCGAAGATGTGGAAGGGTTGTCAAAGCCGATAATGCCGCCGCCGAGGCGGAGCATCGCCGTCTGAAAGCTCATCTGTGTACGGGTCGAAGGCTCATAGAAGAGTGTACCCATTATTTTACCGCGGCAGGCACCTGCATAAACCATCGGAGCTTCCATGATATCATGGGCAAGCTTTATAATGGAATTCCACTGTGCTACCGTAACGTCGTTAAGGTCAATAAGATGTGTGGGACAGTTCATTCTGACTATTCCTTTCTTTTTTAATTCCAGCATAAATTATATCATTCACTGCCTCTGTTGTCAATCTTATTTTATAAATTTCATTTCAGAGTATTGCAAAATCAGATGTTGTGTGTTATGATATTTATCAGAAAAATCATTGCTACGGAGGATGCATAATGAAAGAAAAAAATTATTCTTCAGTTATTGAAGAATCCATGTCTGAAACAAAGGCATTATATATGTTCATGGCTATCATTGAACTTATTTTCGGTGTATTTCTTATATTTTTTACTGATTTGTGTCAGAGTGTGCTTCCTATAATCCTTGGGGCAATCCTTCTGGGCACAGGCATATTCAGTATCATATCATATTTTATGAATAAAAACGCATCCTTCCGTCAGGGGATTCTTTCAGGTGTAATCTCTGCCGCTCTCGGTATTGCTTTTGTTGCACAGTCGGAATCAATCACCAATGTTACAACAATTATACTCGGTGTGTTTGTAATATTCGAAGCCCTCACCGCCTGCAAGAGAGCAATAATTATGCTTAATCTCGAATTCAAAAAATGGTTTATTCCTCTTATTATTGCCATAGTTGCGGCAGTATTCGGATTACTGCTCCTTATCTGCCCCGATATATTCGGAGATGCAAAAACAAAGCTTATAATTGTGGGAATCAGCCTGGTTATCGAAGCAGGTCTGGGCATCTGGTCAATAATCTATATTATAAAACTCCGTAATGATTTTGAGGACTCAATGGGCAGCAGTACTTCAATCGTTGCTAAATAAAAAATGCGGTGAAGGCGAGCCGCCTTTGGCAATTCCGCCTTTTATAGAAAATGCTTAATCCCGCTGTTATTTTAACGGCGGGATTAAAAACTTATATATGGCAGACACGTTATAACCGCCATTTTTTTGCGGGTAGGTGATATCCGCACCTACTTTTTATTTGATTTCAATTGTTTCGCCGTTCAGATAAATGGAACATACCTCTTCGGGATTTACGGGTTCTTCCCATGATAACATTAAAACAGTAGAACCTGCTTCATCACCTTCGGTATAACCCGATGATATAACACCTGTGATTCTTACCATTTCGCCACTTTCAAGCACTGCGTATGCATCGTCTGCGTTCCAGTAATGAGCAAAGTAATTGTCAAGTCTTTCGCCCTCAAGGCAAGCGGAAATTGAAGAAACCTCAACGCCTGTCAGCTTAGCGCCGTCAAATAATTCCATATCCTTTTCATAGCGGATTTCCTCAGCGGAATAATCTGCCACAAATTCAGCACGCCAGGAATAATCTGCGTTGATGTCAAATTCATATTCGCCGTTTTCGTTCTTTTTATTCTGACGTCTTGCAATTAAAGTGCACTTTTTATCCTTGATTTTATCTTCAGTATTCATTCTTACACTAAGGCGTACCTTTTCCTCGCTTGTTTCAATAGGAGTAACGCCTACACCTTGACCGAATATACTCTCGGAATCAATATGGATAAATAAATCCCCGAAAGGTCGGATAATATCATTGCCGTATTCATCTTTCTCTATAAGCTTATAGCCGTTTTCGGGATAAATATCAAGTATTGCAAGCACGCCGTGCTTATCCGCAGCAGCAGCAACCAGTTCGAAATCCATAGTGTCGATTGTGTCCTGTAAAACAGTAGCTTCGGGGACGATATTATCCATAATGTTCTCGGACTTTGTTCCGAAAATGCTGTTGAAGATTCCCGCGTAGTCCCAGCCGTTAGCCGCACCTGCAGTTACGGTAAGTGCGGATACGCTGACCGCCGCCGCAAGGATTGCCGCTACCGCCTTAGAGGGGCGCTTCTTTGCGGTCATCTTAATTTCTGTGTTCATTACCTTCTGTGATAATTCCTCTGCTGAGGTTCTGGGGGTAATCTGGTCGTATAAATCATTTAATCTGTTCATAAATTGTCCTTTCTCACTTTTCAAGTACTGCTCTCAGCTTATCTCTGCCGCGCTTGAGCCGTGCCTTTACATTGCTTTCCGAGATGCCGAGCATGGAAGAAATCTCCGTCACGCTATAGCCCTCGTAATAATGCAGGTATATTGTGACACGGTAGTTTTTATTGAGGCGGTTAAGAGCCTCCAGAAGCTGGTAATCCTTTTCGTTTTTCAGCGGTATGTCTTCGGTGAGGGGTGTTTTCCTCTTCACCCACGCAGAGGACAGATAGTTCTTGGCAATATTCGATGTCACCCTGATAAGCCATGCCTTTACGTTCTTGTCATCCACAAAGGTTTCCTTGCTGTTGTAGAGCTTTAAAAATGCCTCCTGGGTTATATCCTCCGCGTCGGCGCAGTTCTTCACGTAGCTGTATGCCACACGGAACACCGAGGGCTGAAAAGCCGTTACGCACTGCGTAAATCTTATTGTGTCGATGATTATCATTCCTTTTTGTTTAGTCGGTACCGTGAAACGTTTCTGCATTAAAGACAATTCAGAACAGTCGTGGGTTACACCCGCTAAAAAATTTTTTATGTTTTTATGTAATTTTCGCAGAATTAACACATTCGCTCTATATAATGATAATTGTAAGAGAACAACCCCCTGTCCGAGGAGAATGAAAAATGAGAATGTTGGAAAAATTCAGAAGAATGTTTGAGATATGGTTTCTGTACGCTTTTGGCATCATCCCCACAGAGGAGCCGATTAAAAAAATCCAGGGTGGAAGTGTGGTGCCCCTGAGAATTACTACAAGTGAGAAATAAAAATGTGAAAGACCGCTGTTACACAGCGGTCTTTATTAATATTCAATTTTAATATATATTCAATGCATGGGATCTTACCTCTTGAATTTATTTTACTAACAATAAATCATTCAGTACATCGGAGTTTACCTCTCATAATTTTTTAGTAGTTAAACTGAGTGCTTTTTTGGACTCACTCCACTCCGTTATAGAATTTTATATGTAACGCTTTGAGTAGCGGTTAACTGACTGCAACAGTCACGTTCCATACAACCCTTTATCGTTCGTGTACTGCTTCAAAGGTAATCGGTAAAACACCGTAAGTTTAAAATCTGTTCCTGAATTGTGCTTCAGGAAGCCAGGATTTTCAGTAAAGCCTTTCAGAAGCAGAGTCTGCGCCCGATAAAGTCTTAAATGATGATATTGTTTCCGTAGCCATTGGACTCGCTCCCCTTTCCGGTTGAATTTACAGCCTTGCTGCATCTCAGAATTGCTGGAATCTTCTGTATAGAACTTAATCAAAAGATTAGTTTTTCTGAATCCTGGGTCTGAGAGTATCGCTTCTCCCGAAGCTTTCTGTTCTCTCTTTCCTTGATTAAAGAATACCATATTTCCGGGCAGTTGTCAATAGGTTTTTCTTAGTTATTTTGTATGATATTTTCAACCATTTTGTGTGCAGTTTATAAGATTTGTGCAGAAAAATGCGGTTTTTGACCTGAACTATATTGACAATAATGCACCTTTAATGTATAATAAAAATGTTGAGTGCAACAAATACAACACGAAAGGAAGTTTTTACAATGTCTAAAGAACTTGAAATGCTTGAAGAGTACGAACCTGTTATCGTTGACCTTGACGGTGAAGAGTTCGAACTTATTGATACAGCTGAAATTGACGGCAGAATCTACGGTGCGTTCACTCCTTATACAGAAGAGGACGAGGTTGATGGAGAAGTTGAATTCATTATCCTTGAAATCATCGATGATGAGGACGAAGGACAGTGCACAATCAAGACTGTTGACGACGATGAACTTTATGCAAAAATCGGCGACGAATTCATGAAGATTTTTACAGAGGAATTCGACGAGGAATAAAAATTAACTGTGTGCAGATAATTTTTATTGATGAAGGATGAAAGATTATTGAGTCAGTTTCGCTGACGATTTTTTGAAATCATCGCCGCAGGCGATACCAAAATTATTCATTTTTCATCTTCCATCCAAAAGCTACGCTTTTGCACGGGAACTTCGTTCCCGTTTACTGCTTCGTTCGATTTCGTATGGATTTTATGATCCGACAATTTACAAAAGGGATTTCTCCATGGCAGCGGATTGCAGACCTCCCGTACTGCGGAAGAAGGGAGCGTGAACCTGTCAGGCGATCTTACCCGCCCTGCTTTTATGCGGGTTCTTTGTCCATACGTCCGGCGCGGCGGTAATACCAATAATACCCCACTGATTCTACAATCAGTGGGGTTTTCAATTTAGTATCCCAATTCCCTTAACAATTCTTCACAGCCACGCAGCACATCATCATAGGTATCATCAAAATTCCCTGTATACCACGGGTCGGCAATATCGCCGCCCTCGCCTGCAAAACTGAGCAGTTTTGTTACTTTTTCATCCTTGTCAGAGCCGATAATCCTCAGGGTGTTACGGACATTCCAGCTGTCCATGCAGATAAGATAATCGTATTTTTCATAATCGCTTTTCCGAAGCTGTATTGCCGTCTTGCCTGCGGTAGAAATGCCGAACTGAGCCAGCTTCCGCTGTGTGCCATGATGAACGGGATTGCCGATTTCCTCGGTGCTTGTGGCGCGGGATTCAATAAAGAAATCGTCGGCAATACCGCGCTTTTTTACCATGTCCTTAAGTACAAATTCCGCCATAGGCGAACGGCAGATATTGCCGTGGCATATGAAAACTATTCTGTGCATTCAAGTACTCCTTTACAATCCTGTTTATCCGATTATATCACATATTAGCGCCAAATACAACAATTAATCCCGTCTTTCAGACGGGATTAATTGTTTTCTGTGATTTCACAATTCTCAATTCCAAAATCAAGCATAAGGCTGATGATTTCATTTCTGGAACGCCCTGTTTCACCTGCGATTCTGTCAAGCTCGGCTACAACTTCATCCCTTACTCTCAATGAAAAGGTTTTGTATCCATCTTCACCCTTTATTTTTGAACGCTTGCTGATCAGCAACTTTTTATTCATAAAAATCACCTCTAACAATAATTATAACTTGACAAACATAATATTAGTATGTTATTATTTATGTTATTAATTATGTTATAAATTCAGGAGGAAAGAAAATGAAAATCACTTATGAAGATCTGACACCGGGAATGAGAACTATAAACACTGCAAGAGCAATATGCACTATTATTGGTTGGATTGTTGCTATAGCTGTATTTATAATCTTCACAATCTGGTTTACAGATTTGGGTTACATAAAAGAACCTGCAGATATTTTAGAACAAGTTGTTTTTTTACCTGCCATATTTTCAGGCGGCCTGATTGTTGTATTTTCACATATTCAGCGCCATTGGAGCAATATAAAGCCTCTGCTCCATGACCCTGATTTTACCAGTTTGTTCGGTATGATTATTACGCTTATAAAGTGGCTTATATGGTACTTTGCGTTAGCTCTTTATGTGGTTTTTGCAGGGCCTG
This sequence comes from Ruminiclostridium sp., assembly GCA_045532185.1. Classification (GTDB taxonomy): domain Bacteria; phylum Bacillota; class Clostridia; order Oscillospirales; family Ruminococcaceae; genus Ruminiclostridium_E. The sequence goes on from JAZSFL010000014.1 coordinate 51,445, forward strand.
TATTTTTAATAATAAACACTTTCAAGCTTATATTCAGAATACCTCTCATTTCTGAAAAGGATTATTATCATTTCAGTTAACAAATAACAAGCCTTACCTGCGAAAACAGGTAAGGCTTGTTGTTTATTGTTTTCCTGGGGCGGCACTCTGCCGCTGTAACCGGATTGTAATAATTTGTAACCAGTTTGTAATTGATTTCAGTGTTATGCGGTGGTATAATTGAAATGAAATCAGCGCTGCTTCGCTCTTGACGCACTGACATAACCATCGCTGTAATATGCGATTACGCTTTTCTCACGCTGTTCGTCAAGGTCGAATCCCTTCACTGTCATTCCTGAAAGGTTCATAAGCTCCGCAACCTTCACCTTTGTAAGCTCGCAGCGCATTACGTTTATTCCGCCGCAGACAATGACAAACTCGCCGTTCATAACGTTGATCGCACCGTTGTCGCCCAGCTTCTTTTCGCGGAAGGTTTCGCTGTCACGTTCGGTAACGTATTTTATGGGAGTCTTGTCAAATTTCATGAGCATTTCTACGGACATTCCGTCCTGCTTTTTCTTCTTTCCGAATAGCATTGAAGCCTCTCCTTACAATGAATTTTGTAAATTTATTGTACCATTTCTGCCGAATAAAGTCAAGGTTTGTGCATACATACCATTGACATTGCGGAAAATAGCGTGTAAAATAAACTATGTGTGATTTATCCAACAGAAGAAGGATTGATATAAATATGGAAAACAACCTTAAATTATGTATGGGCTGTATGAATCATAAAGAATACAGCGGCCCCTGTGAAATATGCGGATATATGGATAATACCGCATATCTTCCTTCGTACCTTGCACCAAAAACCGTTCTGATGAACAGGTACATTATCGGCAGACTCCTCTCCCATAACGGCGAAGGTGCGGTTTATATTGCCTACGACACCGAGAAGAACAAGGTTGTGGAAATCAAGGAGTATATGCCTGACCTGCTCTGCACAAGAAAGAAGAATGAAAGAACCATCACTGTAAATCCTGACGCACTCCCGCTTTACAAATCCTATCTTTCTGAATTTGCAGATCTCTACAAGACTCTTATGAACGGCATTGAAACCGACTGCATACAGAAAGTTTACGGAATATTCTCTGAAAACAACACTGGCTATGTTGTCATGGAGCACCTTCAAGGCATTACCCTTTCGGAGTATCTTGAAAAGACCGACGGTGTAATGGTATGGGACAAGGCGAAGGAAATCCTCCCTCCCCTGTTCACTGCTCTTAACCTGCTCCACAGCGCAACTATCGTTCACAGAGGGCTTAGCCCCGAATCCGTGTATATTGACGAACGGGGCAAACTCAAGCTTACCGCTTTCGGCATTTCCGCCAGCAGAACTGTTGACCAGAGCCTTAACTGTGAACTGCTTCACGGCTATGCTGCACCCGAACAGTATGCGGTTTCCGAAAGACAGGGTCCCTGGACGGATATCTACGGTGTCTGTGCGCTTCTTTACCGTGTGCTTACAGGTGTTACACCCCAGTCAGCCAACGAAAGACTCCGCGACGACACTCTTGCTGAACCTTTCCTTGTGAACCACGCCGTTCCCCACAATGTTTCCCGTGGCGTTATGGCAGGTCTTATTCTTGACAGCGGTGCACGTATCCACAATATGAACCTGCTTGTTTCAAAGCTTTTTGAACAGCCTAAGGAGAATGATGCTTCCGACGGCCCCGTAAGACCTGCGGTTGCCATTGAAAATATTCCCTCTCCTTCACGTCAGGAAAAGAAGACGCCTGCAAGAAAGCCCCAGCAGAAATCAAAGAAAAAATCAAAGAAGGATAAGGAAAAATCCTCCAACATAGGTACAATTATCGGATTTTCCGTATTCCTTGCAATTGTTGCAGGTTTTATAATTGCTATCATCTATTTCTCCGACCAGACTCATCAGCTTACAAATCCTGCGACAACAACCACCACAACTCCCGTTGTTACAACAACCACTCCTGTTACCACAACTCCTCCCCGTACAACAACGACAGAAGCACCCGTGGAGAATGTGGAAAAGATTATTCTTCCCGATTTTGTGGACCGTTTCTTTAATACCCTTGAATCAAGATATCCCCAGCTTACATTTGAACCTGTTTACGAATACAATGACACATATGCCAAGGGTATCGTGTTTGAACAGGATATCCCCGAAGGTACGGAAGTTACGGGCGGAACAGTAATAACCCTTAAAGTCAGCGAAGGCCCCGAATCCGTAGAGCTTCCCGACTATGTGGGTAAAAAGATCAAGGATTATACCGCAGAGCTTGACGAGCTGGGTATAAAATACGAAACCGAACCCGAAGAAACAACAGAGTTCAAGAAGAATTATGTTGTGCGCTGCAACAAAGAGGTCGGAGATTTAATCAAGATTTCAGAAGATGAAACTGTTATCGTATACTACGCCGTAAAACCCGAGACTACAGAAGCGGCTGCAGCGGAAAGCGAAGGGACTCCTGAAGAAAATACAGAGAACACAGAAGAATAACCGAAAGGATAAAAGAGATAAATGGATTTAAACGAAATCCGCAAGGAAATTGACGCAATAGACGACCAGCTTGTAAAGTTGCTGGAGCAGCGTTCACAGCTTGCAGTTGATGTTGCCAGATACAAAAGAGAACACAATATGCAGGTTATGCAGCAGGGACGCGAACAGTTCATTATCGACAGAGTGAAGGATGCAGTCTGTGACGAAATGAAAAGCACTGCGGAAATTGCTTTCACAACCATAATGGACCTTTCAAAATGCCGACAGCACCATCTGCTGACCGAAAAGCGCGATTTTCACATTCATAAGCCCATGAGCGGCAGACCTATTGCCGCTACCGTCACAAAGGGCAGCTATTCCGCTGTTGCATGTGACAGATTCTTTGACGGGAAGTGCGATGTTACCTATGTAAAGCACTTTGAAGATGTTTTCAAACTTGTGGAATCGGGCGAGGTTGACTACGGTGTACTTCCGCTGGTGAATTCCACAGCAGGTGATGTTACCGCAACCTATGACCTTATGGGCAAATATAATTTTTATATCTGCAAGACCATTGATATTCACATCTCCCACGTCCTTGCGGCTAAAAAAGGCACAAAGCTTTCTGATGTAAAGAATGTACTTTCTCACGAAATGGCAATCCGTCAGTGCAGTGAATTCATAAAGGAAAACGGACTCAACGCCGTTGAGTCAAGCACTACCGCAAAGGGTGCGCAGATTGTGGCAAAGACGGACGAACTCGACTGTGCAGCTATCTGCTCAGCATTCTGCGCTGAAATGAACGGACTTGAAATACTGGCGGAGAATATATCCGACATCAAGGATAACTATACACGCTTTATCCTTATTTCAAAGCGCCTTGAGGTTTCAGAAAATGCTTCCGTAATATCCCTTTCCCTCACTCTTCCCCACACTCCCGGCAGTCTTTATAGACTCCTGACCCGGTTCTCTTACTGCGGACTCAACCTTTCCAGAATCGAGAGTAAGCCCATGCCCAGCGGCTTTGCTGATATGAAGGATGACGCATTTGATTTCATATTCTATCTCGATTTTATCGGAAGTATCAGGAACGAGGGTGTTGTAAAGCTTCTTAACAACCTTGAGGACGAAATGAAATACTACCGCTTCCTTGGTAATTATGAAGAAATAAAAGAACAGTAAAGATTTGTTAAAATATTTTCAAAAAAAGACGCAAAAGACTTGTTTTTTGCGTCTTTTTATTGTATAATATAATATGGTAAATTATCATGGGATTCTATGTGGGTTCCATTACAAAAATAAAACGACTGGAGGATTCTCAAGTGGCAAAAAAGACATTGGCTGAAATGGAGCAGGCGCTCACAGACAGCAAAGCAAGACAAAGGCTTGTTTCTCTTTTCGACGAGGACAGCTTTGTTGAAATTGATAAGTTTGTTTCTCCCGACGGCGAAACAGCAGGCGTAATTACAGGCTATGGTCTGGTTGACGGCGCACCGGTTTACGCATTTTCACAGGATGTAACCGTTAAGGGCGGTGCAATGTGCAAGGCTTCCGCAGCTAAAATCACAAAGATGTACGATTTAGCTATAAAGAACGGCGCACCCGTTGTAGGCATCTACGACAGCAAGGGCGGCAACATCGCAGAAGGCGCAGCTACATTAAAGGCTTACGCTGATATGGCAGGCGCAGCTGCAAAGCTTTCCGGCGTTGTTCCTCAGATTTCCCTGGTTGCAGGTGTATGCGGCGGTGCTGCTGCTATGACTGCATGCATGGCTGATTTCGTTGTAATGACAGAAGCGGCTGAATTCTTTATGACAGCTCCTTTCGTTGCCGCTGACGGCAATATGGAAGGCGCAGGTACAGCGGCAAATGCTGCAAAGTCAGGTACAGCAGCTATCGTTGCCAAGGACGACGAGAAGGCAATTGCCGAAGTAAAGAAGCTCATCAGAATTCTTCCCTCAAATAACCTTGAACTTTCAGGAAATGACTATTTTGCAGAAAACGATGCTGATATCGCTGACGGTCTTACAGGTCTCGATATAATTAAGGCTATCGCTGACAAGGAAAGCGTTACAGAGCTTTACGCAGGCTTCGGCTCTGCTTCCGTAGTTGCTCTCGGCAGCCTCAGCTGGAGAACAGCAGGCTTCGTTTCCGCTTCGGACAAGCTTACAGCAGCTGACAGCGCAAAGATTGCACGTTTCGTTTCCTTCTGTGACGCATTCTCCATCCCCGTTGTTACAGTTCTCGACTGCGAAGGCTTTGACGGCGGCGTTGCAGCAGAACTTGCAGGCAGCGTAAGAGACACAGCTAAGCTTGCACAGGCTTACATGAGCGCTACAACAGCCAAGGTAACAGTTATCACAGGCAAGGCTTACGGCACAGCTTACTGCGCATTTGCTCCCGCAAGTGATATGGTAATTACTCTCGAAAATGCAGTTATCTCCGCAGCAGCTCCCAAGGCAGCAGTTATCTTCTTAAAGGGCGATGAACTCAACGGCACAAACGAAGCTCAGCTTATCGCTGACTACGAAGCTAACGAAGCTTCTCCCTTCGCTCTCGCAGGACAGGGCAACGTCGACAGAATCATCGAAGCCTACGAAACACGTGACGCAGTTCTCTCTGCAGTTGAAATGCTCAGCAGCAAGAGAGTTGACTCCCCCAAGAGAAAGCACATCAACTTTGTATATTAATTGAAAGGATTTTAAGACAATGAAAAGATACAATATCACAGTAAACGGCACAGCATATGATGTAACAGTTGAAGAAACAGACGCTTCCGCAGCACCCGTAGCTGCAGCAGCTCCCGCTCCCAAGAAGGCAGCAGCTCCCAAGGCGGCAGCTCCCGCAGGCGGCGCAGGCAATGTAAAGATTGAAGCTCCCATGCCCGGTACAGTTATGGATGTTAAGTTAAAGGTAGGCGATAAGGTTACAAACGGTACACCTATCGTTATTATCGAAGCTATGAAGATGGAAAATGAAATCCCTGCTACATGCGACGGTACAATTGCTTCCATCAATGTAAACAAGGGCGACAGCGTAAACACAGGTACACTCATCGCTACAATCAACGCATAATAAACTGAAAGGACAAATAAAATGGCACAGGTTAAAGTTACCGAAACCGTTCTCCGTGACGCACATCAGTCCCTGATTGCTACACGTATGACAATGGACGAAATGCGTCCTATCTTAAGCACAATGGACAAGGTAGGCTTCCACTCAGTAGAATGCTGGGGCGGCGCTACATTTGACTCCTGCTTACGATTCTTAAACGAAGATCCCTGGGAAAGACTCAGAATCTTAAAGAAGGAAATGCCCAACACTAAGCTTCAGATGCTTTTCCGCGGTCAGAATATGCTTGGCTACCGTCACTATGCTGACGATGTTCTCGAATATTTCGTTCAGAAGTCTGTTGCAAACGGTATCGACATCATCCGTATCTTCGATGCATTAAACGACATCAGAAACCTTGAAACAGCTGTAAAGGCTGCAAAGAAGGAAGGCGCTCACACTCAGATTGCTATTTCCTACACCTTAGGCGATATCTTCACAACTGACTACTACGTAGATTACGCAAAGAAGATTGAAGCTGCAGGCGCAGACTCCATCTGCATCAAGGATATGGCTGCCCTCCTTACTCCTTACGAAACAGAAAAGCTCGTTAAGGCTCTCAAGGCTAACGTAAAGATTCCGATTCAGCTTCACACACACTATACATCTGGTCTTGCTTCCATGTGCTTACTCAAGGGTATCGAAGCAGGCGTTGACATCATCGACACAGCTATGTCTCCTCTCGCTCTCGGCACATCCCACGCTCCTACAGAGTCCATGGTTGCTGCTCTTGAAGGCACAGAGTATGACACAGGTCTTGACTTAAAGCTTCTCACAGAAATCCGTGACTACTTCATGGGTCTTCGCAAGAAGTACATCGACAGCGGTCTTCTCGACCCCAAGATGCTTGCAGTTGACGCTAACGCTCTTATCTATCAGGTTCCCGGCGGTATGCTCAGTAACCTCCTTTCTCAGCTCAAGCAGGCAGGCAAGTCCGACCAGTTTGAAGAAGTGCTCAGAGAAGTTCCCAGAGTTCGTGAAGATGCAGGTATGCCTCCGCTGGTAACTCCCACTTCCCAGATTGTAGGTACACAGGCTGTATTCAACGTAATCTTAGGCGAACGCTACAAGACAGTTACAAAGGAATTCAAGGGTCTTGTAAAGGGCGAATACGGTAAGACTCCCGCTCCTATCAGCGCAGATTTCCGCAAGAAGATTCTCGGCGATGAAGCTCCTATCGAGTGCCGTCCCGCTGACCTTATTGCTCCCGAACTTGATAAGCTCAAGGCTGACGCTGCAAAGTGGACAGAGCAGGAAGAAGACGTATTAAGCTACGCTATGTTCGGTCAGGTTGCTGAAAAGTTCTTTGAAAAGCGCCGCGACAAGAATAACGGCATCGACAACGTTCACGCTGACAAGGCAAACAAGGTTATGCCCGTATAATTGAGCGGTTCTGTCCCGCTCAGAATAACAAACAAATTCCGCCGCATCATAAATGATGCGGCGGAATTTTGCTGTCCCCAGCCATATAGGGGGAAAGCCAAAATCCCCACCCCTATTGACAATAATAAAGTTTCGTGATATAATTTTCAAGAACAGAATAGTATTTAAAAAGGCTGTGATGAAGAGCATTTCAGAGAACTGATGTATGATGTGAATCAGTGTGCTGTATCCCTGACTTCCCGCTTCTGAGCCGGAAATACGTAGGGTAACCCGTGTATGCTACGTCAGTGCATAGAAGTTTCTGACTTCAATGAGGCGGTACAGGCTTACATAAGCCGGGCAATTTGAGTGGTACCGCGAGTGCAAATGTTGAATTTACATCCGTCTCAAAGCAATATCAAGCTTTGAGGCGGGTTTTCGTTTTTCCCTGAAATCTTGAATAACAGTTTAAATCCAATGTGTAAAAAGCGGAAAAGATTTTGAAAATGCAAACCTGCATAACATATGAAACAGTGTAAGTAATGAAAGGAGTTAAATTTATGAGCAACAAAATTCAGACCGAAAAGGCTCCGGCGGCAATCGGACCTTACTCACAGGCAGTAGTCGTGGGTAATCTCATTTTTACCTCCGGACAGATTCCCCTTAACCCCGAAACGGGACTGCTGGAAGGCGGCAATATTACCGAACAGACCCACCGCGTCTGCAAGAATCTGGAGGCGGTACTGACCGCAGCAGGCAGCTCGCTTCAGAATGCGGTAAAAACAGTCTGCTTCCTGAGCGATATGACTGATTTTGCGGCATTCAACGAAGTTTACTCACAGTACTTCACGGAAAAACCTGCCCGTTCCTGCGTGGCAGTCAAGGAATTGCCGAAGGGCGCTCTGGTAGAAGTGGAAGTAATAGCAGAAAAAGTATGAACTGAGACAGGCTCGCAGAAAAGTTTCGTTCAGTTATAAACATATAAAAAACAACACAGGTTTCTATAATAAGCCTGCAAAACCATTGAAAGAAGGTAAAACAATGAATAAAAATATTGCTGTTATCCGCGGCGACGGTATCGGACCTGAAATTGTGGAACAGGCACTCCGCGTACTTGATAAAGTCGCAGAATTATACGGGCACACCTTTAACTATACGGATGTGGATATGGGCGGATGTGCTATCGACAAATGGGGTGACCCCCTTCCCGGAGAAATGCTGAAAAAATGCGTGGAATCCGACAGTGTTCTGCTGGGCGCAGTAGGCGGTGACAAGTGGAACGATGTTCCCGGGAATATGCGTCCCGAAAAAGGTCTCCTGCGACTCAGGGCAGGTATGGGTGTATACTCAAATAACCGTCCTGCAAAAATCTGGCCTCAGCTTGCTGACGCTTCTCCCCTGAAAAAATCAATCGTTGATCAGGGGATTGATTTTATTATTGTGAGAGAACTCATCGGCGGTATATATTTCGGCGAACACAAGACAGAAGGCGATACGGCAACCGATGTGCTGAAATACAGCGAAAACGAAATCGAACGCATCGGCAGAATCGGGTTTGAAACTGCAAGAAAAAGAAGAGGGAAACTCTGCTCCGTAGAAAAAAGCAATGTGCTTGACTCCAGCCGTCTCTGGAAAAAGGTGATGCACCGTCTTGCCGCAGAATACCCTGACGTAGAGCTTTCAGATATGCTGGTTGACAACTGTGCCATGCAGATAGTAAAAAATCCTGCTCAGTTTGACGTTATAGTTACAGAAAATATGTTCGGTGATATCCTTTCAGATGAGGCTTCAATGATTACAGGGCCAATCGGAATGATACCATCTTCAAGCTCAGGTGCTTCCTCCTGCGGACTTTATGAACCTATCCACGGTTCTGCGCCTGATATTGCAGGTAAGGATATTGCCAACCCTATCGGCACAATCCTCTCTGCGGCAATGATGCTCCGCTACAGCTTTAATATGCCCGACGAAGCAGATGCAATCGAAAATGCTGTCTCGGCATATCTTGACGCAGGATACCGCACTGCTGACATTATGAGCAGCGGCATGACAGAAGTGGGATGCACAAAATGCGGCGAGCTTATTATCAATAACCTTAAAAAGAAATGACGGATATACTCCTGCGAGCAGACATCTGATACCCTGCCCGAGGAGAGATAAACTTATCAAAAACTGATCGGAAGTGAATAATATGGAAAAAGAAAATATTGTAAACGGCTATCAGAACGCCCCCCACCGCAGCCTGTTCCATGCGCTGGGTCTTACGGAAGAAGAACAGTCACGCCCCCTTATCGGTATTGTCAGTTCCTATAACGAAATTGTACCGGGGCATATGAATATTGATAAAATCGTGGACGCTGTAAAGCTGGGTGTAGCTATGGCAGGCGGTACACCTATCGTTTTCCCCGCTATTGCAGTATGCGATGGTATCGCCATGGGCCATACAGGTATGAAATATTCCCTTGTAACACGTGACCTTATTGCCGATTCTACAGAGGCAATGGCTCTGGCTCACGGCTTCGACGGTCTCGTTATGGTGCCAAACTGCGATAAAAACGTACCGGGACTTTTAATGGCTGCAGCAAGAGTCAATATCCCCACTGTTTTCGTAAGCGGCGGTCCTATGCTGGCAGGTCGTGTTGACGGCAGAAAAACCAGCCTTTCAAGTATGTTTGAAGCGGTAGGTTCTTATTCCGCAGGCAAAATCACCGATGAAAAGCTGCGTGAATATGAATGCAAGACCTGTCCCACCTGCGGCTCCTGCTCGGGTATGTATACCGCAAACTCCATGAACTGCCTTACCGAAGCCCTCGGTATGGGTCTCAGGGGCAACGGTACAATCCCCGCTGTCTACTCCGCACGTATTGAGCTTGCAAAGCACGCAGGTATGCAGGTAATGGAAATGATACGCCGCAATATACGCCCCCGTGATATTATGACCGAAGATGCACTTATGAATGCCCTTACCGTGGATATGGCACTGGGCTGCTCCACAAACAGTATGCTGCATCTCCCTGCAATAGCACACGAATGCGGCGTAGAGCTGAATCTGGATATCGCCAATAAAATCAGCGCTAAAACTCCGAATCTGTGTCATCTTGCTCCTGCAGGAAGAACCTACATGGAAGACCTTGATGAAGCAGGCGGTGTGTACGCTGTAATGAATGAACTCAGCAAGAAAGGCCTGCTCAACACTGAATGCATGACCGTAAGCGGCAGAACCATAGGTGAAAATATCACCGACTGCGTCAACCTGAATCCCGAAGTAATCCGCCCCATAGATAATCCTTACAGCGAAACAGGCGGTATTGCTGTACTCCGCGGCAATCTCGCTCCCGAAGGCAGCGTTGTAAAGCGCTCTGCCGTATTGCCTGAAATGCTGGTGCATGAAGGCCCTGCCAGAGTATTTGACTGTGAGGAAGACGCACAGGCGGCTATAAACGCAGGCAAAATCGTTGCAGGAGATGTAGTTGTCATCCGATATGAAGGCCCTAAGGGCGGTCCCGGAATGCGTGAAATGCTGAACCCGACCTCTGCAATTATGGGAATGGGACTCGGTAACAGTGTTGCTCTTATTACCGACGGAAGATTCAGCGGTGCAACCAGAGGTGCCTGTGTAGGACATATTACTCCCGAAGCTGCATCAGGCGGCCTTATCGGCATTGTTGAAGAAGGCGACATCATAAGCATAAATATTCCCGAAAACTCCATTGAACTCAGGGTTGACGAAGATGTCATCGCAGAACGTATGAAGAATTTCGTTCCTAAAAAGAAGGAATTGTCAGGTTATCTGAAGCGATATGCTTCGCTTGTTTCAGGCGGTGCTTCAGGTGCTATCCTGAACTGATAAAAATATAAAGGCTGCACGGTATAAGCTGTGCAGCCTTTGGTTTAACCTTCTTTATGCTTGGGCTTGGGCGCCTGTGCAACCTTTTTGGCAAGTTCAAGAGAAGAATATTCCTTCTCACCGTCATTTGCAGAAGTCTTACCGCCGCCATCACGGAGACGGGCAAGTGCCTCGACTGATTCATTTGCCTTTTTCTTAGGTGTTTTTTCAGTCTGGGGAGCCGCTTCGATAATAAGCTCAGACTCACCGCCTATAAACTGATTTACACTCTTTTCCATATGCTCATGATAGCGGACAAGATAGTTCTGCGCTATTTCCTTAACAGGAATATATACAGGGTCTTCGGACTCCAGAATGTTTTTGAACAATTCATTTATCTTTGCATCCATCTCGAATCTGAGACGCTCAGCAACATACTTATAGGTTGCGGCAAGAGACGGAGTATTGAGAATAGTTGTGGTAAATTCGATAAATCTTCGCTTGTCCTTGTACTGAAGGAAGTTGCAGGCATAGACGATGCTTTCATAATAATTGGTTGAAATAATGACCTGATCATTGAATTTCGTTTCACCTGCAAGAAGAACCTGAATCTGTTCCTCTGTAAGCTCTGAAATTGCAAACGCCGAAGCCAGCATTTCTGCATCGGGGAGTTTTTCAATATTTTCGGTAATAAGACTTGAAACGCCCTTGTTTCCGCCCTTGAGAACAATTGATTTATCGGCTTTCGAACGGATAGCGGGATAGAATTCAGGTGCAGATACACGGCGGTTAAGCAGGAAATTCTCAATAACACTCCGTGAAATGGCCTCAAGAGGAAGCTTCGCATAAGGCGCTGAGAGTGCGAGAATACGCTCCTTATCCGTAATTTCATCGTGAAGATAAAGAACATCATTCACAGGCTCGATTGTAATGCAAGGGAAGTCCTCACCTTTGGCAAGACAGGCACATGCATTGGCGTGACCGCTTAAAAGTGCGGAAAACATACCTGTCAGATGATATGCAAGTCCACCTATCCGTCTGCCCTTCTTCATTTTTGAAGCTGCTACCGAAATATTCTTTTCGCTGTACATGGAAAAACTCTGTGTAGGCACGAGGAAAGAAGGCTCGAATACCTTATTTTTTCCGATAGCGGGAATAAGAGGTGCAGAACCATTAAGCTCATGTCGCACAAGATATCCGTTCCAGAAGAAATTGCCCGCACCATCAGTAGGATACACTTTTCCCGCATGAACCACATAAAGTCCGTCAGTAAGCATTTCAAGTACAGGCTGTACAGCCTTCGCAAGAGGTGCACCCTCATAAAAATATTCATCAACGACGTGCCTCAGTTTTGTACCAAGCACGTTCTTGCACTTGTCGATAGAGGAGTTCTGCCATATCTGTCGGTTTGAGGTTTCATCATCCGAACTGAGCACGCTGACAAGACTCTCACTGCCTATGTAAAGACTGCGGCGGATTGTCCCGGGGCTTCTGGTGGTGTCACAGATGCCTATGATTCCTTTTCCGTTCACAACGTTCACAAGCAGATATTCTCCCAGCACATTTCGCGAGGATTCTATTGTAATTGTCGGTTTCAAATTTATCTTTCCTCCGTTTTTTTATTTTGCCTGCACACGGCTTGCAATAAAGGAAGAAATGTCGTTCTGGACATTTTTCGGAAATACACGCTTGGGAATCCAGCAGATGGATTTATCCTTACAGGTTATGACAATAGTTGACTTGGTTTCAAAATAATGATCAGCATTAGTCCACGGAATAAGCTCCATACCTGTATAAACCGCCTGTTCAACAGCTGCAAAGCCTGCATGAGCGATAACTATAACTGTTTCTTCAAGGGTTGACACATCATGCTTTACAAAATCAGCAAATCTGAATCTTGCTATCATGCCGCTTATAAGATATACCGCTACAGCAATTCCCGCTCCGCAGAAAGCAGCAATAGGAAGATAGTAGAACCAGTTTTCAGCTACATCTCCTCTTAAATAGACAAGCAACAGAAAAACCACCGCAAATACAACAAGACCTACTGCTACTACGTACTTGCCTGTTCTGCTGTGCATGTTGGCAACACTTCCTGAGTTGATATCCTTTTCGTTATAGCGGCAAGTAGCGGAAAATGACTGTTCAGGCGGTTCAATGGAACAGTAGTTGTATTTTGGCGGCAATATGCGCTGAGTGAGACGGCAGCTTGATTTCTCAAGCTGACCCTCGGCAATTGCTCTGAAGCGGATAAGCTGAAGACTGTCCGCAAAGGAATTATGGGGGATATGATATGTTTCGCCGTCGCTCATAGTGACGGTAACACCGTTCTGAAGCTCGGAATAGCTTTTAACATCCGACCATTCATATATCATGGGGATTTCATCTTCCATACCATAGACGGAAAAATAATCACCTACAAGAAAAGTCTGTGCGCTCTGGCTGACATATATTCTTTCTCCTGCAAGGGATTCAAATGCCATTGTGAATACCAGCCTTTCAATCGTAAATTGCAGTAAAACTGCACTATTCGTATTATCGGACAAAAGGTACAAAAACTGAAGTTTTTTATCAATTTTTGTCATAATTCAACAAAAAACCGCCTCTTATTATGACATAAAGGCGGTTTTATATTTATTCTGACTTACCGAAAATCTGAACCCAGTACACCTTATTGCCGTTTTTTGTGTAGGCAAAACCTACACTGTCGCCATAGGTGTTGAGGATATTATCTCTGTGCACCTTGGAATCAATCCAAAGTTGCATTACCGTATTGGCAGTGCTCAATTCGCCTTTTGTATATGCGATATTCTCAGCTCCATAACAGTAGTCGTATCCGATTTCATCAAATACTGTATACCACTTTCTTCCGTCAAGACGGGAATGTTTGCAGGAATAATCGCAGGCAAGAAGTTCATCCGCACGAATCCGTGCAGCCTTGCACAAATCAGCGTCAAGCTTCAACTCCGGAAGTCCGTTTTCAACGCGGTACTTGTTTGTTTCTTCAAAAATTTTAAGAATAACATTGCTATTGGTTACCTTCGAAGCGGCTTCCATTATTGTTTCCTCTGAAGCAGTCTCAACTGTCAGGGTTTCTTCAAGGTCAGCAGTTGTTCTGAGGTATGAGCTGCACAGCCAGTCGGTTTTAACAGCCACAGCGCGTACCGTTGTGCCTTCATCGACAACAAATGGTTCTTCATACACCTTGGAAGAAGTTGTAGGTTTTCTGCCGTTTGTCGTGTAGTAGATTACTGCATCTTCCGTTCCTGTAGAAAGTGTGATTTCTACTCCGTCATCTACAGCCTTTGCCGACATTTCAGGTTTCAGGCATTTTCTCTTGAGAGTAAGCTTCTTGCGGTCAACTTCTTCTCCGTTCTCATCATACTCCACAAGGCGGACAGTAACCTTTGCGGAAGCGCGGAGACGGCTCTTGTAAAGCTTTGAATCCTCGTCAGGCTTTGTGCCGTCAACAGTATAGTATATCCTGTTATCATCATCACTGGGAGTAACGGTGAGATATGTATATTTATCGCTGTAAACGACCTTGCAGAGCATATTATCCTCAGCCCCGGCTCTGACAGCAAACAAATCAACTGAACCCAGAGTTATCGCTGCGGACAGGAAAAATGCCGTTGCTGAACGCAATACAGCATTTAAACGGTTTTTAATCATAGAATCATACCTTTCCTCTTAAAACTGTGTGAAAACGATTAACACAGTCGACTGCTTCGGTGAATATTGTATCACAAATAAGGAATTAAAACAACCTTTTAAAGCCAATTTCGTCAGTGATGTTAAATTTTACTGCAATTATTAGTGCAGAATTACAAAAAATCAGGAAATATCTTCCAAAAACAGGCATGAAAAAAGCCGTACACATTGTGTACGGCTTAGTGGAGCGGATTACGAGGCTCGAACTCGCTACCTCCACCTTGGCAAGGTGGCGCTCTACCAGATGAGCTAAATCCGCATATTGGTGCCTCCGGTCGGAATCGAACCAACGACACGAGGATTTTCAGTCCTCTGCTCTACCGACTGAGCTACAGAGGCATCAAATTGGCGACCCGGATGGGGCTCGAACCCACGACCTCTAGCGTGACAGGCTAGCGTTCTAACCAACTGAACTACCGGGCCAATTTGGTGGGAGTTACAGGGCTCGAACCTGTGACCCTCTGCTTGTAAGGCAGATGCTCTCCCAGCTGAGCTAAACTCCCGAGTCCTCTATCAAGGTTTCCCTCGTTGACGACTATTAGAGTATACTACATTTATGGACAAAAGTCAATAGATTTTTCAAAAAAATTTTTCTTTTGTTGTTTTGCATACATATTTTCAACAAATTAAACCGAAATTATTCACATATGACATGAATAGCAAAAGAACTCAGGGATATAATAAAATTGAAAGCATAGCTTTCGGAAAGGAATGAACATCAATGATGGATAAAATTGCATTATTTATACTTTTAATCGGCGGTATCAACTGGGGACTTGTGGGATTATTTGAGTTTGACCTTGTTGCCTGGCTTTTCGGACCGCTGAGCGTTCTCAGCAGGATTGTATACATTCTTGTTGCTCTCTCAGCTCTCTGGTGTATTTCCCTTTATTTCAAGCGCAACGAACTGGTTCACGCCGACTAAGGGCGGCGAAGCGCCGCTGCTGATTCACGCCTTTTAAAACAAAGCTTGAATCATATACCCTGTTTAACGGTGTGAGATGGAAGTTCATGAAATCATTTTCTGATGACGGGGCGAAGCAACACAGAAGCGGCGTGCGCTTTTGTTCCGCAGGAACAAAAGCCGGGCGGCAGCCTTCGGCTGCCGCCCGTTATTTTTATTGGGCAAAGCCCAATAAAAATGCACGCCGCGTATTTTACACCGACATAATATGCTTTTTCCAATGCCCCATGGCGTAGAAAATCACAGACAGCGCGGCTGATACTAGCCAGCCTATGGGCCAGCACCACCACACACCCTCTACGCCCAGTGTATCTGAAAACACATACGCAAGTATCACTCTTAAAATAAGGTCGGTAAATGTTGTGATTACGAAGTATTTGACTGCACCCGCACCCTTGAGCACCGCATCGCAGTTGAGCTTCGCAGTTACCGAAAAGTAGAAAGGTGCAACTATATTAAGAAAATTGCACCCTACCGCAACCGCCGCTGTATCGGGCTCCTTCATAAACATATAAATAAGATTTTCACCGAAAACAAGGTAAATCACCGTAACAGGAATTGCAACAAACGCTGACATTATCAGCGAAGCACGGAAGCCGGCCGAAATTCGCTTCATATTTCCTGCACCGACATTCTGTGCCGTGAAGCTTGCCATTCCGTTTGACATTGTGGAAACACAGGTCACTACAAAGGTGTTGAGCTTTATTGCCGAAGAATAACCTGCAATTACCGCCGCGGAGTTATAGCCGTTTACAATACCCTGAATAAAGAGATTGCCCACGGAAACAAAACTCTGCTGTAAAATGGAGGGGATTGAGATTGCCGAGATTTTTCCCAGAATTTCCCACGAAAAAAGCTTTACCTCTTCATTGTCCGTTTCAATTTTTCTTATACGGAAAACAAGCGTCACAAAGGCAAGCAACGCCGCACAACCCTGTGCTATGAAGGTCGCCCATGCCACACCGTCAACGCCCATTCCGAAAACCGTTATCATAACTATATCTAGTATGATATTTCCAACAGAAGACCCTATAAGAAAATAGAGTGGCGTTTTCGAATCGCCGAGAGCAGAAAAAATACCTGTGCATACATTGTAAAGGAACAGAAACGGCACGCCGTATACATAAATATTGAGATAAACACAGGCGTCGTCAAAAATTTCCGCAGGTGTATTCAGAGCCGCAGCTATATCTGCCGAAAAGGCAACGCCGATTGCCGTCAGAATAATACTCAGCACTGCGGAGGAAATCACCGATGTCCATATTGCTGTGCGGAGTCTGCCGAACTTGTGGCTGCCGAAAAGGTTCGACGCGATTACCGAGCAGCCCGAATTATACCCTACCGCAACCGCCATAAACAGCATTGTAACAGGGTAGCTGGCACCTATGGCAGCAATTGCATTTTCGCCGTCGGAAATGAAATTTCCCGCAATAACACTGTCGGCAATATTGTAAAACTGCTGAAATGCCACGCTTATAAGCAGAGGCAGGCAGAATTTCCACAATACCCTTGAGGGTTTGCCGACGGTCATATCTGTTATCATTTATTGTCTTCCTTCTTTGTAAGTTTTTCTGTAATTATATCAAGAATTTCACGCCTTATCCGATTGATTTCCGAGGCGGGAACAATAAGCCCGTCATCAATTGAGCAGGTAACTTCTCCTGCTTCAAATACCGTACCGCCCATTTTCCCCATACGGTCACACACATCCTCTGCCGTAAGCGCCTTGTTACGGGCGGTTTCAGGAACAACTGCCCCGTCATATCCAAAAACAATACTGCCGCATTTCACAGATGCCGCAACAGGCTTATCCTTATGGATTTCAAGGGCAATATCCACCTTATGCCGTTTACAGGGCTTATCATAAAGCTGACGGATTTCTTTCAGAACAGCCGCAGATGACTCCACGTCATCCTTCGTACGTATGCCCTGCATATCCTTTATGCTTCCGTTGTAGTAGGACTGTGTAAAACCGCTGCGCGAGAACACAGAGCGGAGCTGTTCAAGGTCGGGGGTGTTGCCGCTTAATGCTTCACGGCAGGCAGTTACCGCCGCCGCTACGTATTCGGGGCGCTTCATTCTTCCCTCAATTTTTGCGGAGGTTACGCCGATACTGTCAAGCTCACGGAGATGCTCAATTACGGACAAATCCTTAAGCGAGAGCACATTATGCCGTCCGTCGCAGGTAAAATCAAGACGGCAGGGCTGTGCGCACAGACCTCTGTTGCCGCTTCTGCCGCCGTACATTGCACTCATGAGGCATTGTCCGCTGACACAGACGCATAATGCCCCGTGAACGAAAACTTCAGTTTCGACATCCACGTTTTTTACCACCCGTTCGATTTCTCTGAAGGACATCTCACGGGCAAGCACCACACGCTCAAATCCCTGCTTACGGGCAAATTCCGCACCCGAAGCGCTTGTTACCGTCATCTGTGTGGAAGCGTGAAGGGTAAGGTCGGGAATCTCTCTTTTAAGCCTGCGGACAAAACCCATATCCTGTACGATAAGGGCGTCAATTCCCTTTTCGTAAAGGATTCCTGCGGTTTTTACAGCCTCGTCAAGCTCATTGTCAAAAATAAGGGTATTCATTGCCACATAGACCTTTACGCCTGACAGACGGCACTGATACAGAGCCTCATCAAGCTGTTCAAAAGTAAAGTTCTTGGCATTTTTTCGCGCAGAAAATGCGGTTACACCGAGGTAAACCGCATCTGCACCTGTATTAAGGGCGGCGGGGAGACAATCCTCACCGCCGCAGGGAGCTAAAATTTCAATCATGATTCAAAAGTAGTCTGAACATAAGAGCCGCTTATCTTCTCAGTCTCGGGGATATTGAGACGCTCACGGAGCTGTTCAAGCTCCATCTGGAGAAGATTTATCTCATTTTCCTTCTTTGCGAGAGTGATTCCGTAGGAATTTTCGTAATTTTTCAGAATGTTGCGGAGCTTCTGGTTTTCAACTTCCTTTTCTTCGCATTTCTGACGGACGGACTGCTCAGTTTCGGCTAAAATACCGCGGAGCTTATCCATTTCGCCCGAACGTCCCTCAAGTGAACGGATTTTCTTTTCATATTCGGCAATCTTTTCGCTGAGCGCCGCGTCTGTTACGGGTGCCTTTGCCTTGAGATTCTCGATTTCCTCGTTAGCAATCGCAAGCTCGATTTCAAGTTCTTCCTTTTCCGCCTTAAGCTTCTTGATATCGGGGGGAACATCGGAAACGGCAGAGTTGATTTCCATATTTGTAAGCTTGCCGTTAAGCTCGGCAATAGTCTTGTTTGCATTATCAAGACGTTCGCGTGCTGCGTCAAGTTCGTTTCTCAGCGCTTCGTTTGCAGCAACCTCAGTAAGCTTTTCGGTATTGAGCTGTGCAATAATCTTATTTGCAGAAGAAAGTGCGGATTTCACATCGGAAACAGCAGATTCACTTTCGTCAAGCTTACCGCTTACATCGCCGCAGCGTGCTTCAGCTTCCGCGAGACCTGCACGCAGGTTCTCGTTTTCTGCGCTGAGTGCCGCCACTTCAGCGTCATATGCCACCTTCATACGTGCGATTTCCGCTTCAAGAGCCGCTTCCTTTTCGTTATGTAATGCGATTTCGCCTTCAAGAGTCTGCTTTCTTTCTTCAAGCACTTCAATCTTACCGCTGAGTTCCTCAAAAAGCGCGGCATCTTCCTCGCTTCTTTCCTTCTTCAGGGCGTCACCCATGATAAGAAGTGCGGAAAGAGCGGTAGCTTCTGCCTCACTGGTGTTGGGCATCTTGGTCTTGATATATAGAATACGTTCTTCGAATGTCTTCGCGAAGGCAAGAACCTCATCGGGCTTGTCCGTTTTGAGGTAATAGCCTCTGCCATTGACCTGAACTCTGAGTTTATCCATAATCTATCTTCCTTTCGGGGTACTGAAACTATATTCCTTATTATTATATAATAAAATCCTTAAAAAGAAAAGGGGTTTTTGAAAAAAACTTTATATTTTTAAAATTATTTTCAAAATTTGTTGAAAATTTACTGTAAATATAGTATAATGAATTTGATTATTCATATGTAAAATGAAAGGAAAAAACTATGCTTGAAACCGGTATGAAAGGACAGCAGTCCGAAATTGTCACAAACGATAAAACCGCCGCAGAAATGGGCAGCGGTACTCTCCCCGTATATGCAACCCCCGCTATGATTGCACTTATGGAAAAGACAGCCATGCTTTCCGTTGCCGCAGAGCTTGCCGAAGACGAGGCAACTGTAGGTACAAAGCTTGAAATCGCTCACCTTGCCGCAAGCGGACTGGGTGCGGAAATAAAATGTGAAAGTACTCTCACCGAAATTGACAGAAAACGTCTTGTATTCCAGGTTGAGGCGTACAGTGGCGAAACCCTTATCGGTAAGGGCATTCATGAGCGTTTTATAATCAATACCGTAAAATTTATGGATAAAGTAAACAGTAAATAAGGCAAAACCTAATTTTGGATGAAAAATTAATGATTAAAGATGAAGGATTAGGGTATACCCTTCGGGTATATTTTTAAAAGCTGCGGCAAAGCCGCTCCACAATCATTCATCATTCTTCATCTTTCATCAGAAAGGATTAACCATGAACATCAAAACATTCTATCTCAACAACGAAAAAACCGTTTACATGAAGGCTTATCTCCTTGATGATGTAGACAATATCCCGTGGTGTCAGAAACGCCCTGCAATTCTGATTTTCCCCGGCGGCGGCTATGAATACTGCTCCGCAAGAGAAGCCGAGCCTGTAGCAATGCGCTATCTCGCCGAGGGCTACAACGCTTTCGTTCTTTACTACACCTGCAACAAGAAATATCCTGCCGCTTTTATAAATGCCGCTTACGCTCTCTATAAAATCAGAATGAGAGCTGACGAATTCGGCGTTGACAAGAATAAGATTGCCGTATGGGGTGCAAGTGCTGGCGGTCACCTTGCAGGCTGTCTCGCTACAATGTGGACGGATGCCACCATTACAAAGGCACTGGGCTGTGAACCCGAAGATATAAGACCCAACGCGGCTATCCTCTGCTACCCTGTTATCAGCGGTATCACAAATCCTCATCAGGGCTCTTTCAATGTGCTTCTCGGGGAAAACGCAAGCCACAGCGATTTATCCCGCCTCTCCCTTGAAAACCGTGTTACTCCCAAGACTCCTCCCGTGTTCTTATGGTGCACCGCAAACGATGACTGCGTACCTGCACACAACAGCCTTGTAATGGCTAAGGCGTGCGTTTCCAACGGTGTTCCCGTTGAGCTTCATATGTGGGACGAAGGCCCTCACGGCCTTTCCACCTGCGATAAGGTTACAGGCTGGAACGAGTATTTCTACAGAGATAACTGCAAGGCGTGGATCGACTTATCCGTGAAGTTCCTTGCAAAGCATATGGACGTATAACTTAGGCAAGATGTCCCCTGCCTCTAAGGCGGCAGGTTCCATTTTCCCATTCAGCAGAGGACACAATCCCCTGCCGAATGGCAGGTTGGCAAAGCCAACCCTTGCCACGTTGAATGACGGGGCAAGCCCCTTATTGAAACAAAAACAGAAAGGACAGACAACTATGAAAACACCTTTTATCACCAAGGACAAAGCAATTGAAATTGCAAAAGAAATCCCCACACCCTTTCACATCTATGACGAAAAGGGTATCCGTGAGAATGCAAGAAAATTAAAGGAAGCTTTCTCCTGGAACAAGGGCTTCAGAGAATATTTTGCAGTAAAAGCTACTCCCAACCCCTTTATCTTAAAGACACTTATGGAAGAGGGCTGCGGTTTTGACTGTTCCTCCTATACTGAGCTTATGCTCTCCGATAAGGTTGGCGGCAAGCAGCACGACATCATGTTCAGCTCCAACGAAACTCCCGATGAGGATTTCAAGTTAGCTTACGATTTAGGCGCAATCATCAACCTTGACGACTTCACACATATCGAAATTCTCGACAAGCTTACAGGTATCCCTGAAACAATTTCCTGCCGTTACAATCCCGGCGGAGAGTTCAAGACCAGCGAAACAGGAAATGTTATGGACACTCCAAAGGATGCAAAATACGGCTTCACACATGAACAGATTATCGAAGGTTACCGCCTTTTAAAGGAAAAGGGTGCTAAGCGCTTCGGCATGCACGCTTTCCTTGCAAGCAACACTCTTACAAACGACTACTACCCCGTTTTAGCGGCTATCATGTTCAGAGCTGCCGTTGAAATCAAGGAAAAGTCCGGCGTTGAACTTAGCTTCATCAACCTTTCAGGCGGTGTAGGTATCCCCTACCGTCCCGGACAGCCTGCCAACGACATTCTTGAAATCGGCAGACGCGTCAAGGAAGCTTATGAAGAAATACTTGTTCCCGCAGGTATGGGCGATGTAGCTATCTATACCGAGCTCGGCAGATTCATGCTCGCTCCCTACGGCGGCCTTGTAACAAAGGCTATCAGAGAAAAGCACATCTACCGTGAATATATCGGTGTTGACGCTTGTGCCGCTAATCTTATGCGTCCCGCAATCTATGACGCTTACCACCATATCACTGTTCTCGGCAAGGAAAATGCTCCCCTTGACCACGTTTACGATGTTGTAGGCGGTCTTTGCGAAAACTGCGATAAGTTTGCAAAGCAGAGAGAGCTTCCCAAGATTGATATGGGCGACATTCTCTTTATCCACGATACAGGCGCACACGGCTTCTCCATGGGCTATAACTACAACGGTAAGCTCAGAAGTGCGGAAGTAATGCTCAAGGAGGACGGAAGCTTCCAGCTTATCCGCCGTGCAGAAACTCCCAAGGATTACTTTGCAACATTTGATTTCTGCGAATATAAATTCTAATTCTGTACACGCCCGAAAACGCGCAAATATTATTTAAACGGGCTACCAATGGTCGCCCCTATTAAAAACGGAGTTTTTATGACATTCACATACTGCCCCGACTGCGGGGAAAAGCTTATCCCACGCACCTTAGGCGACGAGGGGGATGTTCCTTTCTGTGAAAAGTGCAACCGTCCCTTTTTCCCTGTGTTCAG
Source organism: Ruminiclostridium sp. (assembly GCA_045532185.1). Taxonomy (GTDB): domain Bacteria; phylum Bacillota; class Clostridia; order Oscillospirales; family Ruminococcaceae; genus Ruminiclostridium_E. The sequence goes on from JAZSFL010000014.1 coordinate 73,929, forward strand.
CACCTGCGTTATCTGCCTGTGCGTAAACGAACTGGGCGAGGTTGCTCTTATCAAGCAGAGCTATATGAAAACCGAGCATTATATTCTTGTTTCGGGATACATAAAGCCCGGAGAAACTGCCGAATATACCGCTTTGCGTGAAATTGAAGAGGAAATCGGCATTGTTCCCGAAAGCTGTCATTTCGCCCTCAGCGTTTTCTATGAAAAGCGCGACCAGCTTATGCTGGGCTTTGTCTGCAAGGCGAAAAAAGCTGATATGAAGCTTAGCTGCGAGGTTGCGGAGGCAAAATGGTGCCCCGAAAACGAGGTTATGAATAACCTCAGAGGCGGCAGTATTACAGTACAGTTGTTTGAAAAATATCTTGAATTAAAGGAACAAAACAAATTATGAGAATGAGAAAAAAGCGCAACCTTGAAAGCAGGGTTGAAGCCTGCTCAGCTGTTAATTTAGGCTGGCTTCAGGATTATGCTTCGGAAATGCGCGGAGAAAATACACCTGAAATTATCACCGCTGAAAAGGTTTTCGGCAATTCCAACCCCATTCATCTTGAAATCGGATGCGGCAAGGGGCAGTTCGCCGAGGAAATCGCAAAGCGCAACCCTAACATTAATTACATAGCCGTTGAGCAGAACGTGAATGTACTTGTTACCGCCATGGAAAGAACCCGTGATTCAGGCACACCCAATTTAAAATATCTTATGGGTATGGCGGAATATCTTGAAAAGGTGTTCGAGTCCGGCAGTGTTCAGTGCATTTATCTTAATTTCAGCTGTCCGTTCCCGAAAAATGCGTACGCAAAACACCGTCTTACACATCAGCGTTTTCTTGATATTTACAGAAATATCCTTGCTCCTGACGGCGTGATTTACCAGAAAACGGACAATGCCCCCTTCTTTGAATTTTCGCTGAACAGCTACTGCGACAACGGCTTTAAAATGCGCAATATAACCTTTGACCTGCATAACAGCAAAATCGAAGGGAATATTATTACCGAATATGAAGCCAAATTCTCTTCTCAGGGATTTCCGATTTATTATGTTGAGGCATTCCCACAGAAAAATTGACAAAATCTCTTTACAAAATTGAAAAATTATAGTATAATTATATAGAAGTATTTTACATGAGCACCCGTTTCAGAAAGGAATGATATTTATGGGAAAGTTATCTACCATTATCAGCGTTGCAGCGCTGGCAGGCCTCGGCTACTACGTAGGCAAGAAGGTATTCGACAAGAAGAAGGCTGAAGAAGCAGAAAGAGCCGAGAAGATTGCCAACGGAGAAATCGACGAATCCGAACTTTTCGTTGAAGAAACTCATTCTTCCCCCAAGGAAAAGCTTCAGCGCGCTTCCCTTTTCGCAGTAGGCGCTATCAAGACAGGCACCGAAAAGTTCAAGGAAGGCATCGACGAAATCATCAACGCAGATATGGTTTCCAAGGGCGAAACAACTATGACCGAGGTCAAGGAATTCGCTGCTGATAAGAAGGAAAAAGCAGGCGCTTTTGCCGCAGAAAAAAGGGAGCAGGCAGGAGAGCTTTTCAATAATGCCAAAGAAAAGACTGTAAATTTCGCAAACGAAGCAAAGGAAAATATAAAGAACGAAATCGATAATCTCAAGAATATGGTAACTTCCATCAACGCTAACCCCGGTGAAGCAGAGGAAGAAATCATCGATATCGACATGGAAGATATCACCGAAACCGACGACAATGATATTCCTGCTGAAGATATCGTTGTTGAGGAAATTGTTGAAGAAACCGACGAAATCCCTGCAGCTGAAGAAATCGAAGAAATCAAGGCTGAAGCTGCTGAAGCAATTGCAGAGTACAGAGCTGAAATTGCCGAAGCTACAGATGAAGCCTCCGAGCAGCTTGACGAGCTTAACGAAAAGGCTGAAGAAATTGAAGAGGTGGCTGAGGAAGTAATCGAAGAAACTGCCGAAGCGGTTGAAGAAGCCAAGGAAGAAGCTGAAGAGGTTATCTCTTCCATGGAAATTGACGATGTTGCTTTTGAAGAAGCTGAAGAAGACGACAGTGAAGACCTCGATGACATCTCCTTTGACAGCATGGGCACCGAATCTGTTGATACATTCGATTTTGGCGCAGCTGACCAGTTATGAGGCGAGCCGCCTCGGGCGATTCCGCCTTTTGCAAGGTCAGATTAAATAAATAGTAAAGTTTAACGGCGAATACACAGCAATTGCGTGTCCGCCGTAATTATTTTTACAATTTATGTCACTTTTTTGCCTGACTGAGCGTTATATATATTGAAAGGATGTGTTTTTATGAAAAAATCAAGGCTTACGGCAATTCTTCTCTCTGCTATTACAGCAGTACAGACTCTGACCTGTACCGCTTCTGCAGGATATATCAATGAGGGCGACACACCGCTTTACGATATAACTCCGACAATTGAGGGAGAAATAAGAAGTGTGGATGTTCCCGACGAGAATGACATCAACAGTTTTAGCGTCTATTATTTCTATTATGATGAAGCCGGCAGGAAAATAACAGACAGAAGTTTACTTTACATAGACCACAGCCGTTCTGACAGCTTTGAATTTGATATGCGTATGCGTATTGTTGATAAGGAAACAGGCAGGCTCAGAGGAAACTTCACAGGCTTTACAAAAAGCAGCAAAGGCAGACGGTATTACGCTAATGGCGAACGCCTTTACGGCTGGAACAAGATAGATAACAGCTGGTATCACTTCAATGCTGACGGTTACGCCGATACAGGCAGAGTAAAAATCTGCGATGCATATTACACCTTTGATAAAAACGGCAGATGGCTTAATAAAGTCAGCAGAAACGGACTTGCACCCGAGGATTTTTTCATTGAAGCCCGTACCCCTGTCAGCTGTTACAACACAAACGGCTATATCCGCTACGGTTATGACATGGAAACCGAATCCGATGTTGAAAAAAATATAAAATTTCTCAACGCCGACAAGCAGATTTTCTATTGTATGTTCCTTGAAAGCGGCTTTGAACACGGAAAAAAATACACCTTTGAATGGGATTACCCCGAAAAAGTAACCGAAAACTATCTTGACGGAAAAGAAAATATAAACTGCTCATACGGCACTATGCCCGTTATGGATTACGTTACTGTAATTTCCTACGGCGGCAAGACGACGGAAATTCTTTACAACTTCGACAATGCCATAATAAACCATATAGATATCAGCGCCCTTAACGCTTACAGACTTACATCAGGGCTTCAGTTCTTCAGATACAATGCTCTTTATAAGAAATATCCCGAGCCTGAGGCGTATTATATGCTGCTTGAATAACCTGATTTTTTAAATCAAAACCACGCGTTGAACGCGAGGTTTGCACCAGCCCTTCAAGGGCATAATACTTGCCGAGCCTGAAGGCTCACTGAATGATTTGGCAACCGCATCTTTTTCTCAAGCAGCCGCTAAAGCGGCTGTTTCTTTTTGC
>JAZSFL010000031.1:0-22986 GCA_045532185.1 Ruminiclostridium sp.
AATGATTGCTACATTTTTAAATGCTTTTTTCATAATTCTTCCTTTCTGCATCAAAAATTCTTTGATTACTTTTTACCGCACGAATGAATATTAATCATTCGTGCGATATCTTTGCTTAAATCGTTTTTTCATCACTGTAAACAGTAATAGTTTCAGTTTCTCCGCTTGAATTTCTGAGTGTAAAAACAGATTTTAAACGATATTTACCGCTTGAAAGACCGCTTTTTGAATTGTAAACTGTAATGGAATTTTGGTTTACGGAATTTGACCATGTTGCGCCGTCAACTTCATTCCAAATCCATAACAAACCGCTGTACTTTTCAAGAGTCTGTTCAACAGAAATGCTCACAGCATCATTTGCAGTTGAGCGACTTGTACAGTAGGCTGTGTTTGCACTTATGTCCAAACGGCTTGTTGTTTCCGTTGCAATTTCGTACATAGGAGTAATGGTTTCGTTTTCGTATCCATGTGTTTCGGCAGCAAAAGTTGGAACAGACAAACTGATGCATAAGTAAAGTACGGATAAAACTGAAACAAAAAACTTTTTAAACTTCACTGGCTCCACCTCCTTTTTTTGTATAATTAGAGAGAATTTTGTCTCTCTATAATATACATTCATTTCAGGAGGCAATTTACTATGGCAAAATTTTGCATTTATGAAACTTTGGTTGTATTTGCCAAATCTATAATCTCTTCTTTGGTTAAATTGGCGAAGATTTCAAAAACATAATCTCCGTTATCCCAGATAACGATACCGCAGATGCTGGTTTCGCCAATTTGTTCAAGAAAAATACCATTATATCCGTTTATTTCGATTTCTTCTAACTTGTTTTTTTCAGTGTTAAGATTAATCGTATCAAATCCGGGTTTTGCGTATTGAGAAAATACAATCATTTGATTCGTAGAGCTGTTCATATACTCAACTGTTCTTGAAAAAGGATTGGAATTATCTGATATTTTTTCAAACTCCATGGGAACACCAGATATGTTATAAATTTCCTCGATAGTAGCAGGGCAATTTTCTGTATTTATCGGTAAAATATTTGTACTGACGCTCGTTACTTCCCCATGGAAACTTTGTGAAATAAAATATGCAACAGCGCATCCTGCGAGAACGGCGAGAAAAGCAACTAAAATAGCTATTGAAATTGCTTTTAATGAAAGTCGACGCATAGGTTTAGGAGTGCATGCTGGAAAACTGTTTGTATGTAATTTTTGGACATTCTTTTCGTATATCTTAAAAATACGCTTCATTGCGCGATTGTGTTTTCCTGACGTCTTAAAAACGGGAGAGTTGTCATATTGTGAAAATTCCTGTCTGTATGATTCTTTCAATAATTCAGCAAAAGCCTGTTCGCTCATACTATCTGTTCCTTTCTGAAATAAACTCTTTAATTGATTTTCGAGCAAGATATAATCTTTGATTAACAACATCTTTTGAAACATTCAAGGCTTGTGCTGTATCATCAATAGACAATCCATTAAGCCGTGTTAATATTAAAACACTTCTTTGTAATTGAGGTAAATTGTTTATAAAATTTATAATTTCGCCATGAGAAATCCCGTCAAAAATATTATCTTCAAGAGTAATAGTGCTAAAAAGCTCTGATTCATGTTCATCAATATTTTCGTAATTCTGTTTGTTTATTTTATTGAACATACGAATTGAAAGATTTTTTACAACAACATCAAAATATCGTATTTTTTCTTCATCGGTCAAGCTGAAGAATTTTTCAGGCTTTGTTGCAATCTGCATAAATGCTTCTTCAACGGCGTCCTCGGCAAGACTTTTGCTATGAAGTTTTGAAAAAGCAATAGCAAGCAATCTATCTTTATAATTATTATAAAATATCGAAAGTATGTTTCGTTCCTCATCAGTTTTCAGGATAACCAAAGCTGCAGAAATCATATCTTTTCCTCGTTTCATATGTTTTTGTTATCAGTATAGCATTAAACCTTAAAAACTGCAAGATATGAAAACCTATTGATTGCAGATAGTGAAGTATATGTTTTAGATTATAACGCTATATCTTTGTTATGTCAACGCTTTTACTATCTTAATTTTTGCGTTGTTTTGTACTATAATAAATATAATACAAATGAAGAGGAGATGAGCTGCGTGAATATTTCAAAAAAGTTAAAAGATATACGCAAAACAAAGGGTATAAGCGTTTATAAGCTTTCGCAGCTTTCCGGTGTATCTGAAACGCATATCAGAGATTTAGAGCGTGGTGACAGAAATCCATCAATCGATACATTGTATAAATTATCTGTTCCGCTTGGTATATCATTATCCGAACTACTGAACGAAACAGGAGATGTGTCCTATCTCAACGAAAAGGAGAAAACGCTTATAAATTGCTTTCGTTGCTTAACGGGCGATAAAGCAGATGCGTTACTTGCATTTCTTAAAACACTTGTATAAGTCGTATAAACAAAACAACCCACCGATTACTTTCGTAATCGGTGGGTTGTTTTGTGGTGCGCCTGACAGGACTTGAACCTGCATTTCTCTCGAAAATGGAACCTAAATCCATCGTGTATGCCAGTTTCACCACAGGCGCATATTAAGTTTTCGCTCATTTTTTACCTGCCGAGCAGCAGGAAATTAAATCCAATAGCGTAACGCTCTCAAAATCCAACGTGTCTGCGCACTTTGTTTACAAAGTGCAATTCACGTCACGCCCGCATATTAACTTTTCACTCATTTTTAACCTGCTGAGCAGCAGGGAATTAAATCCAATAACGTAACGCTCTCAAAATCCAACGTCGTCTGTCGTCCTTGCGAAGCAAGGATTATTCACGTCACGCCCGCATATTAAATTTACATACTTGAATTGCTCCAGCTTACCAGTAAACTGCAGAATCCGAAAAAGCACACTGCTGCCGCAATATCCGCTGTGAGGAAGCTTGCAAAATTCTGGATTTTTTTATGCCTGGTCTTCGCTGAAAATGTAAAATATGCTGCTATGAAAGAAAATATCAGGGAAGGCAGCTGCATATAAATCCAGCCGAATTCGGAAAGAGGAAGCTTATTGTCTGCAAATAAAACCATTATTCCGCCTGAGACGATAACTGCGGCTGAAACAATGCCAACGGTTTTCCAGCTGAGTCTTGTGAAATAAAAAGAGCCATAGGCATAAATAAATGGTAAAATAATTAAAAAGACAGTCATTATAACTGCTCTCAGAGTAGAAATATCAGGAGTCATAATAAATCTGCAGGTCAGATTGACTGACATAATAATAAGAAAAATAATTATATATTTCTTTTTCATTTCTTCTCCGGAACTTCTGCCTGAATTGTTTTTTAATAAAACAATTTTACCACATTTAATAATTTTTGTCAACAAGAATAAAATCCGTATATCATGGATATACGGATTTTATATTTAAAATACTTATTTGCTTATGTTTGCAGTTGAGATATTCTCAGTTCTTGCAGATTATAACGTTAAGAATACCGAAAGAGAAGGCAAGTGAAATCTGAATGCCATCATCAATGTTCAGAGTAACATCCTTTTCGGAAACCTGAGGTGTAAGATCAAGTTCGGTGTTCTGTGTGTTGGAAACATTAACCGCATAAAGACCGTTCTGTAAGTTGAGGAATTCGCCTGCGCAAGCTTCAGCAAATTCATCATCGTCAACCTCTTCGCCTGCATATCTTGTTGCAAGAGCGTAGAAAGCAGCCTTATCGCCGCCGATAGCTGTATAAGCATTAACTGCACCCGAAATATCCTGTGAACAGAGATACTCGTTCTTTGTTTCAGGATTCTTTGTGCAACCTGCGAATGCGAAATCATCGCCTACGAATCTTACAATATTTCTGATAAAGAGCAGGAGATAATCAATATAGAATTCCTTGTCACCAAGGTCGTCAAGAGCAAATACTGCGGAAATATTTTCAGCGAGGCTTTCATCGCTGTTGTCATCGCCGGTGAAGCCCGCGTTTGCCTTGTATTCAGAGAGGGCCTTTTCAAAATCCGCATTTGTCATAAAGCCAAGGTCTATGAGAGTCTGACCGATAACGATATTGGCTGTCTTCTGCTTTGAAAGAAGCTCGTCCACCTGAGCTTCTGTAAGAAAGCCCATAGAAACGGCAATATCACCGATACGCTTATCAAGACGCTTCTGCTCTTCGTGAACCTTTTCAACCTGTCCGGCTGTCATATAGCCTGCATCAATTGCCAGTGCGCCCAGCTTCACTCTTGTCTCATTCTTAGCTTCAAGAGCCTTCTGAAGCTGTTCAGCGGTTATGTAATTCTTATTTAAAAGATAATGACCGAATAATTGTGTAAACATTATTTTTCCTTTCCCTTAATCCTTTGTAAAGCTGTTAAGGATTTTGTATACGTCTTCATCCTGAACGGGTTTCTGGAGGAATTCGAATGCACCTGCTGTGATTGCATCTGTAAGATTGCTCTGAGTGCCGACAGTAGAAGCCATAACTACCTTGGCGGCAGGATTATACTGCTTAATTTCCTTCAGTGCCTCGATACCTGTCTTTTCAGGCATTACGATATCCATAAAAGTAAGGTCGGGATTATGTGCCTTGAACTGCTCAACTGCCTGAATACCGTCCTTGGCATCGTAAATTTCTGTTATTCCTGCGGTTTTAAGAATGTCGGACATCTTCTTTCTTACAAGAATAGAGTCATCACAGATTAAAACCTTAATGTCTGAAATCTTCATTATGATTATCCTTTCCATTAATCGGACCTGCCGTGTTAAATCAATATAAACACATTATACTATATACTTAGTGAAATTACAATAGATTCTGTAAAATTTTACAAAAATCACAATACAGGTTGCGTTTTTATGTCTATTTTGCCATTTCTTTACCGCTGCTCCTGTAAACTTGCATATAAAATTTTCATGGTGCATATTGTTGAAAATAAATAAATTTTACTGATTTACTTGACAGGCTTTTTGTTATAGTGTATAATGACAATATATTGTTTTAACTCCACCATTTGAAAGGAACAGATATGGAAAAAAGAGAATATGTAATCGTAACCGACTCAACAACAGATATGGGTGCCAAGTACTATGAAGAAAACAATGTCCTCTTTATAGGAATGCACTATACAATAAACGATGAAGAGTATGTCCAGTACAGCGGCAAGGACATGGACATAAAGGCTTTCTACGACAAGGTAAGGGAAGGCAGTATGCCGAAAACCTCGCAGGTTGCCTATGAGGACGCATATAACCTGTTTGAAGAGATTGTAAAGGAAGGCAAGGATATTTTCTATCTGAGCTTTTCAGGCGCACTCAGCGGTTCTTATCAGACTCTTACCCTTGTTGCAAAGGATATTATGGAAAAATACCCTGAAAGCACCGTAAAGGTTATTGACTCCATTTCTGCCTGCGGCGGCGAGGGCTTCCTCCTCCACCACTGCGTAAAAAGACGTGATCAGGGAGCTGACCTTGAGGAGCTTGCGGAATATGCAGAGGTTATAAAGTACAACACAATCCACCTTTTCACCGTTATGGACCTGAACCATCTCCACAGAGGCGGCAGACTTTCAAAGGCTTCTGCAGTTGTCGGAACAATGCTTGGTATCAAGCCTGTTCTTTACTTCAATGACAAGGGTCAGCTCCTTCCCTACGCAAAGGTAAGAGGCAGAAAGCAGTCTCTTGACGCCATGGCAAAGCAGATGAAGGAAAAATACAAGGTAGGCGAAAACGAGGAAATCTTCATTCACGATGCAGACGCAAGAGAGGACGCTGAATATCTCGGCAAGCTTATTATGAAGATGATGCCTGATGTAAAGAAGGTACGCTACGGCCATGTCGGCGCAGTTATCGGCGCACACGCAGGACCCTCCACTATTGCCCTGTTCTTTATCGGTAAGAACAGAGAGCCTGTTGAAATAAAGTGATGAAAGGATTTAAAAATGGAAGAAATCGAATTCAGATATGACACTCAGCTTTTAATCGAGGGTGAGAACCTTGACGAGGACGAAATCTATGACTATTTCGTTGACAATTTCAAGGGCGACAGCCTTCTCGCAGTAGGTGACGAGAACCTTATCAAAATCCACTACCACACCAATGAACCCTGGAAGGTGCTTGAATACTGCGCATCTCTCGGTGAAATATGCGATATTGTTGTTGAAGATATGATAAGACAGGCGAAAGGTTTGCACGGATAAAAAAAGCTCCCCGAGGGGGAGCTTTTTTGATGAAGGCTGAAAGATTAAGGAGTGCCCTTACGGGCGCATTTTTAAATACGTACGCAAAGCGGACATCACAATCATTCATCATTCATTCTTCATCTTTCATAAAAAAAGACGGCTTTCGCCGTCTTTTTTTATTCTGCTGTAAAGTGGATTACCTTTGAAGCAAAATCGCCGTGTAAGCTTACATTGATGCCGCAGTTCATAAGAGCTGCACCTGTGTGTATCTGTCCGTTTTCGCTGTTTTTGTACTTCTTTTCGGGATCAAGACCCTTGAGCTTTATTCTTCTGCTGCCGTAGTTGGGACGTCCGAGAACCTGAACGAAGGTAAATACCGCTTCGGACTTATCCTTAGCTACGAACATCCATGCATCCCACATATTGTCCTCGAACACATTGCCGATTCTGTACTGGTCACCTGTGCGTACAAGAGGATTGAACTTCTTGAACATTTCAATCTGTCCGGGGATTTCGTTTCTGTCGCTTTCGGGGATTCTTGTAACATCAAGCTCATAGCCGAAAGTACCCACCATAGCAACATTGCCACGGGTGGAGAAGGGAGTTGTTCTGCCTACTGTGTGGTTGGGGCAGTCGGAAACGTGTGCGCCCATAGCGGAAGCAGGGTAGCAGACAGATGTACCGTGCTGAATCTTAAGACGTTCGATAGCGTCTGTGTCGTCGGATGTCCAGATCTGGGGAGAGTAGAACAGCATACCTGCGTCAAAGCGTGCGCCGCCGCCCGAGCAGTTTTCAAGTAAGATATGGGGATATTCGCTTGTAAGACGTTCCATTACATCATAAACGCCCAGCACATATCTGTGCCATAATTCACGCTGTCTGTCAGCAGGGAGTGCGTTTGAGCCTACTTCTGTAAGCTGACGGTTCATATCCCACTTGATATATTCGATATTTGCGCTGTCCAGAATCTTTTTCATCATGCCGTAGATATGGTCACGGACTTCCTTGCGGCTGTAGTCCAGAACATACTGCTGACGGCTCTGTGTCATGGGCATTCCCGCAATCTGGATTGCCCAGTCGGGGTGAGCCTTGTATAATTCGCTGTCGGGGGAAATCATTTCAGGCTCAAACCAGATACCGAATTTCATACCCAGCTTGTTTACCTCGTCAACGAGATACTTTAAGCCGCCCTGAAGCTTCTTTTCATATACGAACCAGTCACCGAGAGAGCTGTTGTCGGAGTCTCTGTGACCGAACCAGCCGTCATCCATTACCAGCATTTCAATGCCCAGCTGGGACGCCTGCTTTGCAATGTCAATAAGCTTTTCTGTATCGAAATTGAAGTAGGTAGCTTCCCAGTTGTTGATAAGGATAGGTCTGCGCTTGTCCTTGTACTCGCCGCGGATAAGGTTGTTTCTGTAAAGGTCGTGGAAGGTGCGTGACATATGCCCCATACCCTCAGCGGAATATACCATAACCAGTTCAGGCGCTGTAAACTCAGCCTCAGGCTCTAATTTCCATGAGAAGTCAAAGTGATTGATACCCATAACAAGGCGTGTCTTCTTGTGCTGTGTAACCTCAGCCTGTGCAAAGAAATTACCGCTGTAGATAAGGTTGAAGCCGTATGCTTCGCCTATATCTTCGTTACAGTTGTGTGAAACGAGAGCCACAAAGGGATTGTTCTGATGTGAGGATTCGCCCTTTACGGAATCAACGCCCTGCTTGCCGTGATGCAGGCGGCAGCGTTCCATTACGCGCTCTCTTGCCCAGGAGCCGTTGAGGGTAATGAAATCGAAATTATCATTGTCAAAATCAACGCAGCCTGAAAGCACCCTTCTTACATCAAATGCATCACTGCCTTTATTGATAAGCTTTACACTTCTTGTGACAACGTCCAGATTTTCGAAGATTGTATAGTAAAGAATTACATTAAGACCACGGTGGCTGTCCTCCATGGTGATTGCGATAGTTTCCGCTTCGGTTTCATCTGCAAAGGTAGCAGGAAGTCTTACGGTACAGTCTTCAAGCTTCTGCTCAAGAACAGGTTTACCCTTTGTGATTTCGTAGGAAACGAACTTCAGATTTACCGAGGACATACCCTTGTTATCCATAACCATAAGGGCAGGCTCGCGGTAGTCGCCGATACCGTGTGTGGGGTATTCAAAGGGGGTACTGTCCATAAATGTACCCATATCACGCTCGTTAACCTTGGGTGTATAGGGGTTTTCGTCAAGGCGGAGCAGGTAGGATAAATCCTCGTCGTCGGTACGCTTGCCGAAATAAACGTGGGCAAGATGTCCGCTTTCAAGTGCGGCAAAAGCATATGTAATATTCTTGCCCGAAAGGGTGAACATTGTGAGTTCTTCTGTATAGGGGTCATTTCCGCCCACCTGCCAGCGGTAAGGGGAATATTCGTTCTTTATTTTCTTTGCAGTAATCATAACGGTAATTCCTTTTCTGTAAAATTGTTGCTATAATTGTAGCATATTTATGGTAAAATGTAAATAGCCGATGTAAAACCTTGCGAAGCAAGAAATAAAAGATTTTGGTCAAGCTTTTTACAAAAAGCTTGAAAATTCTGTTTTATATTCTCTCACTCAAGAATTATTGTAAACGGTCCGTCATTCAATAAATCCACCTTCATATCTGCACCGAAAATGCCCTTTTCTACCACGGGGATTTCCTTTGCACAAAGATCGCAGAAATAGTTGTAGAGACGTTCCGCTTCCACAGGCTCCATTGCGTTCAGAAAATTAGGACGGAAGCCCTTTTTGCAGTCCGCATAAAGTGTGAACTGGGAGATTATGAGAAGCTCTCCGTTTACGTCCTTTAAGGAGAGATTTGTCTTGTCGTTTTCGTCCGAGAAAATACGCAGTCCCGTCATTTTCTTTGCAAGTCTTTCGCATTCCGCTTCGGTATCGTCCTTGCCGATTCCGAGAAGCACCAGAAAGCCGTTGCCGATTTTTCCGCAGACATTGCCGTCAACGGTAACGCTTGCGTGGGTAACACGCTGAATCACTATTTTCATTTCATGTTTTCCTTTTCTGTAACATTCTTTACGCTGATTAAAATATGGCAGGGTGCAAAAATCACCGCCGCAATAATAAGGGGGATATTGCCGCTTATAATACCGCTGAACAGGAACAATACCGAGGGTATTACTGACAGGGATACTGCTCTTGCCATATGATTCTTTTTGAAGAAGATTATCCAGAAAAGGCAGTATAAAAGCAGCAATGCCATATTCACGATTATGTAGAGGGCGAAAGCGTCACCCGAACGGAAGCTCACTTCGGGGATTACAATAAACATAAAGATCATACACCCGAAGCGGCCGATCTGTTCGAGAATTTCCACCGCTTTGTTGTGCCAGCTGTTTTCAAAGCCGTCTTTATTCCAGAGGGCGAAAACCACGTTGGGCACAAGTATTATAAGCACGATTACAAGTCCGTAGACAAAGAAACTCATTTATTTCTCCTGTTCTCCGAGGGCTTTCAGAACGGCTAATAGATAATCCCACGTTCTCATAACCGAAGCCACATTCATACGTTCGTCGGGGGTGTGGACATTTTCGATATCCGGACCAATGGAAACCATATCCGCGCCGGGCAGCTTCTGCCCTAAAAGCCCGCATTCAAGTCCTGCATGAATTGCCGTAACCACGGGAAGCCTGCCGTACATGTCCACGAAAACCTCAGTCATAAGGTCGCGTAAAGGAGAGCTTTCGCGATATTCCCAGGAGGGGTAATCTGAATCGAAAACAGCTCTGCCGCCCAGATATTCAGTAAACGAACGAAGCTTTTCCGCAATTGCCTTTTTACCGCCTGAACTGTTGCTGCGTATAAGGTATCCGATTTTAAGCAGATTGTTTTCAATACAAAGCTCACCCATATTAAGCGAGGATTTTACCATTTCGGGGTCATTCTTCATAACTGTAACAACGCCGTCTGGGGAGTTCATAAGCGCAAAGATAGTCTTTCTTGTAGAATCCGCTGTCATACATTTCTGCGGAACAGCCTCATAGCTTTCGCAGACGCAAAGTTCAGCCTCAGGTTCAAGGTTTCCGTACTCATTATAGAAAATATCCTTAAAATATTCCGAAGCCGCATTGATGATTATATCCTTGTTTTCCGTCTTTGTCACGATAACGGCGAGCGCAGATTTCGGAATGACATTGGTTTTGTCTCCGCCCTTTATATCACAGATAAAAAATTCAGCCTGCTTATAGGCATAGTCAAGAACATCAGCCAGCACCTTGTGACCGTTTGAGCGGCGCTTGTGTATTTCGACGCCCGAATGACCGCCCAGAAGCTTGTCTACTTCGATGTCGATTGCACACATTCCCTCTTCGGTATCGGTATATTCCATTTCATACTCACAGTATGCCCTTACACCGCCCGCACAGCTTACGGTGAGATAGCCTTCTTCCTCTGAGTCGATATTGATTAAGGTTCTGCCCGAAAGGAGCGAGCCGTCCAGCTCCTCCGCACCTGTCATGCCTGTTTCCTCGTCACTGGTGAGCAGAGCTTCGATAGGAGGATGGGGGATTTCGGGACTGTCGAGCAGGGCGAGAATATAAGCAATTGCTATTCCGTCGTCTCCGCCGAGGGTAGTCCCCTCAGCCCATACCCATACGCCGTCAGTACGCAGGTCAATGGGGTCAGTCTCCATATTTTTATTGCAGTCCGCACGCTTTTCGCATACCATATCGAGATGCCCCTGTAAGATTACAGGCTTGCAGCTTTCATAACCGCCTGTGCCGTCAGCATAGATGATAACGCTTCCGCAGCTTTCCTTTACAGCCTTAAGTCCGTGGCTTTCCGCAAAGCGCATGCAGTAATCTCCGATAGCTTCGATATTGCCTGAGCCGTGGGGGATAGCGGATATTTCTTCAAAATAATGAAAAACTTTCTGTGGGCTTAAATTTTCGAGCATGGTAAAGCTCCTTTCGCAGTTTTATTTTAATAATATAGAAAAGTTACAATCTGTTTGTAATATAATATCATAAATTCGCCCAAATATCAACAGCTGTTATTAAATAAAAACCGTCCTCAGATGTTTCTGAAGACGGTTCAAAATTATTTTACAGGATACTGTTCAATATATTTTTCAAGGATTTCAGTTGCGTCCTCCACCATTTTTGCGCAGGGACGAGTCTTGTAGTATTCGGCTGTTCTTTCCGAGGGGATAAAGCTCTTGTCCTCGGCAATCTTACCGAGAATGTCACGGCAAACAATGGAAGTGTTGCGTTCTTTAAAAGAAGCCGCAAGCTCTTGTATACGCTTGTAATGCTCCATCTTTTCGGAACCTGCCTTAGGGTCAGTGTAGCCGTAGAGGACGCCTGCCGCCATGAACATTCCGCTCACTGCGCCGCAGACCTCACGGAGTCTGCCCATGCCGCCACCGAAAGAAGATGACACCAACAGAGCAGTCTTTTCGTCAAAGCCTGTAAGGTCGCAGAATGCTAAAAATACCGACTGCGAGCAGTTATAACCATCTAAAAAATAATTTCTTGCCTTTTCTGCTCTTTCTGTCATTTTAAAATCTCCTCTGCAAGTGCTTCAAGTGCGGAAGTATCAGCACTTTCGATGTCGCCTCTGTCACCGTATGCGGCAAAGGACGGGTCAATGGGAAGTCTTGCGATATTTTTGATACCGTGCTTTGCGGCGATTTCTTCAATATGGCTTTCACCGTAGATATAGTGCTTCTTGTCACAGTTGTCGCATACAAAATAGCTCATATTCTCAACAATACCGAGAACGGGAATATTCATCATGCCAGCCATTTTAACAGCCTTTTCAACAATCATGGAAACAAGCTCCTGAGGGCTTGTTACAACAATAATTCCGCTTACGGGAAGAGACTGGAATACAGTCAGGGGCACATCGCCGGTTCCGGGAGGCATATCCACAAACATAAAGTCAACATCATCCCAGATAACATCGCTCCAGAACTGCTTTACAACACCTGCAATAACAGGGCCTCTCCATACAACAGGATCTGTTGTATTTTCGAGAAGCAGGTTTACGGACATTATTTCAATGCCTGTCTTTGATTTTGCGGGAATAAGGTTGTGACCGTCACTGCTCATAGCGCGCTCGTTGATACCGAACACCTTCGGAATTGACGGGCCTGTGATATCTGCGTCAAGAACAGCAGTTTTATTGCCCTTTTTGTTTGAAACGGATGCGAGAAGGGAAGTCACAAGAGACTTGCCTACGCCGCCCTTGCCTGATACAACGGCGATTACTTTTTTTACATTTGAAAGCTCGTTCTGTGGTGC
The DNA here is from genome assembly GCA_045532185.1 of Ruminiclostridium sp. GTDB lineage: Bacteria > Bacillota > Clostridia > Oscillospirales > Ruminococcaceae > Ruminiclostridium_E. The sequence continues at coordinate 12,426 of JAZSFL010000031.1, forward strand.
AAGCAGACTTTCAGCCTTACGCTCTGAGCAGTTTGAACCGCAGGTGGAACAGTTGTGTGTACATTCACTCATTATTTTTTACATTCCTTTCAGAAATATTGATATCAATTAGTAATTATACTCCTGAAATGCTTAAAAGTCAAGTCGGCACAGACCACCTGTACGTTTTTCATTTTACTATCTTCACCCCGATAACTGTGATATCATCTTCCTTGCCTTTCTCTGCACTCAGGCGCAATGCCTCGCCTATGGTGTCAATAATTGCGTTAAGGTCGGGGTTTTTATCCCGCATCATAAGGTTGCACAACCACTTTTTATCAATTTCCGCACCGTCGCTTGTCATAATGATGACATCTCCGGCGGTAGCAGTAAAGCGCTTTTCGGAATATTGCGGATCGTACTCAACCCCCAGGGGTATTCCATCCCCTTTTAGCTCGGCGAATTCGTTTCCGCACCGTACGAAGGTGGATGCGCTTCCTGCCTTGTAAAGGGAGATTTCGCCGTTGTAGAGGTTTATGCGGCATACATCGAGGGTTGCAAAGCTTTCGTCTGTGGATTTCACCATAAGGGAAGTGTTGAGCATTTCGATTGATGCGTCAAAATCAATACCCGCCTTCAGCATACGTGAAAGCATACTGCATGAAAATGCGCTGTCGATTTTAGCGCGGCTACCGCTTCCCATTCCATCGGAAAGGATCATATACACGTTACCCTGACCGTCATTGAAACATTCACAGGTGTCACCGCTGTGGGAGTTTTCCGACTTGCTTCGGCTGAAAATTTTAATCTGGGCATCGTACAGGGAGCGCTCAGACAGGGTGATATGCAATCTGTCGCCGCACTGAGCAATCATAGGCGGATCAAATTCCCTGTGCAGAGCGAAGGAAAGCTTGTCCCCTATGTTTTCTGTGCTGAATACTGCACTGCCATCGCCGTAGGCGTCAATCGTAAGCCTTCCGTCGATATTCATTGCCGTAACGGCAGGGGACACAAGGCCGTTTTCGCGGAGTACTGCCTCGGCTTTTTCCGCCGCCCCGTAATCAATACAGCTGTCATTGCATAATTCCTCCGCCGCTTTTTCCAGCATAAGCTGAGTGGAACTGAGCTGGGAGGTAAGTACGTTCCGCATTTCGCTGATTTTCCGCGCGGCGCTCCGGGCAGAGCAATAGGATGCATAACCGCGGTTCAGCTCTGATACGAGTTCGCGCTTTTTTGTGCAGATTTCTTCAAAATGTCCCGTCAGCATATTTTCATCAGCAAGCTGTCCTGCACGTATACTGCGGACGGCTTTGTTCATTATATCTGCACTGCGGTTGTAGTATTCGCCCCAGCAGTGCATATTGTTCTTACAGGTTTTGCACACGCTTTCTGCGGCGGCAATATAGATTTCCGAAGGGTCATGTATATTTTCACGGTCAAGCACTTCAGCAGTTTTCTTAATGGCGCTGTTCATTTCCCCGATTGCGTTGCCCATTCCCGAGAGCCTGCGCCCGAAAGCGTATACGGGCTTGCCCGAAGCGACAACATCAGCACGGCAGCGGTTGCGGAAAGATGGTATGAGACCTTCCGGAACAACCATTGCTGTAACCGCTCCTGCAAGGACAGAGGTCATACAGATGGCGCTGTGTGTGGTTATCCCGGTGATGATGATGCCGCCGCCCAGAGTGAAAACAAGGGCGCAGGCACGAGTAATCCTGCCGTATTTTGAAAGCACTGATACGATAAGTGATGACAAGGCGAGGATAATTGCCCCGTCGGAAAAATCCTTATCGTATATGGTTATTCCCACGGCGGACAGTATTCCTACGGCGGGAGTAAGCGCGCTCATGACAAAGGGGGAAACGACAATACAGACAGCACACAGCAGTATACCGAGACTTATCATCTCGAACTGAAGTCCTGTAAAAGCGGTTATCAGCAGGGTGTAAATCACCGCTCCCGACAGCATAAGAGGGACGTTGTCGGAGGTGACGGGCTTGTCCTTTGCACTTCTGAAGAAATCTGCACACATAACCGAAACAATAACAATTACTCCGAACGCAAATGCGGTAAAAATATCGGAGGGACCTTCGGCTGATGGCAGGTTTGCAAGAAACACGCTGACGCCTGAGATAACTGCGGTTATAATTACGGAGATTCTGTCTTTTTGTTCGCCTGAAATAAGCCTCACTGCCAGAATAAGGGTCATAGCGGCAATCTGCGGAACAGAAAGAGCAAAATTCCCCGTTACGGCAAAGCCGATAACCGTTCCGAAAAACGCACATACACAGTCAAATCCCGACAATGCTCCCATAACTGCGGCAGGGAATGGCGAAAGCTTTTCAAAAAGGGGCGACACTGCCAGAAGGAATGTAATAACGGCAGTGAAAAGTCCTTTTTTAAATGAAAAATCCCCTTCTTTTTCTGAAAAAACGCTGACGCTTTTTTCCATAAAATCAAATCCTTTCCTGTATTATCCTGATTACAAGTATAATACGGGAAAGGAAAAAAATTTGTCAAAGAAAGGGAGTATATTTTATTTTTCACAGACCATGTCGCAGAGTGCGGCAAAATCTTCCATTTTAAGTTCCTCGGGACGGGCGGTAGCCTTGATACCGCAGCTTACAAGTATTTCAGAAAGCTCCTGTTTCGGAATTCTGAGCTCTGCGGAAACAGGGTTTATAAGCTGTTTTCTTCGCTGTGAAAATGCCGCGTGGACAATCCTGAAGAACAGTTTTTCGTCCTTGGGTGTATATTTCGGCTCACGGCTTACGTCAAGACGGATAACAGCGCTGTCAACATTGGGCGAGGGCATAAAGCTTCCGCGGTTTACTCGGAACAGCATTTTCGGGGTGCTGTAGAAATTCACTCCTACGGTAATTGCGCCGCAGTCACGCTCGCCCACCTTTGCACAAAGCCTGTCCGCCGCTTCTTTCTGCACCATGACTGTGATACAGCTTATGGGAAGCTTTTCCTCTAAAAGCTTCATTATAACGGGGGATGTTATGTAGTAGGGCAGATTCGCACATACCACGATTTCATCAAATCCGCTGAGTTTTTCCTTTATAAGGGCATGCAGGTCGGTTTCCATAACGTCTCCGAACACGATTTCAACATTGTCGAACTCGGCGAGGGTTTCTTCCAGAATAGGCTTCAGTCCCGTGTCAATTTCAACGGCAACCACCTTATCACAGCGCTTTGCGAGCTCCTTGGTGAGAACGCCTACGCCTGTACCGATTTCGATAGCTGCGACTCCCGCCTTACAGCCGCCCATTTCAGCGATTTTCGGGCATACAGAGGGATTTATCAGAAAGTTCTGTCCCAATGATTTTGTAAAAGCGAAGCCATGCTTTGTGAAAAGCTCTTTAATTGTGCCAATGTTGGTAAGTTCCATACGTTCAGTCCTTAATTTCTCTGATTTCCATGTGATAAAGCAGTTTTGTGTTCTCCTGCCGTTTTGCCTGTTTCGGTAAATAACAGGATTTCAAAAGGCAGGAAATGCCATAGGCGGCTCGCCATAGTATGATTAAAATAAAGCAGTTTGTATTTTCCTGCCGTTCCGCCTGTTCCGATGGGGAACAGATTTTTAAAAGGCAGGGACTGCCATAGGCGGCTCGCCTAGGAGGGTTTGCGGAGAATTGAATTCTTCGGGAATTCTGTGGGATAGGGGAAGCTCAGCTTCTCGGTTGCATGGTTTGCAATCCTTACGCTTTCACCCTTGTCATTTATCATTTCCGAGGGTGTAAACCTTACAGGCTCACGTCCCGGGATAAGTATTTCCAGTTCGTCGTCAAGTGTGAAGTAGTTACGCTGTGTCAGCTTTATGCAGCCATCCTCGTATCCGTCCACCACACCTGCGAAATCATACGCACGGTAATATCCGCTGTCCTCATAGTATTGTTCAGCGTCATCGTGGTTGTAGAAAAATCCTGTGCAGTAGTGTCGGTGGCTAACTTTATACACCTCGTCAAGCACCCACTTAGGCGGCTGTTCGTTTTTATAAGCACAATCAAGTGCCGCACGGTAGGCATTGGTAACGGTTGCCACATAGTATGATGACTTTGCACGGCCTTCGATTTTAAGGCTGGTAACACCCGCGTCAAGAAGCTCCTTCACATGCTCAATCATGCATAAATCCTTGGCATTGAGAATATAGGTTCCGCGGTTATCTTCAAAAATCTCAAAATCCTGACCGATGCGCTTTTCCTCGGTGATAAAGTATTTCCAGCGGCAGGGCTGAGCGCAGGCACCGCGGTTTGCGTCACGGTCGACAAGATATTTGGATAACAGGCATCTGCCTGAGAAGGAGACGCACATTGCCCCGTGGACAAAGGCTTCGATTTCCATATCAGCGGGGATATTGTCACGGATACGCTTTATTTCCGCAAGGCTTACCTCACGGGCAAGAACAATTCGTCTTGCGCCCAAGCGGTAAAGCTCGTTGGCGGTTTCGTAGTTCATAATGCCCACCTGGGTTGACATATGGATATCGAGGGAGGGTGCATATTTCTTCACCATTGCCATAACGCCGATATCCGCCACGATTGCGGCGTCGATGCCTGCGTTGGCAGCTTCCTTTATAAATGCGGGAAAAGCCTCCGCTTCGTCATTTGTGGGAACAATATTGCAGGTAAGATATACCTTTACATTTCTGCTGTGGGCGTGCTGTACTGCGCTTCTCAGTGCGTCCATGTCAAAATTCTTGGGACCTGCACGCATACCGAAATTCTGTCCGCCTATATATACTGCGTCACAGCCGTAGTCAACCGCCGCTTCAAAACACTCATAATCCCCTGCAGGGGAGAGCAGTTCTGCCAAAAAAATCACTTCCTTTACGGGAGAAATCGCAGAGACACGGCACGCCGTGTCCCTGTAATATTATTCTGCGGGTCTGAGTTCCGCTAAAATCAGGTTTTCTTCGTGCTGTTCCTTGGTTTCGGCATAGAATACCTCACCTGTGTCTTCATTTGCACAGAAGAAGAAATAGTTCGTTTCAGCCGCGTTGAGAACGGCGTCAATTGCATCCAGACCGGGGTTACATACAGGGCCTGCGGGGATGCCGTTGCAGGTATAGGTGTTGTATGCATCGGCATAACGCTGGTATTTCAGACTGCTGTCTGTGAGATAGGGCTTGATTTCATTTTCAACGTAAAGAATCGTAACGTCGGATTCCAGCTTGGGGAAGCTTTCGGAATTCCTGATACGGTTAAGGAATACACTTGCAACATAGTACATGTCCTCAACGCTTGCAGCTTCTTTCTGTACCATGGAGGCAAGTGTCACCACTTCGTCAAGGGTCATATTCATCTCGCCCATCTTCTTGTACATGGTGCGCGTCATCTTGCCGTTGAAGTTCTTATACATCTTCATAGCAACTTCTTCGGCGTTTTCTTCGGAGTTTTCGTACATCTCCTTGGCTTCCTCGCTTGTACCGCCGTGAAGTGACTTGTCCTCCATCGCCTGAACTACATAGAATTCATAGGTATCGGGGAACAGATAACCTTCCATCTGATGATATTTGTAGGAGCTTTCGGAAAGTCTTCGCTCAAAGTCGTAATTATTCTGTATGGTATTGTAGTACTTTTCAAAGTCCTCCGCAAAGCATACGCAGTTTTCTTCCAGCAGTTCGCCGATTTCACGGGCGGTCATGCCTTCCACAATACGGATTACAACTGTTTTGTCCTCATGCGCGTCAGTCTGCAGAGTACTGAAAAGGGTCATATATGACATGGTGGAGCTGAGAGTATAGGTTCCGGGGATATAGGTGTCTTCTTTCTTGGTTATATCTGCAAACCAGGTGAAGAATTTGGGCGAGCTGATGATATTGTTTTCCTGAAGGATAGCCGCAACCATCTGTGTATCTGCTCCCTCAGGGATTTCAACGTCCATTCTGAAATCATTTGTAACAATACCCGTAAGGTCAAGGGCAAAGGTGATTATATACTGTGAGAAGAATGCCGATGCACCCACGATAACTGCACACAGCAGTGCGCCTATAAGCACAAAGGCAAAGGTACGTGTATGCTGACGCTGTTTCTCGTAACGCAGCTTCATTCTGCCTATTTCACGTCGTTCCTCTTTTTCTTCCTCGGTCAGTTCATCGTCGTATTCTTCTGATTCAGTAGTTTCTTCGATTTTTTCCTCTTCAGCTTTCGGAACAGGTCGTACGGCATTCATCATCTGGGTAGCCGCGTCGTCGTAGTGCCCGTCATCATCCTCATAATCAGGGATCACAGGAGTTGCGGAAGGCTCGTAAACGGGTGCGTCATCTTCCTCGTCCTCGCCGTAGATTACAGGCTCGTCAGGTTCAGGCTGACGCTGAGCCGCTTCACGCTCTCTTTTCTTGTTCTCGAAGGAGAAAAGTATATCGTTAAGGCTTTTTTCCTTATCATCTGTTGTTATGGTTTCGCTTACAACGCTTCTGCGGGGGGCGGGACGCACTTCCTCATGCTTTGCCTCAGGGGCAGGCGCAGGCTTCTGCGATCCACTGCCGCTATGTAGGAATGCGGCAAGGCTTTCTACTTCGTTATTTCTCTTTTCTTCCAAGCTTACACCTCATTTCAATGTATATATCTTATTTTTTCTTCTGTTACTACAATATTTACGGGCAGGTCGTATTCCTCAGTTGCAATTTCTCCTATAAAATCCTCATAGCAGATACCTATGGAAGTGCCTGTATAATTCTGAAGGAAGCGGTCATAATATCCGCCGCCGTAGCCCATACGGTAGCCCTTTTCGTCAAATGACAGGGCGGGGGTGATGCACACGCTTCTTTTGTAATCGGTGATTTCTTCAGTGCCTTTCGGTTCGAGAATCCCGAATGCGCCTGTCTGCAGGTCGGCAAGGCTGTTTATAGCGATAAAACGCATTTCCTTTCCCTCGCATTTCGGTACGGCAACGGTTAGTCCGAAGCTGAGCATTGCCTCGATAAAAAGTATGGTGTCCACTTCGATTTCGGTGGAAACATAGGTGAAGACAGTTTCAGCCTCGGCAATAACAGGAATCTCCATAAGACTATTATAAATCATAATATCCCGTTCAAGCCTGTAACTTATATCCAGCCCTCTGCGTTCATTCAGAAGCTTTTTTCTCAGCTCCTTTTTTGTCAGTTGCACTGGAGAGCCGCCTTGATCTTGTTTGCTTTTGCGTTGCCTGCAAGTATTCTTGAAAGCTCGAGACCGAATTCGATTGCAACGCCTGCGCCTTTTGCTGTAATAATCTTTCCGTCATGTACAACGCCCTCTGCAGGAATTTCAGCACCTTCGAGGAACTGCTCAAATCCGGGGAAGCAGACAGCCTTCTTGCCCTGTAAGAGCCCCTTCTTTCCTAAAATTGAGGGAGCGGCGCAGATAGCGGCAATATACTTGTCATTCCGCACGCAGTAGTCAATAGCTTCCTGCACGGTGCGGCTTTTTTCGAGGTTGAGAGTGCCGGGCATACCGCCGGGGAGAACTATCATATCAATATCATCGGAGGGAACAAAATCTACCTCGGTAATATCGGGGATTACAGCGATACCGTGGGAGCTTACAACAACTTCCTCGCCGATACCTACGGTTTTCACGTCAAGCTCGCTTCTTCTTAAAATGTCGACGGGGGCAATTGCCTCGGTTTCTTCAAAGCCATTTGCTAAAAATACATAAATCATGTCAGTAATCCTTTCAGTTAATCCGCACGCGGAATTTTTCTTCCATAAAGCAGGGATAATATGACTGCTTCGCCTTGCGTAAATTTTCTTCTCCCATATCCTCTTCGCGGTTAACGTATTTTGCACCGTGAACGGAATTTAAGAGAAACTGTCTGTTTATCATAGGGTATGCACCCTGAAAATCGGTGAATGCCTTTTCCACGTGGACAACAAAGGTGTCGCTGTTTGTCTGCTCACCGAAGGTGAATGCCTGCACAGCGCCGTTTACGCGGATAAGTCCGCCTGTGTAGCCGAGGGCTTCGTAGTTTTGAAGCCCGGTTCTTACCGCGCATATTTCTTCTGCTTTATCGGCATTCAGCATACATTCGTTTCTTCTGCACCACTCGTCATTCATTTCCATGCATTCTGCAAGATTGGTGCTGTCAATCTCTTCGTATGTCCAGTTGTTTTCGGAAAAACGGGCAATGTGGTTGCGCTTTCCGTGATATTTCTTGCCTCTGAGTTCAGTTAAATCCTCATAGCTGTAAACATAGTCGTAATAATCGGGGTCAGTGGAAACCTCGGCACGGCTGCCGTACATTTCCTTTAGTTCCAGCATTGAAAGCTTGTTCATTGTGGTGAAATTGAAGGGAATACCCTCATTTTTGCAGTAATGTCCGATTTCGGATATTACCTCGGCAATATCCCCTTTTCCCGCAGGAAAGAAGAAGCCGTTCTTATTTTTCAGCAGATAGAAATCCTTATATCTGCATATCTTTATATCGTAGGTGTCCTGCCAGCAGAAATTATTTCCGAAGGTGTATTCACAGCCGCGGAAATCCGACAGGCGGAGAAGCTCGTCTGCCCATTCCTTGTCCGACAGCAGAACAGGTCTGAATTCCAGCATTTTTTAGTCCTTTTCGGTTATTATTCTACAAAGTTCGTCATTTATATCTTCAATGGTTCTGGGTTTATCTCCGTCGTTGCAGGGAATTACAATCCAGCCGTCGCGTTCTGCAACATAGAGAGCTGCTTCGCGGCAGGCTTTCAGGAATCCCACATTCTGCTCGTGGATGTCCTTTTTGCTTTCGTCTCCGTCATACCGCGCGGAAAGAAGCTTCTGGGAAATTTCCACAGGCATATCAAGAAAAACGGTTTTATCAGGCTTCGGAAGTCCCAGCTTCGCATATTCAAAATCGTAAAGCCAGTCAAGATAGCCGTCCCATTGGCTTTTTTCAAGCTTCGTCATCTGATAGATAGCGTTGGAGGTGGTGTATCTTGCGGAAATCACAGGCGCACCGCTTTTACAGAACTCCTGCCAGTGGGTCTTGAAGCTTGTGTAGCGGTCAACAGCGTATATTGCGCTGGCGGAGTATGCGCTTATGGTAGGATTGTCCTCGGGGAACTTTCCGCCTAAGTAGTCGCTTACGATTTTACCGCTGTTAGTATTATAATAAGGAAAAGTGATAAAATGTGCGTCGGTAAATTTTTCTTTGAGCAATTCAAACTGGGTAGATTTTCCGCAGCCGTCAAGTCCGTCAATAACTATAAGCACCCGAAACACTCCTTTTTAAACATAATATATCAGTTTATTGTAGCACATCTGACAAAAATAGTCAAGTGGCTGAGTTTCGCAGCATGTTAGTTATTGACTAACAAAGGGGTTTTGTGGTATATTTTAAAAAATCCTTAAAAGGAGAAAAATTATGGTATCGCTTCTTACAAGATTATTCATAAAGGACTATAAAAACACCTCCGACCCTGTTGTCCGTGAGAAATACGGAATGCTGACGGGGATTATGGGCATTGTGCTTAACCTCATACTTTTCGGCGGAAAGCTTTTCGCGGGTATTGTCACAGGGGCAATTTCCGTAACCGCCGACGCTGTAAACAACCTGTCCGACGCAGGTACCTCGGTAATTTCCATGATAGGCATGAAGCTTGCGGTAAGACCTGCTGACAAGGAGCATCCCTTCGGCCACGGCAGAATGGAATATGTTGCAGGACTTGCGGTAGCGGCGGTAATTTTCATAATGGGTTACGAATTGCTGAGAGACTCGGTAATGAAGATTTTTGAACCTGAGGAAGTAAATTTCAGCATAGTTTCCCTTATTATTCTGGGTGCTTCGGTGCTGGTTAAATTCTATATCTGCCTTTACAACCGTAAAATCGGCAAGCTTATAAACTCCCCCGCAATGAAGGCAACCGCCATGGACAGCCTGTCCGACTGCATATCCACAGTGGCAGTTATTGCAGGGCTTCTTGTGTTCCATTTTACAAAGGTAAGTATTGACGGTTATGTGGGAATACTTGTGGCACTGTTCATTTTCAAGGCGGGTATTGAAGCGGCGAAGGAAAGCCTGGAACCGCTCCTCGGTCAGCGTCCCGATAAGGAATATGTGGATGAAATAGAACAGACTGTAATGGGATACGAGGGCATTATCGGAATTCACGATCTTATCGTTCATAACTACGGTGCTGGTGCAAATATAATTTCCCTTCATGCTGAGGTTTCCTCGGATATGGGATTCATGGAAGCCCACGAGCTTATTGATGAGATAGAAAATGACCTTAAAAGCCGTTATGCGGCAATTGCTACGGTACATATGGACCCTGTGGAGACCAACAATGAGACGGCTACCAGATACAAGGAGCTTGTAAAGGAATTTATTTCTGAAATAAGCCCTGAAATTTCCATGCACGATTTCCGTATGACCGACGGAGTAAAGAACCGTAATCTGATTTTTGATATTGTTGTTCCCTTTAAATTCAAGATGAACGATAACGCCATAAAAGCACTTATCTGCGAAAAAATAAAGCGCGAGGACGAGAATCTTAATGCAGTGATTACTGTTGATAAGGAAATGGCATAAGCGGCGCACGGAGCAGTGGAGCGGTTTCACCGCTGGACTGCGCAAACGGGGGGCGGGGGGTACGCCGGCGCCGGCCCGGGGG
>JAZSFL010000012.1:0-2730 GCA_045532185.1 Ruminiclostridium sp.
CGGAAATTGATAAGCTCACTTTCCCGAAAATTAACGGTGGAATTTTCGACGGTGCAATCGGATATATAGGAAGAAGCGGTATTGCTGTTTCCGGTTTAAGCGGCACATTTGGAGATCCATTCTCTGAGCTTCAGGAAAGACAATTTTCTACTCTCATTTCTTCTTCTGCCATTGTTGATATGAAAACTATCGGTCCTAATCAAACAACGAAGCTGCGTCCGTCTGAATGCACTTTGGAGGATGTGAATAACAACCATTTGAGATTGACAGTTATAAGTAATTCGCTTCTTTCTGCCGAATTTTCTCCGACGCCTGATTACGGTTCTGATGTTACTTATTTGGTTCGTGACACATCTCAGACCGAAACATTTGATGTGACGTACAGTATCCCTGACTATATGGAAGGAGAATTTGAGGTAAGAACACTCATAACCCGTCGCGAAGACGGAACTAACAAAATAATTGACGGGGCGGTTGATTATGCAGATTATCCTGACGGAGTTACAATCGACGTAGGGATTTCCGTAATCCGTGGTGCGGATGTAAGATCAGTACATAGGATTTATGAGGTAACTGTGCTTCCCGAGCCTCAGGCGGCTGTTATAACTGCTCAGCCGAAATCAACCACAGTAAAGCCCGGCGAATATGCAAAGCTGTCCGTAACAGCCGACCATGCTGCGGCATATCAGTGGTATATCGTTACGGCAGGACAGAAAATTCCTCTTACCGAGCAGTTCATATCTATGATATTTGACGAAGGACAGATACAGGGCGAAGCAAGCTCTTGCTTAAAGGTGACGGCAGACGGGATATCAGAGGCACAATTTTTCTGTGAGGTCACCGGAACTGACGGCTCAAAGACAAATTCGCGATATGCCACAGCAACTTTTGGCGGAATGCCTAAAGCTTTATCCTTCAGCGGTGGTGAATTTGAAGCAGACGGAGACGCGACCTTTACTTTATGGGCAGATTATGCAGAAAAGGTTGATTGGATTGTTCAGGTAAGACAAGGCAGTAATACTGATTTCTATAATCTTGAGGAATATGCCGAGGAAACAGGATGTGAATATGTTCAGTCACATAAAATAATGCCTTCGGGCGTATATATAACAAATGTGACATTTAAAAATATCCCTGCGTCTTCGGCAAGAAGCGTTTCCGTGGGATATGAGATGAGAAATAACCTTGGTAAGGTTTCTTTTAATCAGGAAAATACACTTCCTTTTACCCTTAAGGTGATAATGCCTGAAATCACGCAAGAGCTTGAACCTCAGAAATGTGTTGACGGCGAAGATTTGACCTTTACATTTAAAGCTAAGAATATGGCAGATGTAGAGTGGAGATTTGAAAGGCAAGATGATGACGGCGTTTCCATTGTATATGGCATAGAAGAAATGCAGGAGATTTTTAAGGAATCCGCATTCGGTACATGTTTTGAAACAGATAACGAAACCGATGAAACTACAGCAGCCTTGGTCATAAACAATGCGAGATATGAAATGATTGACTATACTCTTTGTGCATATGCCTGCACATCAAGCGGAAAATATCTTACAGGTATCGTACCGCTTGATGTATTTCCTGTAGATGAATATGAAATTACTGATTGCAGAGGCGATTGCAGCATCATAACGGTTTGTTGCCCTGAAGCAGGAAGTTATATTTTATATATTGCGGGCTACGACAAATTCGGAAGGCTTGAAAAAATTAAAGTAGCACCCTTTGAGTTTAAAAGAGGTAAAGCTGAGTATTGGACATTTGAAGAATTTGGTGCATATCCTCAGATCAAGGTTATGCTTTGGGATGAAAACATTAAGCCGCTTTGCAAATTTTATGAAATTATCAATACAGCAGAGGAAACCCATAAATAGATAGCGGAGGTAATAGTATGAACTATATTGGTAAATGGCGATTTCATTCTATCGGCGTAATAAACGAGTCAGGCGAACTTATATATTTGAGCGCAGAAGAATATCTGAATTCTCCTATGACTTATATTGATGAAACAGATGAAGATGCAGTTGCAGATGAAATGCGAGAAAGAAAGCAAATTATAAGTTCGTTGATTGAGATTTGCGATAACGGAAAGCTGTTGATGCTTATTCCTATTCCAAAAGAAGAGTATGAAAGTTATCTTGCTGAATTGGAAAGCGGAGGAGAAAAAGAACTTCGCCCCGGAATGATTTGCATGAGATGTTCTGATTGGGAAGAAAGAAACGGAGAACTGTGGTTTGATTCCGGTATTGAAGGCGAAGCATTTGGTGAGGCTATGGATACTTGGGCAAAGGCTATGGATGAAAACGGACTATTCACATTTATGACAATGCGATATGAAAAGGAGTGAAAAAGTTATGGGTATTTTTGATTCTTTGAAAAATATAGCTGAAAGCACAATAAAAAGAGAGGCTTCAAAGACGATTACCAATGCAGTAAATTCTATTGGTAAGGGCAAAAACAGATCTGAACGCTTTAGCTTTACTGCTGTTCCACAAAATTTAAGTGAGCTTCAGGCTCTTCCTGAAGCAACACTTGATACCCCTTTCAAAACTGCAGCACTCACTGTACTTGCATTGTGCTTGTATAAAGATAATCCCGACAGCGTTTTAGAAATGCTTGACTTTCTCAAAGGTCCCGAAAGCATAAGTCCTTATGAAAAGCAGTTTTATAAAGACAGGCTTTATGAAAAAGAATATATACCATTTTCATATTTTGACGGTGCAACACCTGACA
>JAZSFL010000008.1:0-56795 GCA_045532185.1 Ruminiclostridium sp.
GGACGTTATCAAGGCAGTTAAGGATATCTGCGGTCTTGGTCTTAAGGAATCCAAGGAACTCGTTGAAGCAGCTCCTAAGGCTCTTAAGGAAGGCGTTGCTAAGGCAGAAGCTGAAGAAATCAAGGCTAAGCTCGAAGCAGCTGGCGCTACTGTTGAACTCAAGTAATTCTACTTATTCAACCAGAACAAAGGCGGTACTTATGTACCGCCTTTTTTATTTGTGTAAATGGTGCAATATGAAATTATTTATTTGTTATAATTGGCTAAATTTCGTCAAAACTATGGCATTTCTATTGACAATAATATAGCAAACTGGTATAATTAAGCTGTATAGATATATAAAAAACGTATCAGGGAGAGATACGCTTAAAATAAAAAAGACAAGTGAGGTCTGCTATGTTTGTATCTATTGATAAGGATAAATGTGTTGGCTGTAATGCCTGTATAAGAGCCTGCCCTGTAGAGGATGCCAACGAGGCGGTTTTTTCCGAGGATGGTGTTCATTCTATAATAAGTATCAACCGCAATAAATGTATAAGCTGCGGCGAATGCGTAAAAAAATGCGAACACGGCGCCCGTGTTTATGAAGATGATACCGACAGATTCTTTGCAGCACTCAAGGGCAGAGTAAATATTACCGTGGTTGTGGCACCTGCGTTCCGTCTTACAGAACCCGACGCTGATGCAATGCTCGCATTTTTAAAGAATGAGCTTAATGTAAAGCTCATTTATGATGTATCTTTCGGCGCAGACATCTGTACATATATGCACCTGAAGGCAGTAAAGGAAAAGGTAGTGAGAAAGATTGTTTCTCAGCCCTGCGCGGCGATTACAGAGTATGTTCTGAAGCACCGTCATGACCTTATTCCTTCTCTTTCTCCTGTTCATTCGCCTATTTCCTGTACAGCGGTTTATCTGCGTAAATATATGAATGTAACAGGTGATATTGCCTGCATTTCTCCTTGTATTGCAAAGAGATTTGAATTTGAGGAGACCGGTCTTATCCAGTATAATGTTACATTCAAGCGTTTTGCTGAGTATATCCGTAAGCACTATCCTCAGTTTGACAAGGAAGCTTCCTTCAAATTCGATAATCCCGACTGCTATTGCGGTAAGATTTACCCCAAGCCCGGCGGACTCAAGGAATGTCTCCTGCATGCAGAGCCCGGTCTTAGTGTAAGAAACTGCGAGGGTGTTTCTCATGTTTATGAGGCGCTTGACTATTATTACAATGCCAAGGAAAACGAAAGACCTGCAGTATTCGACGTATTAAGCTGTGCAAACGGCTGCGTATCGGGCCCCGGTACAAATTTCGAAGAAAAGGATATGTTCCGTTATCTTTCTGCTGCAGACAGACTCTCTGCACAGAGCTTTGAGGAGCGCGAAAAGCAGATTACAACAAGCTTCAAGAAAAAGACAGACAAGCAGTTTGATTTGTTCGAGAAGAAGCTGAAGCTTGAAGATTTTATCAGAAAATATGAACCCAAGGAAATTGAGGAAATCCAGATTACCGAGCAGGATGTGAAGAATGCGTATGCAGCGCTTCTCAAGACCACAAAGGCTGATCAGCATTTCAACTGCGGTGCCTGTGGTTATGACACCTGTGAGCAGATGGCTAATGCTATCGCAAAGGGTATCAATGTTCCTCAGAACTGTCATCAGTACAATGTGCGTCAGGCCGGACTCGCAACACAGCAGGCTGTTGCCGCAGGTGATGCAGCGAAGGCACAGACCGACATGATTGTGGGCGTTATTGATGATATTGTTAATGATATCAATATTATCCGCGATAATACAAGCCGTATCGGCAAGCAGTGCGAGGGCAACAAGAACGCTATGTCCACGGTTGAGCAGAAGCTTGAGCTTCTTCACAGTAAGTGCGCTGAAATCGATGAAGCTGTAAAGGGAATCATCCACGTCAACGATCTTTATAACAAGATGGCTGACTCTATCCGCACCATTACAGAGCAGACTCATATCCTTTCTCTCAACGCTTCCGTTGAAGCTGCAAGAGCAGGTATGGCAGGAAAGACCTTCCAGGTTGTAGCAGGTGAAATCCGTTCTCTTGCCGCAAATACAAAGGCGACTACAAAGACAGTAGAAGAAAACGACCAGATTGTAAAGGGCGAAACTGCGAAGGTTATGAAGATTGCCGAGGATATTGAGGCAATGGTAAACGAGCTTGCAAAGGTTATGGAAGAGGTTGAGGAACATCTTTCCGAAACAAATCGTACAGGTGAAACCATCGAAACTGTTGCAGAGGAAATCACAACCTCCACAGATGAACTCCGCAGAATGACCAATAAGGAATAAAAAATTCCCTGAAGGCTATCCTTCAGGGAATTTTTCTGATGAATCTTTCATTAAAAAAGCGCCCATGCGGGCGCTTTTTTTAAAGCTTTGAGTAACCGTGTGCATTAACGATAGCGTCAACCTTCTGCTTTTCCTTGCATGCAGGGCATTCACCTGTAGCGAATGTCATATAATCAGGAATATCATCACTGGAGAATACAGAATTGACCTTGACACCGTCAAGCTCCTTGATAGCACTGAATACTGCGGAAACACCCACAAGAACACCATTATAGTACTTGAGGCATTCTACGCAGCGGTTTATAGTCTTACCTGTGGAAGCGGAGGAGATAAGGAGAAGGATTCTCTTATTCCAGATTTTACCCTGGCTGTCATCGCGGAAGATAATCTGGTTGTTGGAGTTTGTTTCAGGGTTTATAAGATAGATATCGTTACCGCTGTTGATGGAGTGGTGGTTGCTTTCGCAGAGTTCCTGAGCCAGAAGCGTGCCAAGCATTGATGTTCCTTCCATGCAGATGATGGTATCGATATGAGTGTTCATATATTCTGCGGCAAGTTCCTTGGCAGTTTCCTTTGCCATCTTGAAGCTTCTCTTGATGCTGTTCAGGTCAACGTAGTAGTTGATGTGAGAGTGGTTTGTGGCAAAGTGGCCGGGGATAATGCCGATTTTGATACTCTTGTTCTTTGATGATACAAGTTCCTGTGTACGTCTTTCCATAGAAAAACCTCCCGAATTAATTTTATTGCTTCAAGTATACCATATTAATTTATAAATTGCAATATTTTTATTCAGAAAATTCATTTTTGCCCGTGTAAAAGCAGAAAAAACCTTATAAATCAGCTTTTTTGGCCCTGAAAAAGAAAATTTTCAAAAAACTGATGACAAATCCCTGCATATGTGTTATAATAAATGAAATAAAAACAAAGGAAAGGAAGTACATATATGAATCTTGAAACAAAATGCCTCCATTCAGGCTATACACCCAAAAACGGCGAACCCAGAGTAGTGCCGATTTACCAGAGCACAACCTATGTTTATGACTCTACAGAAGCTGTTGCCCACGTATTTGACGACCCTACTGCCGGTCTTATCTACTCCCGTTTTGCAAACCCCACAACCGATGCGGTTGAAAAGAAGATTGCAGACCTTGAGGGTGGTGTAGCTGCAATGTGCACTTCCAGCGGACAGGCGGCTTCTCTCTTATCTATCCTCAATATATGTGAAGCAGGAGACAGCTTTGTTGCTTCCGCTTCCATTTACGGCGGTACAATAAACCTGTTTGCCGTAACACTCAAAAAGATGGGTATTGAGTGCATTTTCGTTGACTGCGACGCAGATTATGACACACTTGTAAAGGCTGCCAAGCCTAATACAAAGTGCTATTTCGGTGAAACAATCGCAAACCCCGCACTTACAGTTCTTGATATAGAAACATGGGCCAAGGCTGCACATGATAACGGTCTTCCCCTTATCGTTGACAACACTTTCGCTACTCCCATACTCTGCCGTCCTATCGAATGGGGCGCAGATATTGTTGTTAATTCCACAAGCAAGTATATGGATGGCCATGCTTTACAGGTTGGCGGTGTTATTATCGACAGCGGTAAGTTCAACTGGTCCAACGGCAAGTTCCCCTGCCTTACAGAACCCGACGAAAGCTACCACGGCACAGTTTACACAAGGGATTATCCCTTTGCGCCCTACCTTTTAAAGGCCAGAATGCAGCTTATGAGAGATTTCGGCTGCTACCCTGCGGCTAATAGCTCCTTCCTTTTAAATCTTGGTCTTGAAACTCTTGCAATCCGTATGCCTCAGTATTGCAAGAATGCGCTGAAGGTTGCTGAATTTATTTCAAAGTCCGATAAGATTGAAGCAGTATACTACCCCGGTCTTAAGGGTGACAAGTATTACGAAAGAGCTCAGAAATACCTCCCCGAAGGTACAAGCGGCGTAATCGGTATTTCCATCAAGGGCGGCAGAGATAATGCTGTCAAGTTCATGGATGCTTTAGAGCTTGCTTCCAACGAGGTACACGTTGCAGATATCCGTACCTGCGTGCTTCACCCCGCTTCCGCAACTCACCGTCAGCTTACAGACGAACAGCTTGTGGCAGCAGGCATTGACGGAGGTCTTATCAGACTTTCCGTTGGTCTTGAAAATGTTGATGATATCATTGCAGATATTGAAAAGGGCTTTAATGCTATTGACTGATTAATAAGAAAACACGGTATCGGAAGATACCGTGTTTTTTTGTTGTATAACGTCAGAAACTGCATATCTGTGAGGTTTCTGAGATTAATATTTTATAAATCTTTTACTATTTGATTCTTTCCTGACTTATAGGAAATAAATACTGTAAGTGCTGAAACAACGGGAAGTGCGCCGTAGCAGATAATTCTTACTGTGGCTGTGGAAATATCATTTGAAAATGCCGCAAAGCCGAAAATTACAAGAATAATGCCTGTTAAAATTACGAATGCAAGGTAAAGTCCCTCGGTTTTCTTGATGCCCAGCTTCATACCCAAGGGGAAGCAGGGCGCAATGGCAATTATCTGCAATAAGCCGATACAGACAGGCCCTGCAATGGCAATTTCGGTAATAAAAACCCCGGGCGCTCTGATAAGAAGAATTACATTTACGATAAGTGCAAAGAGTGTAAAAAAGCCGATAACGATACCTGTGCAGAGAAGCTTTGAGCCGATAGCTTCGCCTGCGTTCAGGGGCATTGTACGCTGGATTTTGAGCCAGCCGCTTTCATAGTCACTTTTCATTGTGTTTAAGAGAAATGAGCTGAACGGTACGATAAAACAATAGCTGATAAGAAGCGTTATAAAGGAGAGAAAAGATTCATCATGTGGATTTCTCATTTCTCCGATCATGTTTGCAAGTCCCAGATGAAAAATCACCGCAGGGTAAAGACAGATAATTGAGCCTACAATAATCTGGGTTTTTATTGTATACAAATCCTTTAATATAAGTCCTTTCATAATTTCCTCCTTAACCGCTGTATCGCTCTAATCTCAGCGTCATTACCACGGTGGATAAAGCAAAAACTGCAAGACATGCAAGCGCTGTTATAATTGTAAAGGTGTCATCAACCACGATTTCCAGATGCTCGCCCTTTATCTGCTGTACAGATATACCGATACCTACAAAAAGACCTAATATACAGCCTAAAATAAGTCCTGCAATCTCGGTGCTTTTTACGAAAAGAGTAAGGGTGTTTACCATAGAGTTGAATGCACCGCAGAAAAGACTGAACAGAATAATTATTCTGACATAATCTTCGGCAGGGGGGATAATTTCAGGTGCTAAAAGCCCTGCTGTCCAGAAAATAATGATGTTCAGAACAGAAGCAATCACCATGTAGATAAGGTTTTCAACCGTTTCGGTTACTGCGTACTTTGCTTTTGATACGCCCGATGTCAGGGTGTATTTTAAAAATCCGCACTTTAACATTCTTTCGGTTTTTCTGCCTGTGCCTTCGGCAAGGGTTACAGGAATAAAGAGCATTCCGAGATATGGTATCAGTATAGCAACGCCCATTACCTCAGGAATATGACTGCAATTACTGAAAATTGCGATAGTAAGCGTTATAAATGCGATAAATTCGCAGAGTGCCACAATGTAAAAGATCTTGTTCTGAGCGGCGGAGTTTAAGAGTAATCCTTTCATGACTGCTGCTCCTTTACATAGTAGACCATAATTTCTTCAATTGTGGGAGCGTCAGCAACCATACCGGGATATTTATCTGCATTCATGGTAAGAATTTCATTGCAGAAGCGACCCCTTCTCATGCCGATAATATCAGCCTTGTCAACCTGCTGTAAATCCTCTTCGGTGCACTTCATAATGCGGTATTTTTCCAGCATTTCGTTTCTTTCTTCCGTGAAAACAATCTTACCCTTGTTGATGAAGCAGATGTAGTCTGCGATGTGCTCAAGGTCGCTGGTTATATGGGTGGACATAAGGATAGAGTGGGTTTCGTCCTGCATGAATTCAAGGAAAATGTCCAGAATTTCGCTTCTCATTACGGGGTCAAGTCCGCCCGTAGGCTCGTCGAGAACAAGTA
The DNA here is from genome assembly GCA_045532185.1 of Ruminiclostridium sp. GTDB lineage: Bacteria > Bacillota > Clostridia > Oscillospirales > Ruminococcaceae > Ruminiclostridium_E. The sequence goes on from JAZSFL010000008.1 coordinate 6,387, forward strand.
AGGAAGGGTTATGGGAAAGTGCCGCCGCAATAGACAGGCGCATTTCCATACCGCGGGAAAAGCCTGAAAGCTTTTTCTTTAAGGGAAGCTCAAAGCGTGTAATGTATGCGAAGAACTTTTCGCTGTCCCATGATTTGTAGATGCCTGAAAACACCTTATCAAGCATTGTGACGGTGAGATTTTTCGGGAAAGGCATTGTATCGAACACAACACCGATTTTTTCTCTTGTCTCGTTGGACATTTTTTCGCTGTCCTCGCCGAAAACCCTGACTTCACCGCCGTCACGCTTATAAAGACCGAGAATAGCCTTAATGGTGGTGGATTTACCTGCGCCGTTTGCACCGATAAAGCCCATTACAGAGCCCATAGGCACGTTAAGAGTCACATTGTCAAGTGCGAAATTCTGGTATCTTTTAGAAAGTCCGCTTATTTCGATAACGTTTTCCATAATCAAATTTCCTTTCAGAATGTCAGTTGTAGAGCATACCCAGTATTTCTGTTATTTCGGAGAGCTCCACGCCGCTTCTTTTTGCAATATCAACTGCTTTCTGTAGATTTGCCTCAATTTCACGGAGATTCTGCTCTCTTAAAAGCTCGGGATTCTGTGCGGAAACGAAGCTGCCCTTACCTGTATAGGATTCAATAAGCCCTTCGCTTTCCAGTATTTCATATGCTCTTTTGGTTGTTATTACGCTTATGCGTAAATCCTGTGCAAGGTTACGCATTGAGGGAAGCGGCTCGCCCTCCTTCAATCTTCCGCTTAGAATGAGTCCCTTTATCTGACCCGCAATCTGCTCGTAGATAGGGACGCCGCCTGAATTTGTAATAATAATGTTCATTTTAATTTTCCTTTGCGGCTGAGGTGTTGCAATCACCGCAGCCAAAATCATGATTTTTTTGGAACGGATATACATATTGTCATGAATGTGTATATCCGATATATACAATATATCACGTTGTATAACATTTGTCAATAGGTTTTTAAAAATTTTAAAAAAAATCGGATAGCATTTCTGCTATCCGATTTTTTTATCAGAATGTAAGTGTGACTTCAGGGTCGAAAACGATACTGTGACTATAATAGATGAATTCTGCGTGGGCAGTATCTCCGCCCTTATAGGTGCATCTTACAACAACGCTGTCTCCGAGTCCGAATTTATAGCACTCGTCTATAAGATAATTGAAGGTTTTGTCGTCTGTTCTCTGTGCAAATACCCATCTCAAAGCAGTTTCCGCTACTTTATTTAGTTTTACATTGCCGTCTTTGCCTTCAAGCGAGAATGAAACGGCAAAGAAAGGCTTGGTATTGACCAGAGGCTTCCCGTTGTCGTCAAAGTACTCCTTGTAGCCCCCTGTGACTTCATAGCTTTCAAGCCAGAACTCAACAAAACTTTCGTAGTCTGACATAAAGACTGCAAATTCATCGTCCATAAGCTCGGGGTATTCCTCGTACATTTCCAGCATATCCTTGTAGGATTCCTCTGAAATTATTTCTGCAAGGAATCCGATATTCTTCAGATTCTCTGCTTCCTCGGTTGTCATAGCCTTGTATGTACCGTCCTCATAGATTGCGATAATAACGGTTTGATCCCTTACAGCTATTTCCGCCGCTTCCTTTATGATTTTGTCCGAGGGCATATACTTGTTGTAAATGGGGTCGGTGAGGGGGCGTGCGGTTGTGTTTTCGGGAATTATCTCTTCGATGGATGTGGTAGTGGTAACAGTTTTTTTGCTTGTGGTAGTTTCGAGAGCAGTTGTTGTGGTAGTAGTTGTTGTTTCGGTTTTTTCGGTGGTGGTTGTGATTTCTGTGCCGTTATTGAAGGTTACCGAAACAATACAGTATTCGTCAGGGTCAAGGGTGTTGTCAAAGGTGTACTCCTGTTCTGCCATAGCGTCAAAAAACTGACTCATGTTTTCAAAATCAGGTTTGCCGTTGTTCCATTCGATTACATCCATACAGTTGTCGCCGAAAGGATATTCGATAGTCATGCTTTTTGTATCGGCAAACATTTCAATATCGGCAATCTTTTCTCTCAGGTCGGTAACGGTTTTGTCCGAAACGTTTGTAACCTTGAAATAACCGTGATAATATGCGATATAGTCTACATAATCAAATCCGTCGGTAACTTCAAGCAGTACCTCGCCGTTTTCATCCCTGTAAATATAGGAATCCATAAAGCCGCCGTCAGGACTGAGGGGAGTTGTAACCATAGTTGTTGAGGGGATTGTAGTCCGGAGAACGGATGTTTCTTCAGGGGTTTCTGTATCTTCCACGGTTGTGGTTTCTGCTTCGGTTCCTTCGGGGTCGCCCTTTGCGGCATCGGTATTTTCCGCGCAGCCCGAAAGGAGCATTGCTGCGGATAAAACGGTGTAGATTAATCTGCTGAATTTTCTGTTCATAATATCTCTCCTGTATAATTCGTTAATTAACCATAATAATAGCACAGCAAAAGATTTTTGTCAACAAAAAACAGCGGCTGTTCTCACGAATAACCGCTGTAAACACTATATTTCTGTTACTCTTCTTCTATAATCACCTGCGCAGCGTGTTCGTTCTGGATTTCGGGGATTACGGAAAGAATCGGTACAACATCCTTTTTTCCTTTTATCTTACGGTCAATATAGTTTCTTGTAATTTTGAGTACAACAGGAGAAAGGGCAACAACGCCTATAAGGTTAGGAATCATCATCATGCCGTTGAATGTATCGGAAATATCCCAGGCAATGCTGGATGTCATAACCGAGCCAGCCACAATCATGGGTACAAAAATGATCTTGTAAATTTTTCCCGCTTTGATACCGAAGAGATACTCCACGGCCTTTGTGCCGTAGTGAGACCAGCCAAGAACGGTTGTAAATGCAAACATAAGAATACAGAGCGCAATGAACATTTCACCGGGAGCGCCGAAAATATTTCCGAAAGCTTCAGCTACAAATGTAGAGCCGTCGGCCTCGGGGTTGACTTTTGCGCCTGATTCAAGGTCAATAGCGCCTGAAGTGAGTACAACCATGGCAGTCATGGTGCAGACTACAATTGTATCTGCGAAAACCTGGAAAATACCCCACATGCCCTGAACGACAGGTTCCTTTGTGCTGGAGGCGGAGTTTACCATAACTGAAGAGCCGAGACCTGCTTCATTTGAGAATACGCCTCGCTTACAGCCTTCGGTAATAACCTTACTGATAACAATACCTGTGATACCGCCTGATATTGCGGGAACGCCGAAGGCGAATTTAAAGATAGAAGCGAAAACTGCGCCAATCTTGTCAAAATTGAAGCATACTGTCACGAGACATCCTGCTATGTATACAATCGCCATAAAGGGAACAATCTTTTCAGTTGTTGCGGCAATTCTCTGAAGTCCGCCGAAAACTACCAGACCTGCCAGAATCATAAGTACAACGCCTATAATAAGAGAGGACCATTTGATATTGCCGAAAACATAACCGAACTGTTCGCCGCCGCCCAAAAATGCGGATTCAAGATTGATTGTGATTTTATTTATCTGACCGATATTGCCGATGCCGAAGGAAGCTAAAATAGTGCAGATTGAAAAAGCAACTGCGAGAATATTGCCTATGGTTTTACAGCCCCTGTACTTTCCGAGACCATCACGCAGGTAGTACATAGCACCGCCTGACCATTCGTCTTTTTCATTCTTTCTGCGGTAATAGATACCCAAGACGTTTTCTGCAAAGTTTGTCATCATTCCGAAAAACGCCGCAAGCCACATCCAGAATACTGCCCCGGGTCCGCCTAATGCTATTGCGGCTGCAACGCCTGCAATGTTGCCGGTGCCGATTGTTGCGGCGAGGGCAGTGCAGAGCGCCTGAAACTGCGAAACAGAGCCGTGTCCTTCCTTTTTGTGGGTCTTATTGCTGAACAGACTACCGATGGTCGACTTGACCCATTCCTTTATATGAACAATCTGAAAGAACTTTGTAAGAAAGGTCATCAGTATCCCTGTTCCGATTAAAAGAAAAAGACCTGACCGCACCCATACAAAATCGTTGACTGCCTTGTTGATATTGGTAAGTGCTGAGAAAAAGTTGTCCATGTAATATGTCCTTCCTGAAAATAATACTTATATATTATATCAGCATAAAAGAAGAAATTCAACCGAAAAATGCAAGTCTGTATATTTGAACAAAAACCCATAGGTTGTTTGTGTAATTTTTAACAATCTTTATCTGAAAAACAAAACAGCCTCCTTGCGGAAGCTGTCTGTTTTTCCCATTTTCATCAATCTTATCTCAATCTATGTACGACTTTTTAAAAGTCATGAAGAAATCCTTGATGTGATTTCAGTATAACACAGATTGAAATAAAGTCAAATTTATTGTGAAGTTTTGTAAAATTTTGTGAAGTTTGGAATTATTATGCTTTTTTTCGCAGATATTCGTTGTAAACAGTCTCAAATTCGTGCTTTCTGGTACGGCTTATACCGAGTGTTTCTCCGCCTGTAACCGAGAGAGAGGCATGAGTGTATTCAAGCTCGGTAATATGTGCCATATTTACGATTATTCTGTTGTGTATACGCACGAAAAGCTCGGAAGGAAGCAGTTCCTCCGCCTCCTGTATTTTTGCCCTTGCAATAATTTCGCCGCTTTCTTTTGTATGATATATCAGATTGTTCTTTTCGCTGTTTACATAGATAAGGTCTTCGGGGCGGATATAAATCTTATCATTGTAGGGAAGTTCAATGCAGATTTTTCTGACTGAAGTACAGACGGCAAGGAGATTATCAACAGTACGTGAAAGCCTGCTTTTCATAACCTCCGGGGGAGTCTTCGGGATAAATGCAAAAGGCTGGAAATCAAAGCTGTCGTAAACCAGGGAATCCTCGGTTGTAATAAAAATAATCTTTACATCGGGCGCAGATTTTCTCAGTTCTTCCGCTGCTTTGAAGCCGTCCATCTCAGGCATTCTTATATCAAGCAATACAGCGTCGAACTGCTTTGACGGAAAATCAGAAATAAGCTTTACCGCACTTGTATAGGAAGAAACCGTCACAGGTTCCCTGCGGTTTTCAAATTCGGTTCTTACGAACACGGAAATCAGTTTTAAAACCGCGGTTTCATCATCGCATACAGCAATCCGCATTTTATTCGCCCCTTTCCTGATATTTTAACTGAAGTGTTCAACAGTGCCGCCCAGCAGCTCTGTAAGCTTATAAGCCGCCTTGTATACATCTCCGCAGCCGAAGGTAATTACAAGGTCGCCGCTTTCTGCGTGACGGCTGACATATTCTGCCGCATCATCACAGGTTTCAACGCATACTGCACCGTGAATCTTTGCGGCCAAATCCTTTGAATAGATGTTGTAGGTGTTCTTTTCGCGGCTTCCCATGATTTCCGTAAGCACAACCTCGTCAGCAATGGAAAGTGCCTCTGCGAATTCGTTCAGCAATGTTGCTGTACGGGAGTAGGTAAAGGGCTGATGCACCGCCCACACACGCTTGAAATTCATTTTCTTCGCTGTTTCAAGGAGAGTCTTTACTTCTGTGGGATGGTGCGCATAATCATCAACAACAGTAATACCCTGAACCTCGGAAATGCGCTCAAAGCGTCTTACAGCACCGAAGAAATCGGAAAGTCCCTTATTCAGGGATTCCTTCTTACAGCCGTTTTCAAGTGCTGTTGCACAGGCTGCAAGAGCATTCAGGACATTATGCGCTCCGGGAACATGTATTGATATTCTGTCCACCTTCTCGCCCTTATGATAAAGGTCAAACTGTGTGTGGAAATCGGAAACCTGTTCAATATTATCAACATAGTAGTCGTTTTCGGGTTTAAGACCGAAGGTAATTCTTTTTCCCTTGAAATCGCTGTTGTTTACAGCAATTAAGGTGTTTTCGTCATCGCCGTTGTATACAAGTCTTTCGGTAGTCAGATTGCAGAATTTTGTAAAGGACAGCCTCAGATTATCCATTGTCTTGAAATAATCCAGATGGTCGCAGTCGATATTCAAAATAACCGATGTGTCGGGATATAATTTCAGGAATGTATCAACAAATTCACAGGCCTCACATACCATGGTCTCGCTTTTTCCGCAGATGCCGCTGCCGTGGATAGCCTTGAGCTTGCCGCCGATTACCGCGGTAAGGTCAATTCCGTCAGCAAGGAAAATGTGAGTAAGCATTGAAGTAGCGGTGGTTTTTCCGTGAGTGCCGCATACGCAGACAGCATTGCTGTAACGGCTGGTAATAAGCCCGAGCAGCACGGAACGTTCAATTACGGGAACTCCGCTTGCCTTAGCGGCGATAAGCTCGGGGTTATCCGCCATAATTGCGGCTGTATGCACGATGAGGTCAGCGCCTTCTATGTTTTCGGCACGCTGTCCTAAAAATACGGGAATACCCATATTGCGTACAAGCTGTAAGGTTTCGGTTTCGTTATTGTCAGAACCTGTGAGATAAAAGCCCTGACCGTGGAGAATCTGCGCCAGAGGGTACATGCCGCTGCCGCCGATTCCGATAAAATGTATATGTTTTTTGCCTGTTAAAAAATCTTTCATTATAATTACCTCTTTTAAAATATTCAATCTGTTACTATCAGTCTGCCCGCTGTGCAGAAGCTGTAATCCTGCAAGGCGGCGCGCTTTAGCTGAATTCGGTATAGCAGTTGGGTGAATCCTGCCGTTTAGCTCATTTTGGCAAAGCGGGATTTTGTAAAAGACAGGAACTGCCCAAGGCGGCACGCCTTTAGATTCTATGAATATTTATCGGAGTTATGCTTAAAATAATAAAGCAATAACCCCGAAAGGAATATGTCAGAATGAATATTACAAATATACGTATACGAAAGATGCTGGAGGACGGCAGACTCAGGGCAGTGGTGTCGGTGACGGTAGACGATATGCTTGCCGTTCACGATGTAAAGGTGGTACAGGGTGACGACAGACTTTTTGTGGCAATGCCCAGCCGCCGAGACGAAATCGGAATATTCCGCGATATTGTCCACCCCATAAGCGCCGAAGCCAGGGAGTATTTTGAAAAAACCGTTATTTCCGCATACGAGGAAAGACTCAGAACTATGGACTCAGCCCAAGAGAACGGAAGTCTTTAATAACGCAAGCTGTGTCTTGGCGTCCTCAATTTCATTGTTCATTACCATTTTTACCGCTTCGTCAAGAGGAATGGTAAGAACATCAAGGAATTCGTCTTCGTCAAGCTCCTGCTCCGCCTTGTGAAGTCCCTTCGCAAGGTACATATAGATAACCTCGGTGTCATAGGCGGGAGTAGGGTAGAGACAGCCGAGGGAAATAAACTCGTCAGCGGTGAAGCCTGCTTCCTCGCGAAGCTCTCTTTTGCCGCATTCAAGGGGATTTTCGCCCCATTCAAGCTTTCCTGCGGGGATTTCAAGAAGAACCTTCTTATGAGGATAACGGAACTGCTTTACAAAATAAACCTGCTTTTCTTCATTTACGGCAACCACGCACACGCCGCCTGAATGTTTCACGACATCCCTGCCTGCGGTTTTGCCGTTTTCGAGCATTACCGTATCTCTGTATACCTCGAGTATTCCGCCCTTGTATACAAGGGTGCTGTCTGTTGTTTTTTCGTCAAGATGCATTGTATTCTTCCTTTAATATATTACGGCACCGTATTTGGCGGTAGCCTTTTTGATTGTCTCTTCGTCAAGGGTGCAGGTGCTGTCGATAAGGGCTCTGCCCTGATACAACATAAGTGCCAGCATTACCGAAATATCATCCTCGCAGGTGAACATTACAGGTAAGGTCGCCATATGTGCATTTTCCGTGAAAGCAACTGCGTCATCAGGAGAATTTATCTCGATTCTCAGCACATCGAAGTTTTCCTGGGACAAGTCACACAGGATTTCATCCATGTTTGCTTCGCAGGCTACAGGTTCGGAAAGTTCGGTAGTGTCAGGTTCAAGGAAAAACGCTTCGCGCTCGTTCGCGAGCATGATTGCGGTTTCCTTTTCTTCTTCGGGAACGGAGAAAACGCACCAGCTTTCAATTTCGCTCACATCAATTCCTGCAGAATATATTACATCAAGAGCATTTTCGCTCAGCTGTGCAAAAACAGGGATTTTTGCAAAGTGAACGAGGCGTTTTACAGCTGTAATTATATTTTCCTCGTCGTCCGACTTTATTCCGAAGCCTGAAAGCCCCATACTCTGTAAAGTGATAAGCGCCGCGTCTGCGGGTAATTCCGCGGTTGTACGCAGTTCTTCGTCAATGTCCAGTACCGCATAGACAGGCTTGCCTGTCTTTCTGCAGGCGAGGAGAGCCGCACGCAGGTCGGAAAGCATGGTCATGCCTTTCAGGATAAAGGCGGCAGAATCGGAGAATCTTTCCGCCTGTGCAGCATATTCCTGCTTTATTTCGGAGAATTTGTGCTCTCCGTAAGGTTCAATCATCATACCGCATGGAGTGATAACTGCGGCGTTCTTAAGTTGGGGTACGTTTATCGTACTACACCCGTCGCTATTCATAGTTTTTCCTTTCGTTTCTTACATAGTTGTTTCAGTATCCGCCATCATAAAACCTTTCGTATAAAAAAGCCATAAAAAGCGGAACTGCCTGCCGCAGCTCGCGGCTTACATCTTTTCGGGTGCTTCAACCTTGAGAAGGTCAAGCATATTCTTTATAACTGTCTTTACAGCTTCGCAGAGCGCGAGTCTGGAGTTGATAACATCAGCAGCTTCGCCCTTTATCTTGCAGGTGTCATAGAACTTGTGGAACAGCTGTGCAAGTTCCTGGACGTATCTTGTAACAACTGAGGGGTTGTAGGACTTTGCAGCGTCTGTGATTTCAGAGGGGAGAAGTGCCAGATGGCGGATAATTGCAAGCTCGGCAGGCTCGCTGAAGCTGATATTTCTCGCTTCATAGCTTCCGAGAGTGATACCTTCTTCTTCCTTCATCTTTTCGATGATTCTGCAGATTCTTGCGTGTGCGTACTGAACGTAGAATACGGGATTTTTTGAGCTTTCCTCGATTGCAAGGTCAAGGTCGAATTCCAGATGTGTATCTGGGTCACGGAGATTGAAGAAGAATCTTGCAGCGTCCATGGGGATTTCATCAAGGAGGGTTGCAAGAGTGATAGCCTTGCCCGAACGCTTGGAAAGCTTTACGGTTTCGCCGTTTCTTACAAGTCTTACCATCTGCATGATAAGGATATTAAGTCTTTCGGGGTCAACGTCAAGAGCAGAAAGAGCCGCCTTCATTCTTGCGATATAGCCGTGGTGGTCAGCACCGAGAATGTCGATAGCCATATCGAAGTTTCTTGTAACAAGCTTATTGTAGTGATATGCAATATCGGGTACGAAATATGTGGGAACGCCGTTTGCTCTGACTAAAACTCTGTCCTGATCGTCGCCGAAATCGCTCGCCTTGAACCAGATAGCGCCTTCCTTTTCGTAGGTGTGTCCCTTTTCCTTGAGGATTTCAACGATTTCATTCACACGGCCGCTTTCGTGAAGGGTGCTTTCCCTGAACCATGTATTGTAGTGGATTCTGTACTTTGCAAGGTCGCGTTCAAGTCCCTGAATATTAAGGGGAAGCGCATATTCAACAAGCGCCGCGCGTCTTTCTTCTTCAGAAGTACTCATGTACTTGTCGCCGTGGATTTCTGCAAAATTCACAACGTGGTCGATAATGTCCTGACCGTGGTAGCTGTCCTCGGGCATTTCAATATCATCACCGAAATGCTGTCTGTAACGTATGTCAAGGCTGAGACCGAACTTGTTTACCTGGTTGCCTGCGTCGTTGATATAGAATTCACGCTCTACATAGTAGCCTGCATATTCAAGGAGAGAGGAGAGACAGTCGCCGATTGCGCCGCCTCTTGCGTTACCGATATGCATGGGGCCTGTGGGGATTGCGGATACGAATTCTACACGCACCTTCTTGCCCTTGCCCAGTTCAACCTTACCGTAATCCTGTCCGAGAGTGATTACCTTTTCAACTGTTTCGGAGAACCACTTGCCGCTTACGAAGAAGTTGATGAAGCCGGGGCCTGCAACCTCGATTTTATCAAACATTGTGCCGTCAAGGTATGCTCTTTCGGAAATTGCTGTAGCGATAGCTCTGGGGTTGCTTCTGAATGCCTTTGCGGAAACGAGCGCCGCATTGCAGGAAAAGTCACCGTGAGCTGTATCCTTGGGTATTTCTACTGTAAAATCGGGAACAGGCTCAGCGGGGAGAGCATTTTCGGCAATTGCAGTGCCGAGAGCCCTTAAAACTATTTCCTTGACCTCTTTTTTTGCTTTTTCAATCATGTCGTTCATTTTTCAGTACGTTCCTTTTCTTTTGTATTTCAGTTTACTTTTACCGTAAGATTTATTTCATTTTCGGATACGAAGTCCGAGTTTATATCTATGCTGTATTTAAGATACAGCTTTCCGCCATCTTCGGTCATATCGTTCTTTACCTCAAAGGCGTTTATGCCCATCATAAAATCTCCGTAGGGAGTGCCGTAAAGCATATGGTGCTTTTTGCCTTTTTCGACTGTAAGAAGCGAGGGTGCAGGCAGGGAACGCTCGATAAGGACGGTTTCCCCTTTTATGGTGATGGTCACCTGACAGGATTCATAGCCTATCTCGCCGTTTTCGCCGTATCTGATGATAAAGCTGTCACCTTCGCGTGTAAAGCTTCCGACAGTGAAGAATTCTGTTTCATCGCGGCCTTCCTCAGTGGTTGCCGCGCTTATAAGTGTGATATCTGCGTTATTCATTTATATTTCCTTTGGTCAAGACTCAATCGCCTGTGTAATGAATTTATCCAGCATTTCGGAATAGGTATATCCGCTTTCTGCCATAAGAAGCGGCATTGCGCTTTCGGGTGAAAAACCGGGTATTGCGGAAATGCGGCGGAGAAGCACTCTGCCTTCTGTAAGGCATAAGCACATTTTTGCATAGCCCTTGAAATTAAGCGCCCTGAATGCTCTTGCGGCAGTTTCCTTTATCTGCTTTTCCTCATCGGCCGTAAGGTCTGCGTGAGGGTTGAAATCCGCAGTATAGCAGGCATATTCGCTTTCAATGCGTGTCTTTACCGCTTCGCCTATTTCTGAAACCTCTGTGTTGTACGCACCGCCCGAAACTATGCAGAAAAGAGTTCTGCCCGAGAGAAATTCTTCGACAATAGCTGTGTGGTGATGTGAGAAAGCAATTTTCGCCGCTGTTTTCAGCTCATCTGCGTTATGCGCAACATTTGCACCTATGGTTGATGAACAGCTGGACGCTGAAACATACACGGGGTATGTGAAATTCTTTTCAATCTGTGCAATACTTTCGTCGATACGGCTCAGCTCGCTTCGTGAAAGAGTTGTGTACTTCGGTACAGCAATGCCTGCATCGCTTAAAAGCGAGTGGGTCATTATCTTATCCATACAGTGGTTGGCTGTATCGGGATTGCAGTCGGTGTAAGGGATTCGGGAGAGCTTTAAAAGGCTCTGTACGCGTCCGCCCTCGCCGTATTTTCCGTGAAGTGCGGAAAGCACTACGTCAATACGCTTTATAGCTGTGTCACCGTCACTCATTATAGTGATAATGCCTGCGTGAATTGGATCGGGGCTGATGATAGCTGAACAGCAGTCGCTGTTGTTTTCCCATGTGCCGTTTCTGATTTCCTCGTAATCTCCGGGAAAATAGAGCCATCTTCCTTTTCTGGTGATACCGATAGGAGTTACATCATATTTATCCTTTGAAAGTCCGCTAAGGACAGAAAATGCCGATTGTAATGAAAGCTTGTGGTCCTTTGTTGCGCCGCCGAAAAGCACGGCTACTCGTGTTTTTGCCATTTCCTACTGTCCTTTCTGTGTATCTGAAATTATACATGAAATATTGTACCATATATATGCGAAAAATTCAATAGAATATATATGAAAAAATTGTTGTAAAAACGATATTTTTTAGTATAAAAAGCAATACCGCACAGCGGAAAACCACTATGCGGCAGTCTTTTATACATGCATTTCTTCTTTGGTGTTGACGCAGCTTTCTTCCTTAAAGCCGGGAGCAACGAATTTCAGTGCCGAGGGCACAATTTCACAAGTAAATCTGTTTATTTCTGTAAGCTCGCCGTCAATTGAGACGGAAAAGCCTTCGGGTGCTTCAACACTGAATTTCTTACAGCGGCGGTACTTGATGATTTCAGCAAAACGGGGGTCATCAAGATGCTCTCCTTTTTCATAGGCGTTTATAAGGTTAATGAGTCTGAAGCGCGAGATAGGTTTTACAGCGCATACGTCAATAAATCCGTCATTGTTTCTTGCTTTGGGCGCACAGTAGAATTTTCCGCCTATGTGACTACAGTTTGCGGCGGTGCAGAGCAGGAATGTCCCGTCCTCGTTGAGAAGCTCGCCGTCGGCGTAAAGCTTCGCCTTATTTTTCATTCCCGTAAGAACAGCGGTCACAACACCTGTGTTATATGCATTTTTTCCGCCGATGAACTTCATACGCTTTACTTTAAGCATTGTTTTCAGAACGCAGGTATCAAAGCCGAAATGAACTACGTTTATGGAGTATGTATCACCGACTTTTATCAGGTCTATAGGTGTTGCAGGAGCAGTGGCCAGTGCATTGATATCCATGAAGCGGTCTGTGCCGCCGTAATATTTCACAAAATCATTTCCGCTTCCGCAGGGACAGCAGCTCACCTCGGCGTTGTCATATCCCACGGCTCCGTTTGCAACTTCGTTAAGGGTTCCGTCTCCGCCGCAGGCGATAAAACGCACGGTTTCGCCTTTGTGCTCTTCGCATTTTTCCTTTACAAAGCGTGTGGCGTCCAGGGGTGCTTCTGTAAGGTAGAGTTCATATTCAAAATTCGCACTTTCAAGCATTTCTTCAATTGTACGGTATGCTTTTCCCTGCCCTGACATGGGGTTTACTATAAAATAAATTTTCATATTACGAATCCTCAGAATTTTATATTTTGGAGCATTATATCATATACCAGGTCGCTCAGTTCACCTGTTGAAAGGTCCTTGTATTCTTCGTATTCAAGCACTTTCACAATATCAAGGTCAATATGTGTGAAAAGCTGTCTGAAAGCTTTTCGGGTATTTCCTATAACGGCAATTACAACAGGTGCTTTTGCCTTTGTGGCAATCTTGAACGAGCCGTGATGAAAAGGCAGCAGTTTTACTTCTCCGGGATTAAGATTTGACTTTCCTTCGGGGTAGATGCCCATTGAATTTCTGCCGCTTGTCACATTATCAACTGCGCCTGTTATAGCCTTTACGGCGGCACGGTTATTATTCCTGTCGAGGGAAGTACAACCGCTGGCAAGCATGAATTTTCCTGCGCCGATAATCTGTATATTTTCCTTTTTGGAAACGAACGCAAGTCTGTACCTGCGCAGGTAAAGCATGGCAATCATAGGGTCAAAGACGGACAGGTGATTTGACACGTATACAAAGGGCTTATCGGGTAATTTCTCTGTCCCGTTTACCTTTGCGCGTATTCTCATACCTGTCAGCATCACATCAATGGTGGCAAGGGTCATAAAGCGGTGAAATCCGTTCTTACGAGGAAGCTTTTCAGGGTTTATAAAAACAGATCCGATTAAAAGTGTCAGTATATGCAGTATCAGCAGACCGATAATATACCCGAAGAACAGGGCAATGCCCCACACGGGCGCAGTATCCGTCAGCATTACTGTTGTTACAGCTCCGGCAGCGCTGAGAACAGAGTAAATGAGCAGTACCAGTATTCTCACTCCCCTTGTTTTATAATACAGAATTATTATATCATCTATTTTTCCGCAAGTCAACGGATAATGTTGGTTTTTGCTTGATTTTACGGAGAAAATATGCTATTATGAATGAAAAAAGACAAGGTATTTAAGCCTGCACTGAATGAAGAAAGGAATGATTTTTATGCCGAAATGGCTCGACAATGCAGTATTTTACGAAATCTATCCCCAGTCCTTCAATGATACCAACGGTGACGGTATCGGTGACATCAACGGTATTACCGAAAAGCTTGACTATATAGCTGAACTCGGCTGCAACGCAATCTGGATCAATCCATGTTTCCTGTCTCCCTTCGGTGACGCAGGCTATGATGTGCAGGACTATTGCACGGTTGCTCCGCGATACGGCACAAACGAAGATTTAGTCAATCTTTTTAACGAAGCCCATAAACGCAATATGCACGTAATACTTGACCTTGTACCGGGGCATACTTCTGTTGAACATGAATGGTTCAGGAAATCCGCAGATCCTGTACGTAACGAATACAGTGATCGCTATATCTGGACAGACAGTATATGGGAATCCACCGAGCTTCACTGCCTCAGAGGAATTACCCAGCGCGACGGTTCGGTTGCGCTCAATTTCTTCTCCATGCAGCCCGCTCTCAACTACGGCTATTATAAGCCCGAAAAAAGCTGGCACCAGGCAATGGACGCGGAAGGTCCTATGGCTACAAGAGAGGCCATGAAGGATGTTATGCGATTCTGGCTGGGTCTTGGCTGTGACGGCTTCAGAGTGGATATGGCAGGTTCGCTTGTAAAGAATGATGAGGACGGAAAGGGAACTGTGGCCTTATGGCAGGATTTCAGAAAGTTCCTTGACGCCGAGTTCCCCGAAGCGGCAATCGTCTCCGAATGGGGCGAACCCGACAAGTCTCTTCTGGGCGGCTTCCATATGGATTTCCTTCTGCATTTCGGTCCCTCTCACTATAACGACCTTTTCCGCTGTGACGAGCCTTATTTCAGCCGCAGAGGAAAGGGCAGCATAAAGGAATTTGTTGCCGCATACAAGGAAAATTACGCAAAAACAGACGGAAAGGGTCTTATCTGTATCCCTTCCGGCAACCACGATATGGACAGACTTGCAAGACGTCTCGATTACGAAGAAATGAAGGTGGCTTTTGCTTTCCTGTTATCTGTTCCCGGTGCTCCCTTTATCTATTACGGTGATGAAATCGGTATGCGCTATGTGGAAAATCTCATTTCCGTTGAGGGCGGCTACGGCAGAACAGGCTCACGCTCACCCATGCAGTGGGATAAGACCACAAATGCAGGTTTTTCTTCTGCGCCAAAGGAGAAATTATACATAAAGCAGGACGAAAGCACTGACAGACCTGACGCACTGAGCCAGATGAATGACGAAAATTCCCTCAGAAGCGAGGTAAAACGCCTTATTGCTGTAAGAATGGCAAATCCCGCCCTTCAGAGCAACGGCACAATCGAATTCATAAGCGACGGTTATCCGCTGGTATATAAGAGAAGCTGTGACAGTCAGAAAATCATGGTTGTCATAAATCCTGCAGAGAAACCCTGTGAAATAAGCTGTGACGGCAAGGAAATTATTTACTCTGTTGGCGCAGAATCGGCTTTGAACGGCGGAAATATCACAATTAACGGCGCAGGTGCGGCATTTATATTGTTATAATCTCACAAATTCCGGAAAAAAACATAATTTTTTCATTTAGGTATTAACATTTTGTCAGAAATGTGATATAATGATACGATAGAATGAATTTGACAGAACAAAATTAAGGTTTTTATATAAAGGAAAAGGAAATTATATGGGCAAAAACAAAAAAATCAGGTATGTGAAAATCAATGACGAGGATTACACAGCGGATACAAAGCCTGCCAGAAAAAGCAAGAGTCAGGAGAAATCCGAAAAATACCACAGCGCACGCAGACATCCTGTGCTGAATGCGGTAGGCGGTGTTTTCTCCATGGCGGGAACTGCGATTCTGAGTATGATTCTCATACTCATTATCACACTCTGTATTGTTGCTACTGCTCTCTGCGTATATGTAATGCAGTTTGCGGAAAGCAGCTTTGATGTTGATCTTACGGACGTTGAGCTTTCATATTCCAGTTTTATTTATGCAAAGGACGCCAACAATCAGGATGTCCTCTTAAAGCAGATAAGCAGTGATGAAAGCCGTGTATGGGTTGAAATCGAGGATATTCCTCAGCATGTTCTTGACGCATTCGTAGCGGTAGAGGACGAGCGTTTCTTCGAGCATGACGGTGTAGACTGGAAGAGAACCCTTACCGTTACGGTTCAGGCTGTCTTCTCCGACGGTACAGCCGGCGGTTCGACTATTACACAGCAGCTTGTCCGTGACATCACTCAGGATAAGGAGACTACCTTCGGACGTAAGCTCCGTGAGATTTTCCGTGCGTTATCCCTTGAAAACAAGTACACAAAGTTTGATATTCTCGAAAGCTACCTGAACCGAATCGGCTTCGGCGGTACCGCTTACGGTATCGGCTCTGCCGCTTATCATTACTTTGACAAGGAAGTAAGCGAGCTCACTATAGCCGAGGCGGCAATTCTGGCGGGTATTGTACGTTCTCCCTCCAACTATAACCCCTATGCAAGCTTACAGCAGTCAAAGACCCGTCAGGAATACGCTCTCAGCCATATGTATGAGAACGGATACATCACAACTCAGGAATACGAGGATGCGGTTGCGGAAAAGGTAAGATTCAGAAACCCTGTTGAGGGTGACTGGTACGGATATATTGATGAACGCAGTCAGCAGGTAGAAGAGAATGAGGACCTCTACTATGAAAATGTTTCTTGGGATACTATTCTCGGTGAGGATACCGCTTTTGCATACCAGTGGAACGGCGATTATGAAATAAGCCAGAACTGGTACATGGATGCTGCACTCAATCAGATTGTAACAGATTTAGCTGACCTCTTCGATATTTCATATTCTGCCGCATGGGACAAGTTCTGCAGCGGCGGTTATACCGCATATCTCAATATGGATATTGAAATGCAGGATAAGCTTTCGGCAAAATTCGAAGATCCCTATACCTGCCTTTCGGAATATGATACATCCCTTCCTTCCGACAGTGACGACCTTATCCAGGGCGCGTTCGTAATTATGGACTACCGCGGAAATGTCAAGGCTGTTGCAGGCGGTATCGGTGAAAAGCCGGGTGATAACTGCTTCAACCGTGCAACACAGACGGTAAGTGCCATCGGTTCTACCATCAAGCCTATCGGCAACTACTCACTTGCCGTTGATATGGATTTAATAACATACTCTACTTTCTTAAAGGACGCTTCGGGCAGAGTTTATGTAGGATATCAGGATGAGAGTGAATTTACCGAGGCCCAGGAATATGACGAAGAAGAAAAGACCATCAACTGGCCTATGAACTACGAGGGCAACTATGGTACAGGGGACTACTATCCTGCGTGGTATGCGGTTCAGAAATCCACCAATACCATTGCCGCAAGAACAATGAGCAAAATCGGTCTTGCAAATTCATTCAACCACCTTGTGAACAAGCTTGGCTTCTCTCACCTTGACAGCACCAACGATATGGCATATGCGCCTCTTGCAACAGGCGCCCTTACAAACGGTGCAACTCTGGTTGAACTTACAGCCGCATTCCAGGTAATGGGCAACGGCGGTATGTATTACAAGCCTTATTTCTATTCAAAGGTTGTTGATACAAACGGAAAGGTTGTCCTTGAGCAGGATACAAACGGCAAGCGTGCAATTGCCGAGGACAGCGCATGGATTACCAACCGTATGATGAAGAAGGTTATCGACGATCCCTATGGAACAGGTCAGTACGCCAAGCTGGGAAGTGTTGAGGTTGTCGGCAAAACAGGTACCGCAAACGACGAATCCAACCTTCTCTTTGCTGGTCTTACACCTCAGTATGTGGCTTGTTACCGTATTGCGCACGACGACAACCATGAAATTGCACGTTCAGGCGAAGCAGGCTATGCAGGTTGGCGCACTCTTGCAAAGGTATGGCATGATGTCATGGTTGACATGGTTGATACAACGGTTGAACAGAGCTTCGTGCCCGACAGTGATGTTCTTGTGCTGAGCTATTGTAACGAAACAGGTCTTCTCTCAACATCAAAGTGCCCTGAAACAACGGTAGGATATTACCGTCAGTCCAATATCCCCATGAGCTGCGACTCAGAGCATGACGGAACCTACTGGGCAGATCATGACGAGGAAGAACCTCCGAAGTTTGAATAATTCTTTTACCGTGCGGTGAAATTACTGCACGGTAAATTTATGAAAGAAAAGGAAATTACTATGATATACAATCTTACTGCACCCTGTCATTTCGGGCTTGAAAAAACACTGTCCTTTGAAATAAAGCGGGCAGGCGGCGAGAATATCAAGGCAAGTGACGGACGGGTTGATTTCACAGGTGACGAAAGCGTTATCGCAAAAGCGAATATCACCTGCTCCGTGGCGGAAAGAATCGGAATTGTCCTTGACAGTTTCGCTGCAAACACATTTGATGATATTTTCAATCACATGAAGAATGTGCCTATTGAGGAATATGCAGGAAAGAACGATAAAATCCATATTGTAAAGGGTCATTCCCTCAATTCAAAGCTTACCAGTATTCCCGCAATTCAGCGCACCATGAAAAAAGCCTTTGTTATCCGTATGCAGGATAAGTATAAGATAAACACTCTCCCCGAAACGGGCGTGACCTTGCCTATACATTTTCTGCTGATGAAGAATCAGATGACGGTGACTCTTGATACCTCGGGCACAGGACTTCACAAGCGCGGTTACCGTGCCATGTCCAATGCTGCGCCTATAAAGGAGACTCTTGCGGCAGGAATTATCGACCTTGCGCGCGTAAGAAGCTCCGATAGAGTGATTGACCCCTTCTGCGGAAGCGGCACTATCCTTATCGAAGCGGCATTCAAGGCGGCGAATATTGCTCCCTGCCTCAATCGCAACTTTGTGGCAATGGACTGGGGCTTTGCCGACAGAAGAGTGTGGGCGGATGCCTTTGACGAAGCAAGGGAGGCAATCCGCAAGGATTGTGAATTTACTGCACTTGGCTTTGATATTGACAGGGCGGCTTGTGAACTTACACGTGAAAATGCGTGGAAGGCAGGGGTTGACAAGTATATCAGGGTTGAAAAAAGAGCCGTAAAGGATTTTGTATTCCCTGAGGGTAAATCGAAGATTATCACAAACCCTCCTTACGCGGAAAGAATGGGCGACATAAGCGAAGCAAAGGAAATCTACAAAACTATGGGTAAGCGTATGCTTCCTTTAGGTGAAAATGAGCTTTATGCAATTACTTCTGTTGAAGATTTTGAAACACTTTTCGGTGAAAAGGCAGATAAGAACAGAAAGCTGTATAACGGTATGCTGCTGTGCAGGTTGTATTCTTATATGGCGCAGAACAAGAAGTAAAAGTTTTCTGTATAGCTTCTGATAAAACGAGCGAAGCGAGAGATAAAAGTTTTTGGTCAGGCTTTTTACAAAAAGCTTGAAAGCTCTGTTTTAATGAAATCTTTAAAAGCACTCTTAAAGTGCGGTAGTCATATCTGAATTTTTAATCCCGCCGTTTAATAACTGCGGGATTAGCTGTTTCTTATAAAAGGCGGCTCGCCTTGTAACAAATCCCTCTTTTCTGAATATACTATAACAGCATTTTAATTGCGGAGGTGTTGTTATGTGCGGTATTGCAGGCTGGGTTGATTTTCGGAGCAATTTGTCCGACAAGAATGAAATAATGAAAAAAATGAGGCAGTGTATATCTCACAGAGGTCCCGACAGCGAGGGGGATTTTCTTGATACGCACTGCTGTCTTTCTCATACAAGGCTTGCGGTAATTGATGTTGAAAAGGGCAGGCAGCCCATGAGCAGCGGTGTCTATACTATCGTTTACAACGGCGAACTGTATAACACGGAAGAAATCCGTGCCGACCTTATAAAAGACGGCTGTTGTTTCGATACGAAGAGCGATACGGAAGTGCTTTTAAAGGCGTATATTGCATGGGGCGAACACTGCCTCGACAGGTTTAACGGAATCTACGCCTTTGCGGTGTGGAACAGCGTTGAGAAAAAGCTGTTTATCGCCCGTGACAGGGTTGGTGTAAAGCCGTTTTTTTACTATGCCTACGAGGACGGAATAATCTTTGCTTCGGAAATAAAATCAATTCTCGCCCATCCTTATGTAAAGCCTGTTATTGATCGCGAGGGGATTGCATCTCTTATGCTTTTAGGGCCTGCACGAAAAGGCGGACTTGGTGTTTTCAAAGGCATACAGGAACTGGAGCCTGCGGAGTGCGGTACGTTCACCATAAAAGGGTTTATGAAACGGCAGTACTGGAGCCTTACGGCAATGCCTCATACGGAAAGTCTTTCCGATACCCTGGGGCATTTACGCTACCTGCTTGTTGACAGCATAAACCGCCAGCTGGTAAGCGATGTGCCATTATGCACATTCCTTTCGGGTGGTCTGGATTCAAGCCTTATCAGTGCGGTTGCCTCACGGAAATATAAAAAAGAGGGCAGAAAATTATGCACCTATTCTGTGGATTACAAGGATAACCGTAAAAACTTTGTTGCAAGCACGTTCCAGCCTGATGAGGACGCTCCGTGGATTGTGAAAATGAGTGGATTTATCGGCTCGTCACATACAAATGTTGAAATAGATTCGCCTTTGCTTGCGGACGCTCTTATTCCGTCAATGCGCGCCAGGGATTTGCCTGGTATGGCGGATGTTGACAGCTCTCTTTATCTTTTCTGCGGTGAGGTGAAGAAGAATTTCACCGTTGCGGTAAGCGGCGAGTGTGCTGATGAGCTGTTCGGCGGCTATCCGTGGTATCATAAGAAAGAACTGCTCTATGGCGACAGTTTTCCGTGGTCTCAGGCAACGACAGAACGTTCGGAGCTGCTCAGAGCAGGTATTCTCGGAGACATTTCACCTGAAGAATATGTTAAAGCGGCTATGAAACGGACTACGGACCGCACATCATACCTTGACACCGATAAAGAGGATGACAGGGCTATGCGCCGTATGTTCATGCTGAATTTCTACTGGTTCATGCAGACGCTTCTGGACAGAAAGGACCGCTGTTCAATGGCTCACGGACTTGAAGTGAGAGTGCCCTTCTGCGATCACAGGATTGCGGAATATGCCTATAATATTCCGTGGGAACTGAAGGCTCTCGGCGGCAGGGAAAAGGGCCTTGTGCGGAAGATTGCCGAGGAGTTTCTGCCGAAGGATGTAGTATGGCGTAAAAAATCCCCGTATCCGAAAACCCATAATCCCGATTATATGAAGCTTGTGTTTGAAAAGTTCAGGTCATTATCGGAGGAAAAGGATTTCCGTCTTACGGAGATTCTTGACGGAGAAAAGATAAACGGACTTATTGCCAGCGAAGGAAAGAGTTTCAGCAGGAACTGGTACGGTCAGCTTATGAGTACGCCGCAGATGTTCGCATATCTTATCCAGCTTGAATGCTGGCTCAGGGAATATAATCCCGTAATAGTTTTGTAAAAAATAACAGGCATTGTTAAGGTTCAATCTTAACAATGCCTGTTTGTCTTACTTTGCCTTTGCAGATGCCGAGAAGGGAGCGTAGTAATTTACGCCGTCATCTTCGGCAAACGCGCGTACTTTGAAGGTATATATGTTCTTTTTGAAATCAAGTCCTGATATTGTAATGGAAGTCTTGTTTGAGGAAGCGGTTGCAAGCTTCTTGTACTTTCCGCCGTTCTCTGAGTAGTAAATCTGATACTTTTCAGCACCCTTTACTGCTGCCCAGCTGACAACAATCTTTGAATTACTCTTTATGGCTGCATTTACAGTAGTCTTTTTGGGAACAATTTTGTATGTAATGACCTTTTCGCCTGTGTAATTGCCCTTGCCCTTGATGGTTACGGTTGCTGTGCCGATATTCTTGCAGTTCTTGTAGGAAAGAGTATAGTCTGTGCCCTTTTTAAGGGTATAGCTTCCGTCCCTGACAGTAATTACAGCTTTACGGTTGCTGCCGGTATATGTGTAATCCATGGGCTTGGCAACAACCAGCGAGGAAATATCCTTTATCCCGTTGTTCTTTTCACCAGAACCGCTGTTGTCCTCATTGTCGGAAACGGGGTCAAGTGCGATTGTCTCATCAACAAGAACAACCCTGGAATTCTTCTTGTCGCTGCAGGTTATTCTTACTGAGCTGCAGGTTTTAAGATCCCTGATGTACTCATCGGTTTTTGCGTACAGATAAATGTCGCTGTTGATAGCCTGGTTATTTACCCATGTGGTGTTCCAGCTGTAATCAAAATCAGTTTTTACGCCGCAGAATTCATCGTTTATATGAAAAACGGGATAAGGGAAGCGGTCTATGTAGTCAAGTGAAAATTTATATGTATTTTTTTCGCAGAAATATTCAGCTGTGATCAGGTGATCCCTGAGGCTGTAAGCGGTAAAGTCTATCATAAAGAAATTGCTTGTGGTTATCTGTATGCAGTAAGAACCGTCAGCCTTGCTGCCTGTATTTACCTGATATTCGGAGGCTGTATCAGCCACTGCGCTGACTGTGCCTGTAAATATCATGCTAACCATAATTGCAGCTGTCAGGAACAAGGACAGAGCCTTTTTAAAAATCTTCATTATAAATTCCTCCCTGAGATGTTATTTTTTCCTATATAGTTTATAATATTTTAATAAATTTGTCAATAGTATACGGGAATTTTCGCCGTAAATAAAGGGCATTGCCTGTAAGCAATGCCCGCAGACTGCCGACAAGCCCACGCACTGCAAAAATACAGATTAAGTTTTTAAAAGACAAAATTCTGAAATTTAACATACAAAAATTTCGCAGAGTCGAAAATCGGCTCTGCGAAAGTATTTTTTCTTATTTCGTCAAAAGCCCCTCAACGTACTCTCGTACGACTGACGGGGCTTTTTCCTCCTCTGCGTGCGCCTTTCGACGTCTGCATTCTTATTTAACCGTCACAACCTTGGAGAATGAGCTGTAATACTTTGTGCCGTCGTCCGTGCCGTAGGAACGGATTTTGAACTTATAGTCATTCTTCTTGAAATCAAGACCCGATAATGCTGTGGAAGTCTTGCTTCCTGAAACGGTAGCAAGCTTCTTGTACTTTCCGCCGTTTGTGGAATAGTAGATCTGATACTTTTCAGCACCCTTTACTGCTGTCCAGCTGAGGCTTATCTTTGTGTCGGATTTCTTTGTGGCTTTCAGCGTGGTTTTCTTAGGTACGATTTTGTATGTAATGGTCTTTTCACCTGTGTAATTACCCTTGCCCTTGATAGTAACAGAAGCTGTGCCTATATTCTTGCAGTTCTTATAGGAAAGTGTATAGTCTGTGCCTTTTTCAAGAGTCTTGCTTCCGTCCTTTACAGTTACCTTTGCTTTTACATTCTTGCCTGTGTAGCCGTATTTTTCGCCTACGGAGATGCTGAGGGAGGAGATGTTCTTTTTGGAGGAAGAATCCGTAATTTGAGTATAATCAATCAAACGCTGTGTTTTATATGCCCACTTGCCTGTGGAACTTAATAAATAGAACTGCCTTATCTCGGTGCAGGTGCTCAGAAGTTTTGCGATGCTTGCATCATTTATTGTAATTTTTACGGTTGATGAAGAAACCGGCTGACTGATACTTGAGCTGCTGACTGAACACTGCATGAAGGAAAGCCAGCCTGTAAGCTCTCCTGTGTCTTTGCCTGCGGCGAAAAATGTTTCCCAGTATGTGCCGTAATTCAACATCATAATTGCAAAATTCTTTTCGGGGCAGACATATTCAATTGTCCAGACAGCCACATCCGACATATCATATGGCGCCGTTTCCTCAATATAGACGGTTTTTTTGTTATTGGTCATAAACGCCCCGGCATTTACTGTTCCCGCGCATACCATGCTTACCATAATTGCAGCCGACAGAAATACCGACAGCATTTTCTTCAAGATTTTCATTTGAAATTCCTCCTATAAGTATTATTTTTCATTTTTTTATATTTATAGTATATATTATTCGCAAAATATCGTCAATAGTCTGTTTTAAATTTCTGATAATACTTTTAGTATAGATTATATAATATGTTTTGAAAAATAACTATTAAAGGTGAATGAGATGAATGATATCAAGGAAATTTTCGGGCAGCGTGTCCGTTATTACAGAAAAAACAGAGGTCTGAGTCAGGAACAGCTTGCTGAAATGTGCGACCTGCACCCTACGTATATCGGACAGCTGGAACGCGGTGAGAAAAACGCTTCCCTGGAAACAATAATGCGTGTATGTTCGGGTCTTTCGGTTTCGCCCGAGGTGCTTTTTGAGAATATTTCTCCTGAAGAAACCGAAACACTTCCTCAGAAAATATATAATCTTGTAATTTCCATGCCCCGGGAAAAACAGGAAGCAATATATGAAATAATACGGAAAATAAGTGATATCATATAAATCATGCACTGAATTTACACAAAGAACAAGATAAACACTTTAAATCGGTGAAATTTTGTATAACTTTTAATGCTGCAGGAGTTGAAATCGGGGAAAAATAGTGGTATAATTTAATTGATACAGATAAAACGGAGAGAGTATACCGAAAGGATGTAAAAATGTATATTTTCGACAGCCACGTTCATATATACCCCGAAAAGATAGCCGACAAAGCTTCGGATACGATAGGAAAATTCTATGATATAAAAATGGCATTCAACGGCAGCGTTGCAATGCTTCTTGAAGAATGCGACAAGGCGGGTGTAAACCGCTGTCTGGTTCATTCTGTTGCCACAACCCGTGAACAGGTTCAGAAAATCAACGATTTTATCTCAATGAGCGTAAAGGAATGCCCTGACAGATTTGTAGGTTTCGGCTCGCTCCATCCGTCAATGTCTGCGGATGAGGTTGACGCAGAGGTAGGCAGAATGATTGAAATCGGGCTGAGAGGAATAAAACTCCATCCTGATTTTCAGTATTTCGCAATTGACGACAAGCACGCTATGGAAATGTACGAAGCAATAGACGGCAGACTGCCCCTGCTTTTCCATACAGGCGATACCCGTTACAATTATTCAAATCCCCACAGGCTTGCTGCGGCGGCGAAGCGTTTCCCGGAACAGAAGATGATCGGCGCTCATTTCGGCGGTTATACCGAGGTGGACAGTGCGCTGAAATGCCTGCCTGATCTGGAAAACGTGTATGTGGATTCCAGCAGCTCGCTGGCGTTTATTACTCCTGAAAAGGCCAAGGAATGCGTGAAAGCCTATACAGTGGATAAAATCTTCTTCGGAACAGACTATCCCATGTGGAGTGCAACTGATGAACTGGAACGGATTGACCGCCTTGACCTTGACCAGACGGCAAGGGAAAAGATTTTCTACAGGAATATCTGCGGATTTCTGGGAATAGAACCGTAAATTAAAAATCTGGTAAAAAACACAGGCTGTAGCCGCTGATTATGCGGTTGCAGCTATTGACTTTTTGCGAGTTTTTTAGTATAATAGTAAAGTATATTTTCTACACAAAATGAAAGGAAGACAAAGTCAATGAAATGGACAGGTCTTAACGATTTAAGAGAAAGCTATCTTAAATTCTTTGAAAGCAAAGGACACCTCAGAATGGACTCCGCTCCCCTTGTACCCCAGGGCGACAACTCCATTCTTTTAATCAACGCGGGTATGACACCTCTCAAGAAGTATTTCCAGGGTATTGAAACACCTCCCTGCAAGAGAGTGACAACCTGTCAGAAATGTATCAGAACACCTGATATTGAAAACGTAGGTAAGACAGCAAGACACGGTACTTACTTTGAAATGCTGGGTAACTTCTCCTTCGGCGATTACTTCAAGCATGAGGCTACCGCATGGGCATGGGAGTATCTTACAAAGACACTTGAAATCGAACCCGAAAAGCTCTGGGTTACTATTTATGAAGAAGACGATGAAGCAGGCGAAATCTGGGCTACTGAAGTAGGCGTTCCCCGTGACAGAATCATCAAGCTGGGCAAGAGCGAGAACTTCTGGGAGCACGGCAGCGGTCCCTGCGGTCCCTGTTCCGAAATTCACTTCGACCGTGGTGAAAAGTACGGTCCCTTCGAAAGCTTTGAACATGCAAGCGACTGCGACAGAATCATTGAAATCTGGATCAACGTATTCACCCAGTTCGATAACGACGGTCACGGCAACTACACACAGCTTGCAACCAAGAACATCGACACAGGTATGGGCCTTGAAAGACTTGCCTGCGTAATGCAGGGTGTTGACAATATGTTTGAGGTTGACACAATCCAGAATATCATCAAGCGTATCTGCTCCGTTGCAGGCAAGACCTACGGCGCAGACTACAAGGATGATGTGTCCATCCGTGTAATCACCGACCACGCGAGAGCTACAACATTCATGGTAGGTGACGGCGTAAGACCCTCCAACGAAGGCAGAGGCTACGTTCTCAGAAGACTTCTCAGACGTGCCGCAAGACACGGCAGACTTTTAGGCGTTACAAAACCCTTCCTTACAGAAATTGTTGACCAGGTTATTCTCGAAAATAAGAACGCTTACCCCGAACTTGAGGAAAAGCGCGAATATATCATCAAGGTTATTGCAACCGAAGAAGAAAGCTTCAACCGTACAGTTGAAAAGGGTTCCCAGATGCTTTCCGAGCTTATTGAAAAGCTTGGTGAAAACGGTGTATTAAGCGGTGACGATGCGTTCAAGCTTCACGACACATACGGCTTCCCCCTTGATTTAACCAAGGAAATCCTTGAAGAAAAGGGCCTTACTCTTGACGAAGAACGCTTCATGGAACTTATGAAGGAACAGAAGCTTACAGCGCGTGCAAACCAGGCGTTCAAGGGCGGCTGGGACGATGCTGCAGCTGACGCACTCAGCGGTCTTTCAACTACATTCGTAGGTTACAAGGAGCTTACAGCTGATACAAAGATTCTCGCAATGCTCAAGGACGGCGCAGTTGCTGACAGCGTTTCCGAGGGCGACGACGTAGCTGTTGTTATCGAAACAACCCCCTTCTACGCTGAAAGCGGCGGACAGGTAGGCGACACAGGTACAATCACAAACGGCGACAACGTTCTCCGTGTTCTCGATACAAAGAAGATCGGCGGCGGTCAGTTCGTATGCTACTGCACAGTTGACTGCGGCACATTCATGACAGGGGACAAGGTTACAGCTGAGGTTGACAAGGACAAGAGAATGGCAACCGCAAGAAACCACACCTGCGCTCACCTTTTACAGGCGGCTCTCCGTACTGTTCTCGGTGACCACGTTCATCAGGCAGGTTCTTATGTTGATCCCCAGAGATGTCGTTTCGACTTCTCTCACTTCAGCGCAGTTACAGCTGATGAACTGGCTCAGATTGAAGCTATCGTAAATAAGGAAATTTTAGCGGCAGTTCCCGTAGTTACTGAGGAACTCCCAATTGAAGAAGCAAAGAAGAAGGGCGCAATGGCTCTCTTCGGAGAAAAGTACGGCGATGTTGTACGCGTAGTAAGCGTAACAGACGGCTGTTCCACAGAATTCTGCGGCGGTACTCACCTTGACAACACCTCAAAGGCAGGTCTTTTCAAGATTATCTCCGAAACTTCCGTTGCTTCGGGGGTAAGACGTATCGAAGCAGTCACAGGCGCAGGCGTGCTTGAGGCTCTCGCAGAAGCGAACAACACAGTTAAGGCTGCTGCTGATGTACTTAAGATTGCTAACCCCTCTATGCTTGTTCAGCGCTGCGAAGCTCTCCAGAACGAACTTTCCGACGCTAAGAAGACAATCGATAAGCTTGAAAGACAGATTTCCGCTGCTGCTATGGCTGATGTAACAGGCGGTGCAGAGGAAATTAACGGAATCAAAGTATTCTCCGCAGTTCTTGCAGGCACAGTAGGCGATGGCTTACGTAAGGCAGGGGACGACCTTAAGTCCAAGAACGACAGCTTTATCGCAGTTCTTGCAGGTCATGCAGACGGCAAGGGCAACTTCCTCTGCATCTGCAGCAAGGAAGCAATTGAAAAGGGCGCAAACGCAGGTCAGATTGTAAAACAGATTGCAGCAATCGCAGGCGGTAAGGGCGGCGGAAAGCCCGACAGCGCTATGGCTGGTATTGCTGATATTACAAAGATTGACGAAGCACTTGCTGCTCTCGGCGGCATTGCGGCAGAAATGCTCAAGTAAAAAGACAACAAGGAGTTTACTATGGACTGCTTATTCTGTAAGATTGTTTCAGGGGATATCCCCTCTCAGAAGGTTTATGAAAGCGAAACGGTTGTTGCCTTCAAGGACATCAATCCTCAGGCTCCCGTTCATATTCTCATAATCCCTAAATTCCACATTGAAAGCCTGGCTGAAATTACAGAAGATACCGTGGGTGTAACTGCGGAAATTATGCTGGTTGCAAAGCAGCTTGCACAGGAATTCAGCCTCGGAAACGGCTACCGTGTCATCACCAATATCGGTGATGACGGCGGACAGACCGTTCATCATCTCCACTTCCATCTCCTCGGCGGCAAGAAGCTCACGGAGCAGATGTGCTGATTCACTTTTAAATGAAGGGTACAGCAAAGCACAAATATGCTACAATAGGTTTTATATACCTTTTTGGGCTTATTTGTGCTTCTTTTTTAGAGAGTACGGTCTGCTTTGTATTGTTCGCAGTGCTGGCAGTTTTGTTTGCGTTATTCCACAGTAAAAACAGTTTTGCAGGACTGAATCTTGCGGTGGCTGCAGCTGCATTTCTTATTTTCGGAATATGCAGGACTGCATTTATAGATGCGGGTCATAGCCTCATAGGTGAGAAGCACAGGGTAAGCGGTATTGTAACCGAATGCCGTGCACCCGACAATGATACCGTAAGAATTTCCGTATCGGGTAATGTGAATGGTGAAAGCATAAAGCTTATATTATTTACAGCCGATTCAGGGATAACAATCGGAGACAGGGTAGAATTCGACGCAGTATTCTCAGCCTTCAGCGATTCTGCGGAATTCTCCGAAAGCAGTTATTATTTTTCAAAAGGTGTTTTCCTGAAAGCTTACGCTGTGAGTGATATTTCGGTAACCGACGGCGAAAGCGTCATAAGCTTTATTTCGCATATTTCCGGATATTTCAGAAGTGCTGTGGATAATCTTTTTTCTGACAGCGGCTGTGGAATTATAAAGGCTATGTTCTTCGGTGACAAGTCCGACCTTTCCGATACAGCGAGGGCAGATATAAAGCGTTCGGGAATTTCTCATCTGGCGGCAGTTTCGGGTATGCATCTTTCGCTTATGGTGCATATGCTTGCAGGAATTATATCGGTGTTCTTCCGTCGCGGCGGAAGAAGATTCTTTATGATTATCGCCGCATATATTGTATTCCTCATGCTGTTCTTCGGAATGACTGCGTCGGTTATGCGTTCAGGCTTTATGATGATAGTCTTTTACGGCTCACAGCTTGTATACCGTAAATCGGATACGCTGTGCTCGGTAGGTGCGGCACTTACGATAATCCTGCTGATGAATCCCTTTGCCTGCCGTGATATAGGACTTGCATTATCCGTTCTGGGCACACTGGGTGTAGGTGTAGCTGCACCTGCAGCGGCAGAAGCGCTTAAAATCAGAAGGTTCGGAATACTCGGAAGAGCAATGCTTCCGTCATTGTGTGTGTCCCTGTGCACTATGCCTGTGGGTGCGGTATGTTTCGGCGGAATATCCTTTGCGGCACCTGTTACAGTGCTTCTGGTACAGCCCTTTTTCACAGTTATACTTGTGCTTGTTCCCGTGGCGGCGGTTTTCCGTTTTTTATCGGGTCCCGTCCTGTTTGTTGCAGGCTGGTCAGCACGGATAATGGAAAGCATAGCTCATTTTATCGGCGGTATACCGCTTTCCTATACAGAAACCGATGATATGACAATGATACTGTTTATTCTGTTTATAGTTTCAGGAACAGTAATAGCGTCTGTGATTTCGGGCAGAATGAAATATGCGGTATTATCTGCGGCTCTGACAACTGCGGCATTTGCCGCATCTCTGGCACTTTACGGAATAATAAGCTTTGATGATGTGAAAATTAATATTGACGCGAACAGAGGCAATCCCGTTGTAAGCGTTGAGGACAGAACAGGCATAAGCTTCTACATGCTTTCGGATGACAGCGAAACCACAGGTATAATTTATGAAAAGTCGGCAGGGTCAGCTGTGAATTTTGTGTGCGTTTCCGAGGAAGCAATAAATACCGCGGAGCTTGCGGAAACGGGTGGAAATATCCATTTACCGTTCCACGGCAGCGCAGAATACAACGTGAGCGGGTTATACAGTGTTACGGTCAATAACAGTGAAATTTTCCTCAGTATCAGAGGAATAACGGTGGGAATACTTCCTGCCGGAAGCGCAACTGAGTGCGATATTGCCGTATACAGCGGTTACAGGGAAAATTACGGAAAAGGCGGAAACTCTGCAACCATTTTATGTGATAAAAAGTATTATAATTGTGGAGAGGCTGTAAACGCCTTCCTCAATAAGACCGAAATAGTTATAGATTCAGAGGGAAGATACGCCCTCTGCGTACAATAGAAAGGGGTGTAGCTGTGATAGTTGAGGAAGCAGGACTGAAATCCGATATAAGCGCAGGCAGGATAAAGAATGTGTACTTTCTTTACGGAAAAGAACCGTTCCTTGTAAAAACCTACACCGATAAGATAATAAAAAAGGTGGTTGGCGACGACCCCATTGATTTCAACCTTATAAAGCTTGCTTCAAATCCTGACGCAGGTACATTGATTGACTATGTGGAGGGCCTTCCCGTATTCGCGGATATGAAGGTCGTGATTGTGAACGACGTAAAGCCCGAAGCTATGGACGCTGAAGAATATAAGGCATATCTGGATATTATCGGAAATGTCCCTGATACAACCGTTCTTGTCTTCAGCATTACAGGTATCGAAACCAATGATACGAAAAAGGCTGTAAAGGATTTTATAAGCGCTGTAGGCAAGGCAGGCGTCGTATGCAGACTTGACGGTGTGCCTGAAAATAAGATAGTTGATCTTGTAGTGAGAAAGGCGGCAAAGGGAGGTATTGTTATTTCCCCCGAGGACGCCGCTTATCTCAGCGAAAGAGTTCTTTGCGATATGACACTTGTAAGCTCCGAAAGCTCGAAGCTCATGGACTATGTGGGCAAGGGCGGAGTCATTACAAGAGATATTATAGATAAGCTGGTGGGCAAGCATCTTGATACAAGTGTATTCGAGCTTGCAACAGCTATAAATGCAGGCGAACGTGAAAAGGCGTTCAGGATAGTTGACGACCTGTTTGCACAGCGCATTGACGCAGTCAATATCCTTTCGGCAATGACAGGTGCATATCTTGATCTGTACCGTGCAAAGGTTGCAAAAATGACAGGGGTGCTTCCTGCTCAGGCGGCTGAGCAGCTGGGTTATCCGAAAAACCGTGACTGGGTATTGAAGCGTTCAATGACCGCTGTGTCGCATCTTCGCCTGGGTTATCTGAGAGAAACCCTGTTTATTCTTTCTGAGGCTGACACGGAAATCAAGTCCATGCCTCTGGATACGAGAGTTATTTTTGATAAAACCGTTACAAAGCTGTTCCTTGCAGGAGAGAAAAGATATGCCTGAGGAAAAGATTTATGTAAAACTGCCTGTAATAGTTGAAGGCAAGTACGACAAAATAAAACTGGAAAGTCTGATTGACGGCCTTATTATCACAACCGATGGTTTCCGTATATACAAGGATAAGGAAAAGCTTTCGCTCATCCGCGCATTTGCAGGCAACGGCGGTGTGATTGTCCTTACGGACAGCGACGGTGCAGGCTTTCAGATACGGAATCATCTGAAAAGCTGTATCGGAAACGGAAAAATAATAAACATCTATATACCCGACATCTTCGGTAAGGAAAAACGCAAGGAAAAGCCTTCAAAGGAAGGAAAACTGGGGGTTGAGGGAATTGACGCGCAGGTTCTCCGCAAGGCATTCCTTGAAGCGGGAGTGTTGTCGGAATCGGAAACCCGTGAGCCGTGGATTACAAAGGCAGACCTGCTTGACGACGGGCTTACAGGGGGTGAAAACAGCGGCGAACTGAGAAAAAAGCTGGCGGCTGAACTTTCACTGCCTGAGCGGATAAGTGTGAATGCGCTTTTAGAGGTGCTTAACCGGCTTTATGACAGAGAGCGTTACGAAAACGCAATGAAAAAAATAAAAGGGGAATAACAAATGGTATTTTCAAGTCTGGTGTTTGTGTTCTTGTTCCTGGTGCTTACTCTGGGATTATATTATGCAGTGCCTTTCAAACTGAAAAATTTTATAATTCTTGTAAGCGGCTTTATTTTCTACGCATGGGGCGAGCCGAAATATGTAGTTGTAATGCTTATTTCCACGCTTATCGACTATTTTGCGGGACTTCTGATGCATAAATATAACGATAGAATCGGTATAAAGCGCGTATGCCTTATCGTATCGCTGGTGATGAACCTGTCGCTCCTTGGAATTTTCAAGTACAGTGACTTCATTTTCGGAAGTATCAATGATATTTTCGGACTGAGCCTTGAAAATCCGTTCCTTGACGTGACAAACAACGTGTTCGGCGCAGTATTCGGTGCAAAGCCCGAAAGCTATCTGCCCCTGCCTATCGGTATCAGCTTCTTCACCTTCCAGTCCATGTCCTACACAATTGATATGTATCTTGGAAAAATCAAGGTTCAGAAGAACCCTGTATCCTTTACCGCCTTTGTTACACTGTTCCCCCAGATTGTAGCAGGCCCTATAGTGCGTTATGATGATGTTGCGGCTGAGCTTGACAACCGAACCATAAATCTTGACCTGATCTACGAGGGTATTGTCCGTTTTATTACAGGTGCAGGCAAGAAAGTTCTTATCGCAAACGGTATCGGTCAGCTCTGGAACGAGGCATTTGCCCTTATGGGCGGTGAAATGTCCGTTCTTACCGCGTGGCTTGGTATTATCGGTTATACCTTACAGATTTATTTTGACTTCTCAGGTTATTCCGATATGGCTATCGGTCTCGGCAAGATGATGGGCTTCAATTTCCCCGAGAACTTCGATTACCCTTATCTTTCAAAGAGCATCAGCGAATTCTGGCGCCGCTGGCATATGACGCTTGGTGCATGGTTCAGAAGCTATGTGTATATTCCTCTGGGCGGCAACCGCTGCAGCAAGTGGAGAAATGTGTTCAACCTTGCTGTGGTATGGCTTCTCACAGGTATCTGGCACGGTGCAAGCTGGAACTTTATCCTCTGGGGCTGTCTCTACGGTGTTATTATTATTGCGGAAAAGCTGTTCCTCGGAAAGCTTCTTGAAAAATTACCCACAGCAGTACGCTGGTTCTATACAATGCTTCTGGTGGTGCTTGGCTGGGTACTGTTCGTAACTCCCGACCTTTCCACAGCATTCGGCTATATGGGCATAATGTTCGGCAGCACAGGTATTCTTGCCGATAACACAGCACTCTATCTGCTCATCAATTACGGTGTAATGCTTATTCTCGGCATTTTCGCAAGCACAGACGCATGGAAAATTATCGTGGAAAAGGTAAGCGGTAAGGCTCCTGCGGCAGTGAATATCATCACTCCCGTAGCAAAAATCGCGGTATTCATTCTCTGTATCGCATACCTTGCAGACGCAACCTACAACCCTTTTCTTTACTTTAATTTCTAAGGAGGAAAGCTGATGAGAAATAAAATCCACAAGATAATATTAGTAGCGGCATTCTTCCTTTTCCTTCTGGCAATGCCGATACTCACGCTTATAAATCTTCCCGAAGAGGACAGACCTTTTTCTGAGAATGAAAACCGTTATCTTTCCGGATTTCCGGAAATATCCTTTGAAACTTACGTTGACAAGTCTGCAATGACAGGCTTTGAAAACTGGTTTTCTGACAGATTTTTCGGAAGAGAAGGCTGGATAAAACTTAAAAACGGCACCGAACGTTTAATCGGTAAAACAGAGGTCAATGGTATTTTTACTGTCGGCGACCGTATGATGCAGGTGTGGGAAGGTTATGATACTGAATTTATTGACAAGAACTTAGCAGCTGTCAATAAATTTACTGAAAAGAATTCCGATATTCCCGTTTATTTTATGCTTGCTCCCACTTCTCAGGAAATTTATTCCGACCTGCTTCCCGAATGTACTCCTGTAGGCAGTCAGAGTCAGCTCAACAACTACTGCCGTGAAAATCTGGAATGCGGATATATTGACATTTTCCCTACGCTGAAAAGTCATTCGGAAGAGTATATCTACTACCGTACCGACCATCACTGGACCAGCTACGGTGCATACCTTGCCTATATGGAAGCGGCAAAATCCCTGGGATATCAGGCGACACCCCTTTCATCCTTTGATATTGAGCATGCAAGCAGTGATTTCAGAGGTACACTTTATTCCAAGACCCTTGACGACAGCATAACCCCTGATATCATCGACTATTATCACAATAAGGCAGGGGTTGACCTGACACTTACGATAAATGACGGTATGTCTGTAAAGGATTATGACAGTCTTTATTTCCGCGAATACCTTGAAGTAAAGGACAAGTATTCTTCCTTCATGGGCACAAATTCACCCGTTATGACAATAACTTCCGAGGAAAGCAACAATGAACAGTCCATTCTTATTTTCAAGGACAGCTATGCACATGCATTCATTCCTTTCCTTACCGCTCATTACAGCAAGATTACAGTGCTTGATATGCGTTATATAAACGCGGGATACAGCACTCTTGTGGATATGGAGGAATACGACAGCGTTCTTATTCTCTACAACGCTATAACCTTCTCCGAGGATTCGCATATAAGAAAACTCAATATGGGCTGATGAACTTAAAAAGCCTGAAAGCATTTCTGCTTTCAGGCTTTTTTGTATATACAGAATATTCATAAAATATTCCGGAAATATTCAGTGAAAATACGACATTAAAAGACATTTTCTGCACGGTTGCCCAAAGGCGGAAAATTGTGATAAAACAGGCGTTTTCCGGGATATATGCGGTACAGCAGATAAATTGTCAGGAAATATTTGACATTACCAGGAACCCCGTTTTTTCTGTAAAATATTGAATAAATCCCTTAATTCTGCTAAGATAAAACCACGGAAAAACTTGAAATTCCGTACAAACAATATGGAGGATTTATAAAAATGACAGAAAAAGCAGAACTTAACAGAAACGAAAAAATCAAAGTGCTTATCGGGGACGACAGTTCCGACGGCGGTCTTGCCTGGGCAAGCCTTCTCAAGAACGAAGGTATGTTTGCCATTACAAGGCAGAAGAACGGCAGGGTGATTCTTGACTGCGTCAAGGCTGATGTTCCTGATTTTCTCATTGTGGAAGCCAAAATGCCTGAGATGGATGCTGCGGAGCTTATGGCACAGATAAGAGATTTTACTCCCCGTCCGCCCATGGTAATCGTCGTTTCTAATTATTCATCTCCTCAGCTTGAAAAAGAGGTGATGGACGCAGGAGCAAGCTACTTTATGATAAAACCGTTCGACCCGTCAATAATGGTGAAGAAGGTAATGTCCCTCTATAACTTCAGAGCAGGAAATGTACTTTCTTCAATGAAGAATGAGCTTGTGAACATCGAATATGTGGTAACCGATATTATCCACCAGATAGGCATTCCCGCTCACATCAAGGGTTATCACTACCTGCGAACAGCAATTATTCTTTCAATTAATGATGAAGAAATGATAAATTGCGTTACTAAGCTTCTGTATCCCACAGTTGCACAGCGTTACAATACTACCTCATCCCGTGTGGAAAGAGCAATCCGCCATGCAATAGAAATCGCATGGGACAGAGGTGACGTAGATGTTCTTAACAGCATCTTCGGATATACCGTACATAATCTTCGCGGTAAACCCACAAACTCCGAGTTTGTGGCACTTGTGGCGGACAGATTGAGACTACAGTATTTTCCCAGAGTTGAAGTCTGAATAAATGTCTTATTTGTGCTAAAAAAGTAAGTTTTTCAGATTGACCTTTTTGTTTTGTTGTGATATACTTTAGAAAAAAAACAGCGCCCGCGGGCGAAAAATATCATGATAATAATTGAACGAGCCGAAAACGGGAAAGTATATATTGAAAATGAGCGCTCTCTCCCGTTGCAGGTGTCTTCGGAGGTCTGATTTATGGATAAGACATATTTCGACAGAGAAACTGCTGAAATCAGAAGAAATCCTTTTGATATCTTTGTGAATCAGGCAGGTTATAAATCGGAAAGCGTAAAAACGGCAGTAATACCATTTCCATGCGACAGCTTTGATATTGTTGATGAAGCAGGAGAGACTGTTTTCTCGGGCGATACAAGCTGCTACGGTTATGATGAATGTTCAGGGGATAATGTTTATACAGCCGATTTTACGGATTTCAGAAAATGCGGAAAATATCGTATCAGAGTTCAGGGAAAAATCTCTGCAGCTTTTGAAATCGGAGAAAATGTCTTTCAGCCTGTACTGAAAGACCTTATGAAAGCCTTTTATTTTCTGCGCTGCGGTTCAGGACTCTGTTCCGAACACGCGGGAGTATACAGTCACGGTAAATGTCATGCTGAAAAAGCTGTTCTGTGGGATGACAGCTCTGTTTCGGCAGATGTTACCGGCGGCTGGCATGACGCAGGGGATTACGGAAGATATGTTACGGCAGGTGCCTGTGCATTGGCGCATCTGTTGTATGGCTATCTGATGTTTCCCGGATTAAAGGGCCTGAATCTTGACATTCCCGAAAGTGCAGATACTATTCCCGATATACTGAGCGAATGCCGTGTTGAACTGGAATGGATACTCAGAATGCAGCGTTCTGACGGAGGTGTATACCACAAAGCTACAACAATGTGCCATGCGCCGTTCGTTATGCCTGAAGAGGACAAGGAGCAGATGTATCTTTTCCCTGTTTCTTCAATGGCGGTTGCCGATACAGCTGCAGTATGCGCCCTTGCCGCAAGGATTTACAGTTTTGATAAGGAATTCTCCGGAAGACTGGAAAATGCGGCACAGCTTTCATACAGCTGGCTTGAAAACAACCCTGATTTTCTCGGATTCAAAAACCCTGACGGCTGTAACACAGGTGGTTACGGTGAATGGGAGGATAAGTCCAACCGTTTCTGGGCGGCGGCGGAAATGTATGCTCTTACAGGTGAAGAAAAATATCACAGCGATTTAAAATTACTGCTTTCATGTGATTTTAATATTACAGGACTCGGTTATGCAGATGTAGGCGGTTTCGGTGCGCTTGCATATATCCTGAGTGCTGATAAAAAAGATGAAGCGGTATATAAAAAGCTTACTGACAGCTTTATCAGCAAGGCTGATGAGCTTGCTGAAGTTTCCGACAGGTGCGGTTATGGCGCAGCTATGACGGAAAATGATTATCATTGGGGCAGTAATATGTCCCTGCTCAAACATGGTATGAACTTTGCTATTGCGGATTATATTACGGGCGGAAACAAATACGCCGTTTATGCAGGGAAGCAGGCGGATTATCTGCTCGGAGTAAATGCTACGGGCATAAGTTATGTTACAGGTACGGGTGAATACCGCTGCAACTATCCTCATCTGCGTCCTGCCCACGCAGACGGAATAGAGGAATGTATCCCCGGAATGGTAAGTGGAGGACCTAACCGACATCCCGGCGATCCCGATGCGAAAATTCTTGTTCCTGAGGGTACGCCGCCTATGAAATGTTATGCCGATGATGTAGGTTGCTATTCTCTCAACGAAATCACAATCTACTGGAATTCCCCTGCAGTATTTCTGTTTGGGTATTTATGTGAATAATGCAGTCAACCCCACAGCTTTGTCTGTGGGGTTATCTGTTTTTATAAAGGACAGAAAATGCCGGATGCAGCACACCTCTTGACAAATTTCAAAAAAAGTATTACAATATGAAAATGAAAATCAATTTCAGATTCGGAGAAATTTTATGGGATACAAAACCAAACAAGGCGAGCTTATTTTCGGAATACTCGAAAAAAATGCTGACCGTCACCTGACTGCAGAGGAAATCTGCGCACTGCTCAAGTCAGAGGGGACAGCTGTGGGGACAACTACCGTTTATCGCAATCTCGAAAAGCTTATTGCCGAAGGAAAAATCAGACGCTACCGCCTTGAAGAAGGCGAGCCCGCCTGCTATCAGTATATCGGCGGAGAGTGTCACGAGCATTTTCATCTGAAATGCGTAGGCTGCGGTGATATAATTCACCTTGAATGTGATTATCTGGGCGACCTTAACGAGCATCTGCTGGAGCATCATGATTTTGTGCTGGACAGAACAAAGATAACTCTTTACGGAACCTGTTCGGAATGCAGAAAGGCGGGTGCACAGTGAAGCTTATAGAATGTAAGGACCTCTGTATGAAATATGAGGGTATCAGCGCCTTTGAACACGTGACCTTTACAGTTGAAGAAGGTGATTTTCTCTGTATCGTAGGTGAGAACGGCTCAGGCAAATCCACTCTTATAAAGGGGCTTTTAGGACTGAAGCAGTACAGCAGCGGTTCAATCACTTTCAGCGGTGTAAGGCAGCGTGAAATCGGCTATCTTCCTCAGCAGACAGCTGCACAGAAGGACTTTCCCGCAACGGTGGGCGAGGTTGTACTTTCAGGCTGTCTCAACCGAAACGGTCTCAATCCTTTCTACACAAAGGCGAGCCGTAAGCGTGCGGAAGAAATGATAAAGCTGATGAAGCTTGAAAATATCATCGGAAAAAGCTACCGCGGACTTTCGGGAGGTCAGCAGCAGAGAGTACTGCTTGCCCGTGCGTTGTGCGCAACGGAAAAGCTTCTGCTTCTGGATGAGCCTGTATCGGGACTTGACCCTGTGGTGACAGCGGAAATGTACGACGCGATAAGAAGTCTTAACCGCGAAAAGGGCGTTACCGTAATTATGGTTTCCCACGATATCCATAATGCTCTTCACTGCTGTAACAAAATGCTTCACATGGCACAGGGCAGATATTTCTTCGGTACAAAGGAAGAGTATAAGCAGATACCCGAATTCAAAGCAATGGCAGGAGGTTGTCTGAACGATGAATGAGATAATCAGTATTTTCAGCTACAGCTTCATGCTCCGTGCGCTGATTGTGGGTGTGCTGGTTGCGCTCTGTGCGGCACTTCTCGGCACAAGTCTTGTGCTTAAACGCTATTCAATGATAGGCGACGGTCTTTCCCATGTGGGTTACGGCGCCTTTGCAATTGCGGCGGCGGCGAACCTTACGCCTCTCTATGTGGCAATCCCTACGGTGGTTATTGCCGCATTCTTTCTGCTCAGGCTCAGCAGAAGCAGTAAGATAAACGGAGACAGCGCTATTGCAATCCTGTCGTCAAGCGCTCTTGCCATAGGTATGATAGTCTTGTCGGTGACAAAGGTTTCTATTGATGTAAACAGCTATATGTTCGGCAGTATCTTAGCTCTTACGGATAATGATGTAATCCTGTCGGTAATCTGTTCGGTCATAGTCTGCGTAATGTATCTTGTGTTCTATCACAGAATTTTTGCGGTGACCTTTGACGAAAGCTTTTCCAGCGCAACAGGCATACGTTCGGGAATTTACAATACACTTATTGCTGTACTTACGGCAATAATCATTGTTGTAGGTATGCGTCTCATGGGTGCATTGCTGATTTCCAGCCTTATGATTTTCCCCTCTCTTACCTCGATGCGTTTCTGCAGAAGCTTCAGGGGAGTGACAATCTGCTCGGTTATAGTATCGGTACTGTGTTTTACAGCAGGACTTATTGCGTCATATTATATCGATATTCCTACGGGTGCGGGAATAGTTGTGCTGAATCTGATTTGCTTTCTTATTGCGGCCGTTGTCGGGAAGATTACTAAAAGAAATGAATAAAAAAACGAGCGGCCATCGGTCGCTCGTTTTTCACTGCTATAGTGAAAAAAACTCACTCAACGTGATATTCCATTTGTGAAAAAACTGTGTTATACTGAAAACAGAAAAAAGCGCTGATTTCAAATCAACAAAAGGAGTGATTTTATGAAACTGAATATAGGCGAGACAATAAAACGTCTCAGAAAAGAAAAAGAAATAACGCAGGAGGAATTTTCGGAAATCCTCGGCGTATCCTGTCAGTCAGTATCCCGCTGGGAGAACAATTCCTGCTATCCTGATATTGAACTGATACCTGTAATTGCGGAATTTTTCGGAATAACCACCGATACCCTTATGGGAATAGACAATGCTGCTGAGAAAAGGGCAGTGGAGCAGTATAAAAGCGATTTTCAGGAGGCAATCAGCAGGGGTGCTATTGGTGAATGTATCAGTATCTCCCGTAAGGCTGTTGCGGAATATCCCAATAATTATATTCTGCTGAATCAGCTTATGTACTCATTGTTTGTTTCGGGAGATGACAGTGCAGATATTCCTGACTGGAAAGAAAATATGGAAAAGTATGACGGTGAAATTGTGGCTCTCGGCGAGCGTATTATAAAGTACTGCCCCGATACGGGAATCCGTCTTGAAGCAACCGCACGTCTTGCCTTCCAGCACTGCGAAATGGGCAGAAAGGAAACGGGGCGTGCACTTTACGAAACTATGCCGTCAATGACAGTATGCAGGGAGCAGGCTATATGGTGGGCGCTCAGAGAGGAAGAGAAAATCCCTCATCTGCACGAGAGTATCAGAGAGGCATACTATCTGCTTGATGGTTT
Source organism: Ruminiclostridium sp. (assembly GCA_045532185.1). Taxonomy (GTDB): domain Bacteria; phylum Bacillota; class Clostridia; order Oscillospirales; family Ruminococcaceae; genus Ruminiclostridium_E. The sequence goes on from JAZSFL010000008.1 coordinate 46,753, forward strand.
TATATGGAGACTGGAAAAGCAGCTGCCTGCGAGCGAAGCGTTGAAGGTGCTTGAAAAGGAATTTGCTATCCGCGATATTATGTATGACGGAAAAGCTGTTTTCGGCTCATGGGGTAATGCGGAAATGAATTTCAGCTGTGCAAAATATCTTGCACAGTTAAACCGCACAGAAGAGGCGATTAAGCATCTCCGTGTTTCCGCCGAAGCGGCAACTGCCTTTGATAACCGCCCTGAAGAAATTCACAGAGAAAGCTTACTTATGGGCAGGAGAACAGAAAAACGCACGGATTATGATACTGCGGATTCAAGACCTCTGCACGTAATTCTCCGTGATTCGTGGATGGCGGATGAGGCATTTGACGGAATGCGAGATAGTAAGGAGTTTTCTGATATTATAAAGATGTTATCATAAAAAGCGATTGCACCTTTAGCTATAGGGATGAGAATTAAAAGTTTTTGGTCAAGCTTTTTACAAAAAGCTTGAATTCCTTTATCCTCTTTGCAAAAATCTTGAAAAAACGGACCTACCTTCCGGTAAGTCCGTCTTGTTTTTTATAATTCAGCAAGCTCCTCAAATGTCTTCTTCATAGCAGGATACAGCTTTGTGTAGAAGCGGTAAACCTTTTCGTACTTTTCGGAGTTTTCTCTGATGGGTTCCTGAACCTTGTCGGGTGCGATAACAGCCTTGCAGGCTTCGGGAACACTGCTGTAAATGCCTGCACCTACTGCCGCAAGGAGTGCAACGCCCAGAGCAGGGCCTTCCTTGTTCTGTGTAGTCTTTACGGGGCATTCATAAAGGTCAGCCAGCATCTGTCTCCAGAGAGGAGATGTACCGCCGCCGCCGCAGGCCATCATATCGCTTACGTTTATATTCATTTCACGCATAACTTCTACGCAGTCACGGAGAGAATAGGAAACACCCTCCATTACCGCACGGAGCATATCACGCTTCTTGTGCATTGTGGAAAGACCTACGAATGCGCCTCTTGCGTTGGGGTCAAGGTGAGGTGTTCTTTCGCCGTTGAGGTAGGGCATATAAAGAAGCTTGTTAGCGCCGATCGGCACTTCCATAGCTGCCTTATCCATAAGATAATAAGGGTCAACGCCCATATTTATAGCTGTTTCAAGCTCGCCCCAGCAGAGATTGTCCCTGAACCACTTGAGGGAAAGGCCTGCACTCTGTGTAACGCCCATAACGTGCCAGCAATTCGGAACTGCACAGCAGAAAGTATGAACTCTGCCCTTCTTGTCGATGGAAATATCGGATGTATGAGCAAAAACAACGCCGCTTGAACCGATTGTTGTGAACGCCTTGCCGTCTTCAACAACGCCTGTACCTACTGCTGCAGCAGCATTGTCGCCTGCGCCGCCTACAACGATTGTGCCTTCGGCAAGACCGGTCATTTCGGCAACCTTCTTTGTGATTTCGCCTGTGATTTCAGGGCTTTCGTAAACCTTCGGGAGAAGAGCCTTGTCAATGCCTAATTTTTCAAGCACTTCGTCAGACCAGCAGCGGTTAGGAATGTCTAAAAGCTGCATACCCGAAGCGTCGCTTACTTCGGTAGCATACTCACCTGTAAGCATGAAGCGAATATAGTCCTTGGGGAGAAGAATATGACGGCACTTTTCATAAATTTCAGGTTCGTTGTTCTTTACCCACATGATTTTTGCGGCTGTAAAGCCTGTGATAGCAGGGTTTGCGGTAATGTCGATAAGGCGGTCTGCACCAACCTTTTCTGTGATTTCCACAACTTCCTTGCCTGTTCTCTGGTCACACCAGATAATGCTGTTTCTCAGAACCTTGTTGTCGCCGTCAAGCATAACGAGACCGTGCATCTGACCTGAAAGGCCGACGCCCTTGATGTCCTGTGCGGGAACGCCGCTTTCGCGCACAACATCGGAAATGCTGTTTACAACAGCATTCCACCAGTCGTGGGGATCCTGTTCGGCATAGCCGTTCTGGGGAGTATAAAGAGGATATTCGTATGTAGCGGAGGAAACGGGTGTTCCGTCTTCAGCAAAAAGTACGGTTTTTGTACCCGAGGTTCCGATATCTACGCCTAAAATGTAAGCCATGGTGATTCTTCCTTTCTGAAAACGATTTCTTACTACTGATTATACTATGAAGAGGTGAAATTGTCAAGGGAAATTATAGAATCTGCACAATAAATAAGACGTTATTTATTGACATACGGGCAGTATGGCTGTATAATTAAGGAAAAGTCTGTCAGCCCTGATTGCAGTATGCATCCGGATGACAATGCGGAATTCTGTGGCGGCTGCGGCAGGAAAATATAAAATTTATTAAAACTGCACAAAAATATATTGACTTTAAAAGAAAAAAGAGTATAATATAACTTATAAAATATCTAAAGAAAAGGACGGCGATTTTTATGGCAAAACTTCGTATCGGTATACTTACAAGCGGCGGAGACTGTCCCGGTCTCAACGCTACTATCCGCGGTGCGGCAAAAGCGTGTTATCAGCTTTTCGGTGAAAATAAGGTTGAAATAGTGGGTATTCAGGACGGTTTCTACGGTCTTATTCACAATAACTGCCAGAAAATGAAGCCCTCCGACTTTTCGGGCATTCTTACTCAGGGCGGTACAATTCTCGGTACAAAGCGTACACCTTTCAAGATGATGCAGGTTATCGAGGATGATGAAATTGATAAGGTTGCCGAAATGAAAAAGACATACAAGGAGCAGAAGCTTGACTGCATTCTCACCTTAGGCGGAAACGGCACTCACAAGACTGCAAATCTTCTTTCCGAAGAAGGTCTCAATATCATCGGTCTGCCCAAGACTATCGACAATGATATCTGGGGAACTGACGTTACCTTCGGTTTCCATACTGCCGTTGATATTGCAACCGATGTAATCGACCGCATTCATACAACAGCCGATTCCCACAGCAGAATCATGGTTATCGAAATCATGGGCAACAAGGCAGGCTGGCTTACTCTTTATTCGGGCATTGCAGGCGGTGCTGATATCGTGCTTATTCCTGAAATTCCCTATGATATAAAAAAGGTTGTCAAGGCGGTAAGCGAGCGCGCCGAGGCAGGCAAGAACTTCTCAATTGTTGCCGTAGCCGAGGGTGCAATGAGCAAGGCTGAGGCTGAGCTCAAGAAGAAGGAACGCATGAGACTTCGTGCGGAAGAGGGATATACAACTGTTACCGCCCGTGTTGCAAAGGAGATTCAGGCAGCGACAGGCTTTGAAACAAGAACGGTTGTTCCCGGTCATATGCTCCGCGGCGGCAGCCCCTCTGCATACGACAGAGTCTTAGCCACCAAGTTCGGTGCACGTGCCGCACAGCTTATAAAGGACGGTGGATTCGGTTATACCGTTGCAAAGATCGGCAACGAGATTACCGAGAACAGGCTTTCCGATGTCACAATGAAGACCAAGTTCGTTCCTGCTGATGATAAGCTTGTTGTTACAGGAAGAAGTATAGGTGTATCATTCGGAGATTGAGTGAAAACATAATGCCGCGAGAGGCGGCTTGCCTCTCGCGGCATTAATTATGAATAAAAAGGAATATGACAGCATGAAATTGATTGACTTAAGCGGCGTATGGAAGCTTTGCATGGACAGTGAAAGAAGGGGTGTGATTCCTTCGGATTACCCTGATGCAATCACTCTTCCCGATACTACCTCACACGCACGGAAGGGTAAAAAGAGTGACTGGCGTGCAACAGGATATCTTACGGATACATATTATTTTGAGGGTCACGCATGGTTTGAGCGTACTTTTACAGTAACAGAAAAAATGCGTGAGCAGGAGCTTACTCTTTTTCTTGAAAGAACAAGAAAAACTATCGTTTACATTGACGGAAAGACAATAGGCGCCTGTGACAGCCTCTGCACACCTCACCGCTATCCTGTGCCGAAGCTTTCCGCGGGAGTCCACAGAATAACAATCTGCGTTGACAATACTGATTACATAACAAAGGGCGGTCATCTCACTTCCCCCGATACCCAGACAAACTGGAACGGTATCACAGGCAGAATCGAGCTTCAGGTCAGACCGAAGACACATATTGATGATGTGATGATTATTCCCGATGTGGGTAAGAACGGAATTACCGTTAATTTTACCGCAACCGACGGGGGAGCTGTTTCAGCTTATGTCGAGGGATTTGAAAAGCAGGAATTTCCTGTAAGAGCCGGAAGAAACAGTTTCTTCTATTCTCCTTCGGAAAAGATGCCTCTCTGGAGTGAATATACACCGGATGTTCTTACGCTTGTAACCGAATTCGGCGGCGAGGAACAACGCCACACCTTCGGTATGAGAAAAATCTGGACAGACGGACTGAAAATCTACGTAAACGGCAATGAAACCTTTATGCGCGGCAAGCATGACGGTCTTGTATTCCCGTTGACAGGTTATGCACCTACAACCGTTTCCGAATGGCGCAGAGTTCTTGAAATTGCGAAGAACTACGGTATAAACCATTACCGTTTTCATACCTGCTGTCCACCCGAAGCGGCATTTACCGCGGCGGACGAGCTGGGTATATACATGCAGCCTGAGCTGCCTTTCTGGGGAACAGTTCCTGATGAAATCACTGAGGAGCAGCAGTTCCTGATTGACGAGGGCTTCAGAATGCTGAAGGAATTCGGAAATCATCCATCTTTTGCTATGATGTCCCTCGGCAATGAGTTGTGGGGCAGCAAGGAGGTCATGGATAAAATTCTGAAGGACTATCGTGCTGCGGATTCCCGACATCTCTATACAGACGGATCCAACAATTTCCAGTTCTGGCCTGCAGTGCTTGAAAACTCCGACTTTTTAAGCGGCGTAAGACTTTCAAAGGAAAGACTTTACCGCGGTTCCTACGCAATGTGCGACGCACCCCTCGGGCATATCCAGACCGACGCGCCAAACTCGGTGCATAACTATGATACTATCATCAAGCCCGAGCGAATCGAAAGCGAGGGCGGTACAGGCGGAAAAATCCTTATTCAGTACGGCACAGGTGTAAAGGAGGTTGAGGCTGACGGCGGCGAGGGGCTTATTCCCGACGTTCCCGTGATTTCCCACGAAATCGGACAGTACGAAACCTATCCCGATTACCGCGAAATCTCTCACTATACAGGCTCAATCAAGGCGGAAAATATTGCAATCTACCGTGAAAGAGCAGAGGAAAAGGGCCTTCTTCCCTACGCAGACAAGTTCTTCTACGCTTCAGGTAAGCTTGCGGCTGCGTGTTACAAGGCGGAGCTTGAAACGGCGTTCAGAAGCGAGAATCTTTCAGGCTTCCAGCTTCTTGACCTGCAGGATTTCCCCGGTCAGGGCACTGCCCTTGTGGGTGTTTTAAACTCCCTTATGGAGCCGAAGGATACTATTACCGCCGAGGAGTGGAAGCGTTTCTGCAATGATACGGTGCTGATGGCTGAATTTGAAAAATTCGTGTTCAGCTCCGATGAAAAAATAAACTTCGGAATTACTGTTTTCAATACAAATCCATCTTTCAGAAAGGGCAAGGTGCGTTATAACCTTACCTGCGAGGGCAAGACGGTTGCTTCCGGTGAACAGGATTTCGCGCTGACCGCAAAAGTGACACGTCTGGGCGAAACTTCGGTTTCCGTGCCGAGAAAACTGAAGCCCCAGAAGTACATTCTGGACCTGTTTGTTGACGGAACAGAAATCTGCAACAGTTACGACTTTATGGTTTACCCGAGAATTGACGTTCAGATTGACGAAAAGGGTATTACCTGCGGTAATAAGAAAATCGCTTTTGTAAACAGTGCGGAAGAAGCAGAGAAGCTTATTGCAAACGGAGAAAAGGCAATTTATGTTCCAGCTTCCGAAGGAAAGCTTGAAGGAACATACTGCACTGACTTCTGGTGCTATCCCATGTTCTCGTCAATTTCCGAGTCTATGGGCAGACCTTTGCCTGTAGGCACGATGGGCTGTCTCATTCAGGAAAAGCATCCGATTTTTGAAAGCTTCCCCACAGAGTTTTATTCAACTCCTCAGTGGTTTGAACCCATAATGCACAGCCACTGCGAAAACCTTGACGGCACGGATATCGTTCCTCTTGTGTGGATGATTGACAACCCTCACAGAGCGGAGCGTTACGGCATTATCTATGAGCAGGAAACGGACAGCGGTAAAATCCTCACGCTTACCGTCCGTCTCTGGGAAATCGCCGACAAGAGCGAAGCCAGATGGCTGGCAAGAAGCATTGCGGAATACTTATACAGATGAAGGATTAACGATGAAAGATGAAGGATTATTGTATCGCCTGCGGCGATGTTTTTAAAATATGTCAGGCTTTGCCCGACACTTCAATCATTCATCATTCATCAGAAAAGCCATTGCAGATTTATCTGCAATGGCTTTTGCTTTATTCTGATATAACTACTTCCTCAATCACTTCGTGGGCTGATATTCCTCCGCCCGCTTCATATGATGATATTTCCTTTTCTTTGACAGAAAGCTTTGTTCTCTTTGCAAAGAGTTCGTCACAGTATGCGTTGTATTCGGTGTTGATTGTGGAATCTATAATCCATTTGCTGAAAACATCACCTGTGTAATTATCAATGAAGTCGTAGTTGTCAAGACCGAGACCGTCCTTTTCAAGGGTTTCGATTATAAGGTCCTTGTCTCTTATCTGGTCAAATCTGCTCCAGCCGCCTCTTATGAGAGTATACTGGTAATCGTCGCTTGTATCCTCGCCGTCAAAGATATTGTACTTTACCTGCTTTGAGGTAAGTTCCCTGAATTCCTCGGCGGTGATGAAAATTGCTTCGTCCACATTCACGGAACCGTAAATATTTACTGCCGCCATATCAATTCCGCCTGTGGGAATACGGCTCAGCATGAAGATTTCGCAGTTCTTTGTGCTGTCCTCGATTACTGTTTCAAGGGAAGGAATTTCGCCGTGCTGACTTAATGCCGCAAGTGTATTGGTGTAGCTTTCGTAGATTACGATGTTATGGTATGCGTTAAAATAAGTCTGCGTCTGACCGTTTGCGTTCTCAACAATATTCCGGCCTATTTCGATGACGCCAAGTGCGTTTTCATTGTGTCTGCCGTACTCTGTATCGGCTTTAAGGTCGGCTTCAAGGGCCTTCAGGATTTCGCTGTTCAGTAAGTCTTCACCTTCAAATTTAAGGTATACCTTATCGCTGTGAGCGTTTACAAGTCTGATTGCATACGGTTCCTTATTCTGCCATACCGACCATTCCCTGAGAATATTGATGGTAGTAAGACGATAGCTTTCGGTCTTATACATTCTTTCCCACAAATCCTTTGTGGTGTAGTCAAGGGAATAGTTACGGTCTATGCGGGTTCCGTCCTTCATGTTGTAGCCAAAATGTGTGTTGAAAATGGAGTAGTCCCTTTCTGTTATATCGTAGTTATATAAATCTTCTGTCACTTCGTCCTTGGTTCTTCCGTCGGGGTCATAGTTATCAACGATATAACGGTGTTCTTCAAGTATAAGGCTGAGTGCCTCTTCGTCAATGCCGTCGATGTAATTTTCAACTCCGTTTTCCCAGCCTGCTTCGCGGTAGAAGCCTGACATGCCTGCCGTTTCGATGTTGTTTATATCGGGCACATAGTAACCTGCTCCGAAGCCACCGCTCCATATAAGTAAGAAGAATATAAGAAATCCGCCGCCCAGTGTTCCTGCGTAATGTAAAATAAATTTAGGTATGCTGTGTATTTTTTTATAGTTTATAAGCTCCATTATAAGCAGCATAATCAGCAGTACAACTGCGATTGTGATAACTGTTCCGAACTGAGGAGTCTGATGATTGTAAAGATAGCCCATATCTACCAGCCATATATAGCTGATGATAAAAGCGATACCAACAACTACGGTTGCAATAAGATAGGCGTACCTGAATACAAAGGATTTACCGATATTCTGTGCAAGGCGTTTTCTGTAACCCAGATATGCAAGACCCAGATACAATAACGAGAAAAGCATACCCCACAGGATGTTCAGGTTCAAGAAAGCTGTAAGGCTCATCAGGAAGCTGAAGGGGAACATATTGTATATGGGGGACTGCATTACCTCCAGAGTGCCCGAGGACATTATGCCGAAAGCGTTTATAAATGCAATTTCTCCGCCGTATGTAATTGCAAGAGGCATTACAAGATTAACTGCAACAGGGTAGAGCATAGCCTCAACCATGCGTCCGCAGCAGACAGTGATTGCGGAGTTCAGCATAATGAACTGAAAGGTGCAGAGAAAAGCTATGAATGCATATTCGGATAAATCGGATACAGTCTGCTTATTAAGCACAGCTATGGTTACATTTTCAGAGATTAAGGTAAGTACTGCGGAAATACCCATAGGCAGGCAGTAGGAAGCGAGGATCGAGCCCATATCGCCGATAAATCTCTGTGTGGTTGTAAGCGGCAGAGACAGGATGTTGTCTGCACTGGTCTTTGTGTAAAGGTGCTTGAATGCCGCAACGGGAATGATAAAGCTCAGCAGAGCCATGCCGCAGATACCGATTACAGCAACAACATACATGGGTACGATTATTTCATCGTAAAAAGATGTGGTAAATCTTTCCATATTTGCAGCCACGGCAAGCAGGGGGAAGCCTAAAACAGAGAATATACAGGAGAATATTGCAAGAGTTTTAAGTCTTCCCATCTGAAAGAGAAAATATCTCAGGGTGTAATTAAAGGTTTTTTCCGTCATAACCCAGACCCTCCATTTCATAAATAAATATTTCATCAAGGGTAAGGGGAATCATATCCACAAATTTAGGGTTGCATTTTTCAACCGCCGTGCGGATTTCTTCCTCGCTGCCCTTAGCGATTATGTTTGTGATACTGCCGCTGTTTTCTATGTGTAGTATTTCCAGCTCGGGAAAATCTTCTGCGGAAGCAGGAGTACCGAATGAGGTCTGAACCTTACGGATATTGCCCATAACGGTGTCAAGCTCACGGCAGAATACAATTTTTCCGTTATGCAGAAGTGCGGCGGTGTCGCAGAATTCCTGGATTTCCTTTAAGTTGTGGGAAGATAGAATTACGGTAGCGCCGTTATCCAGCATAGCGTCAATCATCATATTCTTTACGATTATACGCATTGTGGGGTCAAGTCCGTCGAATGCCTCATCAAGGAAAAGGTACTTGGTACAGCAGGCGATTGCGCAGATAACTATAGCCTGTCTTTTCATGCCCTTTGAAAAGGTGGAGAGCTTTTTATTCAGCGGAAGATCCAGTACAGCATGGAGTTTTTTGAATTTTTCTTCAGAGAATGTGCGGTAAAAACGCTTGTAGTAATTTTTGAGACCTGTAAGAGTGTAGTCGGTGAACTGTATGGTTTCGTCATTTATGAAGCATATCTGTTCTTTCAGCTTAACGTTGTCGTAAACGTCCTCACCGTCGATTTTAAGAGTGCCGCCCTGAGTCCTGTAAATGCCGGACAAGAGGCGGAGAATTGTGGACTTGCCTGCGCCGTTGGAGCCTAAAAGTCCGAAAGCTCTGCCGTCGGGAACAGTCATTGTTACGCCGTCAAGAACTCTTTTCTCATCAAAATCAAGGGTTATATCCTGAAGCTCAATCATTAATAATTTCCTCCTTTAAATTTTTTATAAGAAGCATAATTTCCTCTTCCGTAATGCCTGCTTTAAGTGCTTCGGAAATATTTTCCGACAGCGAACCGAGAATTTTTTTCTTTATGATTTCCTCGGTTTTTTCTGTTTTCCCTACGTAGCTGCCCTTGGCGGGGATTGAGTAGATGAGTCCGCTCTGTTCAAGCATGCTGTATGCCTTCTGGACTGTGTTGGGGTTGACGCCCAGAGTCTTTGCAACCTCGCGCACCGCAGGAAGCTTCTCGTTTTCGGCAAGGGTGCCGTTTGAAATAAGCTCGGTAATACGGGCTATAAGCTGTTCATAGATAGGAGTACCGCCCTCCAGCTGCATTACAAACATTTCATCACCGTTCCTTTCTGTAATATGGTGTATTATCAAGCGCATAACTGTATTAGTTCACTTGGTACAGTTGTATTATAACAGGTAATACAGTTTTTGTCAATAGGTTTTTTGAAAAAATGTGCAGG